>JADJZU010000012.1 GCA_016715625.1 Bacteroidota bacterium
GTATTGCCCTGCACGCCTTGGCTGCCTGTTGGTCCAGTTGCACCTGTATTTCCTTGCAATCCTTGGCTACCTGTTGCTCCTTGTAAGCCCTGTGAACCAGTAGGTCCGGTATTGCCCTGCACGCCTTGGCTGCCTGTTGGTCCAGTTGCACCTGTATTTCCTTGCAATCCTTGGCTACCTGTTGCTCCTTGTAAGCCCTGTGAACCAGTAGGTCCGGTATTGCCCTGCACGCCCTGCTGCCTGTTGGTCCAGTTGCACCTGTATTTCCTTGCAAATCCTTGGCTACCTGTTGCTCCTTGTAAGCCCTGTGAACCAGTAGGTCCGGTATTGCCCTGCACGCCCTGGCTGCCTGTTGGTCCAGTTGCACCTGCATTTCCTTGCAATCCTTGGCTACCTGTTGCTCCTTGTAGCCCTGTGAACCAGTAGGTCCGGTATTGCCCTGCACGCCTTGGCTGCCTGTTGGGCCAGTTGCACCTGTAATTCCTTGCAATCCTGTGCTACCTGTTGCTCCTTGTAAGCCCTGTGAACCAGTAGGTCCGGTATTGCCCTGCACGCCTTGGCTGCCTGTTGCGCCAGTTGCTCCGGTAATACCTTGTAATCCTGTACTACCAGTTGCACCGGTTACTCCCGGTGTGCCACTTGTTTCAGCATATAGTGCATAAGGCACACTTAACAGTTGGGTGGTGCCCATGTCGATATAGTTGGTACCTCCAGTAATGTCAGTTTCTACCTGAAGATATTTTGCTCCGCTGCCCCAGCTTACCATACCGAGTGTGCCACTGCTACCTATAGAATGCGTTACCAAGCCAAATGCATTGCTCGCCACAGTAGCTACTTCCTGATACACTACTGTGCCATTAGGCGTGGCATTATGTATAGTAAAGCGCATTTTTATGTTGCTATTACCTACAACGGGGGACCCAGTACTGTTGCGCACTATTGCCTGATAGTTCATTTGATGGGGGCTCTGTGCATATATTTAGTTGCATAACAATATTGCAACAATTGTAATCGCTTGTTTCATGCGCTGTTTTTTTTAAGAGTATAAATTAATTATAGCAGCAATTGCACTCATGACGTTGATCTATTGGAACTTCTATAATTCCAAAATAATGCTGTGCTAGTTGGAGAGTATTAAAAGGACCTATCCAGACGCCATTTGCACCTCTTTCAATATTTTGGTGCATTCCATATCCACAGTGACAATATCCGCAGTTCCATTTGTGAATGGTATAACTCATGCCATTAGCCTGCCAATTTTGATAGATGTAATAATTCATTTTTCTTTTTTTCTGCCTACTCTATAATCCCCTTTTCGGCTACCGGGGTTTTATGTATAAAGCGGGGCGGCCTTGCCGCCCCGCTTTAGTGTGATTAAGGAGCTATTACCTCTATTACATTGGCCGCTTCGCCCACGCCCGAGGCATTGAAGCCAAAGGCGGTGATGTAATAGTTCTGCCCGCTTGTGAGGTCTTCAAAATCTACTTTGCGCTTGGTGGTCAGCTTTACGTCCACTACCAGGTCGGCCATGCCGCTCATCTTAACAGTGTCGCCTTTTACATGGATGTTACCCATAATGTTTTGGGTAGAGATAATAAACTGAAAACCGCGGCAGTCGGCCAGTGGCTGCATTTCTACATGTATGCCGCTGCCCTTGCCTTTGTTGGCCCAGCCTTCCAGGATGGGCTGCCCGGGCACCGCTACGGGGTGCACCTCGGTATCGGTGCTGTGGTAGCCGCTTTGAACAATAATCAGTTTGCTGCCATTGGCGATGCGCTGCACATATTCGCCTTCTTTGCGAAAGGTGCTGTCCCACAGTTTTTCGGCTGCATCACGCTCCTGTATTTTCACCTTATCGCCACTGAGTGCCTGCTGGGTTTTCAGCTTCAGGTCGTCATTGACCTGAATAAGCGTGGGCAGGGGCACATCGGGCGTGGTGAAAACGGGGGCGTGGGCGGTCATTTCGGCAATTACGTTATCGCCAAACATTCCTTTTTGAGTGGGATTATAATCAATGAACCCCATACTCACTTTTGCTGTTCTTTCTGACATAGCTTTTTGGTTTTAATGATTAAATATTGAAAAAGAGTTAATGGCCAATTGGTTTGGAATATGCTTTCCGGAGTTCCGGAAAGCGGTAACCGTGTTCCGAATCGGGGCAACCGTGTTCCGGAAAGCGATAACTGTGTTCCGAATCAGGGCAACCGTGTTCCGGAAAGCGTTAACCGTGTTCCGAATCGGGGCAACCGTGTTCCGGAAAGCGATAACCGTGTTCCGAATCAGGGCAACCGTGTTCCGGAAAGCGATAACCGTGTTCCGAATCGGGGCAACCGTGTTCCGGAAAGCGATAACCGTGTTCGAATCGGGGCAACCGTGTTCGGAAAGCGATAACCGTGTTCAGAATCGGGGCAACCGTGTTCGGAAGCGATAACCGTGTTCCGAATCGGGGCAACCGTGTTCAGAATCGCAAAAAAGCACCCCAAAATGGCAGATATGCCAAGTGGCCTAAAATGTAAACGGGACGGGCTAAAAGGGTACTCCTGCCGGGTGCTACCCATAGGGTTTGTGTTTTGTGTAAGCCAAAAATAAATAGAAAAAATAATATGCGTCAAGAGGGGGCGGCTTCAGCCGCCTATAGACAGATAATCTTCCGCTTATCCTGCCCCCGCCTTTGGCTTTAGCCTCGCCTAAAGGCGGATGCAAACACAGGAGAAAAGGAATTTTTCTGTTTGATGGGCGGGCTTTAGCCTGCCTACCGGCAGGCAGGCCAAAGGAAGCAACCGATAAGCTAGACGTATTGCCGGGCTTTCCGTCCCCTTGTTTCCATGCGTTTCCCCCTCATTCAAAAAAAAGGTCAGTAGGCGTATTCGCCTACCACTATTCCAAAAAATAAACTAAGCGGCCGCTGAAAAACATGGGGCTTGGTTTTACCGGCCTACAGTCTTAACCTTTAAACAGGAATACACCATTCATTCACAAAATCTTTATTTTTAGAGAACAATTAAACAGTATGTCAAACTCTTACCTCGATTTTAATAAAAAGGACATGAAATTGCCCGCATTTAAAAGGACAAGCAAAACCGGCATGCCTTGCAAACAATGTGGCGGAATAAGCCGTTTTTTAAAAGACGGTTATTGTGTAAAGTGTAAAAAAGCACTGGAGGCCTCCAACAAATCAAAGCAATAATATTGCGCATCGCCAATTGCTCATTGCAATGGTATTTTTTTTCTATCATCATCTTCAAATTACGCATCATGAAAAAAACTATCCTCTTTCTTACGGTTTTATCGCTGGCTGCCTCCTGCAGCAAAAAAGCATCCGCCCCCACCTCAGACGCCACCGCCAAAGTGGAAAAAACCATAGACGGTGCTGCCGTATTTGCCCGCAGCTGTGCGCGCTGCCACGGGGCGCAGGGCATCAAAGACCAGCGCACGCCCAACCTGCAAACCATCGCGCTCGACAAAGCCGGCCTCATCCAAAGCATTACCAAAGGCAAAGGATTTATGCCCGCCTTTGAAGACAAACTGGAAACAGCCGAAATAGCCGCGGTGGCCGACCTGATTGTGAGCTGGCATAAATAAATGGAAACCTATCGCGCCATCGGGCTCATGAGCGGCAGCTCGCTGGACGGGCTGGATGTGGCCTATTGCCATTTTACGCACGACAAGAATCGCTGGAGCTTCCGCATCCTGCACACCGAGGTGGTGCCATATAGCGAAGCTTGGATACTGCGGCTGAGAAGCCTGCCCCGCGCCACTGCCCGCGAACTGAGCGAAAGCCATGCCGCCCTGGGCCGCTATTTTGGCGAGGCGGTAAAAGCCTTTGTAGCGCAGCACGGGCTGCATAACCAGGTAGACCTGGTGGCCTCGCACGGGCACACCCTCTTTCATTTCCCCGACAAACATTTTACCACCCAGATAGGAGACGGAGCCGCCATCGCCCAGTGCAGCGGCCTGCCCGTAGTGTGCGATTTGCGCACAGCCGATATTGCTGCAGGCGGACAGGGCACCCCCATTGTGCCCATTGGCGATTGGAAACTGTTTGGCGAATATGAGTATTGCCTCAATATAGGAGGCATTGCCAATATATCTTGCCACACCGGCAGGGGCAGGGTGGCTTTTGACATCTGCTGTGCCAATCAGGTGCTCAACCGGCTGGCGGCTACGCTCGGCCACGAATATGATGAAGGGGGCAAAATCGCTGCCTCGGGCCAGTTACAGGCAGAACTGCTGAACCAACTGAATGCGCTGGAATATTACCAACGCGCTTATCCCAAATCGCTCGACAATAGTTATTCGAGCGAGGTTATATCCCCCATTCTCGATTCATTTCCCCTACCGGCCGAAGACCAACTGCGCTCCTTCACCGAGCACATCGCCCTGCAGGTGGCAGCACACATCCGGATGATGGCTTATATAGAAAAACAACCGGTGTCTCCTTCAGCCCGGCTGCTGTGCACAGGCGGAGGCGCGTTCAATCATTATCTGATGGAGCGCATTCAATCGCTGTCCGGGGTGCAGGTGCACGTGCCCGATGAACAAACCGTAAAATTTAAAGAAGCATTAGTGATGGCCCTCATGGGGGTGCTGCGCCTCCGGGGCGAAGAAAACGTGCTGTGCTCGGTTACCGGAGCTGCGCACAATACGGTGGGCGGAGCTATCTACCATCCATAAAAAAAAAGCCCCGGCATTGCTGCCAAGGGCTTTTGCTAAACTAGCATGAAGGGAACTCTTTATTGGTTCACCACCATTCTCAACGATTGGTGGAAAGCCGCGTTTCTGATTTGCAGCAGGTAAATGCCCGCGCCAAAATCAGAAGTGTTAATGTTAAACTGGTTGGTGCCTGAAGTCAGCTCCAGGGTATTGTTCAAAAGCAGTTTGCCCGAAAGGTCTGTCAAAGACAATTCCACCACTTCGGCATTGCTGCTGAAAATCTGCAAAGTAGCCACTCCGTTGTTCGGGTTAGGGAACAGGCGGATGCTTTCTACCGCAGAAGTTACTTCTTCTACTCCCACACCAATAATGTTTACGCTGCCGGTAGTTACGTCTGTGCAACCACCGTTAGTGGCAGTCAGGGTTACCGTGTAGCTGCCGTTAGCTGCATAAGTGTGAGTAGGCGCAGGCAGTGTAGATGTTTGTCCGTTGCCAAAATTCCACAGGTAAGCGGTAGCATCGGTGCTGCTGTTGGTAAAGGCAATCTCATAAGAAGAGCCGGCCGGTGCGCTGGTAAAGGTAGCTACCGGAGTAGGTGTAACCGTTACCGATATATTGTTAGACGCTCCCACGCCATCGCAGGCATCTGCGTTGGTTACGGTTACCGAATAAGTGCCGCTGGCTTTTACAACGATAGATTGTGTAGTGGCATTATTGCTCCACAGGTAAGTGTCGGCAGCGGTAGCGGTAATTTCCACCGAATCGCCCGAGCAGAAAGCAACAGCACCATTGGCCGAAATAGTCGGTGTAGGGGCACTGCTTACGCTGGTGGTAATCGTGTTGGAAGTAGCGGTGCAGCTGTTGGTATCGGTAGTTACTACTGAATAAGCGCCACTGGCAGTCACAGTTAAGGTATCCTGAGTGCTGTTATCGCTCCACAAAAATGCGGAGAAATTGTCCGGGTTATTCACCACTAGATCCACTGTTCCGCCTGTGCAGAAAGTAGTAGAACCCGTAGCACTGATTACCGGAGCAATAGGGGAGTTTTGTTCAATAGAAACAACGGTAGAAGAAGCCGTGCACTGGTTATTGTCCGATACGGTAACAGAATAGTTGCCGCCAAAGGTTACGTTAATGGTAGCCGTATTGCCACCGTTGCTCCAGCTAAAGTTAGGTCCTGAAGAAGCCGAGAGTGATACACCATTGCTGCCGGTGCAGAAACTGGTGGCGCTCGGTGTAATAACAGGCACAGCAGGCAGCGGATTTACCGTTACTGTTTTAGATACTGTGCGGGTGCAACCACGGTCGGTGGTTACAGTAACAGTGTATGTAGCAGAAGAGTCTGCAACGATAGAGGCGGTAGTAGCGCCAGTGTTCCACAGATAAGTAACCGATGGATTGGTGCTGCTGGCATTCAACTGAACGCTTCCTCCTTCGCAGAAGGTAAGGCTACCTACATTATTCACCTGTGCAGTGAAGGCATAGTTGATAGGACCGGCCGTGTAGTTTTCATCATCGGGGGTAAACTCTGTCCAGCAGCTGGCCCAGTTGTCGGCTCCGAAAGCGCCACGGTAGTTGGTAGACTGAAAGCTGCTCAGCTTTGCGCTCGAGAAAGAGGCTCCGCTGTTAAGAGGCGAACCGGCAGTAGGACGAAAATCAAGTAAAGAAGGATTGGCATTAAAAGGCTGCACTAACTGCACAAAGTCGTTGGCATTACCGCCATACACGGTATTGGCATTGGCAGGCAAAGCCAACACAGCTGAGTCAAAGCTGGTTTCCCAGGCGGCCAGTTTGCTACCGGCAATCACGTTGTTTTTAAACTCCATCAAACCATTGGTATAGTTTGCCTGAGTTGAACTATTTTCAATACGTAAGCCTTTGTAGTAACCCAACCAAACTGAGTTGAAAATACTTTGAGATGTATTTCTGCGCAGACGAGCGGCCCAACCGGTACCGGCTGCCGTGTTGCTGGTTGTGGGATACTGCCCTACGATGGTGATGTTAGAAAAAACTCCACGGGTTAAAGGCTGATTGGCCGAACCGTTTGCATCGTTGTCCGATTCAAACGCGTTGATAGGGTCTGTATCAGCAACGGTATCTACCCGCACCACTAAGCCATACTGAATGTTACCATACCATCCGTCATCGGTATCAAAATCATCATCGCGGCTTCCGAAAGAAATCAGGTGAGAGCCGCTGGCACTTCCGCCAAAAAGCTCAAATCCATCATCTTGTCCAAAGCTCACCATCACGTGGTCTATCTTGGTGCGTGAACCTACAGCTCCCAAAGTGAGAGAGTTCAACTC
The DNA here is from genome assembly GCA_016715625.1 of Bacteroidota bacterium. GTDB lineage: Bacteria > Bacteroidota > Bacteroidia > Chitinophagales > LD1 > Bog-950. The sequence goes on from JADJZU010000012.1 coordinate 6,960, forward strand.
GGTATTGGAACCGCATACATAGCCGGCATACTCAATACGCACATAGCTGAACACGCCTGAGCTGTCGCCAGCATCAGAGCCACCGTAATCATAGTCAGCCGTGTTACCGCACTCCAGTCTTTTTTGAACCGGAAGACCGCCACTCAAGGTGTTAATGGTGTCGGTTCCCAAAATAGCTACGCCTGCCCAGTCAGCGCGTTTGCGGGTGCCGGCCGGTTGGTTAGAGGTAAATACGATAGGCTGGTCAGGAGTGCCTTGTGCAATAATCCAGCCACTGGTGGTTACCACCAAACGGCTGAGGGTGGTTTTATCGCCACGGATAATCGTGCCGGGCTGAATGGTAAGTGTTGCGTTGTTTTTCACAAAGATGTCGCCAAACAATACATAGACATTGTCATTGGTCCAGGTAGTGTTGGCGGTAATGTCGCTCGTGACGTTGATGGTAGCAGCAGTAGCTGATGCAGACCACAGCAACATCAAAGCAACAAGTGCATGGAGTAAACTGTTTTTCTTCATTTGTTAGTTATTTTTTTGAGTGCCGCAAAGGTGCATGCAGGAGTTTGCGCGGGAGTTATGGCTAGGTTAAATAATTGTGTTTAACACTATTTCCATTCCATTTAAAAATAACAGCCGCTACGGGTAGCGGCTGTTGTAAAATACGGATGAATGCTTCGTTTAGAAGTTGAATGAAACGTTAATGCTATACGTTCTGTAGTTCTTCTGACTCAGCACCACATAATCTTCTCCTTTTTGGTATTGGCGGGCTTTGCCAATCTCCTGATTTTGGTAATAGATGGTAGAGCGGGCTATTAAATCGCTGATGGTAAAACGAATCAACCCTTTGTCTTTCCAAAACTTCTGACTAATCTGTAAATCCAGCAATGGACGGTAGTGCTCATACCAAGCCGGGTTACCGGTTTCGCCTACCGTGTAAAGACGGTGTCCGCTCATGTTATACAACATAGAAACACCGGTTCCTGTTTTAGGATGCACATAGCTCATGCCCAGGTTTACAATGTATGGGCTCTGACCCTGCATAGGGCGCACTAATTCATCGCTGGCGTTATTCTTCACGTTTTTCAAATTGACAATGCTGTAGATGTAAGCCAGGTTAGCGGTGAACACCAGGTCCTCGAGTTTCTTATGCGCAAAACCAAAGTTTTTGCGTAGTTCCACTTCGGCCCCCACTAAGTCGGCACGGGGGGCATTGCTGTAGATAAACTGCGGAACTCCACCGGCAGAGATGGTGGTCATCTCGATTGTGTTTTTAAAGTTCTTGTAGAACAAACTTACATTCAGCGACTGACCTTTGCCCATAAACCACTCATAGCGCAAGTCTACATTGTGAATAAAGGTTTGACGCAGCCCTACGTTTCCTATCAGGTTTACATCGCGCAGAAAATCGTAGTAAATGAACGGACTTACTTCTCTGAACTCAGGCCGGCTCATGCTTTGGCTGTAAGAAGCGCGCAGGTTCATGTTTTCGTTCAGCTTATAAATCAGATTCACCGAAGGCAACAGAGGGAATACAGTTTTTATCTTGCCGGTGCTATCCGATGAATAAGCGCCTGAGAAATACTGCTGCACATAAGTGCTGTCGGTCAACTTGGTTTTAATCGTAGGTGGCTCCGGGTCGTTCGGGATGATATCAAAGTCTATATTGGTAGGAGAGGTAAGGTTTTGATTAAACTGTTCGAACCGGAAACCCCATACCATTTTGAATTTCTCTCCGATGTTATTTTCCATCATTACATAGGCAGCATGGGTGGTGGCATTCGCCTTATACATATCCTCCGGAAAAGCCACCTGATTGAGCGTCAACTTGCCGTTATCAAAATTTTGCTGGTTGATGATATTATTCACATTCGGATCCATCAGCATAGAATCCACCTGCACACTAAAGGAAGTGCCATCCACAAAAAGATTTCTGGCTTCAAAATTTCGCTGGCGGTATTGGTAATAGTAACCCACCGTAATGTTCTGTTTCTGTTCTTTTATTTTGAATGGGATGGTCAAATCGGTGGAAGCATTATAGACACGCTCCTGCAGATTGCTGTGAAACATAGCACTCAACTTGGGGTCGCTGCCGCCCACCTGAATAATGTATTGATAAGGGTCGGTAACGGTGTTGGGTTGTCCTTGCCCGGCACTGCTGTATGGTCTTTCGTAGGAATAGCGGGTACTTCTTGGCTGGTCGCGATTGATCAGCACCACCCCTCCGTTCCATTTCCAGCGGATATCGCTACCCTTGAACAAATGTTCGCCACCCAGATTGGAAGACAACACGCGGGAACTTACAAACTCAAGGTTGGTTCTGCGCTGCTCCGCTGCACTGAAGTAGGAAACACCCTGACGGAGGTAAACATTATCCTCACTATTGATGGTGTAAATATTCTTCCACACCAGTTTATGATTGTTATTGATAACCACACCCAGATTGCCCAGCAAAGCTGCGGACACCGTATTAGTGTGGCGCTCATCCTGATAGTCGAAATACAATTCTTTGTCGGCTCCATCATATCGGGTTCTCTCGCCCTCTGTAAACCGCAAGGTATTGCTATAGCTCAAGCCAAATACTCCGCCTACCTGCACTTTCTCTTTGCGCACGGCAAATCCGCCACTCATTTGCACTGTTTGTCCGGGATAAGCTATCTTCTTTTCGTTTACTTTCCATTTACCATTTACCAGGCTTCTGCCTAATCTGTTAAGGGAATCAGCATTACCGGCCAGCTTTAAATCGTTCAAGGCTACAATTCCGGGAAATGAGCCGGGCAGATTTCGCAGGCTGTTGTCAAAGCCCAAGGCATCTGTTTTGCTGCCTTCGTAGGTTTTGTAAGGTTTAAAGGTAGTGCCCTCTGTAAAGCTGATGCCGTAGGATGCATTAAAGAAATTTTTCTCCGGTATATCGCGACTATTTAACTGAATAATACCCCCGGCCCATTCGCTGGGCAGGTTGGGCTGCCCGGTTTTCATGATAATGATGTTATCGAGAATGTTAGATGGAAACACATCAAAAGCAAAGGACTTTCTATCCGGCTCTGTACTGGGCAGCACTACATTATTAAGCATCGCCATATTATATCGGTCGGCCAATCCGCGGATAATAGCGAACTTGCCATCCTGTATAGTAGCACCGCTTACGCGTTTAATCACATCGCCCGAGCTCTTGTCGGGTGAACGCTTCATCTCTTCCGCACTGATGCCACTTTGAATAACGGTGCTGTTCTTCTGCATCACCACAATAGCACTTTCATTATCGCGCTTGGTGACCGTAGCAGTCACAACGGCTTCTTTCAGATTGACGGCATCTTCCATCAGCGATAGGTAGAGGTTAGCTACTTCGTTGGCTTTCACCACTACACCATTTTCTTCTTTCGGCTGATAACCGATATACTGCACCCGCACCTTGTGCACACCGGCCGGTACGCGTGGAATAGTGAAGTTGCCATCTAAATCGGTGGCAGCGCCAATGGTAGCATTATCGTCTACTACTACAGAGGCTCCAATAAGTGTTTCTCCGCTTTTTCCATCCACAACTTTTCCCGATAAGGTACCGTGTTGTGCATGTGATTGCACCAGGAAGAAAAATAGTGCAACAAATAGTGTGAGTTTCCCTTTCATACTGTTTTTGTTTTGCGCGGCAACAGTAGAATCCCAATCCAACCAAATGTTAACCCCTATGTTAAGAGATGGTTAAATGAACCTTTCGGCCGGATTTTTATGCTCCGTCTCTCTTATTTACACTTAATATGGCACTGCGAATTTGAGTCTCTATTAACCCCTACTAACCTTAAATTTTACTTAACATTGCAGTAACATGGTGGGTCTACTTTCGCAGCACAACTATTTAGAAATCCTATGGATATTAATGACGTAAAAATTTTACTGGTAGACGATGAGGTAGATGTGCTCGACTTCATGAAATATAATCTGGAAAAAGAAGGTTTTTGGGTCTACACGGCCAAGGATGGCATAGAGGCCATTCAACTGGCCAAAAAAGTGAGCCCGGCTATCATTATTCTGGATTTAATGATGCCAAAGATGGATGGTATAGAAACCTGTCGCGAACTACGCACCATGCCCGAGTTCAAAAACACACTGATTGCTTTTCTGACAGCGCGGGATGAAGATTACAGCCAGATTGCCGGCTTTGAAGTGGGAGCCGATGACTACATTACCAAACCCATAAAACCAAGAGTATTCATAAGTCGCATACGTGCCTTGCTCCGCAGATTGGAATCGAACGACTCAGTGGCCAAGGTCGTGGTGGGTGATATTGAAATTGACCGCGAACGTTATTTGGTGGTTAAGGGCGGAAAAGAAATTTCTCTCCCCAGAAAAGAATTTGAACTCATGAGTTTGCTGGTGAGCAAACCCGGAAGAGTGTTTAAACGCGAAGAAATTTTGAGCCGCGTTTGGGGAAACGACACCATTGTGGGCGATAGAACGATTGACGTTCATATTCGCAAACTCCGCGAAAAAATAGGAGATGATTATTTTAAAACAATCAAAGGCATCGGCTACAAGTTTGACGCCTGATGCAACTTCAAAGCCCGAAATTGTATTCGGGCTTTTTTGTGCCCGGCAGCCAACAAGCCAAAAATTTAAAGCAGGCAACGGTTGGGGTTCCATTTGCATCTTGAACAAGCGGTAAAAAAGCAGTTGCACGGCAATAAATTTTACCTACATTTATTTCTCTGATTAATAAACCAAAAGGAATGAAGAAAATTTACGCATTGGCTGTTGCATTGGTTTGCATAGCCGGTATTCAAGCGCAAGACATCCATTTTTCGCAGTATTATGCCTCTCCGCTTACGCTCAATCCGGCTCTCACAGCCAATATCAACGGAGTATTTCGGGTAGGATTTAATTACCGCAACCAATGGTTTACCATCCCGGTACTGAATTCTGTGGCTCCTTATCAAACCTATCAGGCTTCCTTTGATGCGCCTATTTTGCGCGAGCGCCTTGGCAATGACGGCTTTGGTTTTGGCGGTGTGTTTTATGCCGATAAAGCCGGAGATGGTGCTTTGACTACTTATAGCGGTTTAGTATCGGTAGCTTATCACAAAGCAGTAGATCGTTATGGCAAAGGCCGTATATCGCTGGGCTTGCAAGCGGGTGTTATTTCTAAGCGCGTAAATATTACCAACCTTATTTTTGAAAATCAGTTGGATAATACCGGTTGGAATACCGCACTACCCAACGGAGAAACTAACTTCAACAACAAAGCCATTATTAATGCCGATGTAAATGTGGGAGCTTTATGGTCACATGCTCCTAAGGATATGTGGAGATATTATCTTGGTTTTTCTGCCAATCACTTATCTAAACCCAAAGAAACCTTTCTGGGCGACCAACGCAATCGGCTCAACTACCGATTCAACGTAAATGCCGGTGCCGAGTTTTTTCTAAACAGCGATTACAGTTTTAGCTTAACCCCTACCTTTTTGTTTATGCTGCAATCCAATGCGCAGCAATACAACTTCGGGCTGGGTCTTAATTACCACATAAACGATGATGTGGCCATTTTTGGCGGTGGATGGTACCGGGTAAAAGATGCGGTTATTCTCAATCTGGGGGTAGAGGTATACAATGCGCGTATAGGATTGAGCTATGATGTAAACCATTCCGGACTTCGCAATGCATCTAAAGCACAAGGAGCCTTAGAAGTATCCGCGATTTATGTTTTCAGAAAAGAGAAAACACAGTCTATACAATATGAGAAGTATTGTCCCAACTTCTGATGCTCAGATTGTTGACACTGCTTCCATCACTTACTTTTACTCATTTACCGGATTTAACATAAACTGCATATCAACCCATAAGCATATATCATCGTCTTTATAGGATACTTATCACTTTAACCATTGTTCACCATGTTCTTGAAGCGTTCTCTTTCTCTGGCAGCACTTTTTATGAGTGCGGCTGCCCTGTTGCAGGCGCAAGCACCCGCCAACGACAACCCTTGTTCAGCAGTATCACTTACCGTGGGCACGGCTTGCGTGAATACGGCCTCGACCAACGCTAATGCTACGGCTACAGCCGGAGTTCCTGCTCCTGGATGTGCCAGCTACTCAGGAGGAGATGTTTGGTTCACAGCGGTAGTACCACTTTCAGGAAATGTGAATCTGGAATCTACTGCCGGTGTAATCACCGATGGGGGAATGGCGGTGTATACAGCTGCCAGTTGTGCTGGCCCTTTTACACTGGTAGAATGTGATGATGATGACGGGACTGGACTTATGCCACAACTGAATTTAACCGGACTGGCCCCGGGCTCTACCATCTACATACGCTTTTGGGAATATGGCAATAACGGCAACGGGACTTTTTCTCTTTGTGTGTATGATGCCACACCTCCCCCGCCACCAGCCAGCAACGCGTGTTTATCTCCTCTACCCGATGATTGTTCCACTGCCTGTAACTTAGGCGTATTGCCCACACCACCCAATTGCACCGGCACGCAAAGTATCTCAAATGGCGGCTACCTGAGTTTTAACATGACCAATGTGGGTGCGTCTGCGTCTAATCCTTATAGCACGGTGGCGGGATGTGCCATACCGGCATCTGATGTTTGGTTTCGATTTCAGGCCACAGGCACGCAGCTAAGCCTCTTTTTAAACAGCGATCCGGCAGATTCCCTGGTGACTCCCAATGTTTCGCTCTATCAAGGAAATGCATGTAACGCTTTATTGCCGCTGGCTTGTTTTACGGGTAGCAACGGTAGCTTACCATCCACCGTTTTTGCACCGCTCACCCCGGGAAATTTTTACTACATACAGATTTCCGGAAACAGCGTGGCTGATGTAGGAAATTTCACACTCTTTATCCGTAACAACCTACTTTGTAATCCTTGTTTATTGGGTAGCATTTTTACAGCTACACCACCGCCTACCAATGGTTCGTATAATGCCGGACAAACAGTAACGTTTTGCTATACGGTCAATAACTACAGCACCACCGCAGCCAACTGGCTATCAGGCATTGACCTTGATTTTGGCCCCGGCTGGAATCTCGCTTCATTAACCCCCACCACCATTCCCACTTCGTGTGCTACCACAGCGGGAGCTGCCTGGGGATTTTACAACTCCGTAACCGGAGGCAACTCCGGAGCTACCTATGGCCCGGGATTTTTTTATGAAACATCTGCCGGTGGGCCGGGGCTGGATGCCAACCCGGGCAACAACTATGGCGATGCGGATGTGGACTCCACCTGTCAGTTAACCTTTTGCTGGCAAATTACAACAGTGGCACAAGCAGGTTGCGTAGATGGAATCAGTTCGGCAGTATCTGTCAATACGCTCAGCGACTACGAAGTCGGTTCGTGGACCAGTGCCGGTTGTTTAAACGACCCAATCACCGCTTCTCCATCCATCTTATCTTGCTGTCTGGCACCCACCATGAGTTCCACGAGCACTTCCTGCGGATTGGATAATGGAACGGCCACTGCAACCGCCAACGGCAATTTTGGCCCCTGGGATTATGAGTGGCGCGATGATGCCAATAACTTAATCATCAACTCGCAAAACGTAAATGGCCCCAGTACTATTTCCAATCTGGCCACGGGGCAGTATTTTGTATCTGTGACCGATGTAAACGGTTGCATGAGCACGGGTATTATCACCGTAGGCACCAGTGCAGGCGCTACGGTGACCGCGAGCAACACAGGGCCATATTGTATAGGAGATAATATTTCCTTAAATGTTTTACCGGCTGGAACTTCTTATTCCTGGAGTGGGCCCAATAGTTTTTCGGCCTCTACCCAAAACCCCACTATCAATATCGCTGCTCTTGCGGATAGTGGCACCTACAGTGTGACTGTAACCCTTAGCGGTGGTTGCACGGCTACCTCCTCAACTAACGTAGCTATTAATACCCCAAGTGCAGCATCGATTACTGCTTCAGTAGATTCTATTTGTCCGGGCGGAAGCAGCACCTTAACCGCGAGCGCTGGTGCCTCCTATCTTTGGAACGATCCATCCGTTTCCACCACCGCATCTATTACCTTGAGCCCGGCAACTACCACTACCTACTCTGTGACTGTATCTAACGGTGGTACTTGCACCGCTACTGCTTCTGCTACCATCACAGTAACACCCAACCCGATTGCAGATATACTTCCCGCCAATCCAAGTATTTGCCCAGGATCCAATATTACGTTGACAGCGAGCGGGGGAACCACTTACCTCTGGAATGATGCCGGTGCCTCTACTACTTCGGATATCAGCGTGTCTCCGGTAACCACCACCAGCTATGAAGTGACTGTAACGGATGCTAACGCGTGCACTGGTAGTGCTACTACCACCGTTACTGTAAGTAATAATGCCACTGCAACTATTTCACCTGCTTCTACCGCCATCTGTGAAGGGCAAAGCACTACGCTGACAGCCAACGGAGGGAATACATTTTTATGGAGCGATGCATCTGCATCTAGCACTGCGGCTATCACTGTCTCCCCAATATCTACAACTACTTACACCGTCACTGTTTCCACCAATGGTGTTTGCACGGCTACTGCATCGGCCACAGTTACAGTCAATGCAAATCCGGTGCCCAGCATTACTCCAGCGACTGCCAGTATTTGCCCGGGTGCCAGTTCTACGCTTACAGCCAACGGTGGTGTAAGTTATTTATGGAGCGATGCTTCAACTACAGTTGCAGTTACCGTTTCACCGGCCACGACTACTACATATGATGTAACAGTTACAGACGCCAATACTTGCACCGGCACCGCATCAGCTACGGTAACCGTAAACAGCTTGCCTGTTGCTGTCATCAATCCGCTTATTGCGGACATCTGTCTGGGCGGCAGTGCCACATTCACAGCCAGCGGAGGAGTAAGCTATTTATGGAACGATGCCTCTACTTCTGCCAGCCTTACTGTTTCTCCTGCTGTGGCTACCAACTATCAGGTAACTGTTACCGATGTTAACACATGCACCGCCTCCGCCAGCGCCACAGTAAATGTGCAATCCGGAATTACACTATCGGCCGCCATTACGGATGTATCCTGTTTTGGAGGAAATGATGGCGCTATTGATATTTCTGTATCGGGTGCTCCTGCTGCCCCTGCTTATTTGTGGAATGACAATACAAGCACCGAAGACCGGATAGGCATTATTGCGGGCACCTATTCTGTAACTGCCACCAGCGGTGCCTGCTCTGCCAGCGGAACCTATACAGTGAACGAGCCAACTGAACTAACGCTGTTATTGGTAAACCAACAAAACGTATCCTGCAATGGCGGCAGCGATGGCAGCATTACGGTGGCCGCCAATGGAGGCACCCTGAATGCCCTGATCACCGACTACGTTTATCTCTGGAGTAATGCACAAACAGGAGCTACCGCTACTGCTTTAGCGGCCGGTAGCTATTCGGTGACCGCAGCCGATGCCAACGGATGCTCCGCCAGTTTATCATTTACTATAACCGAGGCATCTCCCATTGCCCTGAACCCTATAGCACAAGATGCCCTCTGCTTTGCCGCTCCCAATGGCAGCATAGATGCCAACCCGTCCGGTGGCAATACGCCTTATACCTATTTATGGACCGATGCACAAACAACCCGCATAGCCACTTCGCTTCTGGCCGGCACCTACACCGTAACGGTGACTGATGCCAGCGGCTGCACTGCCTCTGCTGCGGCCAGCCTGGGTGAGCCCACTGATGTATTGATAAACACTATTGTAACTGCGGTGAAATGCCCCGGACAAAATGATGGCACCATCACGGCTATTGCCACCGGTGGTGTAGCGCCCTATAGCTATTCGGCCACACAAGATTTTGCCAACTTTATTTTTACTACCGATGGTGTTATACTGGGCCTGGCTCCCGGTGATTATTCGGTAATTGTGAGTGACGACAATGGCTGCACCGATGTGGTGTTAGTGACCGTGCCGGATGCCACGCCTGATAATTTTCTGGCTACAGCTGATTCTACTTCCTGCTATGGCGACAGCTACAACGATGGAAGTGCCGAAATCTTAGCTACATCCATCCAAAACGGCCCCTATCAATTCTCGATGGATGGCGGACCGCTGCAATACAGCGGCAATTTCTACAACCTGAGTGCCGGTGCGCATACCATTACAGCAGTTAGCTTTAATGGCTGCATCAGTCAGATACCGGTGCTGGTGGCAGAACCACTGCCGATTGTGGTAGATGTGAATCCGGATACGGTGTTTATTAGCCTGGGTGAAGGAGAGCAGGTGCAGGTGAGCCAGCAAAATGCTGCCAGCCCTAATTATCTGTGGACTCCCGCTCTGGGCCTCAGTTGCATCGACTGCCCGAATCCGTATGTTACCGCCTATGAAAGCGGTAACTATGTAGTGGAAGTAAGTAGTGTTAATGGCACGTCTACCTGCTATGGATACGCCACCCTGCGCGTGGAAGTGGCACCGCACGAACCGGTGTTTATTCCCAACTCGTTCAGTCCGAATGGCGATGGCAACAATGATTTATTTTTGGTGTATGGCACCGACATTCGCACCGTAGACCTCAAGATATTTAACCGCTGGGGCGAATTGGTGTTTGTCACCAACAATCAAATGGAAGGATGGGATGGCACCTATAAAGGGCAAATTCAATTACCTCAGGTATTTACCTATGATGTGCGTGTCACTTTCCTCGATGGCATGAAAGAAGAAAGAAAGGGGACAGTCAGTCTAATCAGATAAAGCTTATTTATTCTACAGCGATGCCATGAACTTCTGGCGATAAGGGCAAATAATAAACCGGTACAGAGTCCCCTACTTGCAGGGGACTTTTTACTTTTTTGCTGACAATCATTTGCTGCCCGTCTACATATAATTTCACAAATATGGTTTGCCTGTCTCCGGTTTTCGCTACGCTATCTATTGGCAACAAAACCCGTTTACCTTCCACATTCAGTTTATCCATACTGTTGTATTCTTTCAAATTGCGGTAAGTAGCACCGGCCGCAATAGCCACCAGCACTGCAAATGCAATCCAGAAATTCCTGTTCGATTTTTTTTCTTCCATACTACATCATTAAGCTTCAAAGCCCAGACGAGCACTCAGGGCACCTGACAGTTTGGGAAGTTTATTGCGCTCTATCATAAAAGTGGTTAGTTCGGCAAATTCTTTAAAGATGTAATGACTGTTTAGTGCGCCTTGCAGATATCCTTTTCCGGTGCTGCCTCCGGTTCCGGTGCGGGCTCCAATCATTCTATGTACCATGTTGATGTGGCGGAAGCGCCAGGCAGAAAGTGTATTGTCAATTTCGAGCAGATTATTGATTAACTGAAACGGCAACTGCAACAAAGGATAATCGCGGTACATTAAGATAAACAAAGCTGCCCGTCTGGCTTTTGGCGAAAGACTCCACTCCGGTTTTGTTTCCTGGCTCAAAAACATCTCTTCGAAATGTGTGAGGTTACTTTTCTCTGCTTCTATCAAACTGTTGGCATACGCCTGCTTATAGGCTTGCCAAAAAGGATGGGCAGCACCGGCTGCAAAATTTTCGGGGCAGAATTCTTCTTTATCAAAGAACGGCATGCGCTCCAACCAATCATTTACCAAATCAAGGAGCGGCTTTTTCTTTTCAATATCCTCTATAATTTTTTTGTCTTCAGGTTTCAATTGGCTGGTGTAATATTCTTTGCCATGGCGGTTTTGCATTTTTAAACCAAGCAACGCCTCCGCCACTTTAAACTGGATGCTCTGAAAACCGGAAGCCGGACGAAGCATGTTTCTGAAATCAAGAAAATCGAGCGAGGTCATGGTTTCCAAAATATCTACCTTCTGAACCAGTACATCCAATATAGTCACTACTCGGCTCAAGCGATGATTGATGGTGAACAAATCGGGAGAATTGTCGCTGATGTTTGGCTTGGACATAATTTCCATCACCGAGCCTATTTCAAATAAAATCTGCTTGAACCAAAGTTCGTACGACTGGTGAATGATGATAAAAAGCATTTCATCGTGCGCATGGGTACGCCCCTCCTTATCGCTTTCGAGTGCTTGTGCCCCCAGTATTTTATCTAATTGTAAATACTCGCTGTAGTAAACTCCGTCCTGCATGTGTTATCTATTTAAGCAACAATAATAGCGATACTAAGAAGCTTTCATTATGATTTTTGTTATCCGATGCACTCAAGCAAAACGAGCGTTTTCAAAACACAGAAAACGCTCTCCATAAAGAATCAACCCTAGTTTTTGAAGAATCGAATTACAGAAGTGTGCATGTTTATTGTAAGGCGCAATAGATATAGTCCAGATGCCAGTGAAGAAACATCGAGTGATGCCGATGAGGAATGAGGTTCTGAAACACATAAAATTCTACCGGAAGCATCTACCATTTCGAGACGAGTTAAGAGTTGCTGACTTGGAGCAACAACCAGTAGCCTGTCTGACGCAGGATTGGGATATACTTCAAAACCCACCTGGTTGTTCTCCGTTTCTCTGATTATTGATGGCAACACCTGCAAGTAAGCAATATGATTGAGTGTATCCGTAAACGCGTTGGTTATAAAATCGCCTCCAAAATAAATTGCACTGTTCTCCAATGCAAGTGCTCTCACGGGTGCATCCGGAGTAATTAAAGGGGTGTAGGCATTGTAGTAGTTACCTCCCGAAAGCAATCTTTCAAAGGTCATTAAATGACTACCCCAAGTGAGTCCGGATGAACATTGAAAATCACCGGCACAGTATAGCTTACCTCCGGCAGACATCAACTTGTAAACAGCATTTCCATAAAATCCATCTATCATAGAAACCTGTGTACTAATAACTGTTTCCCAGCCCTGTCCATTCACTTCATCAAATAATGCCAGTGCACAGGTATCAGAACCATATACCGCATCACATGCAGCATACAGTTTGCCATTATGTATTTCGAAATCATTTACAGGAGTTACTGTTCCAAATCCAAGCATTCCGATGTAGGTGCCGTTGTAAGTGGCTACGTGCCTTCTTAGTGCGCCCGTGGCCAGTTCAAAGTTTCCGCCTATTACTAATTCGTTGTTCCAAACTTCAAGCGTGCGCACGCCTTCGCCATACAAAAAGCCTTGCGCAACATCCGTCCATGTGGTTCCGTTCCATTTTGAAACAAACCCTGTAAAGTTTCCTCCGGCATACAACTCGTTGTTGTACACCGCCAATGCGCGCACCGTGCTGTCTAAATTTCCCACTGCCTGCCATTGACCCAGTGCAATGTCATACACCGCAATATTCCTGGCAGCTATGCTACCTGCCAAGGTAAACTCTCCGCCTACATACAATTTGTTGTTGTGTAAAAGCAAATCATAAACAGGCCCGTTTACCCCGCTGCCCACCGGCACCCAATCCCAGCCGGCAAAGCCGCTAATCCATGCTGCAATGTTGGTGCAAACTGCACCGCTGGTACTCTGCGAAAAAGAGCCCCCCACATACATTACCTGTGAAATGGTGTCCGTTATTATCACATTTACGGTTCCATTCAACCCGCCATCTAAATCGTAGCAAGGCGTAGTTGGTGGATAGCCCGGCTGTATCCAAGCTAACTCATCGATTGTAAACCCGTGTTCTCCTGCCCACTCCTCAACCCCGTCCGTTTTTATTTCATCTACATAAGCAAATTTTTCGTGGGCATCAATCTCCCTCGCCAGAGATTCGTGTCCGCTTTTCATCATTAAGTAACCTACGGCACAGTGCGTTCCTCTTCTATCTATGAATATTGGATTCTGATATGGCAAATAATCATTTATCGGGAAGATGCCGGCTTTGGCATAAGCACTCAGGGCATCGAGTAATTGCGCCCGGTTTTTTCTTTGTGAAGCAGAAAGGTATTGTGTATTTCGCTGGCGAAGGGTTTGCTCCACCAGTGAAAGGTGCGCAGCTATCCAGCCATTAAAATTATTGGGTGTATTTTGAAGAACTATGTTTTGTATGTCTGTCTGCTTTTGCCATTCGGCATTTACCTGCATAAGTTGTTGTAACATTTGATCGGAGGTTGGCAAAGCCAGCGTTGGTTTACTCAAGGTAACCAAACATGCCAACAGGAAGAAAATAACACGCATAGGATGTGATTTATGTTTAAAGATATAATCATAACGCACACCGGGCAAGATGCGTTGCCTCTTCAGTTTATTTTCAAACTTTACTTTTACCCAAAACAATTCAGGATGAAATATTTCAACGCACTCCTCTGCTGGCTATGTGCTGCCTTACACCTCCAAAGCCAAACATCCATGCAAATGTGTGGCACAGATGAGTATAGTTTTGAACTCTATCGCTCTCACCCGGAGCTACAAACAATGATGGAGCACAACCGAGCTTATCTGAAAGACTTTACAGCACAATACATTGCCAACGAGTCATCGCGTGGAAGCACCGATTCGTTGTACATCATTCCGGTGGTGTTTCATATAGTGCATATGTATGGCACAGAAAACGTAAGCGATGCGCAGGTGCTAAGTGGCCTGGAAGTATTGAATCGCAATTTCAGAAAACAGCATCCCGACACCGGCAGCATTCCTACTGCTTTTAAAGCCATAGCTGCCGACTGCGACATTGAATTCAGGCTGGCGCACAAAGACCCGAACGGCAACTGTACCGATGGAATCAACCGTATTCCGTCCTTGCTAACAAAAGTGGGGGACCACCGTGTAAAGGACCTGATTCACTGGGAGCCGTCCGCCTATTTAAACGTGTATGTGGTAAAGAGTATCGCCAATCTGGCCGGGCATTGCCTTATGCCTGATCAGGCCGCAGCCAAGCCGGAATGGGATGGAATCGTTATTGATGACAGTTACCTAGGAAACATCGGTACATCAAGCGAACAAACATCGGTGGTTATGGCGCATGAAGCGGGACACTACCTGAATCTGTTTCACATCTGGGGTGGAAATAATGTGCCGGGATATTTCTATCAGCCGGTGGGGCAGCCGGCAATTGTGCTATTGGCGATGATGTGACCGATACACCACCCACCACCGGTTGGAGTAATTGCAACCTGAGTGCAGCATCGTGTGGTAATACGATTGATAATGTGCAAAACGCTATGGATTACAGCTATTGCAATTTTATGTTTACACAAGGGCAGCGCCAGCGTATGCGCGCAGCCTTAAATTCACCCATCGCCAGCCGCAATAATCTCATAACCGATGCGAATCACCTGGCCACCGGTATTGATTTGAACAGCTTGTGTCGGGTAGATTTTAAACCCGACCGGGCAATTACCTGTATGCTTGATACGGTATCCTTCAAGGATAAAAGTATGGCCACACCCGATAGCTGGCTCTGGAATTTTGGCGATGGTGAAACGTCTACACTGCAAAACCCTACGCATATTTATTATGCAGCAGGCGCTTATCCGGTTACGTTACTTGCCACTAAAGGAGCTGACACTATCAGCAGCGCGGTTCAAACCATTTATGTGAGTGATATAAATCCGGTGGCCGCTTATGTGCAGCCTTTCGATAGCCTTAACAACTTCAGCGATGCCGCATTGCTCCAGGAAACGGACAATGCTCTACTGGAATTTGAAATTTCGAATGCTAACTCGGGATATAACAGCGCCCGTGCAGCATGGATACATACTGCAGACACCACCGATGCCTACTCGGGCAGAAGCACGCTTACTTCATCTGCCATACAGCTGGGCGGGCAGGTGAATCCCACTTTCAGCTTGCAGTATGCGTGTGCACAGCGCGAGTTAAACAGTGATGATCAGCTAGAGGTATTAATCAGCAATGATTGCGGCCACACCTGGCTCAGTATGGGCAAGCGCAAAGGGCCCAATCTGCGAACCAATTCTGCAGCCTATAACAATCCGTGGTGGACACCAGCCGATAGCACGGAGTGGAGAGCCTACAGCTTTACTATTCCGGCAGCTTATTGTGTGAGTAATTTCATGTTCAGGATAGAAGCCACTGCTTTTCGTTTAAACTCTCTGTATATAGATAACATCAACGTAAATGCAGACGACTACACGGCCATCGTTGAACCGAAGTTGCCGGTGATGAGCGTCCACCCCAATCCGGCTCATGATCAAATCCATGTGGTAACAGAAGAGCCCGGGATATTGACTATCCGCGATGCCCTGGGCAGGGTGGTGATTGAGACGGCTACGCAGACCGGTGTATTGAATATAGGATGTGCCGAATGGAGTGCCGGTATCTATGTCCTCTGTTTTAAAGCCAACAACACACAGGTGATGGAGAAGGTATTCGTGTATTAATCAAGCAACCTCCCAAAGGAATGATTTAAAGATGCTATTCCTCATTTCGTATTACGAGCATATACCAGTCGTTTTCTATAGGCAAATAGCCGTGCTCGTAACAGAAATAGTAAGTGCGACCGGCTTTTGTGTGCAACACGCTGGTCATGTAGTCAAACGAAAAACCCTTCTGCAGCAGCTTGGCTTTAGATACTTTTGTTTTGCCGCTGCTGTCGGTATTCGATTCTTCCAGAATGCGCCTGTTTCTTCGTAAAATATTATTGACGTTGCGCACATAATTATTGGCATCGCTGTTTTGTGAATTATTGTAGGTATTCCGGCATTGATCATCACAGAATTTCTTATCGGCACGACCTTTAATTTCCGCACCACACGAAAGGCATTTTCTATTATCTGTCATGCTCCTGAATTATGTATTAAAGGTAGTTAATTCCCGTTTACAAACGACTACAAGCGAAAATTAAACGACTATAAACAATTATTATCCGACTAACGCTGCTACCCCGACTCATGTTTGCACCATCAATTTTTTTAACCGCTGTTACATACTACAGCACAAAAACAAACAACATGAGCAATTTAAAAAACAGTGTTCGCCTGATTGGCAACCTGGGCAATGCGCCCGAAGTAAAAACCGTTACTGATTCCAAAAAACTGGCAAAATTCAGTATGGCCACCAACGAAACCTATAAAAACGAAAAAGGTGAAAAGGTGACCGAAACCTATTGGCACAATATAGTGGTGTGGGGTAAGCTAGCCGGCATAGCAGAAAAGTATTTGCAAAAGGGCAGCGAAGTAGCCATTGAGGGAAAGCTGACCAACCACAGTTACACCGATAAAGATGGCAACAAGCGATTTGTGACAGAAATAATCGCGAGCGAAATTTTAATGATGGGCAGCAAAAGCTAAGCGTGCTAAAACCGAACACCCCGCCAATAGGTGCGGGGTGTTTTATGTCGTCAGATTAAAGTACTATTGTAAAAAAATACGACATGGATATCAGCGGAAAACTCATTCAGATTTTACCGGCACAAACCGGAACAGGCAAAAACGGACCCTGGAAGAAATGCGATTTTGTTATTGAAACAAGCGACAAATTCCCCAAAAAAGTATGTATTAGTGCCTGGAACGACCAATGTTCTCAGATAGAAAAAATAGCGATTGGAAGCGATTTGAAAGTAAGCTTTGACATCAGCAGCCGCGAGTACAACAGCCGCTGGTACACCGATGTAAAGGCATGGAAAATTGCTGTAGAAGGAAGCGCGCCCCAGCAAAACAGCAACGAGGATGAAGTAGTGCAATACAACAAAGCCGATTTTGAAAACGAGCAACCCGCAGATGATTTGCCGTTTTAGATTACAAGGTTGCCACTGAGGGACGGAGATTTTCTTCGAGCCCCGGCAAATTGTGGCCATAAAATTATCCTCTTAAATGCAGTCCCTTTGGTTTGGTGAAAGCCCGCAAGCCTACATGTGAAAGTGTAGAGCCGAAACCAGAATGCTTCCTTCCGCTCCAGGGCAATGCAGCACTTACCCGGTCGCAGCAATTCCAGTAACCGGAGCCGCTGTTGGTTTGAGCCAGCAATTTTTCTGCGCGCGATTTTGAGGAAGTATATACCGCAGCCGTTAACCCGTATTCGGTATCATTCATTAACTGCAGTGCTTCTTCATCGCTCTTCACTTTCTGTATTCCTATAACAGGTCCGAAGCTTTCCTCGCGCATCAATTTCATTTTGTGGTTTACGTTGACCAAAACGGTTGGCTCGTAGAAGTTCCCTTTGCCGCTTCGTTTCTTTCCACCCGTCAGCACTTTCGCTCCTTTCTTCACGGCATCCTTTACCTGTGCCTCTACTACCCGTAACTGTGCTTCGCGGGTAAGGGCACCGATGTACACTCCATCTTCGGTGGGTTCGCCAACTTTGTAGCCCTTCACTTCTTTTAAAAACTCTTCCACGTATTTGTTGTAAACCTTTTCGTGCACGTAAATGCGCTCCACACTGCAGCAGCTTTGTCCGTTGTTGTAGAACGCGCCATCGGCAGTTCCGGCAGCTATGCTCTTTATATCCTTTACATCAGCAGCTACATACAGCGGGTCTTTGCCGCCAAGTTCTAAACCACACGGAACCATTTTAGGAGCAACCTTCTCATAAATGAACTTACCAGTAGCATAAGAACCGGTGAAGAAATAGCCGTCAAAATTCAAGTCTAATAATGCTGCGCCTACTTCGCGCGCACCTACAGCCACCTGAAACACATCATCGGGCACTCCGGCTTTTTTCAAAAACTTTTCAATCTCTAAACCAGTAAGGGTAGAAAATTCAGATGGTTTGTACAAAACAGAATTACCGGCTAACAATGCAGGAACAAAAACATTCGTTCCAACCAGATAAGGATAATTCCATGCGCTGATGTTGCACACCACCCCGAGTGGTTCGTAGGTAATTACTTCTTTGGTGTTACCGTCATCGCCCATTACTTCATCACTCAAATATTTATCGGCATTAGCGGTTAACCAGGCAATACGATTGCGCGCACCGTTTACTTCGTTCCGACTTTGTTGTAATGGTTTCCCTACTTCGCTGGTAAGCACACGCGCACATTCTTCGATGTTTTCCTTCAACAGCTCTGCGAACTTTTGAAGAACAGCGATGCGCTTTTTCAATGGCACAGCACTCCATTTCGGCTGCCCTTTGCGCAGGGTTTCCAGTTTTTTCTTCAGCGAAGAATTGTTGTCTTCTTTTAGGTTGGCGAGCACTTGCTCGGTTGCAGGATTAATAATTTTCATAATTTGATAGTAACCATTAAGGGCACTAAGTTCATTAAGAAATTCAGAACTTTATGCTCTTAATGTATTTAATGGTTAATCTGAACTTGGTGTAAAAAGGCTTCTCTGATATTTTTTGAACACACTTCATCTTGCTTCATTCTCTCCGGATGCCATTGCACACAAAGCATCCAGGGCTCATCGATTTTGTCTTTCCACTCTACGGCTTCAATCACCCCATCTTCCGAAAGGGCTGTTGCAATCAGTTCATCGCTCAATCTTGCTATGGCCTGATGGTGTGCACCATTGATATTCGCAGTTGTGTTTCCAATAACTTCTTTCAATAAGGAATTTTCAGAAATAGAAATGCTGTGCTCATCATCCATATCATTCATTCGTCTATGGTTTTTCTTGCAGGCCTCTTCCAAGTCCTGTATTAAATCGCCACCCAGTGCCACATTTACTAACTGCAAGCCACGGCATATAGCCAACACCGGCAATTTTAAATTCATGGCAGTTTCAAAGACATGCATTTCAAACTCATCTCGATCTTCGTTAAACTTTCCATCGCCATTCGGAAACTCCAATCGTTCATTTTCATAAAAGCGGGGATGAATATCTACGCCACCGGTCAGCACAATCCCATCGCAATCTTCTACCAAATCCCACACTTCATCCTTATGGTGTTTCTCCCAATGCAATTCAACAATCTCAATGTTGTCGTCATCGCCTTTTATCCATTTGGGATAATTCTCCCAGCGCGATTCGGTGAAGGTGAGTCCTATTTTCATTTTTATTATTTACCACTAAGGACAATCAGTTCAGTGAGAATACCAAATTCAATTTTAATATTCTTAATGTGTTTAGCGGTTATTTGTCTTCTATTCTTTCGGCAAATCAGCAAACTTTTCGGTTACAAAATGTTTAGCACTTGCCTTATCAGTAATTTGTGTAGTGTTAAAATTTATTAGAATTCCCTTGTAGCTATCAGTTAGTTTCAGATAGCTGATTATTTGTGCTTCATGAATAGGTGACAAGGATTCAACTGCTTTTAACTCCAATACTATTTCATCTTCCACCAAAACATCAATAAACAAATGTCCACCCAAATCAATTCCTTTATACAGAATAGGAACGCGTACTTGCGATTGCACTCGCAGTCCGTGCCGCTCTAATTCATACATTAAACACAACTCATAAACAGATTCAAGTAAACCCGGACCACAATGTTTGTTTACCTCAATGGCACAGCCCATTACTTCGTAGGCAATTTGATTGAGGTATTTCTGTGTTAAGTAAACCATATAAATGTTTTACCACTAAAAACATTAAGTCCATTCAGAAAAACAAGCCTTAATAGATCTTAGTGACCTTAATGGTTGCTTTTTAAAGTGCTTCACCATAAAGCGCTCTGAAATCAGCGCGGCTTACAGGTTTAGGATTGTTCGGGTGTGCAAAGTCGGCAAACGCCAAATCAGCCAGTGTTTCTAAGTGTTCTTCTTTCACTCCTACTTCGCGTAGTTTGTGCGGAATGCCGATACGCGAATTCAAATCAAACAGATAATTCACCACACCATCGCCACTCTCCTCTTCCAAATCAAGCGCGCGAGCCATTCTACGGAAACGGTCTTCAAAACCCGCTATATTGAACTTCATTCCATAAGGAATGTTTACTGCATTCGCCAAGCCATGGTGTGTATCCAACAAGCTGCTCATAGGATGCGCCAATGAGTGAACAACACCTAATCCTTTTTGGAAAGCGATAGCGCCCATCATACTGCCCAGCAACATATTGGAACGGCTTTCTACATCAGGGCTATTTGTGGCTTTCTCCAACGAAAGTGAAATCAAGCGCATACCCTCTAATGCAATACCATCGCAAATCGGATGATAGTTTTTGGCTAAAAAGGCTTCCATGTTGTGGGTCAATGCATCCATACCGGTAGCAGCCGTAATAAAAGCTGGTAATTCCATTGTAAGCATCGGATCAGCAAAAACAATTTTGGCCAGCAGCTTGGGCGAGAAAAGAATTTTCTTCTGATGCGTTACATCATCGGCAATAATGGCACTCCGACCAACTTCGCTGCCTGTGCCGGCTGTAGTGGGCACTGTTACAAAGTGCGGAACATCATTCGTTACATACACATCGCCACCAATCAGGTCGTCATACTTAAACAAATCTTCGCGGTGGTTAATGCGAAGCAGAATGGCGCGAGCCACATCGAGTCCTGCACCTCCGCCTATTCCTACAATGCAATCGCCTTTGTGTGCATCATATGCATCGGTACCAGCATACACATCGCTTTTAACAGGGTTCTTGTGTATGTTGCTGAAAACTTCGGCTGCAAATCCTTTCGCCTTTAAGTCTTCAACAATGGCTTTGAAGAAACCAAGCTGCGCCACATTAGGGTCGGTAACTACCAGCGGGCGGCTAATGTTGTTCTTCTTTAAATAATCGGGAAGCTCTTTTACTACCCCTGCTCCGAAACGGATGGTGGTTGGAAAGTTAAATTGGGAGATAGACATCTGAAAGCGTATTTATATTTTAATGGAGATATGAAAAAACATACACAAACTTACTTGAGCCGACATGAAATGCAAACCAACTTTTTACTGCACTACCCGATCGTTGATGAAAATATATAGTCGCTCTACCATCCATACAAAAAAAAGCCAGGCAGGGAAATAGTCCAGTTGAATAAAACCCATAACATGCCAACCTGTTTTATACTCCCAGGGGCAACTACCCGTGATGGTCTGCAGCAAATACCCCGACACAAACTCTACTGTATACAGGAGCACAACATAGAATGGCAGCCGCACCCAAAACTTCCAATGAGCCACGTTGTGATGAAACAAAACTCCAAGAATGGGAATTAAACCATAGATAAAAGCCATCCACACATAGGTATGACCGGTCATGCTGGCCAATGGTTTATCACAAAATGGCTTTTGGTGTGCAAGTGCCAAAAAAGCAGTAAAGAACACTTCGGTGGTAATGCCAAGACACACAAAAAAGATAATCATGAAGAATGTGTGGCCCCTGCGGTGTTGGCTAAACGGCATAATTCAAATAATTATTGAATGTGAAACGAAATTTCATAGATCAAACAATTGTCTACTTTAGTAAAAATCACTACACATGAAACTAATTCAAGCGCTGCTTTCGGTTCTATTGCTACCACTTAGAATCATTCAAAAAATTTCTCCCAAACAAAAGAACAACGACCCTAACAAACAGCCCCGCAAATAAAAAGGCTAATAGGTGCGCTCCAATACAAACCAGCTAAATGCACGAAGATTCAGCTTTACCATGCTATCGCGCAACAGCGGGTCGACTTTTTTCCAAGCCCTTTCTAAAATACTTTTGGCTTCGCGCTCGCACAGTTCTATCACCTTATACTTGTCCAGGAGTGCTACCGCCTCTGTTAGTAAAGCAATGTCATTCGTTTTCATACTCACAATTTGCCAGAGCCGCGCGCGGTCTTTCTTATTGAGCATAGACATGGCTTTGGCAATGGGATAAGTAATTTTACCTGCAGTAATGTCCTCCGCTTTTGTTTTCAGATGATCTTTGAACCCTTTCAGGTTTAATGTATCGTCTATAATCTGGAAAGAAATGCCCAATGCTTCAAAATACTCCCCCATGGCATTTTGCTGTTCCTTAGTACCGGTTCCCAGCAGTACGCCTATGCGTGCCAAATAACTTGCCGGTGCAGCAGATTTCAGGCGATGGGTAGCAATCACCCGCACTGGTAATTGTTTTGCTACTTTATCATCCAACAAAGCCTGTGGCATCATATAATCCAGCCCATAAATATCCATAGCCTGGCCACTATGTGAAGCGCGCATAGCTTCAAAGTAGCAGTTGTAGATTTCTACCTTTTCTTCAAAAGATTTATCAACGTTATAAATACAATACTGGCCAATGAAATAGGCCGCTGTTCCGCTGTTGATGGCAATGGCATCCCCGTGTACGGTGTGAGCCGATGGCCCTCCACGCCTCACCACCGATTTATCCTGCACATCATCCACCATCAAAGAGCCCACGTGCATTAACTCGGGCAGCGCCAGCCAGTCTATCGCAATTTGAGAATCGCCACCCACTGCATCGCAGCAAGCAATAGTGGCATAGCTTCTCCAACTCTTACCGCCCCGGTCAGTAATCTCGCGTATTGGTTTTATCAATTTGTCTACGTAGGCCTGCTTATCGAGCCCTTGTGTGAAATGTTTATTCCCTTTCTTGGAAACCAGTTCTTCAAACTTCTCCTGAGTGAGCGCCAGTGGCAAAATGTGATGCACCGATTGCAGTGTAGCCTTGGAAACAGCCTTCAAAAACTCCTTCATATTGTTGCTGTTCACAAACCCGTGGCGCTCAATGTAGGCATGGCCGGTAATGGTCTTTCCTTTTTGTTTGCCACTGATGTTCATTCTCCCTTCCCAAAATGCCGGCTTTGAAATTACGGTAGCAAACTCCTGATTGGGGAAAGCAGCCTCGGCCTTTACCCGCAACCCAAACTCCGGAGCGTCTAATTCCCACATTGTAGGATACTCGTTAAAAGTTCGTGTGCTGGTCCAGCTTGTGCCAATAGGTTTTAAGGAAAACTTTTGCGAATAGTGTCGCTTCCCTTTTTCGTCTATCCATATCACGAAGGAGCCGCAATCTTCTCCGGTTTTCAAATCTATTAAATCGTACGCTGTGAGTTCACTTCCGTTACTTAGCTGCATGGCAATCCAGTTCCACGACACATCTTTTTTCATGTCGTCTTTCTTACCTCCTCCTTTTGGCATGACATCCAAACTCGTGATCGTACCAGCCACTACCCTTTGTAATAGCCAGTTTTTCTTTTTTGATTTTTACGCTGCCGGTTACTTTGTTACGCGGTATAAAATAGTAGAACATATCCTCGGCACTTACCCCACGCACCACTCCATTATCGCCATGTCGTGTGGGTGGTTTTTGAGGGTAAAAGCGAAGGTCCGCAGACAGTTCCAGTTCCTGATGTTGCAAGTGCAGCACATAGGAACCATCTTTCATTTTCTTAAACGTGTTACCGTCATAGTCAAGCGAAAGCGTTTTTTTGGCAATGACAGGGGTCTTCCGGAGTAATTCATCGGGATAAGGCATCACCCCTTTGCTCAGCATTTCGATAGCCGCCCGTTTTATGTAAGGGTCTTTCACCAACTCTCCTTTTTTCAATCGCTCCAAGCCAAGCTTAGGAGCCCGTTTATCGACCAGTGAAACGGTATGATATTTCTTATTGTCTATGTCCGAAATTCCCCAAATGACAGAATACGCGTAATCGGGTTTGTTTGTCTTCTTGTTAAACGAAATAGCATGCACAAAAAAGGAAGCAAAGAGCGATAGCTTTCTTCCACCTTTTGCTTCCAGATGCGTATTCATATACCACCACTCTGTACTGGAGGAAGCATGAGGCAAATCGTGTATGTTTAAATCAATGGGGCCGTCTTTGGGCCAATCGGCTGCGAAAAATTTTTCTGCCACGGGAAAGTTGTTAGATAGTAAAATGAGCCGCGATGATAAGAATAAAAGAATGTTGCAACGCTGATTGTACTCACTTCACGTCCCATCACTTTTTACATTCAATCATCCAGTCCCAGGGGTAGGGTTCTTGCATCCAGGAAGGTGGAGCCTGAAATTCGGTGGTCCAGGGGTATTCCAGCTTTTCGATAGAGGTTACTTGAAAGCCGGCCTCGGCAAAGAGGCTAAGTAATTCCACGTGCAGATAATGTTTGGTTGGTTCCATGTCAATTCGAATCAGCCCTTGCACCATTTCCAACTTAGATTTAGGAATATGTAAAAAATCGCTGTTCGAAATCTCTTCAGGCTTGGTGCCATCCTTACCATACCAATCAATAAGGCGCTGTGTGGCAAAAATGCCAGACTCCAGCGAAGGCACTACAAAAACAGCATGGCCACCGGGCTTGAGTGTTTTGTAAATATTGGCGATGATCGCTTTGTTCTTATCCAGGGCAGGAAGCATTACCACATTAACACACACCGCAAAATCACAGGCCGGCAATTGCAGCTTTTTTCGGGATAGATCCATTCGCTTAAGCGATACATTCGCGTAGTTGTTTGCCTTCTTTAAGGCCGTAGAAGTTTGAATACAAACCTGCGATATGTCGAGTGCCAAAACTTTCTTAAACCCCGGGGAAAGAATGGAGAACGCTTTGCCTACACCACACCCAAAATCAATGGCTATATGATTTTTATTGGTGTGTTTTTGAAGATACTTCTGTAGTACCGCCCCCTTGTTGGTAGCATATACGTCAAAAATTTCGGACTCATAATTTACAGCAACTTTGTTCCAGTAGTTAATATCCATGCGGGGGCTTATGTGTTTTATGCGCTTAAATAATTTCCATATATCGCTTCAATTCCCAATCCGTCACCACTCTGGAGAACTGCCTCCACTCCCACTCCCGTGTTTGCGTAAAATGTTGAACAAATTGGGCTCCAAACAACTCGTTGGCAATTTTTGAATCGCGCATAGCAAGGGTAGCATCATGCAGATTCTTAGGAAAGCGTCCGTTACTTTCGTCCCGGTATCCGTTGCCCAAAGTAGCGGGTTGCTTTAAGCTCAAATTCTTTTTAATGCCATACAGTCCGGCTGCTAAACAAGCGGCCATCGCCAGATAAGGATTAGAATCGCTACCCACAACTCTGGTTTCTAAACGAGAAGACTTGCTGCCACCTGGCAAAGCACGCAGCGCTACCGTTCTGTTGTCTACGCTCCAGGTAACGGTAGTAGGCGCCCAGGCTCCTTCTACCAATCGCTTGTAAGAGTTGATAGTGGGTGCCACCATTGGCAAAATTTCGGGCAGGCATAGCAACTGCCCGGCCAGATAGCTTTTAAACAAGGTGCTCATCTTATTTTTATCCTTCTCGTCATGAAAAAGATTTTTGGTTGATTTTTTGTCCCACAAGCTCTGATGCACATGCCCCGAACAACCCGGCAGATTCTCCGAAATTTTAGCCATAAAAGTGGCTATAATCCCATGCTTGTAGGCAATCTCCTTAGCTGCGGTTTTAAACAATACCGCCCGGTCCGCAGCAAGCAGTGGAGCGGAGTAGGTGATAGCGGCTTCGTATACTCCGGGACCCGTTTCGGTATGCAACCCTTCAAGCGGCACATCAAACTTCTTCATACCATCAAACAGCGCATTGAAAAAATCATTACGGTAAGTGCTGCGTAGAATAGAATAGCCAAACATACCGGGCGTAAGTGGACTCAGTTGAGTATAATTTTTCTGTTGAAGGGTTTGGGGTGTTTCTTCAAAGTTGAACCATTCAAACTCTTGACTGAAATAAGGAGCAAAACCTGCTTTATCGGCCTGTGCGAGTATCGTTTTCAAAAGCTGCCGGGGGCACACATGCAAGGGCTCTGTTTTTTTGTTTACAAAATCACCTAAAAAAAACGGTACATCATTCTCCCATGGAATTTTGCGGAACGTGCTAATATCTATTCGGGCCTTCGCATCGGGGTATCCGGTATGCCAGCCGGTATAGGTGGTATTGTCGTAGGCTATATCACCGGCATCCCAGCCAAAAACAACATCGCAAAATCCAAAATCGGCATCCACCACAGACAAAAACTTTTCGGCACTCATATACTTACCGCGCAGCACTCCATCTATATCGGTTACAGCCACTTTTACTTTTTGTGATGGATGATTTTTTACGTAGTCCAGAATTTGTTTGTTGGTCATGATATATGTCGGG
Organism: Bacteroidota bacterium; assembly: GCA_016715625.1. Classification (GTDB taxonomy): domain Bacteria; phylum Bacteroidota; class Bacteroidia; order Chitinophagales; family LD1; genus Bog-950. The sequence goes on from JADJZU010000012.1 coordinate 33,656, forward strand.
TTGATGATGAGCGAATATGCGATGAAAAAGGAAATAGTGAATGGAAGCTACCGTTCATTTATCGGTTCAGGAGTTTAAATAAAACGAAACTCAGCACCATTACTCCAAAAAAAACGGCTGCTAAAAATGTGTTGTAATACGTCATGGCTAAGAGCGCTACTGATGCAATAACCAGCGCAATAATTGGAAAGTACGGAAAGAAGGGAACACGAAACGGGCGCTCCATATCGGGTTCTGTTTTGCGAAGCCGGAGAATAGCCAAGCAAGAAAATATGTATAAACAGATAGCGCCAAATACGGATACCGTAATAATATCTGCAGAGCGACCGGTGAACAACACGGCTATGCCGATAAGCATATTCAAAATCAAAGCCCAATGCGGTGTTTGAAAACGAGGATGCACTTGACCAAAAAGGACAGGAAAATGCTTTGTTCTGCCAAATTCATAGGTTGTTCGCCCTGCGGCTAACAATAGGCCATTGAAGGATGCCACAAATCCGAAAAGGCCAATGCTCACCAGCAAATGATACATCACTCCACTATTTCCGGTAATCTGAGCCAGAGCGGCCGGCAAAGGCGAATCACCAATTTTTGCCTGACTTACATTCTCCCAACCACCCACCCCTACAGCGGCAAACAAGGTAACAAAAGCCAGTATGCCTAAAGTGGCCATACTGTAAGCAAAACCCTTTGTAATGTTTTTTTGTGGCTCTATCGTTTCCTCCGCCACATTTGCCAAACCCTCCATACCCAGAAAAAACCAGATGGCAAAAGGGATTGCAGCAAAAATACCCTCTACCCCATTCGGCAAGGGGTTCACTCTCATATTATCTAAATGAAAGTGGGGAAGCGTGAGTGCAGCGAACAGACTCAGTTCTGCCACGGCAATGATTGTAATAATGAGCTCAAAGGTGGCCGATATCTTGACTCCTAAAATATTGACCGTAGTAAAAAGAAAGTAAGCAATAACGGCAAACCAAAGTGCATCCACCCCGGCATCAACAAATGAAAATAAGAACCAATACCCAGAGCGATGGCGGGCGGAGCAAATACAAACTCTATCCATTGTGCCATGCCGGCCACAAATCCAAGGTCTTTGCCATAAGCACGACTCACATAATCGAACACACCACCCGCCTTTGGAATAGCACATGCCAGCTCGGAATAGGACAGTGAAAAGGTGATATACATGATTAAGATAAACACCGTAGCAATACCGAGCCCAAGTGTTCCGCCTTTATCCAAGCCTATATTCCAACCAAAATACATACCGCTGATAACATAGCCCACGCCCAAGCCCCACAACATGAGCGGAGTAAGCGTTTTTTGAAGCGCATTGCTGTTTTTCTCCATAAGCGCAAGGTGGAAATATTTCCCGAAAATTGTTGTTATTCGTGCTTATCAATTATCTTCAACGTCCTAAATCGAAATATTATGCAAGCCACCGCTAACGAAATTCAAAACCTGCATATTCCTATTACCCCGAATACCAAACTCGAGGAAATTCTGCGCATTTACAATGCACAACAGAAAAACCTGCTGACATTAAAAAACACTTCGATAGATGAGCGGCTGAAAAAAATTAAAGCCCTGGAGAAAGTGGTGCTCGCCAACCGAAAAAAAATTCAGGAGGCTTTGTTCAACGATTTCAAAAAAGGTGCTTTGCAAACCGATTTCAGCGAGATATATCCTGTAGTGGCGGAGGCCCGCTTATACAAAAACAAACTCCACGAATGGGCTGCCACGCTGGAGGTGGATACACCACTTAGCTTTGTAGGTTCCAACGCTAAAATTGTATATGAACCCAAAGGGCGAGTGCTCATTCTTACGCCCTGGAACTACCCTTTTCAAATTCCGCTTAAAAACATGATTGCGGCAGTAGCTGCCGGTAATGCAGTCATTATAAAACCCAGCGAGTTTACTCCGCATACGGCTGAAATGGTGGCGGAAATAGTGAAACAAGTATTTAGCGAAAATGAAGTAGCCGTAATTACAGGCGACCACTCTGTTTCACAGGAATTGCTGAACCTCCGCTTCGACCATATTCACTTTACAGGCAGCCCGGCTATCGGCAAAGTAATTATGAAAAAAGCAGCAGAAACTTTGACAGCCGTTACGCTCGAACTCGGAGGTAAATCACCCACTATTATTGACGAAACAGCCAACCTGAAAAAAGCAGCTCGTAATCTTATTTGGGCCAAATACCTGAACAGCGGACAAACATGCATCGCCTCTGATTATATCTACATCCACGCCAGTAAAAAGGACGAGTTCATTCAACAAATGAAAGAGCAAACCCAGAAAGCTTTTGGCCATAATCCGCAGCAAACCGATGCCTATTGCCGCATTGTAAATGCTAAACATTTTGCACGCGTAAAACGATTGCTGGATGATGCTGTAGCCAAAGGGGCTAAGATCGAAGACGGAGGGAAAAGCGATGCCAGCGATAACTATTTTGGACCTACCCTGCTCACCAACATTACAGAGGACATGGCACTGATGCAGGAAGAAATTTTTGGACCGGTTCTGCCTGTGCTCACCTATACCGATATTGATGAGGTAATTGCCTACATCAACAAAAACGAGAAGCCGCTTGCACTGTATATCTACAGCACCAAAAACAAAAACCAGGAGTATATCATCAACAATACCAGTTCGGGCGCAGTGGGTATTAATGAATCGCTGATTCAAAACAGCCACCCTGAACTTCCCTTTGGTGGAGTCAACAACTCCGGTATTGGCAAAAGCCACGGCCATTGGGGTTTTAAAGAGTTCAGCAACGAAAAACCGGTGGTAAAAGCATGGAACGCCCCAAGCGATTTATTGACACCTCCATTCGGCAAACTAAACCAAACGATAGTGGATGCCATGCTGAAGTTTTTATAATCGCAGCTACTTATCAATCACACCCATCGTAAATCAAAAGCATGAATAAGAATTTTTTATCTGCATTTCTCATCGTAGCTGTTTTCGCGGCTGCAGTACTCAACAGTTGTAAAAAAGACGAAGACTCGTTACCGCTGGAGCCTATCACAGTTTTGCTTCCGGATACGGCCATCACCCGATTATTTCCGGGCGATTCGCTGCCTATAAAAATCCAATTCACTACCGATCGCCCCATTAACTGGATACTGGGGAAATACGATATTGATTCTGTAGATGTGGCTTATACCGCTACCTATCCTGATACGTTATTTTCAGTAAAGCTAGATACCATCGACCCGCGCGTTAACCTATATGAATGGAGTGGAGTGTATTTTGTGCCTGATACGTTGGATCCATATGATGTAGTTCGTTTTCGAGTATCCTTCGAAGCCGGCAAATCTACATTCACCACCGGACAAAATTATCCGGCCGGCATAGTAAGTGCCAGCAAAGAGTTCAGGATTGATGTGCGCTAATTCTCCGGCAATTCGATAACCGAAAAGCTTCTGAGCAAAATCAAACTCAGAAGCTTTTTCATTTTGTAGCTTTGCTATCAAATATTTGAGCCATGCCCATTTCGCAAGACTTGCACCACCACAGGCGCAACTACACCAAACATGAATTGACCGAACATAAAATTTCGCCCAACCCCTATGAGCAATTTGGATGGTGGCTACAGGATGCCGGAGAGGCAAAAATTATGGAGCCCAACGCCATGACCCTTTCTACTGCTACGAAAGAAGGACATCCCTCTTCAAGGATTGTATTACTAAAAGCATTTAATGAAAATGGGTTTGTATTTTACACGAACTACCACAGCCGAAAAGGAAAAGAAATTTCAGAAAATCCTTATGCGGCACTCCTGTTCTTTTGGGATGATTTAGAACGACAGGTGCGCATAGAAGGCACACTTGAAAAAGTGGAGGCGCATTTATCGGAAAAGTATTTTTCTGAGAGACCTTACGAGAGCAGGCTGAGTGCAATTGTAAGCGAACAGAGCGAGGAAATTCCTTCGCGCGAATATCTGGAGGACAAATTAGAAGAGCTGAAAAAAGCCGGAGAAACTAAGCGCCCCGAAAACTGGGGGGGCGATGTATTGAAAGCTGACTACTTTGAATTTTGGCAAGGCAGAGCTAGCCGCCTTCACGACCGTATAGTGTATGAAAAGGAGCAAGGCGCCTGGAAAATCAAACGCCTTGCCCCTTAATTATTCCACCACTAGTTTTTGTATTGTGCCTCCCGCTTGCACCAGGTAGACATCTGCCGATAGATTCAGGTCTTTCAGTTTTGTTTGCAGAGCAGTAATTGGTTTACTAACCAAAACTCTTCCGTTCAAATCTACGATAGAAAGCATTTCGCCTACTTGTGATGGACTGCACTGTAGCCACAAAGTGCCATCTTCCGGCAAAGGATTGGGATACATCACCAATCCACCCACTGGTGAAATATCTTCTAGTCCAATGATTGTAAAATTCACGGGTTGCGAACTGCCAACGCATCCATTCACATCACTCACCACGACCGAATAATTACCAGAGCTCGTAACAACCGGTATAGACTGTGCGGTCTCGTTAGGCAATAAATTTCCGTTGAAATACCACTGATAGCTAACAGCATTAGTGGTACAGGTTACTCCATTGCCCTGTACCACGGCCACGGGTTGCGGGGTATCTACCACGGCAATGGGCTGCTGGAACTGTGCAGAGCCACAAGCATTATAAACAGTCAATGAAATATTTCCCGAGGAGTTTACATTAATAATGGGAGTAGAAGTATTTTGATTGGCTCCAACAAAACTCCAATTGCCGGGCACAGACCATGCAAAACTGTCAACATTCGTGGTGATTGCCGCATAATAAATACCGGCACCACTTCCTTCGCACACATTTTCTGTGCCGTTGATGGCGCTGATAGTTGGTAATGGAAGTGCAGTGATATTCTGTGCAGCAGGCGAACTATTTCCACAGCCATTCACAGCAACAACACTCAAAGAGCCTCCCGTGGCACCCGATGTTATAAGAATGGCCGTAGAGTCAAGCGGAGCACCTGACCAGCCCTGTGGTAGCGACCAATTATAGGTATCGGCACCTGACACAGCCGGTATAGAATACCAACCAGAAGTGCCCGGGCAAATACTACCAGAGCCTGTAATAGCCGAAGGTGTTCCCAGATTAGAAGGTACTACTACAATCCCTTTTTGTGATGATGTAGTTGTGCCGCAATCGTTTTGTGCTGTTACAGACACTTGCCCCCCTGCATTGCCGGAAGTTACGACAATGACATTGGTACCAGTGCCCGAGTTAATGCTCCAGCCGTTGGGCAGAGTCCAGTTGAAGGTGACACCACTTTGATTCACCACAGATAAGTTAATATTAGAGATGCCGGAGCATACGGTGTCGTTCCCCGTAATGGACGAAGGGAGAAATGGTGGAAAGTTTTCGGATACGGAAACAGAAACAGAAGGAAGCAGACAAGTGCCATTGCCCACTACCAGCGAGTAGGCTCCGGCTGTAGAAGCAGATATCGTGGAAGCGGTTGAATTATCGTTCCAGGTGTAATTAAAGCCGGCAGGCGATGCCGAAAGCGTTGTGCTGCTACCGTTGCAGAAAAAATTATCGCCTGTGATGGCTGCGGATGAAGGGGTAATGTTTGAACAGGATGAAGCTTTCGAGTTTACAACATCTGAGTTATATGTACTTTCAAACTCAGTCCAAGCCGAACAATCACTCTTTAAATAGTAGCGTAAAAAAGGTAGAAGATACTTAAATACCTGCCGTTGTTGCTGGACAATTGAAAGAGGTGTATTACTACAAAAAGATAAGCCTTCACCAGCATAACACAATGTTGCCCCTGGGTCTGAGAATTGACAATGTGTTCCATCTAAAATATTAATGTAGTATTTGCATGCTGACGTTGCACTGTCATACATAGGTCGTTGGTTCGTAGCAGGAGCTGCGACACAATCTCTTGAACCTGCAAAGGCAAGATATGGCTTGTTTAGAAATTTTGCTGCTGCTATCGATGATGGATTTGTATTTGCGGCAGCAAAAGTAAAGTAACAGGTTGCAGGAGTACCATATTAAGCTGACAGTACAGTAGCGCCACCACCCATGCTATGTCCTCCAATTGCTCCCTTTGATACCACCTTTTGGTAAAACGGAGAAGCTGCATTTGAAGCACTTTCCTGAATTAATTTATCATAAATAAAAATGAAATCTTGAGCATAATTTGAGTGACTTGGACTTAAACTTCCCTCTGTTGTAGGCAACGCAACTATATAACCAAGTTTTGCTAAAGTGTCACTGTAGGCAGGGTATGAACTAGCATTTATTTGAAAACCATGACCTAATATCACAAATGGAAAGGTTCCATTTGCTACAGAGGTATTACTACCGGCCGAAACTGCGGGGTAGTAGAATAAAACACCTACTGAACGGTTGCTTCTAGCGGGATCTGTCCATGTTATAGTTCGAGTTCCCACAGGAAAAACCTGAGCTGAAAGAGCAATGCTTAGGCCAGTAACAAATAGGGTTATAACGTATCTTAGCATAGGTTGAAATTTTTTAATATTCAGTTATCTACAAACAAACCTAACCAATTTCAGTTTTCGAACAAGCGTTCGAATTTTTTGGCTTTTGTTAAAATTTGTCCATTCTAAATCGGGGCTTATTATTGTATATATGAACAAAATACTGGTGTCGGTCCTATTATCCTTTTTACTTTTTCAGGTAAATGCTCAGGTAGACGCGCGAAAAAACATCGTTGGAAAATGGAAAGTGTCGGCCATGGAAGCCGATGGTGAACGTTTTGATTTTTCGAATCCCGAAAAATTTGCTGAATCAATGTATGCCAATGACCTAAGAAAAGACTCTACAAAAGTTTTTACGCAGGAAGACAGTTCTGCGGTGGCCTTTGCAGCCGCCATTCTCTATGTCATTTTCAGAGACATGCAATTTGAATTTAAGTCAAATGGCAAATTCAGCATGATCCTATCAGCAGAACTTGGAGGAGAAAAAAAGACAGAAAAATCGGAAGGTAAATACGCTATTAAAGGCTCCGCTATTGAAATGACTGAAGCCAAAAAGAAAGAGAAGCAATCTGTAGATTTTACCATGCCCGATAAGCGCACCCTTATCCTGTCAAAATTCAGAAAGACAGACAATATGAATCTGGTGCTGGTAAAATACTAAGCTAGGCAGCAAAGAAAAATTCCCGATTCAAAAACGGATTCGATTTTCGCTCATGAGCTACGGTAGTTTCGGGACCATGTCCGCTGTAAATTTTTACATCATCGGGTAAGGTCATCAGTTTCTGTGTGATGGTTTCAAAAAGGGTTTTGCCATCGGCACCCGGCAAATCATAACGCCCCACACTGCCTCTGAAAATCACATCTCCGGCTATTAAAATTTTATCGGCTTCGCTGTAAAATGAAATGCTTCCGGGCGAATGGCCGGGCGTAAAAAATACTTTCAGTGTGGTATTGCCAAACTTTACTTCATCAGCTTCCTCCAGATAGTTCGCAGGCTCGGGCGAAGCCTCCAAAGTAAACCCGAACAGCCCTTGATAATCAAGCGCGCGATACATTACTTCCAACTCCAACCGGTGAAACTGTGGCAACAAGCCATAGGTGTCACAGATAAATTTATTGCCCGGAAAATGGTCTATATGACAATGTGTGTTGAGCAAAAGCACAGGGCTTAATCCATGTGCGGTAATGGTTTGCACCAATTCATGTCGCTCTACCTCGTTATTGCACCCGGGATCAATGATGGCGCACTGACGGGTTTCATCGGCTAATACATAAGTATTTTCGGAAAATGGATTGAATGTATGTTTGTAAATCTTGAGCATGAATGCAATTTGTTTATGTTTAGACCTAAGTAACAAGAACACGTCAAGCGCTCAGAAGTTCGCCTTGGCAATGGTAGCTTGTTGCCACAAAACAAATATTCTTTCGATACGTTTTCAGATAGTTCATGAACCGGGTGAAAATTGCATTTAGAGGCTGTTTGCTTTTGCTGGTTTTGCTTTTGCAAATCGCAGCACAAGCACAAACAAACACCGTTACCTTTGGGCAAAACCGGTACAATACAAGGATTTCACCTTTCAATATTACGAGAGCGATAATTTTATTACCCATTTTTATCAGGGAGGACAGGACGTAGCCAAATACACGATTAAAACGGCCGAAGATGTAAGTGATGAAATTGCAACGCTGCTCGATTTTAAATACCGCAGAAAGATTGACATCATCGTTTACAATACCATCAACGAACTGAACCAAACTAATATTGGTATCTACGAACAGGGGCAGGTACCGGGTGGCACCACCAAACTGCCCGAAAACAAAATGTTTGTGTATTTCAATGGCGACCATCGCCATCTCGACAAGCAAATACGCGAAGGCATTGCCAAAATTTATCTGGAGAAAATGGTATTGGGGAGCAACTTTGCCGAGGTTGTACAGAACGCAGTCCTGCTTAATTTGCCCGACTGGTATAAGCAGGGGCTCATTAAATATATTGGCGAAGGGTGGAACAGCGATACCGAAGACCGCCTGCGCGATGGCATATTGAGCGGCCGGTTTAAAAGGTTGCAAAAGCTACAACCCGAAGAGGCTCTGTTTGTAGGCCATAGTATTTGGCATTACGTAGAAGAAGTGCATGGCAAGAGTGCCGTGAGCAACATCATTTATCTAACCAGAATAAACCGCAGTGTAGACAACGGTTTTTTGTTTGTGTTAGGCACCAATCTGGAAGAAACACTGCGCAACTGGTATGTGTATTATTACAACCGCTTTAATGCTGAAAAGAAAATCACTCAACTGCCCTTCGACAATTCGTTGGTGAAAGCGCGAATAAGAAATAATATAGACTATTATCAGCCGCGCATGAGTGCCGATGGTAAGCAAGTAGCATATGTTTCCAACGAAATGGGGCGTTGCAAAATTCATTTGCTGAATACAGAAACGGGTAAGAAAAAAATCATTCATCGCGTAGGATTCAGAACCAATACAATATTTACTGACCAATCGGTTCCGCTGTTGGCTTGGGAGCCATCGGGCAAAAAGCTGGCATTCATTTCAGAAAAGCGCGCTCAAATTTTTCTTCGCTTGTATAACCTGGAAACCGGCAAAACAGAAAAGTTTCCGGTAAGAAAGTTTCAGAAAGTAGTCAGCTTTAACTTTGTGGATGCTAAGCAGTTGGTGATGAGCGCTGTCAACAACGGTCAGTCAGATATTTACCTCTACAATATTGCCAGCACCACCACCCGAAAATTAACGGATGATTATTTTGATGATTTATATCCGGCCTATATTCAGGCGGATAGTGCTGAAGGAATCTTATTCAGCAGTAACCGACCGGACGATACGCTGCGCAACGGGCGCTACGAAAGCCAAAACATGCTGAAAACACATGATTTGTTTTTCTATGACTTAAGCCAAAGCGCACTCTACCGAATCACCAATACACCACTCGCAAACGAAACCTATCCGCAACCTTTCTCAGAGCAGGATTTTTGCTTTTTAAGCGAGCAGAACGGTACCCGAAACCGTTTTATCGGGCATTTTGAAAAAGTGTTTTCGCACAACGAAACAACCTATCAATATACCTATCGCGAAAGTGGCGAAATTGATTCGGTAAAAGTTCGCGAAGGCATACCCTTTGAGTCGGTGAGTGATAAAAATGCCGTAAGCCTGAAGAAAACCACCAGCGAAAAAATTTATAGCACCGGGGGTGTTACTGCTCCTTACACCAATTTCACCTATAACATCCGCGAGCAATGTGTGGTGCCACAAAAAAATCTGACCTTGGATTTAATGAAGAAAAACGGCAAGCCCGTTTTTTATAAATATGACTACCCAACGGCAGCCAGTGGTGCTACCGTTTCGGAATACATGCAAAAACTTCTGGCCAAAAACCTGGAAGAAAAAAAACCGAAAGAAACAGCGAAGGAAGTAGATAAACAGGTAACTGTTTTTGAACAAAAATATGATTCGAGTGGAGCGGTTATTGGAAGCCGACCCTACGATTTTCAAAGCGAGTTTGACTATGGCATCAAGCTCTTTGACTGGGATTCTGCCTCTTCTTCAAGAATTGAAAATGCACAGGAAGGTTATGTGTTTCGATTCTCGCGAGTGCGACCCTATTTTGTTCGCTTTGCCATAGACAAAGTCATTACGCAGGTAGACAACAATATTTTGATGACGCGCTACCAGCCGTTTAATCCGTCCAATCCACAGTTTGATTTGAATCCTGTGAGTTTCATGTTCAAGTTTGGCATTACCGATTTGTTGGAAAACCACAAAGTGTATGGTGGCATCCGCTTGCCTTTCGTAGGACTGAACAGCACCAGCGAATATTTTATCACCTACGAAAACCTGACCAAACGGCTGGACGTGCGCTACACTTTTTACAGGCGCAGCCAGGGCGACAAAGCTTTTGACCGACTGCCTTTCAGCGATGTAACACTCCCTCCGGGTTACTCAGTAGACTACAGCATAAAAACCAACTATGCCGAAATAGAAATGCGCTACCCGATAGATGTGCTCAACCGCGTTTCGCTGGGTATTGCATTTCGCAACGACAAAGTGGTATACAAAGCAGCAGATACCCTCAGCCTGAATTTGCCCAGCAATTCCGACAACTGGCTATTTGCCAGAGGAGAATATGTGTTTGACAACTGTTTGGAAGTAATGACCAACATTCGCTACGGAACACGCTTCAAAGTATTTGGAGAAATTCACAAGCAGTTTCCTACACAGAATAAAGTATTGTTCGACCGCGTTGACTTTCCGGTAGTTCAATTCAATAATAAATATCTGGGGGTCGTTGGGTTTGATTTGCGGCACTACCAGAAAATCTATAAACAGATTATCTGGGCCAACCGGTTAGCATTTGGCGCATCGCTGGGTACCTCGCGGTTGATTTACTATTTGGGCGGATTGGACAACTGGATTGGTGCTCCGCGCTTACCAAAATTTGACCCTACCACCCCCGTTAACCGAAACAACAATTACGCTTTTCAGACATTAGCGACACCCCTGCGGGGTTATGCGCAAAATGCACGCAATGGCGATAAATATATTGTGCTCAACTCTGAACTTCGAGTTCCGCTTTTTGCTGCACTCATGAAATCGCCTATCCGTTCCGAATTGATAAAGAACTTTCAGGTAGTTGGATTTTTGGATGTGGGCACGGCTTGGGAAGGGGCTTCCCCTTTTGCCGACAGCAATCCGCTGTTTACCGAAGAAATACCAAATGCAGAGCAAAACCCATCCGTAATTGTAAAAGTAAAACGTTACAAAACGCCCATTGTCATGGGCTTTGGTCCCGGATTGCGCACCAGTTTTCTGGGCTTCTTCCTGCGATTTGATGCCGCCTGGAGCTACGATACGGGTGAGGTGAGCAAAAAGCCTTTGTATTATTTCTCTTTTGGCCTTGATTTCTAAACTCCGAAGTACAAAACAAACGAAGCTATGTTGCAATTGCGTTCCGAACACCTGGTAAAAGTATACCGCAACCGTGCCGTGGTGAATGATGTATCGGTGGAGGTAAATCAAGGTGAAATTGTTGGCCTGCTGGGCCCGAACGGTGCCGGAAAAACAACTTCGTTTTATCAAATTGTAGGGTTGATCCCGCCTGACAGCGGTAAAATATTTTTGGGCAATAAAGAAATTACCGACCTGCCTATGTATCAGCGCTCGCAGTTGGGTGTTGGGTATTTGCCGCAGGAAGCATCCGTTTTCAGGCACCTGTCGGTAGAAGACAACATTGCAGCCGTGCTCGAAATGACCTCGCTGAGCAAGTCTGCGCAAAAAGAGCGATTAGAGCTTTTGCTCTCCGAGTTTGGATTGAACCGAGTGCGGAAAAGTATGGGAAATGTATTGAGCGGTGGCGAACGCAGAAGAACTGAAATTGCCAGAGCATTAGCGACCGATCCTAAATTTATTTTGCTCGATGAGCCATTTGCCGGCATCGACCCCATAGCCGTGGAGGATATTCAGCGCATCGTGATGAAGCTGAAAGAAAAAAATATTGGGGTGCTTATTACCGACCACAACGTGCAGGAAACGCTCTCCATTACCGACCGGGCCTATCTGCTGTTTGAAGGAAAGATACTGAAAGCGGGCACTGCGGAAGAGCTGGCCAGCGATGAGCAGGTGCGTAAAGTATACCTGGGGCAAAATTTTGTATTACACCGTAAGGCCATTACACTGCAAAATCAAAGCAGAGAAAAACCAGTGCTAAACGCAGCTTCATTAGCCCGCTATACCAAAGATATGCTGCGCGAAACTGACCGGTTTAATGAAATACTGAACAGTGGCGATTTGCGAATGCCCTATACGGCCCTGCAAACAGCAGGCTTTGCAGATTTTTTATCCTCTCTGCGTGAGTATAAAGGCATGCTGCAAGACTTTGCAAAAAATCAAAATCTGAACGAACTCGGAGGTGCTGTAGAAGCCTTGACCGTAATGGAAGACAGCACCACCACCGGCAATTATCTCCGCTTTATTACCGATAATTTTTTCAAGCGCGGTAAATACTCCGACTATCTGCTCAACACAAAAAGTGTCTTGAATCAGATTTCAGCGCAGCTGCTGCTGATTGGTGCCGAAGTATAACAGCTACTTACCCATTGTTCGCTTTATGAATCTTCTGAACCCTTTGATGCGCCAATACCTGCGGGCACGAATGCCGCGTATTCGGCATATGATAGAGCATCCGCAGGAAGGTCAGCAGCAGGAATTTAAACAGTTGATACAAGCTGCAGCCCATACCCAATGGGGCCGGCAACATCGCTATTCATCCCTTCGCAGTATTCAGGAGTTTCAAAACAACCTTCCCGTTCAGGACTACAACACACTGCAACCCTATTTTCAACGAATGCTGCTTGGCGAACAGAATGTTTTGTGGCCTTCGCCTGTTCGATGGTTTTCTAAAAGCAGCGGCACAACACACCACAGCAGTAAACTGATTCCGGTGAGCCGGGAAGCTATTTACGACAACCATGTAAAAACGGGTAAGGATTTAATGGCTATACATTATCACCGCTTTCCCCAATCAAAAGTCTTTGACGGGAAAAGCATGCTGATAGGCGGTAGCCTGCAAGCGCATGTAGACAATACCCAAATGCAAGTGGGGGATGTGTCGGCAGTGCTTATTCACCAGCTACCCGAATGGCTACAGTTTTATCGCGAACCGGCCAGGAATATTGTTTTGATGCAGGATTGGGAAAAGAAGGTAGAAGCAATTGTAAAAACAGTAGCACGAGCAAACATCACAACGCTATCCGGAGTGCCCACCTGGATGCTGATGATACTGCAGCGCCTGTTGGAATATACGGGAGCCACTTCGGTAGCCGAGGTGTGGCCACAAATAGAATTGTTTGTGCATGGGGGTATCAGTTTTGTTCCTTACCGACAACAGTATGAAAGAATTATGGGACGGTCCATTTGTTACACAGACGCCTATAACGCCAGCGAAGGTTTTTTTGCCTTTCAGATGGATGAACAGGAAGACATGTTGTTACACACCGGCAATGGTATTTTTTATGAGTTTATTCCGCAGGAAGAATGGGATAAAGAGTATCCTAAAACGGTTTGGCTGCAGGATGTGGAGCTACATAAAAACTATGCCTTGGTTATTTCTACCAATGCCGGCTTGTGGCGCTACCGCATAGGCGATGTGGTTCGCTTTACCTCGCTGCAGCCACACAAAATCATGATAGCCGGAAGAACAGCACAATACATCAATGTGTTTGGAGAAGAGGTAATGGCTCACAATACAGATAAAGCGCTACAGCTTACCTGCCATTCATTGGATTGTTCAGTGAAAGAATATACCGTGGCTCCGGTTTGGAGTGCAAGTGGTGCAGGTGGCTCTCACGAGTGGTTAATTGAATTTGACACTGCACCGGCAAGCATGAAATCATTCTGTGCGTTACTCGATAAAAATCTGCAGCTATTAAACTCCGACTATGCGGCTAAGCGAGCGGGTGATTTATTAATGCAGGCTCCGATAATTAAAACCTTACCGAACGGCACTTTTTATAAATGGATGGAAACAAGGAAAAAACTGGGCGGACAAAACAAAGTGCCCCGGCTTGCTAATGACAGAAAATACGTGGAAGAACTTTTAAACCGGGTGGAATGAAGATGATTAATCTTCCATCAGTTCACCAATAACGGTAATACCGCCTTTCACCTTCTGATTAAGTTTTACATCAATCTTTGTTCCCAATGGCAGAAACAAATCTACGCGCGAACCAAATTTTATAAACCCTAACTCCGCGTTCTGCTGCACCTCATCCCCTTCGTTTAAATACCACTTTATCTTGCGGGCCAACTTGCCTGCAATCTGACGAATAAGAATTTCAGCATCCGTTTCGTCATGCTCTATCACCATCGTGTTGCGTTCGTTTTTTTCGGATGATTTGGGATGCCAGGCCACCAGATATTTGCCGGGGTGATATTTCTGATATTTCACTAAGCCACTGATAGGTGAGCGATTAACATGCACATTGGCCGGGCTCATAAAAATGGAAACCTGAATGCGCTTATCGTTAAAGTATTCAGTTTCATGTACCTCTTCAATAACCACCACACGCCCATCGGCCGGGGCCACAATGTGGTCATCGCTGCTGAAAAAATTACGGTAAGGGATTCGGAAAAAAGAAGCAAAAGCAAGGATGATAACCAAAGACACTCCCGAAGTAATGTAGTAAGCAGTGATGTTTCTGAAATAGAAGGCAACTAATGCGTTCAGCAATAGCAGCACCATCAAAGTGACCAGCAGTATCTTCTTTCCCTCTCTGTGAATTTTGATTTTTCTCTTCATGACAATTTTCAAAAAGCGGGCAAACGTAACCCAAATCTATAAAAATGAAACCCGGACCTGAAAACAACCCATCTCAACCAACTTAACCCACAAAGTCCATCAAAAGTTGTAAACCGCGCACCTGAGTAAACACCCACATAATGAACACGACAAAAGGAACCGCCAGAAAATAGGCATCAAACCTATCCAGAAAGCCACCATGCCCGGGCATGATATTTCCGGAGTCTTTAATATTCAGGCTGCGCTTCAAGAGCGACTCTACCAAATCGCCAAACGTAGCAGCAAAAATAATGACAGCCGCCAGCACTATCCACTCCGCGCGGTGCAACATATTCAACCAGGGAACCAATGGGAGAAAATAGGCAGCGACCAAAGTGAGGACTACACCACCTGCCAGTCCTTCCCAGGTTTTTTTGGGAGATATGCGGGCAAACATCGGATGCTTGCCAAAGAGCGAGCCGGACACATAACAGGCTGAATCATAAAACCAGATAATGCAGAAGACCGCTATCAGAAAAATTCCGCCTTGCTCAAAAAACAACTTGGTTGTAAGCATCAGCGGCAACAAAATCCAGACGGCCGCCAACACATTCCAACCCAAATTGGCAAATGGGTTTTCGTGCCCGGTAAATAACTCAATAATGAAGAGCGAAAACAGCAACATAGGAAATAGGGCGGTGTAAGAAATATCCGCATCGCGCTGCATCATCACTGCCTGAAACAGTAAGCTCAGCAAATTGCTACCACTCGGCAATGCCCTTACCGGTGGCGACAGCAATAGATAAGAGAACAGAAAAGTAAACACAAACAAGAACGCGATTAAGCCATTGCCCGAGAAGCGCGAACCACTCTCCCGCTTGGAAGAGGTAATAATAAAGTATTCGCGTACCGAGCCGCCCAATATCAGCAGCATAACACCCATAAAGGTAAAAGGGGTCCACAGAATGCCGCCTATCATAATGATGGCGAACACCAAGCCCGATGCTGCTCTTACAACTAAATTGTTCATGGCTTAATTTTATTGACTTATAGTTCCGTGTCATCCACCTCCGTGGCAGGCAACTCCGGTTTTTTAAATGAACGAATGAGATAAACTAAAGCTAAAAACACGAGCCCTCCTGCCACGCTAAGCCAAACCGGGGTTTCCCCCTCGGCCAGTTCGGGGCCTATCACTCCAAGGTTCACTAAGTACCGCGCCAGCACAGCAAAAAAATTATTAATGAAATGGGCTGCCACGCATAACCATAAACTGCCGCTGATGTAATAAAGATAGCCCAGAAAAATCCCCAGCACACCAATGGCCAGAAAATTATGAAACTCAAAATGCACCAGCGAAAAAATAACTCCGGATATAAGGATGGAGCTGACCGGTTTCATTCCCGAACGGAGCATATCGCCCATAAGCAGACCGCGAAAAAAGAGTTCCTCCGCAATAGCCGGCACCACCGCCATCACTACTGCCGCTATTAAAAACTGTGGCAGTGTGGTAAATGAGGTAGCTGCCTCCAGCATGGCATCTATGCGCTTTTCCATTTGCAGCACCGCTTCCGGTGCCGGTAATAGCTCATTCAATTTTACCAGCGACTCTACAAAAAACTGTGCCGCCAGCACGGCCAGCAACACCATACCCAACAACTGAAGCGAAGGAAAGCGGACAAGCCCCAAATGCAGTTTAAAATTTCCGGCTTCCAGATAGGAGAATACTACAGCAGTTAACCCAAAGCCAATGAGCGATGCGGTTCCCTGCAAAAACATAAAACCCAGCCAGTCGGTCCGGTTAGCCAATATCCCTTCCTGAATTCGGGCGGTATCGGCTCCTAATACCTGATAAGTGAACAGGGTGCCCAGCGACAAGGCCACCGATTGAAAAATAATGAACATGGAGATAATCATCCCCATGCGGGGAATAATGTGCAGGTCTTTCAATCGTAAATCCATTTCCGCCAAACATAACAAGGCAAAGGGGAGTTTCAAAAAGTGTTACTTCTGGGCTCATTGATTTGCCAAAATCCACCGGTAACACTTACCCCAAAAACGATATGCACAAGTACTGCATTTTGTTGAAAAAATAGCGCGCATTCACCACGGTTTCCTTGCCCCTAAAACTATATTCGTGCTCCCCTGAATGAGGGGGTATAAAAAGCCCGAAAAGACCTTTAAAAGACAGTAAAGAAAACAGCAGAATATGAGTGATGAATTGAACAACCCACCGGTAGGAAACGAAGAACGCCCGCGGATTATCCCTATCAATATTGAAGAGGAAATGAAAACCGCCTACATAGATTATTCTATGTCGGTGATTGTGAGCCGCGCCATACCCGATGTGCGCGATGGACTGAAGCCCGTGCACCGCAGAGTGCTCTATGCCATGAACGAACTGGGCCTGAGCCCCGGCAAACCGCACAAAAAAAGTGCGCGTATTGTGGGGGAAGTGCTGGGTAAATATCACCCGCATGGCGATGGCTCGGTGTACGATGCCATGGTGCGTATGGCGCAGGACTGGAGCCTCCGCTACCCGCTGGTAGATGGTCAGGGTAACTTCGGAAGTATTGACGATGACCCTCCGGCAGCGATGCGTTATACCGAAGCTCGCCTGCGCAAAATATCAGAAGAGTTGTTGGCCGACATTGAAAAGGAAACGGTAGACATGCGGTTGAATTTTGACGATAGCCTGGAAGAGCCTTCGGTGCTGCCCGCAAAAATTCCCAACCTGCTGGTAAACGGTGCCTCGGGTATTGCGGTAGGGATGGCTACTAATATGCTGCCCCACAACCTCAGCGAATGTCTCGATGGCGTTATCCGCTATATCGATAACAAGGATATTACCATCGAAGAACTGATTCAGGTTATTAAAGGACCCGATTTCCCGACTGCCGGCACCATATACGGATACGAAGGGGTGCGTCAGGCTTTGATGACCGGCCGCGGACGCGTAGTGCTGCGCGGCAAGGCAGAAATTGAAACGCTCGAAAACGGACGCGAACAAATTATCATTACCGAGATACCGTATCAGGTAGTAAAATCTAACCTGCATCAGAAAATTGCCGACCTGGTCATCGATAAAAAGATTGAAGGCATCTCCAATATCTGGGACGAATCGGACAAGAAGAGCGGAATCCGCCTTGTGGTGGAGCTGAAAAAAGATGCCATGAGCAATGTGGTGCTCAATCAGCTTTTCGCCATGACCGATTTGCAGACGTCTTTTGGTGTCAACAACGTGGCCATCGTAAAAGGCGTGCCGCAGTTGCTGAACGTAAAGGACCTTATCCGTCACTTTGTAGAGCATCGTCACGAGGTGGTGATTCGCAGAACGAAATTTGAACTGCGCAAAGCCGAAGAACGCGCACATATTTTAGAAGGCTTACTGATTGCGCTTGATCATCTGGATGAGGTGATTGCGCTGATTCGTGCAGCCGCAGATACCGATGTAGCCAAAGTCGGATTGATGGAGAAATTCGGGCTGAGCGAAATTCAGGCAAAAGCCATTTTGGAAATGCGCCTCTCACGCCTCACCGGTCTGGAAAGAGATAAGATAAGAGCCGAGTACGATGAGTTAATGAAAACCATCACCTGGCTAAAACGGGTATTGGACGAAGAGCCTTTGAGAATGCAGATTATCAAAGACGAAACGTTGGAAATGAAGGAGAAATATGGTGATGAGCGCAGGACAAATATTGAATATGCCGCAGGCGATTTCAACATGGAAGACCTCATCGCCAACGATGAAGTAGTAGTTACCATTTCGCACCTTGGTTATATCAAGCGCACCCTGTCTACCGAATATAAAACACAGAACCGCGGAGGACGCGGCAGCAAAGGAAGCAGCGCCCGCGATGAGGATTTCATTGAACACATGTTTCTGGCTACCAATCACAATTACATCCTGTTCTTTACCGAGCTGGGGCGTTGTTACTGGTTAAAAGTGTATGAGATACCGGAAGGTGAAAAAACCGGAAAAGGACGCGCCATTCAAAACCTTATCAATATTCCAAAAGACGATAAGATTATGGCCTACATCCCCGTGCTTAATCTCACAGACGATGAATATCTGGACAGCAACTTTGTAACCTTCTGCACCAAGCGGGGCACGATTAAGAAAACGACACTGAAAGCGTATAGCAATGTTCGCCAGGGCGGTGTAAATGCCATCGAAATTCGCGAAGGTGATGAGCTGGTGCAGGTATGCCTCACGAGTGGCAAAAGCGAAATTGTCATCGCAACCAAACAAGGCAAGGCTATTCGCTTTAATGATGATGCCGTGCGTTCCATGGGCAGAACGGCCACCGGTGTGCGTGGCGTATCGCTGGAAGATGAAAAGGATATGGTGGTAGGTATGATTACCGTGAACCCGGAAAGTAAAGAGGAAACCATTATGGTGCTTTCCGAAAAAGGGTATGGTAAACGAAGCTATTTAACCGACCCTGAAACCGGTGAAGATATCTATCGCATCACTAACCGTGGGGGTAAGGGAGTTAAAACGCTGAACACCACCGAGAAAACCGGCAACCTCATCAGCATACTGAATGTTACCGATAACGACCATGTGATGATTATCAATAAGAGTGGTGTCGCCATTCGTATTGCAGTGGAACAGTTGCGTGTAATGGGGCGTGCAGCCCAAGGCGTTCGTATTATCCGACTGGACGCGAAAGACGAAATAGCCGCTATTGCAAAAATTGTAAACGGCAAACTGAATTACAATGCCGAAGAAGATGGTGAACTGGGTTCTGCGGATATTTCCGGAGAAGTGGCCGATTAATCTTAAATCTGTATTTAAAAAGCCTGCAGTTCCTGCAGGCTTTTTTTTTCCTTCCCCTTAGCTTCAAAAAAAATGCCCCGCTTTGCAGCAGGGCATTCCAATGTAGATATTAACTTATCCTTAGAACTTCAGAATCTTGAACTCTGTTCTTCTGTTTTCCTGATGTTGTTCATCGGTGCAAGGCACTACAGATGTTCCTTCGCACTGGCACTTATTTACCAGTCGGCTTTCACCGTATCCGGCTGCTATCATTCTGCGACCTTCTACACCCTGCGAAGCAATATAGTTTACCGCACTTTCAGCACGCTTGCTCGATAACTGCATGTTATACTTTGCAGTAGCACGGCAGTCTGTATGGGAACTCAACTCAATTTCCATGGTTGGGTTATCCTTCATGATTTTCACCAGCTTATCCAACTCTTTGGCAGCATCCGGTCTAATGAACCACTTATCCAGGTCGTAGTAAATGTTCTCAATTTTGATGGCCACACCTTTTCTCACTTTTTCAAGCTCAAGCGTTTGGTATAACGTGGCCGGTGCTTTTTTGCCGATAGTGGAAACGGTAGCAGTCACCGTCAAATATTTTGTATCCGGCTCACCGGTCTCTTTAGAACCTTCTAATCCATAATTGGTATTCGGTTCCAAAGTGAACACACACTTACCATCCTTATTGGTGGTGCAAACCTCATCTTTCTTGGTAGTCAGGTTAGTTACTTTAACCTTGGCACTTTCCAAAGGATCTTTCGTTTTTCTGTCAATCACGGTTACTTCAAGTGTGATGCCTCCTTCAGCCACCATGGGTATTTTAACCAACTCCGGCTTTTCTTTTACATCTGCAGTTACCTCAGCCGGCAAATAGCCGGGCATGGTAGCATAGAACTTATACTTGCGCCCTGGAGTAGCCGGAAAGGTGAAGTCGCCTTCTTTTCCTGCATCGGCTTTTCCTTTCTCCACATCTTCTTCTTTCATCACCACCTTTGCTCCCGGCAATGGAAGACCGGTAGCTGCATCAAACACCACACCATTCAAAATGATTCCCTTCTTCACAAAGCTGTAGATGTCATCGTCCCCTTGTCCATTAGCACGGTTACTGCAGAAATATCCTTTTTTGTTATCGGCATTAATTACATAACCAAAATCGTCAGCATTGGTATTGATTGGGTAAGCCAGATTTTCCGGATCGGTCCATGTTGTAATCTTATTACCGGTTTTAACGCTGCTGGTGCTATAGATGTCTAATCCACCTAAACCCACGTGGCCTGTAGAGGCAAAATACAACACACCATCGTTAGCTATATGCGGGAACATTTCATCGCCAGAAGTATTAATCTTTGGTCCTAAGTTTACAGGCGTAGACCAGTTGCCGCCTATTTCGCGGGTGGTGTAATAAATATCCACTCCGCCATAGCCACCCGGTTTGTCGCTGGCAAAGTAAAGTGTCTTAGCGTCTTTGGATAAGGATGGATGCCCTACCGAATATTCTTTGTCGTTGAACGGCACAGCTTCAATCAACTCATCGCCCCAACGGCTTTGGTCAGGCAAATAAACGATGCGATATATCTTCAACTTCACTGTTTTGTCCGCAGAGGGGAAAGCCCTTTTGCCGTTATAGTTGCTGCGGTCTATATACAACTCATCCATTTTCTGGTTGTAGGTAGAAGTGCCCTCGTGAAATTTCTTGTTGGGTTCTCTACCGCGCATCATATCGCATTTGCTGATTTTTCCGGTAGAGTCGTCCTTAAAGGCCTGATAAATTTGAAGAAACGAATTATGAGTCCAGTTGTCCACCCGCTTTACGTAAGCATCCGGGAAGCGGTTACTGCAAAAGAAAATACCGGTGTCTTTGTATAATGAAACACCAAAATCAGAGTAGGGTGAGTTAATCGAGCTCATGTTCTGCACTTCATAGAATCCCTTGTCCTTACTGAGTTCTTCAACCTGGTCAATTCCTTTCAATCTTGCCTTTACGCTGGCATCGTTCGGAACCGCATCTATATATTGTTTGTAATACACTTTTGCCTCCGCATATTTTTGGTTCGCACGAAGCGATTCAGCATAGTAAAGTTTATTAATCACGTTAGCATTGTCCTTGCTGGCCAGTTCTGCGTAATATCCCTCCGCTTTTTCAGCATTGTTTATCAAACGATAACTGTCCGCCAGCTTCTGAAGCACATATACATTCTTGGCGTCTTTTTGCAATGCTCTCTCGTAGTATAAAATGGCCTTTTGATAATCAAACTGCTTAAAATACCAATCACCTACTTTCACTATTGGGCTTTCGGCAAAAGCAGCATTGCTTAAAACAGCCACCAGCAGGGTTATCAGGGTTTTCTTAAAAATCATAGTCTTAGTTTTATTGAAATACAGGGGCTAAATCTTTGTTAGAAGTATTTTACGTATCGTGGTGTAACAAAGCGCTTCTTGTTATACCAGAAATCGTAACCAATCATAATCTCGTGTGTGCCGGAAGTATACTTTCTCAAGCGCGTTAACTCCACATCATAAGCATATCCGATTTGTAATTGAGGGGTGCATTTAAATGCTGCGAATACAATTACAGATTGTCCAAAGTATTTTGCATCACCGGCTGTGCGATATCCTGCTCCTAACCATATTCTATCAATGAATAGTAAGGCAAGGTTTACATCAAACTGAGGGATGTTTTTGATAAGTCCCTTTTGCCACTTCATTAATAAAGTAGGTCTGAATTTTACGATAGATGCTTCCTTCCCAAACAAATAACCGGCTGAGAACAAGTAGTGGTTATAAAGGCGGGCAATGGTTTGGTCGTATTTGGAAACACCTGTTTTGTCGCGCAAAGTGGAAGGCAATAAGTGCGGAACTGAGAAACCCGCAAACCATCTTTTACCGTATGCATACACACCAAATCCAAAGTTAGGAACAAATAGATTTTCGTTAAGAGTAAATGCCTGGTCAGCGATAGGTGAAGTCAGATTCGCATTACCATTATTCTGGTAGAAGTAGGCAAAAGAAGCCTGCACACCAAAGGCTAAGCGAATATCATTCTTAAAACGGAGGCGATAAGCGAAAGAAGGAGTCACGTTGAAATTATTGGACAAGCCCAAACGATCATTGCTCATCGTAAGACCAAGTGCATACTGATCCTTACGTAAAGGACTATGCACACTGATATTCGCTGTTTTAGGTGCGCCTTCCAAACCAGCCCATTGATGTCTGTAAATGCCCATCACGCTGATCACTTCCTGACTTCCTGCGTAGGCAGGATTCAGAAACAGGCCGTTGAACATATACATGCTATACTCCGGGTCTTGTTGTGCTTTCAGTCCGGTTAAAGCCGTCACTGTAACTAAAGCTGCTAGAAAAATCTTTTTCATATCCTTTCTTTTAATCAGGGTTAATGTTTTAAAAACCCTGTCTCCTCTCCTGGTTTGTTAAGGAGACAGGGGTAATTGAATCTTATCGGTGAATCACTACAAACTTAGCGTCCACATCTCCTGTTCCATCATTGTGATAATACAGGAAGTAGTAAGTGCCGTCTGGTAATGGAACCCCTTGCATGTTCTTACCTTCAAAATTGTTCTGGTAAGGACCTTCGCTGTTCCACACCTCTACGCCCCATCTGTTATAAACTATCAGAGAAGCATCCGGGTATTCAGTGCCACATGGAATTTCAAAGGCATCGTTCACACCATCACCGTTTGGTGAGAATCCATTCGGCAGGAAGCATTCCACAGAATCTTTTACAACCACACACACCACAGCAGTATCGCAGAAAGTATAGCTGCCTGTGGTTACACATACTTCGTAGCTGAACGAGATGTTTCCGGAGTAATCGGTAGCAGGTGTTACGGTGATAGTGTTATCACTGTTTACGACTGCAGTTGCATTATCCACCGGTTGCAATACAGCAACAGTGGTGTCGGCACCGAACGGTAAATCATCGTTCTCTAACACACGCAGGGTGATTGGTGTGTTCTTGCTGGTAGAGTCAAACTCGCAAGGCTCATCCACTGCAATAATGGTAGGATCCAGCACCGTAATAATCACCGGAGTTGTATCACAGTTTCCGAACGTATCGCAAACAACCAAACAGAACGTATCGTTTCCAACGTAGTTCAATGCCGGTGTGTAAACGAAGCATGTATCGCCCGACAATACTTCCACTGTTCCGTTTTGCGGATTACAGAGCGAAGTAATGCTCCAAGGAGTACTGCTGGTTACCAAACCATCGAGACAGATTGTATCCGGCACATTTACAAACGTGGTATCGAAGATAGTATCCACCTGTATTGGAGTGCAGGCGATAATATTTAACACCACGGTATTGGTATCGCAGTAGCTTGGTATTCCATTATCACAAATGAAGTAGGTAAATGTTGCAGTGCCTGGCAATGCAAGCGATGTAAACTGCACCGATGTTGCATTCTGTGCAGTAATACCACCCAAAGTTCCCGGTTGCGCTACAGATGTTCCGGTAATGAATATCACGTTACTGTTGCTGTCTGTGTCATTTGCTAACAGCGACAGCTCAGAGACGGTGTTCGTGCAAATAGTGAATGTATCTGCATTAGCTACCGGAGGAACGTTGCAGTAGGTTTCAATTACAACGATGGCTGTATCGAAGCCGCAACGGGTTTCTATAAAGTACTCAATGGTATCAAAACCACACCATCCGGCATCCGGAGTATAGAACAATGTTCGGGCGGTATCCAGTGTTGCTGTTCCATGACTTGGTGCACCATTTTGCGTAAAGTCTACAGTCAATGATGGATCATTATCTGTTGTATCATTCGCTAGTATAACTACGGAAATTTGACTTTCCGGAATAGTAACGGCAGCATCATTTACTGCCACAGGACGTGGACAGCAAATAACATCTACACATACAGTCACTGTATCGGTAGCTCCCTGCACATCTGTAATTACATACTGGAATGAATCCACAAATCCGCAAGTATCCTGGTCCGGCACATAAGTGATGGTTCCATCATTGTTCAATGTTACCGCACCAATGGTAATTGGCATTGGAATAACACTGGTCACACTGAAAGAATCTCCCTCCGGATCAAAATCGTTGCCTGCTACATCAAATGTTACCGGGTGTAAACTACCGGTGGTTGCACACTCAGGAACACCCTGCACGGAATTGTTGATGTAAACAACGACTACTGCTGTATCGCACAATGTTGGGATTGCCACATCACAGATTACATAGCAGAAAGTATCCGGCTGATTAGCATTTGCCAAAGGACCCGGAGTATAAATTACAGTTCCGCCAGGACCCTGAGTTGTGGTTCCGAATTGCGGAGGACAAGGCACGTTGATAGGACCTACTACCAAGGTATTGCCATCCGGATCACTATCATTCTTAGTTAAATCGATTGTGATTGGTGTCAGATAATCCGTTGTAGTGAAATCATCGGTTGCCAATGGCGGATGATTGTTGTTCACCGTAGAGTCCACATAGATGGTGATGCAAGCGGTGTCGCATAAGCCATCCGGATCACAGATGCTGTAGCAAACAACATCTACCCCTACCACAGGCGAATTGTAGTTAATAGTTCCATCCGGATTAAGCGTAGCGGTAGCTCCCGGCAAGGATGGACCACTAATAATGGTAACATTCAGCGGATCGCCATCCGGATCATTGTCGTTAGCCAACTCATTAATCACGATTGGAGTAGATACTGTGGTAACCACAGCATCATCATTAGCCACTGGAGGATTGTTTAATGAATCACAAGTAACCACCACTACCACGATTAACTGTGTATCACACAATGAAAACTGTGGTATGTTGCTTGTGTCGCATACGGTGTAAGGAATAGTATATACACCGGCTGTGTCTGCATTAAACACCACTGTTCCGTTTCCGGTAACCTGGAAGGCGTAATTAGCGCCAACCGGAGCACCAAATACAGGTCCATAGTTGTAAGTAAGTAAATCGCCATCCGGATCACTGCAAGCAGCTCCTACGTTGATACCAATAGCGGTGTTTTCACACACTACCACATTTATCTTCTGTGCAATCGGAGCGTTATTTATTGGCAATACCACAATAGTGATAGTGCTGGTATCACAAGCGCCCGATGTATCACAAACCGATACACACAAAATCTGTGTTCCGGTCCAGCCCGGAGTAGGTATAAAGGTTACGCAGGTATCATTCTCTGACACTGTTCCATTTAATGGAGTACAAGAGAAGTAATCCATAGCGTAAGAATCTCCTGCATCCACATCGGTAACTACAGGGCATACAATCGATGTATCGTTTTCATAAATGGTATCTACCGGATTGTCAACAACAGGAGTGTCGTTGATTGGGCATATACTTATAAACACATCTGCCGTATCGCAAGCGTTCGAGCAATTGCTGTTGCAAACCTGGTAGGTAATGCTGGCTGTGCCGTTGTAATTTACAGTAGGCACAAATGTAATTACACCGCTATTCACTGAAGCTACTCCATTGGTAGCGGACAATACCGTCACAACACCACCATCTCCTTCTGGGTCTGTATCATTACCCAATACAGCAATCTGCACGGCTTCCTCTTCGCAGGTGTTCGCAGTATCCGCATTGGCCACCGGAGCCTGATTGATGTGAAGGCAGATAGTGTCACTTGTCTGACAGCCATTTGGTGTATTCACCGCTGTAGCCACCACACAGAAGTCCACCGCAGTAGGATCGATCGCTGAAGGATTGATAGAAATTGGACCAAAGCCGGACGTAATCACTGCTCCGCCCAATCTTCTCCAAACGATGTTAAATACATCCAAACTATAGGTAGCACTTAAGGTAGTAGACTGTCCTGCACATACTGTATCTGCAGAAGCGGAAATAGTCAACAACGGGTTGTCTTTCACATTAATCACCACTGTGGCTGAATTTCCACAACCCGCAATAGAGTCGAAATAAGTGTAGGTAATCGTGTTGTTGCCAACAAGGGCTAACAACGGATTAAACTCATTACCGTTCTGTATACCAGGCCCGCTGAACACACCACCTGCTGGTGTTCCTGTAAGTATTTGCACATCACTGTTACTACATACACTTGGATTTTGACCGCTAATACTAACTACCGGCAGAGGATTAACCGTAATGCAAACTACTGTATCATCAATACATCCGGTAGAAGGATCCTGGTAGGTGTAGCGAATACACCACAACCCTGGACCAGCTGAATTTGTCTGGAAAATATTTCCTGTTACAAATGGTCCGCTGAAAATACCACCTGCTGGCACTCCGGTTAATGTAATGTTACCTGCATTTGCGCAGTAAGAAGTGTTTAAGCCACTAATACCTGCTACTGGCGGAGCATTCACCGTAACCACTGTAGTGTCGGAAGATGCGCAACCATTTGCATCCGTAACTAACAGCGTGTAGGCTGTTGTGGTATCCGGACAAGCTTGAGTGTTTAAGGTAGTTGGGCTTGTTAAAGGACCACCACTCCATAAGTAATTGAATGGAGCTACACCAGTTCCAGTTACAATACCATTCAAGTTCACACATCCACCCGAATTAGAACATAATGAAGAGTTGGCCCCGGCATTTACAAAAATAGATGGCGGGTTGGCTGTCAAATTCATACAATCTGGTAATGATTGACATCCAAACGCATCTCTCACAACTACACAGTATACCTGATTATTGCCCACGTTGGTCAACACAGGATTAGCATCTGTAATACTGTTAAGACCTGTTGGGTTATTCCACAGATATGTATACGGCTGTTGCGTTCCGGAACCAGTTGGTGTGCCTCCTAAAACTGCACTGTCTGAAGAGCAGGCAAAGATAGTTGCATC
This sequence comes from Bacteroidota bacterium, assembly GCA_016715625.1. Lineage (GTDB taxonomy): Bacteria > Bacteroidota > Bacteroidia > Chitinophagales > LD1 > Bog-950. Next base: position 60,965 of record JADJZU010000012.1, read on the forward strand.
CGGCCCTGCATCCGCAACCGGACGGGCACGAAGCACAACATCAACAGCATCTGTAGCAGAACATCCCAGTGAATCGGTTACTGTTACGCTATAAGTAGTGTTAACCAACGGAGATACAGATGGATTAGCTGCAGAAGTTGGGAAAGCGCCTGCACTCCAATTGTAAGTAAGAGGACCTGTTCCGCCTGTGCCTGTTGGACTTCCACCTAAATTGATGGTAGAACCGGTGCACAAGAATGAATCCAATCCTGCATTCACTGTAACCAATGGGCTTACAACCACATTCATAGAGTCAACCGCTACACAACCATTTGCATCGGTAACTGTCAACATGTATTTAGTAGTTGAAAGCGGATTTGCACATGGGTTTGCAATTGTAGGATCACTTAATCCTCCAATTGGAGACCACTGATAAATGTATGGGAACTGACCTCCTTGAGCCGTAGGACTTCCACCCACCTGCACACATGAAGAACTGTTCAGACAGTATACTATATCGGCTCCGGCATCCACCACCAAAGTGGTAGGCACCACAGTAATTAGCACGCTATCTGTTCCAAAACATCCTGTAGTGTTATCCGTAACGGTAAGTGTAAAGACGGTAGACTGAGTCAAACCAGTCAAAATAGGGTTTGGAATAGTAAGACCGTTCAACACTTTAATGCCCCCTACGCTATCCGGAGACCAGGCATAGCTGTAATTTCCTGTTCCACCACTTCCGGAAGGAGAACCGCCCAGTGTATGGAATGAACCACCACATGATACTAGTGTAGTCGGATTTCCGGCATCGGCTATTACTCCCGGGTTCACCAGAATTTGCTGACAAGCCGAAGACGAGCAACCTACTGCATCGGTAACGGTAACACAATAAACCGTAGACACACTAGGTGATGCCGCAGGGTTGGAAATATTTGGACTGGAAAGGAGTCCTACGGTTGGGTTCCAGCTATAGGTAAATGGAGCAGTTCCTCCATCTGCAGTGTTTGGCGTTCCACCTAAATTGGCTACTCCACCAGCGCAGATGGCTGTATCTGGATTCATGATGGCTGTAACTGCTGGATTTGCATACAACACCATTGAGTCTATTGCTATACATCCCAACGCATCTTCCACTAACAATACATAAGTCGTAGTGTCAGTCGGATTCACCGTTGGATTTGGAACGTTATTAAAGTCACAGATACCGGCTACCGGACTCCAGTCAATGATATATGGACCGGTTCCTCCGCTTACGGCACTTGCTCCTCCAATGGATACACAACCTGACTGACCAGCACAAATACTCTTATCAGGTCCTGCATCTGCTGTCAAATCTGAAACAGATACGTTAACTGCTGAGTTTGCAGAAGCAGTGCAACCGTTGACATCGGTTACTGTCAGTGAATAGGTGATGCTCTGTGAAAGATTACAAGCTGCCGGATTCGCAAGTCCGGTGTTGTTTAATCCAGCACCCGGAGCCCATGCATACAAGTATGGTGCTGTGCCACCCGTAGCTGTTGGAACTCCACCGATAATTACGCAAGCATCCGGACATGCAACCACGTTGAATGGTCCCCCTCCGTTTGCTGTAGGATTTTGATTGACCCTAATAGTCACGTTGGAAGAATTGCTACAGCCGAGAGAGTCAGTAGCCGTTACCTGCCATGTTAAAGTTCCGCTTGGCGTGGCAATTGGATTAGACACAGAAGGCGAACTTAAGAACAAAGTAGGGGTCCAGCTATAAGTATAAGTAGAACCGGTGCCGCCTGATGCAGTTGGTTGACCGCCTAAAGAAACGCTGGCACCAACACAAATAGTGTCAGATACTCCGGCACTTACAATCGGACGAGGGTTGATAGTAATTCTTACCGAGTCAAAAGCTGAGCATCCATTGGCATCAATTACATCCACATAGTATGTAGTAGAAGCAGCAGGGCTTACTGTCGGGTTTGGTGAACTACTAGTAAATCCGGATGGATTAGAAGACCACACGTAAGTATAAGGTGGGGTAGTGCCTTGTGCTGTTGGGCTACCACCTAAAGTGATGGATACAGCTGCACCCGCACAGAATGCTACATCATTGCCAGCCTCTGCCTGTAAAGTTGGATTATTTACCACAACAGTTACCTGGTCGTTGTCAAAACAACCATTGGCGTCTGTGACAATCAGATTATAGTTAGTTGTAGAACCAATTCCTACCACCCATGGGTTTGCGATGGAGTCATCGTTCAAGCCTCCGGCAGGAACCCACGCATAAATATATGGCGCAGAACCACCGGTTGCGGTTGGAGAACCTCCGATTTGGACGCTATCCGATGAGCAAGCTGTGAGCGTTTGATCTAATCCCGCATCCGCATTTGGGTTCTGATTCACCGTCACCAGTTTACTATCGGTGCCGGTGCATCCATTGGCATCAGTAACAGTAACTGTAAAGATGGTTGTATTCGTTACACCCACTAATGGGTTTGTAGCGGTAGATCCATTAGACCACAAATAAGTGTATGGTGATGTTCCGCCAGTTGCTGTTTGTAAGCAACCGAGATAAACTTTAGCACCGGAACAAATAGCTGTGTCAGATCCTGCACAAGCAACCGGTACAGGATTTACAGTAATCGTTACAGAGTCAATGGCCACACATCCTTTACCATCTGTAACCGTTACAAAATACTTGGTAGTAGCAATCGGTGTAGCTACAGGGTTTGCAGAAGTGGCAGAACTCAAGGTGGCCGATGGCGACCATGCATAAGTATAAGGAGCACTTCCGCCTTGTGCAGTTGGTGCACCTCCAATTGCTGCACTTGAGCTACCACCAGCACAAACTGCGCTGCCAGCACCCGCTTCTGCGGTCAAGGTACTTGGAGTAATTGTTACCAGGACAGCATCTTCGGCACGACATCCATTTACATCTGTTACCACTAAGGTATACAACTGTGAAGTAGTAATGCCGGTTACAAATGGATTGCACAAGGTAGTGCTGTTTAATCCTGTAGCTGGTGACCATGTGCATGTTAATGCTCCTGTTCCACCACTGCTCGCAGGAGTGCCGCCTATGGTAACTGTATCACCAGAACAACTTACAAGACTCTTATCTGCTCCTGCATTTGCCACAGGAAGAGGACGAACTTCTACCAGCACTTGATCAGTAGATACACATCCGTTTGAATCTGTAACCTGTAATACGTAAGTGGTTGTTGTCAGCGGACATGCTATAGGATTTGGAATATTGTTCGCATTCAATCCGATTGTCGGTGTCCATGAATATTCTAATGGTGAAGTTCCACCACTACCAGCAGGAGAACCACCAATTACAGCACACAGTCCCTGACAAAGGGCAGTGTCTGTACCGGCATTCACTGATGGAGCGGCATTGACATTCACAAGAATAGAATCTACCGATGAACATCCCTTACTGTCTGTAACAGTAACATAATAAGTGGTAGATACTAACGGTAGCACAGTTGGATTAGCCAGCGCACTGCTGAAGCCAGCCGGTGAAGAAGCCCAAGCAAAAGTGTATGGCGAAGTTCCGCCCACAGCTGTTGGCACACCGCCAATACTCACTTGAGACCCTGCACTTGCGCATATATTTGAATTGGTTCCTGCATCCGCTTGTAATGTGCTAGGTGTAACGTTTACAATTACAAAATCAACTCCCTGACAACCATAAATGTCCGTAGCCACCACCTGGTAAGATGTTGTTGCAGCTAAACCAGTCACAAATGGATTTTGAATGGTATCACTACTCAATGCGATAGCAGGTGTCCAGTTGAAATTGTATGGACCAGTTCCGCTGCTCACATTTACCAGCATAAAGGCTGTATCAGCAGCACATGCTACAATGGACTTATCGCTACCGGCATCCACCACTGGGGTAGGACGAGGAGTTACCACCACATCATCAAAACTGCTACAGCCCTTACTATCGGTTACTAACACTGTATAAGTGGTAGATACGATTGGTGCAGCAGCCGGATTAGCTACTACTGCCGAACTTAAACCTAACGTAGGTGTCCAGGCATATGTATATCCAGGAGTGCCTGATGTAGCAGTTGGTGAACCACCAATAGCAACTACGTTACCAGCACAAACGGTGGTATCAGGTCCTGCATTAGAAACAGGATTTGGATTAACCGTTACGGTTGCAGAACTGGAAGCCGTGCAACCATTTGCATCAGATACTATTACTACGTAGTTTGTAGTGGTAGTAGGATTGGCAACCGGATTAGATACCGTTGAATCGTTGAGCGATGTTCCATTATTCCAATCATATGCATATGGTGCTGTACCACCGGTGAGAGTTGGGAAGTTGCCCAACTGCACGGTGTTACCAAAACAGATTTGTCTGTTTAGACCCGCATTAGCTGTTAAATTGTTTGGTCTGACATTTACTGTAACGGCATCGGTAGCGCTGCATCCGTTTGCATCTGTTACCTGTAGCACGTAAGTTTGAGCAGTGGCAAGACCTTTGACTACAGGATTGGCTACCGATGTAGAGGTGACGATGCCGGTGGCTGGAGACCATGCATAACTATAAGGAGCAAGACCACCTGTTGCTGCCGGAATATCACCAATAATTACACTGTCACCAGGACACAAATAAAGGTCTTTATCAACCCCTGCAAATGCAGTAGGATTAGGACGAACAGTAATAGTCATAAAATCGCTGGCAGTACATCCGTTACCATCTGTTGCTGTTACGAAATAGGTGACATTGCCGGAAGGATTAGCACTTGGGTTAGCTGCTGTTCCGGTATTTAAGAATGTAGATGGACTCCACTGGTAAAGTGTAAGTGCCACTTCCACCAGTAGCTGTTGGGTTGCCACCTATCACTACCACCTGACCGTTACAGATAGTGGTATCTAAACCGGCATCGGTTGTCATAGGTTGGTTAACAAATACAGTAGCAGAATCTACTGATGTGCAACCAAGCTGATCTGTTACAGTAACAAAATACTTCGTAGTAGATGTTGGTTTAGCAGATGGGTTGGCCAGGTTGGTCAGATTCAAACCACTCAGCGGAGACCAAGTGTAGCTATACGGAGCATTGCCCCCCACAGCTGTTGGAATACCGCCCAACTGTATACTATCTCCATTACCACAGATTGCTCCACCGGCACCGGCTTCTGCAGTTAAGCTGCTTGGTGTGATGGTGATTGTTGCCTGATCACTGGAAGAACAGTTAAATGCGTCTGTTACCACTACAGTGTATGTGGTAGTAGATGGAAGATTACATGCTTGAGGATTTGCTGTAGTAGTATCGCTAAGTCCGGTTGCCGGACTCCATGCATACGTCAGCGTGCCTTGACCACCGGTTCCGGTTGGAGAGCCCCCCAGCGTTACGCAACTTCCTGAACAAGAAACGGCATTCTGATCATTGCCGGCATTTGACACAACAGCAGGACGAATGGTAACCGTTGCGCTCACATTATTCGCAGGACATCCGTTAAATGAACCGTTTACATTATAGGTAACCACAATAGGGGCTGCACTAGGATTTACAGGACTATCATTGATAGGCGAAGTATTTCCACTGCTGCTGTTGCTACCAGTCCAGTTAAAGGTAGTGCCAGGTATGCTCGTTCCAATTGCAATAGAGATTGGAGTTCCGCTGCAAACTGTTTGAGTAGCAGGATTCACGGTAAGCACCGGTTTCGGTTTCACCACCACAGCCACGCTCAAGGTATCGCCTGAGCAACCAGCCGCCAACGGAACAATGGAGTAAGTAACCGTAATGTTTGCGGTCCCGTTGTTTACCGGGTTATCAGATATAATACTACCCGTTCCACCAGCACCCAGCGAACTACTCCATGAGTAAGTTGAACTGATAACATTTGAAGTTATGTTTATAACAACGTTTTCGCCTGAGCAGAAAATAGTGCCATTCGCATTAAACGTTGCAACCGGTTCAGGGTTGATGGTTACAGGTATAGTAACGGTTGTGCTTCCACAGCCCCCCGGTGCCACACCTACAACATTGTAAGTTACGTTTTGAGGGCCCGAAGTAACATTCAACAGTGAAACAGCAATATTACCAATACCGGAGGTGCCATTTGTCGCTGACCAGGTAATGACTGTTCCAGGTATGTTTGAAGTAAATGAAATATTCAAGCTGTCTCCGCTGCAAATGGCAGCAGATGCCACCGATGGTGTTATGACTGGATTACCAAACACCTGAATAACTGCAACGGCCGTATCACACAATGAAGGCGCTCCGTTATCACATACTCGGTAAATCAAAGTATCAAAACCATTGAATCCGTTATTTGGATCGTAGAGGTAAACACCCAGTGAGCCAAGTGTCAGCGTTCCATTGTTTACGTTATCAATAATAGAAACACTGGTGAGGGCATCCCCGTTCGGGTCGCTGTCATTCAGTAACAAACGGAGTGTTGTAGTAGCATCGCTACAGATAAATGCAAAGTCATCAACTGCTACCGGTGGATCGTTCGGAATCGAAATAGGATCACGAGAGATAGAGATTACAATAAACGCATTATCGCAAAGCGGCTTAGGATTGTTTACGGCTGTTGGGTCACAGATAGTATAGTAAATGGTATCGAAACCATAGTAACCACCAAACGGAGTGTAATTAACCGAACCGTTAGCATTCAGGGTAATACTACCATGTGACGGACCTCCTGTAATCGTTACAGCTAATGCATCGCCATCTACATCATAATCGTTAGCTAATTGATTTATCACCACAGGATTATTCATCGGTGTGGTTACATAATCATTGTTCGCAATAGGTGCGTGATTAACCAAGGTATCTCCGGCAGGTAGTACAGTAACAATAACTGCTGCATTATCGCAAAGCACATTTACCAGATATGGACTGTTGTCACAAACTTGGGTAGGAATAGTAAATACGCCTGTAAATCCATTAGCAGGCACCACAACAATGGCACCGTTTCCGGTCACAGCATATGTTCCACCTCCCGGTGTAACTGCACCGTAGGTGAACGTAAGTGGATCGCCTTCCAAATCACCGGCAGCTGCTGATACATTCACACCGATAGGTTGATTTTCGAAGGTAACAACATAGATGGTATCTATATAAGGTGGATCATTAACGGGTGTTACAGTAATTGGAACATCCAAGGTATCGCACAACGAAGGAACACCATTATCACATACCACTATACACATGCTATCAGCACCGAAGGTGTTAGTGAAAGGAGTATAAGTGAAGCAAAGCTGATTAATTACGCCACCCTGAACAATCTGTATATTGGAAACAGCTCCCGCTGTAGGATTGCAAAGAACCACAGCTGTATGAATGTCGATGGTGTCATTATCGCTAAACGGAGTGCATACGGTAATAGGACAATCTTCGCAAGTTACGATAGGGGTATCTATTACAACCGGAGGATCATTTACCTGGTTGATAGTAATATAGGCCACAGCGGTATCGCATAACGATGGAAGTGGTGTTCCATTATCACAAACGCTATAGCAGAACGAATCCAAACCAAAGTAACCGGTATTTGGAACATAGGTAAATGAACCGTTTGAGTTTAGGGTTAATGAACCATTAAACGGACCACAACCAACTGATGGTGTAATCGTCAAAGAAGTAACCGGATTGCCGTCAAGGTTATCGTTATCGTTTGCACGAACCCCGGTTCCGACAGGCACGTTGAGAGTCACATCTTCAGTAGTGGAATAATTATCGTTTACAGCTATTGGCGGGTCATTCACCGGATTAACCGTAATGGTAATTTTGGTTGTATCACAAAGAACAGGAGATCCGTTGTCACATACTACCAAGCAAATAGAATCCAGGCCATTAAAGTTGGCTTGCGAAGTGTAGGTCACGCACAAAGTATTAACTACAAGACTCACATTGGCAGTTCCTGAATTAGGACCACAATATTGAGCGGCTACGCTTACGGTTTGTCCGGCATCCGGATTCAGCACTGGAATACATACCGTGATAGGTCCGCAATCTTCACAAGTCACAATCGGAGTATCAATTACAACCGGTGGATCATTTATTCCGACAACGGTAATATAAGCTGTTGCAGTATCACACAATGAAGGCAGTGGCGTTCCATTATCGCAAACACTATACTGGAATGAATCGATGCCAGAAAAATTCACGTTTGGAGCATAAGTAAACGAGCCATTGGAATTTAGTGTAAGTGTTCCGTTGCTTACGTTAATAATTGGTGTAGTGGTAACGGTCAAAGATGAATTTGGATTGCCATCCGCATTGTCGTTGTCGTTATTTCTAACACCTGTTCCCACAGGAACGTTTAATGTCACGTCCTCATTAGTGGTGTAATTATCGTTCAAAGCAACCGGTGGATCATTGACCGGAGTAACATTAATACGAATCGTAGTGGTATCACAACGGGATGGTATTCCATTGTCGCAAATCACAAAACATAATGAATCGGCACCGTTGAAATTCAATACTCCGGTGTATGTGAAACACAACTGGTCTGTAATATTGCTAAGTGTTACACTGGTTACAGAACCATTCACCGGGTTGCATAACTGTGCATACGAATGCAAGTCAGTTACATCCGAATCAGTGAATGGAATACAAATGGTAATCGGACAATCTTCACAGGTAGTAACGGTAGTGTCCGGAATAAACGGAGGATCATTCACACCCGTTACAGTAATATAAGCTGTTGCGGTGTCGCACAATGACGGCAACGGAGTGCCATTATCGCACACCACATAAACGAATGAATCTAATCCGCTGAAGCTAGCGCCCGGTGTGTAAGTAAATGAACCGTTTCCGGCAATTACTCCACCTGACAATGTTCCGTTAGATGGACCGGTGAGTGGTGTAGCAGTTACCGTCAGCGAACTTACCGGATTTCCGTCTGCGTTATCGTTATCATTAGCTCTAACACCTGTGCCAACCGGAACGGTTAAGGCAACATCCTCTTGCGTGCTATAATTATCATTTAGTGCAATTGGAGGATCATTAACCGGTGTAATATTAATTCGGATGGTCGTTGTATCACATCTACTTGGTGTTCCATTATCACAAATTACGATGCAGAGACTATCCGCTCCATTGTAGTTTGTCACACCGGTGTAGGTAAAGCAAATTTGATCGGTAACATCGCTTACCGTTACGTTGCTCAATGCACCGTGCAATGGATTGCAAAGGACTGCTATAGAATGAACATCTGAAGCTTCTTCATCCGTAAACGGTATGCACACAGTTATAGGACAATCTTCGCAGGTAGTGACAGTAGTGTCAGTTACCACCGGAGGATCATTTACACTACCGATATTAATGTATGCAACACCGGTATCGCATAGGGATGGCAGCGGAGTGCCTGCATCACATACCACATAGCAGAAAGAATCAATACCACTAAAGCCGGATGCCGGAGTGTAAGTAAATGAACCGTTGGCATTAAGCGTTAAGGCTCCTGTCACAGGTCCACATAATGGTGTTGTGGTAATCGTAAGTGAACTGGTAGGATTGTTATCGGCAGCATCATTATCGTTGGCGCGAACTCCTGTGCCCACCGGGATATTGATAGCAACATCTTCAATGGTAGAATAGTTATCGTTTACAGCTACCGGAGGATCATTCACCGGTGTTACTGTAATACGGATGGTAGTTGTGTCGCAGCGAGTAGGAACTCCATTGTCACAAACCACTACACAAATAGAATCCGAGCCATTAAAATTGAGGTTGCCGGTGTAAGTGAGGCACAACAAATCCGTAATGTTATTGATGCTCACATTTGACACGGTTCCATTGGATGCATTACATAACACTGCGTATGCATGTACATCGGTCACGTCAGCGTCTGTAAATGGAATACAAATATTGATTGGACAATCTTCACAGGTTGTTACGGTAGTGTCCGGAATAAACGGAGGGTCGTTCACACCCGTTACGGTAATGTAGGCAGTGGCTGTATCACACAGAGATGGAAGTGGTGTTCCATTATCACATACCACATAAACAAATGAATCGAGTCCACTGAAATTAGAAGCTGGGGTATAAGTAAATGCACCATTTCCGGCAATCACACCTCCGGTTAAGGTTCCGTTAGCAGGGCCAGTAAGCGGTGTGGCTGTCACAGTCAGAGAACTTACCGGGTTACCATCGGCAGCATCATTATCGTTGGCTCTTACACCGGTTGCTGCAGGCACTGTTAAAACAACATCCTCCGAAGTAGTGTAATTGTCATTCAAAGCTACAGGCGGATCGTTTTTCGGAGTAATTACAATGGTGATTGTTGTCGTGTCACATAGAGAAGGGACTCCGTTGTCACACACAATCAAACATAAACTGTCCGTTCCGTTGGCGTTCGTGTTAGGAGTATAAGATACACATAACACATGCGAAAGATTATTCACGGAATTGGTAGCAGTTCCCAGCACAGGAGCTCCACAACTTGTGGTAAAGTGGAACTGAGTAGCATTTTCTGGGTCACTGATAGGAACACAAATAGTTACCACTGTAGTATCTTCCGGTATGGTAACTGTAGCATTTGGCACTACAGGCGGATCGTTTACCGGAACCACTGTAATGTAAGCTGTAGCTGTATCGCACAGATTTGGAGTTCCTCCATCGCAATCGCTGTATACAAAAGAGTCTAATCCTGCAAAGTTAGGTGCAGGGGTGTAGGTGAAGCCTCCATTTGCATTCAAAGTCAATGTGCCATTAGTCGTAGTAGTAACAATAGTAGATGTTTCCGTTGGGCCATCTACATCATTATCGTTATTCAACACACCAGGAGCAGCTATCGTTAACGGCTGGTCTTCGTTGGTGGTATAGTTATCATTTTGAGCCACTGGAGGATCGTTCACCGGATTCACGTTCACGTATACTATTCCTGTATCGCACTTCGTAGGAACACCATTGTCGCAAACAATCAAACAGAAACTATCTACACCCCCAAAGTTTGCACCAGGTGTGTAAGTAACACAAACAGCATGCGGATTCGAAACGTTGTCTACACTTAAAGCACTCAAAGCTCCGTTGGTTGGGAAACAACCCACCGCAGCCACATGCAAATCAATCAGGTCAATCTCTGTAATTGGAATACAAACGGTGATGGCAGTATCTTCTGAAGTAGTGATAGTAGTATCTGGGATAAATGGTTTGTCATTCACCGGTGTAACCGTAATGTATGCTGTCGCTGTGTCACATTTTACAGGTGAGCCTGCATCACAAACAGCATATACAAATGAATCCGGACCGAAGTAGTTAGTCGTAGGAACGTAGGTAAATGTTCCATCACTATTCAAGGTTAAAGTTCCGTTTGTGGTATTCACTAAAGGAGTGGTGTTATAGTTGAGCACTACACCATCCGGATCACTATCGTTTCCGGATACAGTTGCGTTAAGTGTCTGGTCCTCCGGAGTGGTAAAAATATCGTTACCGGCAATAGGCGGAACGTTTACACAACGGTAATCAAGCACGACTACTCCGGTATCACAACGGTTTGGAGAACCACCATCGCAGATAATATAAGCGAAGGAGTCCATACCGATAAAACCAGGAGTTGGAGTGTAAGTGAAATTACCCAAAGGCTGTAGAGCCGTTAATGTTCCGAAGAATGGACCAGCACCAAATACAGTTCCCTGCACAGTCACATTCGGACCGTCAATATCCGAATCATTAATCAATACATTTTTGGTCACGGCCGTATCTACACAAGATACATAGTAATCATCCACAGCTACCGGTTTATCATTTACAGGTGTTACTGTAATACTGATTTTTGCCGTGTCGCACCCTTGAGGTGATCCGTTATCGCAAATCACAACACAGATAGAGTCACTGCCATTGAAATTTGCAGTAGGTTGGTAGGTGATGCAAACGGTGTGAGGGTTAGATAGATTATTAACGATGCTGGAAGTAATGATACCATTATTGGGTCCGCAGAATACTTCAGATACAAAGTGCGTTTGAGTTGCACTCTCTGAATCAGTAATTGGCAAACATACCGTCAGTGGAACATCTTCCGGAGTAGTGACCGTAGTATCGCGAACTACTGGTGGATCGTTTACATCCTGCACGGTAATATAGGCTACTGCTGTATCGCATAGGGATGGTAGTGGAGTTCCGCTATCGCAAACTCGGTAAACAAATGAATCAACCCCGTTGAAATTGGTAGCCGGAGTATAGGTAAACGAGCCATTTGTGTTCAAGGTCAGTGTACCATTATTAGGGCCGGAAATCGGTGAGGTCGTTACTGTAAGTGAAGTAACAGGATTTCCATCAGCAGCATCGTTATCATTATTTCTAACACCGGTTACAGCAGAAGTAGTGAGCGCAACATCTTCATTTGTAGTGTAGAAATCATTTACCGCTACCGGAGGATCGTTCACCGGAATTACGCTGATACTGATTTTTGCTGTATCGCATAGAACAGGAGAACCGTTATCGCAAATAATAACGCAGATAGAATCCGAGCCATTAAAATTCAGAGCCGGTGCATAAGTAACGCATACTACATGGGGGTTAGATGTATTGTTAACGGAAGTTCCGGTAATGGTCCCACTATTCGGTCCACAGTAGGTTCCAAACAATATGTGTGTTTGAGAAGCTGACTCCGGATCTGCAATTGGCAAGCAAACTGTAAATGGAACATCTTCAGGAGTCGATACAGTGGTATCGCTTACAACCGGTGGATCATTCGCTGGCGTTACGTTAATGGTTACGCAAGCAGTATCGCAGGCAGCAGGAATTTCGTTATCGCAAACTCGGTAACAGAAGTTATCTGTTCCGGTAAAATTCGAATTTGGAATATAAGTAAACGATCCGTTTGCATTCAGCGTAAGTGAGCCATTGTTTGGTCCACTACCGCTTATTGTTCCTGTAACCGTTAGCGGTTGCTGTGGATTAGCCGGATCGTTGTCGTTGGCTAACACTCCTGGAGCTGGTATGGTTAATGTTACATCTTCGGGAGTAGTATAATTATCATCCACGGCTACTGGTGGACAAGAAGTTACAGAAACAGTAATGGATGCAGGAGCAGAGACGCAACCATTAACAGTGTCAGTTACTGTATACACACCACTCATGGCTGGTATAGCAAGCGCACGTGCAATGTTTTGTGTATTGGCTGTAAATCCGGATGGACCTGTCCATCCGTAAGTGGCACCCGGAATATTAGATGCAAATATTTTTAAAGTATCTCCATAGCAGCGCGGACTATTGCTGGTGAGTACAGGCGCTGGTGGATTTACCGGATCTGTTAAACTAACAGGCCCTCCGAAAATGCCCGAGGTACACCCTGACAGGGAAGCTGTAAAGTTGGAATAGTTACCAGCAGTAAGTCCGGTAAGGATTACCTGTCCACTGGCATTAGCTAACAAGGTTCTTGGTGTTTGAGGATTACCGTTCAAGCTAAAGTTAATAGTATAAGTCTGTCCGGCTATCAATCCGCTCAAGGTAACAGAACCTTGCGCTCCACCGCAGGTAGTTGGGTTACTGCCGGTTGCAGTCGTAATTGATGGCGTAACGTTCACTACAACAGTAACAGTAGCTGCTGGAGAGACACAACCAAAAACAGTTTGAGTCACAGAGTAAACACCCGCCATAGCAATACCCACATTAGTTCTCACAATTGGAGATCCGGTAGCGGTAGGACCATCGGGGAACTGCCAAGATAAATTGGAGCCGGTGGCTGATAGCGTCAAAGTTCCTCCTGTGCACACAGGGTTTGGAGTTGCTGTTACGTTTGTTGGAGCAGATGGATTTGAAGGGTCTGATAATATAACCGGTCCCGCGAATGGAGCCGAGCTGCAGCCATTTATTGAAACTGTAAAGTCAGCATAAGTTCCGGCATTAAGCCCCGTAATGGTCAATTGACCACTTCCGTTAGTTGAAAACGCAAATGGACCTTGTGGAACTGTATTGCGGGTGTAAGATACTTGATAAAGTGATGATGGAACTAATCCGCTCAATGTGATAGAACCACTTGATCCACCACAAGTTGTTGGATCTGAACCAATAGCTGAAACAATAGATGGCGTTTGATTGATAGTTACATTAACTGTAGCTGGTGGCGACACACACAATGCAATGGTTTGTGTAACTGAATAAACACCGGCCATTGCAGTCGTTACATTGTTTCTGGTTACCGGTGAGCCAGAGGCAGTAGGCCCGTCAGGATATGTCCAGGATAAATTGCTGCCTACAGCCGACAAAGTAAGTGTATTGCCTGAACAAATTGGATTTGGATTAGCTGTAACACCAGTTGGAGCTGATGGTATAGCCGGATCATTCAGCACAATTGGCCCTAATACCGGTGCAGAAGTACATCCGTTCAAGGTCAGTGTAATGCTGCTGTAACTAGCCTGGTTCAATCCGGTTATAATTAGATTTCCGGCCCCATTCGTTGAAATGTTAACCGGGCCTACAGATGAACCGTTTCTTAGATAAGATACTGCATAAACAGTATTCGGATTTAAAACACCGAGTGTGATAGTACCATTACTTCCACCGCAGGTAGTTGGATTGGTACTGCTTGTGGTCGTAACGATTGGTGTTTCATTGACGGTTACCGTTACCGTAGCAGGAACAGAAGTACAACCCGCAACCGTTTGAGTTACGTTATAAACACCACCCATAGCAGTAGTTACCGGAGTTCTTACTACTGGAGAACCGGCAGCTGTTCCACCACCGTTAGGGAAAGTCCAACTGAGGTTGGCACCCGTTGCAGTAAGCGTTAATGTACCTCCTGTGCATACCGGATTTGGTGAAGCAGCTACATTCGTAGGTGCTCCGGGGGTTGATGGATCTGTAAGTAATACCGGACCGGCAAAAGCTGCTGAAGGACACCCGTTTAAGCTTACAATAAAGTTGGTATAAGAACCTGCATTTAATCCCGATATAGTGATTTGTCCACTTCCGTTACTGGTCAGGTTAAATGGTCCTTGCGCAACTCCGTTGCGAGAATACAGCACATTGTAAGTTGTATTATTCGCAAGTCCGCTCAGTGTAATAGTGCCTTCAAAACCACCACAGGTAGTAGGACCGCTACCGGTTGCATTGGTGATTATTGGAGTAGGATTGACATTTAACGTTACGCAAGTTTGAGGAGATGTACATCCCAATACAGTTTGTGTCACACAATAAGAGCCGGCCATATTTGTGGCAGTAATATTTCTGGTAGGATCTTCGAGAGCACTCACAAAAGTTTGCGGACCAGTCCATGACCAAATAGCCCCTGCTTGCCCTGTAGCATTAAACTGTACCGTATTGCCAACACAGGCAGGATTTGGAGATACAGAAACTAGAGTAGGAGCTGCTGGTGTAGCCGGATCAGATAAAATTACCGGTCCTGCAAACGGTGCAGATGTGCAACCGGATACCGAAACGGTAATATTGGAATAGCTTCCTGCATTCAAATTTATAATGGTGAGCACACCACTGCCGTTTGTTGTTCTGCTTACAGGTGTTGCGGCAGATAAATTTCTTGAATAATTAACGGTATAGGTTGTGTTGGCGGCTAAGCCAGTAACTGTTATAAATCCGTTTGTTCCGGAGCAAGTGGTAGGGTCAGTGCCAACTGCGCTCGCTATAGATGGAGTAGTATTTACGACAACAGAAACGGTGGCAGGTGAAGATGTACAGTTAGCTACCGTTTGGGTAACAGAATAAACACCGGCCATAGCCAAGGTCACATTCGCTCTGGTGACAGGTGAGCCAGAAGCTCCACCACCATCAGGATAAGTCCAAACTAATCCGGTTCCTGTAGCACTCAAAGTCAGCGTATTACCGGTGCAAATAGGATTTGGAGATGCGGTCACATTAGTAGGTGCACCTGGGGTGCTTGGATCAGTCAAAACAATTGGACCGGCAAATGGTGCAGAGGTACATCCGCTTAATGAAACAGTGATAGCGGCATAAGAACCGGCAGTTAATCCCGGAATTACCAACTGTCCACTTCCATTCGAAGTACCACTTCCACTTTGTGCAGTTCCGTTTCTGGTGTAGTTAAAAGAGTAACTGGTATTGTTTAGCAGACCGGTAATCGTAATAAACCCGTTACTACCACTACAGGTTGTTGGATTAGTACCAGTTGCTCCGGCAATGGATGGAGTTGCGTTAACCACTAATGTGACACAAGCTTGTGGAGATACACAACCTGCCACTGTTTGAGTTACACAGTAAGAACCACCCATATTGGTTGCTGTTATACTTCTGGTCGGATCCTCCAATGCACTTACAAAAGTTTGTGGGCCTGTCCATGACCAGGTTGCCCCCGCTTGACCGGTTGCATTAAACTGTACCGTGTTGCCGGTACAAATTGGATTGGGTGTAGCAGAAACGGCAGTTGGTGCGCTTGGAGCGGCTGGATCTACCAACAAAATAGGGCCTGCAAAAGGTAAAGAGGTACATCCACTTGCAGTCACAGTTATGTTGGTGTAGTTACCGGCATTCAAATTGATAATCGTCAACACACCCGAAGCATTCGTAGTGCGACTCACTGGAGTAGCCGGTGTACCATTTCTGGAATAGTTTACCGTATAGGTTGTACTGGCAGCAAGACCACTTACCGTAATAAATCCTTCCGTACCGTTACAGGTAGTAGGACTGGTGCCCACTGCATTAAGAATACTTGGAGTTTGATTAACTGTTACTGATATTGTAGCAGCGCTGGAAGTACAATTATTAACCACCTGCACCACAGAATACAAACCGGACATAGCGGTAGTAGCATTCAATCGGCTAACGGTGCAACCGCTATTGAAACAGCTATCCAAGAAACTGGCAGGACCCGACCATCTGAACTTAGCGGTAGCGTTACCGGAAGCTGAGAGATTTAAAGTTTGACCGGAGCAAAGCGGTGTATTGGCTGTCAAATTAGTTGGTGCAGCCGGGTTCGTTGGATCAGATAAAACAACCGGTCCCGCAAACAAAGCTGAGTTACATCCATTTAAAGACACCATGAAGTTGGAATAGGACCCTGCATTTAAGCCGGTGATAACCAGTTGTCCCGCTCCATTTGTTGTGAACGTAGGTGCCGGAGGTGAAATAGGTGTTCCATTTCTGGAGTAAGTCACTGTATAAGTAGTGTTGGCAGAAAGTCCTCCTAAAGTGATGGTACCATTCACTCCACCACAGGTAGTAGGTCCTGCTCCTACGGCTGACCCAATAACAGGAAGTGGGTTAACTACCACGTTTATCGTAGCCGGATTGGATTGACATCCGTTTACTGATTGAGTAACAGAGTAGGTACCAGCCATTGCCAATGTTACCGGAGAACGAACAATAGGTGAGTTAGGGGCCGTACCTCCACCGGGGAATGTCCAAGTCAAGTTACTGCCGGTTGCGGAAAGTGTCAAAGAGCCTCCCACACAAACAGGATTTGGTGATGCTGATATACTTCCCGGTGGTGGGGTAGATGGATCGATAAGTACCAGAGGTCCTACCAAAGTATCACCACACAGAGGATTTGTTGGGTGGAAAATCTGCATGGTGGTATAAGATCCCGCATTCAGATTTGGAATCACCAATGTTCCGTTATTCTGTGTGGTCAAATTGAATGGGCCTTGTGCAGCCCCACCATTATAAGAGTAATAAACAGTATACGTCACATTCGGCAACATATTGCTGTTCGCAATCGTAATGGAACCGTTTGGAGTAACACAGTTAGTTGGACTTTGAGTGGTTATGTTTGCACCTGTTAGATCGACACAGTGATAAATGATGACCAAATGATCTTCCACCTCTCCACTGCTGGCATTAGCATTCGGTGATGGGTTAGCCACGTTAAACCCGGGATCAGATGTAATACGCAAACGAACATAGGTGGTATCATCGGCAGAGAAGTTTACCGAAAATCCACTCCAGTTAAAGGTAGCTGTTGTGGCTCCGTTTGCTAACCGTACGGTATCCACCTCTGCATTATCAAAAGCCAGGTTTCCGTTAAAGTCAATCCAGGCCATAGCGGTGGTATTGGCACCGGTGGTATTGGTTACTGGTACTGAGAATGTATAGCTAGTGGCAGAATCGCGTAAGAGCAATTGTGTGCCCGGAATAGATTCTTCATCATCCGGTGTGGTTCCATTTGTATCATCACCATTTGCCCGATTAGAATAAAACGGAAAGTCTTCGCGGTCAATGTTCGCAGTCCCTAATTTCAAACTGTTGAAAATAACGTGGTTGGGGTTGCCATAAGCCAACGGAGCATCGCCATAGTCAAAGTTCAGGAGAATACCAATTCTCCATTTAAAAATCAAGTGCTTGTCGTCACTTCCGGTGGAGTTAGCAATGTCAAAAACACCGGCTGGCCCCAAAACGGTTGGTTCCAGGGTAGTGCTATGCGTAGTAGTTCCGAGACACACCAATGAGTCGCCCTCTACCACAAAGTGGTTACTACCGTGTGGTGTACCCGTTTGGCCCAAATAGTCATTCTGTCCACCACCCACATAAGTAGCATAGTAATGGGTGGTAAGGTCTGAACCTAACACAAACCAAAAGATATCCCAGGTTCCACCGTTATAAGTGTCATCATAGAAAGTACCACCATCCGATAAATTCTTAGTGGGGAAACTTCCGGTTCCTGAACCTGTTTCACCAAATACCATTAAGGCATAAGGAGTATAATTCCGCAGGGTGTTACCTCTGTCATTTCCGCTACCACCAAAGTATGTGGCAGCCCAAGGGTCAGTGGCACCTGTTCTTCCGGTTCTGGGTAATTTACCAATAAATCCATCCTGACTACCGTTATGTGTAATATCAAAACGGGTAGTTGCCGAAGCACCGGGTCCTAATGGGAATCCTGAACCAACAAAACCTGTTACAAATAGTGTATCGAATGCTCCTATAGATATTCCATAAAACTCATCATCATTAGTTCCACCAATTCTGCTTAACATACTAAAGGAGCCTCCGTTTGCTGGAATAACTCCAATTACACCATCCAAATCTCCATCTACCCCCGTTGATGCAGCATTTACTAAACCGGGGAATGTGGCAGTGGAGCTTACAGTAGAACCGGTAAATGCAATTGCACCATCCGAAAAAATGGTTAAGTCATTTAGTTGGTCATCTCCATTTCCCCCTACGTAGGTACCAAATGCCAACGTATTAAAAGAGGTAAACTTGGCAATGTACATCTCCTCACCATTGGAGTAAGTAGCATCGTAAGCACTGGTAATATAGTTAGGTGTAGTAGTTGGCAAGGCTGCGGTAACTGTTCCTCCTACCACAAAACTGTTGTTCGATAAACCCCGAATGGTCACCATTTCTTCACCTGTACCAGTTCCGGCACCACCAATGTAGGTAGCGTACTGCAAAGTATTCATGGAAGAGGCATTAAATACAGCCACCCATCCATCATTACTAGTCCTGGTATTATCAAAAGCTGTAGCCAGCGTACCGTTTACAGGCACATCTCCTGCGGTTGTTCCACAAGCATATAGTACGGAGTTATCGGGGGATAGTCCCAAACCATAGACCTCATCTGCACCTGTGCCTCCGTAGTAGGTAATAGCCAAAATAGCTGTGCCGGCACTATTTAGTTTATAAATAATTCCATCTACAGCTCCCGCGTAGGAGTTGTCGTAACCGAACAAAGAAGCCGGGTTAATATAGTTACCGGCACCAGTGGTAATGGCCATATTCGTGGCACCACCGCAGAATACATTTCCCTGATTATCTACTTGTACTGGCAAATAGATATTCATCAAAACTATCGTTTCCGTTATCAAAGAAAGTACCCCATTTTAAACTAGGGTCAATAACCAACGGATAGTTGTTATCAATATGGCTAAGCGCCTTGAAAGTTGCCAGGTCATTTTCTACTTCGAAGGCCATTTCTACCGGCACTTTCTTGCCATCTATAATCTGATAGGCTTCCGGAATATCCAGTTTCACTTCCTGAAAATGCAATTTTACACTCAGGTTACCCTTCTCATCAATACGCAAACCATCATTCCCTTTAAAGCGCATTTTAATCTTATTGAAATCGGCACCGGCATTCACCATCCAGTCAAACTCCAGCAATTGCTTATCCTGGCTATAAATACGCAGGTCAATGCCTTCATATATATTGTTCAATTCAAACTCCCCGTATGTCTTTGCATCGCTGGCATGGAAGGATGGGTTAGAGCCTAAGAAGTAGTTGTGTTTGGTAACCAACTCATTTCGCTTGCTCACAGTAGCTTGCGGATTATAACCATCCAGCATAATGGCCCAGCCATGCACTTCAAAAGTTTCGTGTTCTTCTTCTTCCTCTTCTTCTGCTTCCGCATGAGCCTCTCCGGGGGCCTGCGACAAGAAATACAGCATGTCGCGTTTTACAACCATGCCCCCAATGTTGGAATGTCCAACACCGATAACATCTCCACCCCATTGGCCCTTATTTTCAATAAAGGAAATGGTATTGCGGCTTTCGCGAATCAACTCCTGCATTTGCTTTTTGGAGTAATCGGACGGTTTGCTGTTCTGTGCATAAAGTGTGCTAAAAGACAACACACAAAGTGTAAGCATGCTAAAAGCACGGAGGAATAAGGAGTTAAAACTCATCATATTGGACTTTTTAGAAATCGAAACGGAGGGGGTAAAATTTCTCATAATCAATGATTATTTAGACGCAAGGCGGAACAAACACCTCAAAGAAGTGCTGGTCTTTAAGAGACCTGAATAGTTATATAGATAGTTACAATTCATTCAAATAGTTAACCACGGCCAATCGGTCGTATTAACATTTATTTGCGCGAATATACTTTTGCATTTTTGATGTGTCAATAGGTCTGTGTGTTTTTCTGGTTAAATTATTGTTGACTGTCCTAAAATGTAGAGGTTTTGGCTCAAAATCAATGATTTATTAGCTTTTTAAGTGGTTTTGGCAGCCATTTTTTTTTCTGAAAATAGATTCCGGAGTTATGACTTTTATCGTTTTGACAAGTAAAGGAATCGTTTAGGTTTGCTGCCCTAAAAATTTCCACTCCATGACAATTGAAGGCGACAAAAATCCTCATGCCAATCTTGAATCATTAGGCATAAAAAATACTGGAACGCAATATTGGAATCTTAGTCCCGAGGCACTGGTGCAGGCTACTTTGGACAGAAATCAGGGAACTTTGTCGGACACAGGGGCCTTAGCAGTGGATACAGGGGAATTTACGGGGCGCGCACCTAAAGACAAATTCATTGTAAAAGATGACTACACCAAAGACAGCGTGGATTGGGGTGGATTCAACCTGCCCGTAAGCGCAGAGGTTTTCGATAAATTGTACGATAAAGTCGTTCACTATTTCGCTGGCAAAGAGGTGTTTGTTCGCGATTGCTATGCCTGTGCAGATGATAGCTTCCGACTCAACGTACGGGTGATTAACGAATATCCGTGGGCCAATTTGTTTGCCTATAACATGTTTTTGCGCCCAACTGCCGAGGAAATCAAAAATATTTCACCGGATTGGCTGGTGATTCAGGCTCCGGGCCTCAAATGCGATGGAGAAACAGATGGCGTGCGCCAGGGAAACTTCGCCATCCTCAATTTTACCAAAAAAATTGCCATCATCGGTGGCACTGCCTATACCGGAGAGATTAAGAAGGGGATTTTTACCGTACTCAACATGGTACTGCCGCATGAGCATAAAGTAATGGCCATGCACTGCTCAGCTAACGTGGGTAAAGAGGGTGATGTAGCACTATTCTTCGGGCTAAGCGGCACCGGCAAAACGACCTTGAGTGCTGACCCCAACCGTCCACTCATTGGTGATGATGAACATGGCTGGACAGAAACAGGCGTGTTTAATTTTGAAGGGGGTTGCTATGCCAAAGTAATTGACCTGAGCCCTGAAAAAGAACCTGATATTTATAAAGCTATCCGTCCGGGGGCTATTTTAGAAAACATCGGCTACCTGCCGGGCACAAAAACAGTTGATTTTGCATACAAGGCAAAGACAGAAAATACACGGGTTAGCTATCCTATACACTACATTGATAATGCCTTGGAGAAAAGTGTTGGTGGCCAGCCCAAAAACATCTTCTTTTTGACTTATGACGCTTTTGGTGTACTGCCTCCCATTTCTAAACTAACAGTTGGTCAGGCGATGTATTTTTTCCTGTCCGGATTCACCTCCAAAGTGGCCGGTACCGAAGCGGGAGTTACTGAACCGCAAACTACTTTCAGCGCCTGCTTTGGAGCTCCATTTTTACCCTTGCACCCAACGGCATACGCCTCCTTGCTGGGGGAAAAATTGAGAAACTCTGACATTAAAGTATGGTTGCTCAATACCGGATATACCGGAGGCCCTTATGGAGTAGGGAAGAGAATGAGCTTACCACACACCCGTGCATTGATTACCGCTGCGCTGAACGGTGAATTGGACAAATCAAACTTTGAACCGCATCCGATTTTTGGAGTGAATATGCCTACCAGTTGCCCGAACGTACCTTCTGAGGTATTGAACCCAAGAAACACCTGGAGCAGTAAAGAGAATTATGATGCCAAGGCCAATGAATTAGCAGAAGCATTCAATAAAAACTTCCGGAAATTTTCAGATAAGGCCGAGAAGGAAATTTTGGATGCTGCCCCTAAAGCCACTCAATCAGCGTAGTTTTTCCAGTATCAAAAACCGGATACTATCCAGTTGAAATTTGAATCGCCTGAACAGGCTTTTGCCCTCCAGTTCCACTAGTTGGTGCGTCCGGAAGCTTGGATTGAGCATCCACTTCAACATACGCTTTGGCCAGGGCAATTGACTATAGGGAAACTTCTCCAGTACTAACAAGTGTTTAATGGCCGGGTAAATATCCCGTTCGTAGCTGGTGCGGTTGTGTTGATAGTATTCGGGATTCAGCGGTGGCATCACTTCTTTCCCCCTATGGAAAGTAAGGTGTAAATCATCTATCAACTTAAGGTTTTGAGCGAATGCTATGAAGTTGTGAACCATGGCCACCTCACTAAAGGACACGCCCAAACAGATGTTAGTTAAAATGAATCGGGGAAACAACTCCCGTTTGAATACAAAACAATCGAAGCCCGGGTGTGGGCTACCCATATCGGCATACATTAAAGGGAGTTGCTCCGGGCTTGTATATTTTTCGCTTAGGCCCCTGCGGTTTACCAGCAGCGCATCGTGTTGGCCGGAGCTAATGACCTGAGCGATGGCTTTGTAAAAACCAGGCATCAGTGCGATATCCATGTTCGTATAAATCAGATAATCTGCCGGGTCTGCATCATATACGGCCTTTAATACATCGCCCAGAAGGGGATATTTTTTGTTTCCTGTAAATTTACCTACATCCTGTACGGAACGATGCAGATAAGGCAGCATGGTGAAATATTCAGGAATCATAGCCCGGTCTTCCGGATAGCCAACTGCATACAATGCCACTTCGGGCTCGTTCTCCGCAAAATTCCTGGCTACGCGTATGCTTTCCAAGGTAATAGGCTGCGCTATTCCCAACTCGGAATGCTCCGGAACCTGAACGGGGTTAATGATATGGGCAAACTTCACAGCCGAATATGAAAAAGAAAGCGTAAAAGTACACTACTCCACGGTCACGCTCTTGGCCAGATTTCTGGGCTGGTCCACATTGCAACCACGCAATACAGCGATGTAATACGATAACAACTGCATAGGTATTGTAGATAAAAGCGGCTCCAGATATTCGCGGGTCTCAGGAATCTCTATAACGTAATCGGCCATCTTTTTCACCTTATCATCTCCCTCCGATACAATGGCAATAATTTTCCCTTTGCGGGCCTTCACCTCCTGAATATTGCTGATTACTTTTTCATAAATACTGTTCTTGGTGGCAATGACTACCACCGGCATGTTCTCGTCAATCAAGGCAATAGGACCGTGTTTCATTTCCGCTGCCGGATATCCTTCTGCGTGGATGTAGGATATTTCTTTCAGCTTAAGAGCCCCTTCCAACGCTACAGGAAAGCCATACCCGCGACCCAAATACAAAAAGTTGTGTGCGTCTTTAAAAATATCGGCCAGTTCTTTAATCTGTTCTTCGCATTGTAAGGTTCTTTCCACTTTTCCCGGAATAGTTTCCAGCTCGGCAAAGGCACTTCTCAATTCCTGTTTGGTTGCTTTGCCTCTGATTTCGGCAAAGCCAAAAGCCCACAATGTAAGGATAGACACCTGAGCGGTGAAAGCTTTTGTAGAAGCTACGCCAATTTCGGGGCCGGCATGTGTGTAGGCTCCTGCATGCGAAGCGCGGGGGATAGATGAGCCCACAACATTACATAAGCCAAAAATAGTAGCGCCCTTTTCCTTCGCCAATTCAATAGCAGCCAGCGTATCGGCTGTTTCACCACTTTGTGATATGGCAATCACCAAATCATCTTCGTTAATCACCGGGTTGCGATACCGAAACTCGGAAGCATACTCTACCTCCACCGGAATCCGGGCAATGTCTTCAAACAGATATTCGCCCACGAGCCCGGCATGCCACGATGTGCCGCAACCTACGATGATAATCCGCTTCAGATTTTTGATTTTACCCTCGTGTTCTTTCAAACTGCGCATAGCAAAGCTGCCCGACTGTGGGTCGAAGCGGCCGCGAAGTGAATCGTAAATAGATTTGGGTTGCTCATGTATTTCTTTGAGCATAAAGTGCTCGTAACCACCTTTCTCAATTGCTTCCAGATTCATCTCCAGCGTCTGGATATAAGGCGTTTGTGCTACGTTATCAATTGTCTTGATGCTCAACTTTCCCTCTTTGATATAGGCCACTTCGCCATCATTGAGGTAAGTAACATCGCGGGTATATTCGATAATAGGCGTGGCATCTGAAGCCATAAAATATTCTCCATCACCAATACCTACCACCAGCGGAGAGCCTTTACGTGCACCAATCAGTTTGGCGGGATCGTTCTTGGAAATGATAACAATGGCATAAGCCCCTACCACCTCATGCAAAGCGAGTCGTACGGCTTCATCCAAATCGCAGCCGGTGTTTTCTTTTACATCTTCAATCAGATGCACCAGCACTTCGGTGTCGGTATCGCTTTTAAACTCGTGCCCGCGATTCATCAACTCCTCTTTTAAGGTGGCGTAGTTTTCAATAATACCATTATGAATAATGGCGATATCGCCACTTTGCGAGAGATGCGGATGCGAATTGGCATCGTTAGGCTCTCCATGCGTGGCCCAGCGTGTATGGCCCATACCGAGCGAACCGTTTACATCTTTCCCGGCCGTGCTATCCTCCAGGTCGGCTACCTTACCTTTCTTCTTGTAAATATTAAGTGAACTATTTAGCAAGGCCACTCCCGCGCTATCGTAGCCGCGATATTCGAGTCTCTTGAGCCCTTTTATTAAGATGGGGTAAGCTTCACGTGAGCCAATGTAGGCAACTATTCCGCACATAATTCTATACTTTAATAGTGATCAATAACAGAAACCAAATAAACAATTCATTCTTTAAAATCGGGAACCAATTTAGATGAAAAATAGAGGGAGTGGCATTTTGAAATGCAAAAACAGATTTCGGTGTATTTATAACTGGGTGTAGGTAATGGCCAATTGCACTTTCAGTTTGTCGTTAGCGGCAGGATTGGTAATCACCAGCCGCTCCAGATTGGTATGCGGTGATAAAATCTGCAGATAAAAGCCGTTGTTATTATACGTGCCGTTGATTAACCGCTGAAAGTATTTTTTGATATTAAAACGATATCGGTTTACCGTGAATCCATCTATCGTTTCGGACTGGCGCACTCCGCCAAAATGGGACAGCCCATCATCTTCCAGCTGAGCAATAGCTCCGGCATCATCAATGCGAAATAAATCGAGCACGAGAGGTGCCGGGAAAGTGGTATCGGCTGATGACTGTGTAAGAATTAACTCCGCTTTATTAATAGCAATGTTTCGTGGTAGCGAATCCAGATTTTCTATCAGAATTTTGCCCCGGGTACCAATACCTCCCTGCAAAAATAGCTTCTCTTCGCCAGCCGGATTGGGGTTGCTGATCGATGCGGCAGCCGGAGAGCCCGCATATTCGTGGTCTACGTGATTGACTTTATTGCCCGACACCTGAATGTCGAAACTGAGCGAGTCTTCGGTATCGTTGTGATAATAAAGCGTAAGCCGCGAAAGAACCGAGTTGAGATTCAAATACAGCACTGCATCGGTAATGTAAGATGTATTGGTGGTTACATACACCCCCTTGAAGTAGGATAAAAAGCTGGCGGGGGTCTCCAGGATATTGGTATCGGTATCCAGTAAACGTTGCGCAAAGGTTTTGGTGAGTGGTATACGCAAATGCGGAGCAAAGTTGCCGAAAGCCGTGCGCACACTATCAGTCACATTCGGTTGATCAAAAATCAACTGGCCTATTCTGGGAATATTCACGCTGAAGGCATCGGAAGTATAGTAGGTTGTAGAATCCAGTATGCTTTGATTGATTTCAAATACATTAATGGTCATTCCGTTTTTGAAACTGCCATAGCTGCTGCCATAGGCAAACGATAACACAGCCGAATCGATAACCGGGTTAGTGCCGAAAGTAACGTTGTTGGACCCCAGACGCAATTGGGTGTAAAAGGAACCGTAGGTTTTTCCAAAGGCAGGATCGTTGAGGCTGCCCAATACAGCGGTGCTGGAAGTGTTGCCGGCTGTTTTTTCTTCATAAACGGAAAAAACCTTAACACGCAGCGAATCTTTAGATAAGTTCAGTTCATCATCAGAGGTAAGCAGGTCGGTATCTTCAATAATGGGATCTTTGCAACCGTTACTCAAAAACAAAACGCCCATGCAGGTAATCAGGGTGCAGTAATAAACAAATGTGCCGGACAGTTTCAAGTAGTATAAATTAAGTGGCGCGAATTAAAGAATAAATGCACAAACGCTGGCTATGAAGTGATATTGTGAACCAGCAGTGTGAAGGTCTTTTTTTTAATCACCTGTGCCTAAGTCCCAAACACGGTCTTTTTAAGCACAGTATTCGGTTTATCCTTGTTAGTTTGCGGTTGGCACTGTTTAGTGTTCAGTTGGCACTATCCAGTATGCATTTGGCACTATTTGGTATTCGTTTAGCACTATTTAGTGTGCGGTTGGCACTATTTAGTATTAGTTTGTATAAAGAAAAAACGATAGGGTGCTCCCAAATGAGCATATAGGTCCATAAAACGCGAAGTTTACGGAGTTTTAAGGCAATTTGGGGTGTACTTTTTTGTAGAAGTGCAATTACAACCAAGAGGTAAAAAACATTATTTAAGCCATTCTGCTTGTAGAATTCAGATACATCAAAACTTACAATAATGGAAATAAAAAACCCTAGCAGAGTATACAGCCTGCGAGGGTTTTTTTATAGATGGAATCGAAATGGATAAAATCGATCCGCTATTAGTTGATAAGCACTTTGCGTGTGGCCACCAACTCTGATTTGGTGTTAAAGAAAGACACAACATATACTCCATTGCTTAACGGACTATCGTTGAGTTGTTGTGTACCGGCAATGGCATTCTTTTGCACTATCCGTTTGCCGGTATAATCGTATACCTCCATCAGGCTTACAGAAGCAGCAGCATTGTCTGTAATAGCTATGTTGATGTAACCATCTTTGCCAAAAGTATTTATCTCTTCTTGTAGCATTTTTTCCTCTTTAACGCTGCTGTAATTAGCCGTCAACTGTGCATCGTTGAGTGCTGTGTTATAAATCAATAAATCATCCACATCGCCATCAAAGAAATTGGCCAAGGTGTAGCCTGCACCAATGGTGGCATAATTTACTCCGCTATTGGCATGTGCATTCGTAGGATTATTAACGGTGTTGACCAAATTACCGTTTACATAAAACTTAACCTGTGTAGGGGTGCGGACAAAAGCTGCCTGATACCATTCATTCAGGTCAATATTTTGCAACCAGGCTGCATTACCCGAACGCATCAGTATCTGCGAAAAATTCTGGTTGTTTTCGACCACAATTTTTTGCTGTCCGTTTTGAATTGCACTATGGTCAGAACTATACATCACTGTGGTGCCTGAAGTTGAAGCGGCCTTAAACCACAACACTACTGTTAGAGTCGCAAAATCAAAATCTACAGGCAGCGAAACATAATCTCCGGCACCATCAAAGTTCATTGCCTTGCCGTTTTGGTTATAGCGGTTGGCTGAGTTGGTGGGCGAACCTTGTGTGGTTCCGTTTAAACTATTGCCCGAAATGTCGTTGGCGTTTCCATCTAGTGGATAATGTGCGTAGGGCGTTTGTGCCGTGGTGTAGAGTGCCATTAAACAACAAAATACCGGTGTGGGTCAATCTTTTTTTCATAATGTTTAATATTTGTTTTTCATGTTTTGCCTACTCTATAATCCCCTTTTCGGCATCCTGGGTATGTGTTTATACTCGCTACCGGATATAAGCACCAACTCATTAAAAGATGAGTAACTAAGAAGGTAACCAGATTACCTCTTTTTCTTCAAAAATGTCAAGTTTCACGCTTGGCGCTTAACCACATTCATCACCATGCCGTATTTAGGGCGCATGGTAATCAATGGCTCCGGTTCCACTACAAAACCGGGCTTTAGGGTAAATGAAAACTGACGATAAAGCAGAATGAGGATAATCTGCATTTCGAGCAGGGCAAAATTGTTGCCAATGCAAAAACGAGGTCCTCCGCCAAACGGCATGTACACATACCGGTCTATTTGTGCGCGGGTTTCGGGGGCAAAGCGCTCCGGCATAAAGCGCAGTGGTTCGTTCCAGTATTTTTCGCTGCGATGCAGGTAATAAATCGGAACCAGCACATTGGTGTTTTTAGCAATGCGGTAGCCACCTATCTCATCTTCTTCATAATTTCTGCGGCCTACCATCCAGGCAGGCGGATATATCCGCAGGCTTTCTTCTATCACCTGTTTCACGTATTGAAAACTGCTGATGCCTGCAAAATCAAGTGCTATGCCGCTGTCAAGCTTTTCGTTTATCTCCTGCACCATTTTAGCCTCCTTGTCGGGATGCTGGCTCAGAAGATACAAGGTCCAGGCCATGGCGTTGGCGGTGGTTTCGTTGCCGGCAATAAAGATGGTCATTACCTCATCGCGCAATTGTTTGTTGTCCATGGCTTCGCCCGTTTCTTCATCGCGGGCATCCAGCAACATGGATAGCAAATCACTTTTGGAAACACCTTCTCGTTTGCGTTGGTTAATGATTTCATAAATCACATCATCCAGCACTTTAATGGCTTTCTTTTCTTTAAAGTTGGAAGGCGTGGGAAAACCAGCCGGCAAACGAATCGGTTTATTCAGCTTTTCGGTAGCCATCAGATTGAGCTCCGTAATCTTATTGGCGATGAGTTCGCTTTTGCTTTCTATACCACTACTAAAAATGGCTTTAGAAATAATATCGAGTGTAAGCCGGGTCATGTACAGGCTAATATCTACCGGCTGGCCTTGCTGCCGGAGTTGCTCCATCTCTTTCACTCCCTGTTGAGTGCGTTCCACCATCATCGCAGTGAGTTCCTCCAGTTTTTTGCGATGAAAAGCCGGCTGAATCAATCTGCGCTGTTTTTTCCAGAAATCGCCCTCGCTGGTCAGCAAACCGTTTCCCAAAAGCAATTTAATAAAATCGTAGGCAAGACTTTTGCGGTAGTTCTTATTGTTGTCGAGCAGCACATAGCGTGCATGTTCGGGGCTGGCGGCCACTGCCAGTTTAGTAAATGGAAGGGTGAGCGAAAAAATATCGCCATACTTTTTTACCAATCCCGGTATTACCTCGTGGGCATTTTCGCGCAAGGTATATCCCGAACCAAAGAGCCAGTGTTTTTCTTTTGGTTCAGGAGGTAATTGCTTTTTGCTGGTGGTGGCGCTCATAGGTTTGTTTTATGCTCCCGACTGTCGGGCTTTCTGATAGCTCCGGTAAAGGTAAACAGTTAAAGCAGCACCGGCTAAAAACAATACGATGGAGATAAGTTCGCTCTGCCGAAAGCCACCTAAGTAAGTATTGCGGCCGCTCAAATCGCGAAACTGCTCAATGGTATAACGCTGTATACCTATCAACATCATAAAGATGGTCATCACCATGCCGGGCTTGTTGGTCAACTTTTTGCGCAGCGACCACAGCAAAATAAATATCACCGAACACATAATGAATTCATAAATGGGAGTAGGATACACGGCCTGTGCCAGCTCGCAGCAATGTTCTTCGGCACAACCGGGCAATAAGCGGTCTACACCCGGTTCGCAGCTAATGATGTGGTAGGCATACGTATCGCTCCATAAAAACTGCGGAAACCAATCAGGCTTAGGATGCAGGTTGGCAATGCCCCAGTCGCCATCGCCCGAAGTTTGACAACCGAGGCGACCGATGCCATTGGCTAAGATGAAACCCGGAGCCACCGAATCGAAAAAATGAAGCAGGTTAAACTTTTTCCAATAGGCATAAGCCGCAAAACCCAAACCGGCAAAAATTAAACCGCCATAAACCGATAAACCACTAAACATGGAACCAATCGGGTCGCTCCAGAAATTGGCATAATCGTCCGGGTTTTCCAGAAAGTTGAAAAAATTGGCGCCCGACACACCCAGCAGCGCAGCTATAATTACCAAATCGCCTATATTATCGCTGGGGAAAATGGTTGTTTTTTGACGAACCGGTGCGGGCAGTTGTTCTTTTTTCCGCTGATAGTAATAAGTGCCGGCTACCAGGCCGCCACCAATGATTCCTGCTATCCAGCTGCCAAAATTCCAGGTTTGCATATACCCCGCCAGGGTGAGATAACCCAAACTCAAAACGCCCTGAAACTTAATGATACCAAACACCTTGAAGCAAATGACAAAAGCTACCGAAAAATAAATGAGCAGCTCAGCTATGCTCGGGCCTTCGCCCACGGTAATCTCCTCTTCCACTCCTTTGAGCAAACCCAGTTTCTCGCGTCTGCGCATTTCGGCTGTGGCCAGCGTAGAGGCAGCAAAAAAGCCCATAGCCACCCAAAAACCATAACTGTAAATAGGCAGAAAACGATAATCGAAATCGGGGTTTCGTCCCACCAGTTCAAAAAGGAAATCGGTGACTTTGGGATAGCAGCGAAGAAAAATCATATCAGAGATTGAATCGTTAGGTAGTGCGATGCTAATATTAACGCGGAAAAGGAAGAAATGATGTTTTACACAATAAAAACATCCGGCACGGAAAAGGCCTAGTTAAGTTTTACCTTATCTTTTACTATAAAAGCTCCGGGATAAAGGGCAATAATCTGCTGCAGATAATAGGTGGCTTCCAGGCGGGTTTTAAAATCGCCTACGCGCAGTTTGTAATATGGCTGCTCATACTCTACATACGATTTTAAATCCGGAAACTCGCGATACATGGCCGCTTTGCCCTTGTAGGCATCTTCGCGCACATCGGTGTAAGAAATTTGAACGCGGTAGCCATCTACCCCTTCGCGCTTCTGATTAAAACTCTTGTAGCGACTCACCAAATCGCCAATGCTTTCGCTCTGATACACGGTATAATGCGCAGGCGCGGTAGAGGTGCTATCCTGCCCCGGCAACAGGCCTGGTATTCCAGTCCATAAAAATACGAATAGCATGACCGCGCGGCCCCCGTGTTGGATAACTGACATTTCTTTTTTCATGATACAATGCTCACACTGGCAGAGCAGCCCAGGCGGTCGGCTCCGGCTTCCAGTAGCTGTAGGGCAAATGCCTTATCGCGTATGCCTCCGCTCGCTTTTATTTTAATAGACTTGGGCAAATGGGCCCGCAGCAGCTGAATTACCTCTACCGATGCTCCCGGCTGCACAAATCCTGTTGATGTTTTTACAAAATCCACGGTCATCTCTTTACACAAATCGCATGCCGTAATTATTTCTTTTTCGGTGAGCAGCCCGGTTTCCAATATCACCTTGAGTTTGCCGCCCCGCAACTGAACAATAGTGCCGGCACTGGTGAGTTCATTGCGCAGATAATTCATATCGCCTGCTTTCAGAGCAATGATGTTAATCACCATATCAATTTCATCGGCTCCTTCGTCAATGGCGCGTCTGGCTTCTTCTACCTTAGCAGGAGTGCTGGCATAGCCCATGGGAAAGCCGACTACCGTGGCCACTTTTACTCCGGTATCTTTTAACCACAATTTGCACTTGCGCACGTAATAAGGCGGAATGCACACAGCTGCAAATCCAAACTCCTTTGCTTCGGCACACAGCTTCTTTACTTCCTTTTCAGAAGCATCTGCTTTCAGCAAGGTGTGGTCTATTTTGGATGCCAGATTCACAGATTGAAAATAGAAAAAGTGAGCATACCTGAAATAAATCATGCAACGCCCTCATTTATGAATATTGTCTTAAACTTGTTGACGCTTGTCGATGTTAACCAACTGAATTAATGGATCGTATGAAAAACATATTCCTGGCCGGTGTGCTGGTGCTCAGCCTGGCCGGCTGCAAAAGCTGCAAAGAGCCCGATAAAGGAAACTTTACCGTACAACTGCAACCCATGGTGGGCACACAGCCCCTCAGCTTTTCCAATACCCTCTACAATGACGGAGCCGACAAAGAGTTTTTTTTCAGCAAACTGAAGTTTTACATCTCGCACGTAAAACTGGTGCGGGCCGATAACACCGAAGTAGAAATAGAAGACGCGGCTTTCTTTGATTGGAGCGATAACAATTGGAAATCTTTTTCGGCAGATGCAGACGCGGGCACCTACAAAGGGGTTAAATTTTTTGTAGGTCTTGACCCGCAGCAAAATGCAGGCAATCCGGATAACTATGCGGCCGATGAAGCATTGGGCCCTAAAGATGATATGTTTTGGGAATGGCTGAAGCATCGCTTTATTGTATTGGAAGGCACCGCTGATACTCTGGGCAATAATTTTGGTGGCGGAGTGGTGGGGCTGGTGTATCACACCGGCAGAGACACCTGCTACCGCGAGGTGGTGCTCAGCGGACCGGAGTTTGTGGTGAATGCCGAAGGGGAAAAAGCCATTAACCTGCAACTCGACCTGCTGAAAATATTTACGGCTGCTCCCGAGCCCATCAATATGTTTACCCAGCCCGGCACACAATCGGAAGATGCCGACCTGCCCGTGGCCCTGCAGTTCTCCAATCAGTTTTCAAAATCCTTTTCCTATTCTGAGTAAATGAGTAAAAGAACCGGAATATGGCTTTTATCGTTAGTGGCGGTGCTGCTGCTGTTGCAGCAATGCAAGCCCGACCCGCACATTTGTGAAGTAGACTGCGATGAAGCCGATAGCCTATACACAGGTACACCCGATACTATCACACGTCCATTTAAATTTCCACCGGTCGTTATTCCACCCGATATTACCCTGACCAAAGAAGGGGTGCAACTGGGGCGCATGTTGTTTTATGACCCGGTGTTATCCTCAGACAGCACCATGTCCTGCGGCACTTGCCACATTCAACAATTTGCGTTTGCTGATGGTGGCAAAGCCAAAAGTGAAAATGTGTTTGGTGCGCTTACCAAGCGCAACACCCCTCCGCTGTTTAACCTGATTTGGTTTAAAGATTTTTTCTGGGATGGAAGAACCAACTCGCTTCCGCTGCAAGTGCAGGATGCTTTAATTCATGAACAGAACTTTAATGCTGCACAAGCCATTCCCAAGCTGGCAGCTAATCCAGAGTATGTGCGCTTATTCAAAAAGGCCTTTGGCAGACCGGGCGATATTACCGAAGTAAAAATTGAAAAAGCCATTGCTCAGTTTATGATGACGATGGTATCGGCCGAAAGTAAGTTCGACAAAGTGATGCGCGGGCAGTTGTCGTTTACCCCCGAAGAAGAAAGAGGGTTTTACAACTTGTTCTTTAAAGACACAGGCGAAGCCAATGGCTTTGGAGCCGATTGTTTTCATTGCCATGCAGCCAGCAACGGTGCTTCCAACATCACCCTTATCGACAATAACTTTCATAATAACGGATTAGACTTTGCCGCCTCCTTTACCGACTTTGCTGATAACGGCCGGGGTGATGTAACAGGTAATTTTCTCGATAACGGAAAATTCAGAACACCGCATATCCGGAACATAGAAGTAACCGGACCTTATATGCGCGATGGACGATTTACCACCCTGGAGCAGGTGGTTAATTTCTATAACGACAGTTTAAAATTATCGCCTACCAACGACCCTCAACTCAAGTTTGCGCATCAGGGCGGCATCCGCTACCTAAGCGAACAGGACAAGGCCGATTTAGTAGCCTTTATGAAAACACTGACCGATACCACTTTTCTGAATAATCCTAAGTTCAGTAACCCCTGGTAGTTGTTTTGATTTACAATGCCGGTTCCTGCTAACTCAGGCAATGGAAACTTCCCAGTCCCCATATTAAATCGGTGGAATCTATGCCCACCACATCGCGGTCGGCAAAAGCCAACTGAAGAATTTCTAAGGCGCGGTCATCATTTGTTGCATCGCGGAAAGTAGGGACAATCACATATTTATTGGCAATGTAGAAATTGGCATAAGAGGCCGGCAAGCGCTGCCCATCATAGATAACCGCCTTTGGCATAGGCAGTTCTATCACATTTAAATGCTTTCCGTTTTCTAAACGCATCTTCAACAGAGATTCGGTATTCTCTTTGAGGAGCGCATAGTTTTCATCGGACTTGTTGTGCTCCACCACGGTCACCACGGTGTCTTCGCTGATAAAGCGGGTAATGTCGTCTATGTGTCCATCGGTGTCGTCTCCTGCAATGCCTTCGCCCAGCCACAGAATATGGTCTACGCCATAGTAGCTGCGCAGGTAGGTTTCGATTTGCGCCTGCGATAAATGAGGGTTTCTGTTTTTATTCAACAAGCAGGCAGTGGTAGTGAGCAAGGTTCCTTTGCCGTTAAATTCTACGCTGCCGCCTTCCATCACAATGCCCGGATGAAATACCTGCAGGCCCAGTTTTTCGCCTATCAAAGTAGGAATCACATCGTCTAAATCGTAAGGGGGATATTTATCGCCCCAGGCATTATAGCCCCAATCTACAATGGCTTTATCTTTTCCGTTTTTGTTCAATAGAAAAGCGGGGCCATGGTCGCGGCACCAGGCATCGTTGGTAGGGTGAAAATAGAACTCCACGTTGCTGCTTAGCTCCCGATTACCGCTGGTGAGCTGCGCTATCGCAAACTGTTTCATTTTTTCATCCGCTACATTGATGCAGACTTTCTGGTCTTTTGCCACCAGCTGAATAAAGTCGGTATAAGGCTTGTAAATGGTATGAATTTTACCGGGCCAGCTGGCTTCTTTATGCGGCCAACTGAGCCACATAGCCCGTTGCGGAGCAAACTCTGCCGGAAAATAAAAGCCGAGTTCCTGAGGTGTAGTCATGTTCTGTAATGGTGTTGGGGTGCATACATAAATATTTTTCAGATATGCGATGCCGCAGCCTCCGATGCAGCGCATTTCCACTCCCTGCCGATTTATTTATTTTGGTCTGCGCCAAAAAACATTTGCTATCCAATCGGTATTTGTAAAAATATGGACCCTGTGGTGCCTGCTCACTTTTGTGGTGCTGGCCAGTATCTTCTATGTGGTAGAGGTGGTGCTGCTTTGGCTGGGGCCGCTGACCTACCGCCTGGCGCATCGCTGGCCGGCTTTCTGCACGCGGGTGCTCATTGGCAGCTGGGGTATTCGCATTAAACAACACAATGCCGTGCTGCTCAAAAATTTGCCGCAAAGCGTGATTGTGCTCAATCACCGCTGCGACCTGGACGCCCTCATTGCCACCGGCTACATGCCCGGCATCTATAAATTCATTGGAAAGAAAGAGCTGGAGCGATATCCTTTTATCGGTATGCTGGTGAGAGAGCTATATGTTACAGTTGATCGGTCTAATCATTACTCCAAGAAAAAAAGTCTGCAGCACATGCGGCATGAAGTAAATGGTGGGGCAAACATTGTGGTGTTTCCGGAGGGCTGGTCAAACTTCAGCAAAAACTATTTGCTGGAGCTGAAGCGCGGTGCTTTTAAAACGGCCATAGACGGACAATTGCCTATAGTAGTTTGCACCTTAATAGGCACGCACGAACTTTTCCCAAAACCAAAAATGGAAGTGCGCCCCGGCACTGCGCATATGTATTGGGAAGCGATAATACCCACCGCAGGGCTCACGTTTGAAAAGGACAGCGAAAGGCTGATGCAGCAAGTGCAGGCCATCTTTCTGCAACGCCTGCAAGCCAATTACCCCAACGGATATACTTTTCCGGAAGACCAAATGGACTTTGAGACCTGGAAAGCCAGACAATTGGCCAAGGCTAGTCTCCGTCAATAAAGCGCTTGGTGATGGGCTGGTAGGAATCTATCCGCCTGTCGCGGAGGAAAGGCCAATGCGTGCGATAAAAATCGGTGCGCGCCAAATCAATTTCCACCACGGCATTTTCTTCCTTGTCATGTGAAGCCAGGTAAAGCAACCCACCAAAGGGATTGCTCACAAAACTGCCGCCCCAGAATTTCATCAATCCATTTTGCTCAAGACCAACGCGGTTTACACTCACCACATGCACGCCATTGGAAACAGCATGTGCGCGCTGCATGGTTTGCCAGGCATTGTATTGTTCGGTGTTGGTGGCTTCGTCCTGTGAGGTTGCCCAGCCGATGGCCGTGGGGTAAAACAAAATTTCGGCCCCCATGAGTGCCGTTATTCTCGCTGCTTCCGGATACCATTGGTCCCAGCAGATAAGCACGCCTATTTTGGCAAATCTGGTTTGGAAAGTTTTGTAACCCAGGTCGCCCGGAGTGAAATAGAATTTTTCGTAGTAAGCGGGGTCATCGGGGATGTGCATTTTGCGATACTTGCCCAGATAGGTTCCATCGGCATCGAGCACGGCTGTGGTGTTGTGATACAAGCCTTCGGCCCGTTTTTCGAAGAGGGAAGCAATAATCACCACGCCCAGTTCTTTGGCCACCGCGCTCAGGGTATCGGTACTGGCACCGGGAATGGGCTCTGCCAGTTTAAAGTTTTCGTAGTCTTCCACATCGCAGAAGTAAAGCGAGGTGAAAAGTTCCTGCAGGCAGATAATCTGCGCGCCACTTTTAGCAGCATCGCGAATGCCGGCTATGGCTTTCTCCATATTGGGTTGCGCTTCTTTCACACAACTCATTTGCACTAACCCTACTTGTACCTTTCGCATGGTGTAAAATTTTGAGGGGGTGAAAATATGAATTTGAAAATGAGATGATTTGATGATGGAGAAGATAGAACGCTGATGGGTGAGGATTTTTATGATATGAGGTGA
Organism: Bacteroidota bacterium; assembly: GCA_016715625.1. GTDB lineage: Bacteria > Bacteroidota > Bacteroidia > Chitinophagales > LD1 > Bog-950. The sequence continues at coordinate 98,043 of JADJZU010000012.1, forward strand.
TGGGAGGGAGAATTAGACGAATTGACGATTAGACAATTCCAATTTGATGATGCGGTGATTTGATAATGCGAGGGAGAATTAAGAATGGAGAATGATAGGATTAAGAATTTGGGAGGGGGAAATGGAACGCTGATGG
>JADJZU010000013.1 GCA_016715625.1 Bacteroidota bacterium
CAATGTGGCGGCAACGTAACGCTGGATGCGGGCAATGCGGGTAGCAGCTACCTGTGGAGCACGGGCGCGACAAGTCAAACAATTGCAGCCGCTACCAGCGGCAGCTATTCGGTAACTGTAACAGACGCCAATACCTGCACAGGCACAGCCTCTGCCAACGTGACCATCAATTTGCCACCGAGCACCACTGCCGGCTATGAGCTTTGTCAGGGCGGCAGCGTTCCATCAGGCGAAGGCTTGGCGGCAGCGGGCTGTGGACCGGGTGTAGTAACGGTGACATCGTTTACCGGCACTACTACATTAGCAGATCCTACGTTTAATCGCGGATTAACCGGCACGACCTACACCGCCTCAGGCGTAGGCACCGCGGTTCACTACCAGACGCACACCTTTACGGTGAGTGTAAGCGGCAACTATACCTTTACGCTATGCACAGGCGGATTTGATTCTTACCTGCACATTTATGCCAACTCGTTTAACCCGGCATCTCCGGCAACCAACTTCTTAGTAGCGGATGATGACGCAGCGGCTTGCGGCTCCGGCTCAGAAGCTACGGTGGCCTTAACAGCGGGCACTACGTATGTTTTTGTAGCGACCGGCTATGATAACACAGCGGATGTTGGTTCCTATACCGTAACGTTTGCGGGTCCCGGTTCTGTTCAGCAAGGCGCATCGAATACTATTGAGTGGTATGAAGCCTCAAGCGGAGGCAGTTCAATTGGCAGCGGTTCACCGTTTAATCCGGTAGGCAGCACCTTATTGCCGAACACCAACACTCCGGGCACTTACACTTTCTATGCCGCTTGTTCCTCTGCCCCGGACTGCCGCGTAGCGGTGGACTTTGTAGTAAATCCAAGCCCGGTAGTAAACTTAGGCGGCCCTTACACTCAGTGTGGTGGCAGCGTAACGTTGGATGCAGGCAATGCAGGAAGCAGCTATGTATGGAGTGGTTCAGAAACGACCCAGACCGTAACTGCCAGCAGCACCGGCAGCTACTCTGTAACCGTAACAGATGCCAACACTTGCACCGGCAGCGGTTCAGCAAGTGTGACTATCAACGATAATCCGATAGTGAACTTAGGCGGCCCTTACACTCAGTGTGGTGGAAGCGTAACATTGGATGCGGGCAATGCAGGCAGCAGCTATGTATGGAGTGGTTCAGAAACGACCCAGACCGTAACAGCGAGCAGCACCGGCAGCTACTCTGTAACCGTAACAGATGCCAACACTTGCACCGGCAGCGGTTCAGCGAGTGTGACTATCAATGCTAACCCGGTAGTAAACTTAGGCGGCCCTTACACTCAGTGTGGTGGCAGCGTGACCTTGGATGCAGGCAATGCAGGCAGCAGCTATGTGTGGAGTGGTTCAGAAACGACCCAGACCGTAACAGCGAGCAGCACCGGCAGCTACTCTGTAACCGTAACGGATGCTAATACCTGCAGCGGCAGTGGTTCAGCGAGTGTAACTATCAATGCGAATCCGGTAGTAAACTTAGGCGGCCCTTACACTCAGTGTGGTGGCAGCGTAACGTTGGATGCAGGCAATGCAGGCAGCAGCTATGTATGGAGTGGTTCAGAAACGACCCAGACCGTAACAGCGAGCAGCACCGGCAGCTACTCTGTAACCGTAACAGATGCCAACACCTGCACCGGCAGCGGTTCAGCAAGTGTAACTATCAACGATAATCCGGTAGTGAACTTAGGTGGCCCTTACACTCAGTGTGGTGGCAGCGTGACCTTGGATGCAGGCAATGCAGGCAGCAGCTATGTATGGAGTGGTTCAGAAACTACCCAGACCGTAACTGCCAGCAGCACCGGCAGCTACTCTGTAACCGTAACGGATGCCAACACCTGCACCGGCAGCGGTTCAGCGATTGTCACCCTAACCGATAACCCGGTAGTAAACTTAGGCGGCCCTTACACTCAGTGTGGTGGCAGCGTAACGTTGGATGCAGGCAATGCAGGCAGCAGCTATGTATGGAGTGGTTCAGAAACGACTCAGACCGTAACAGCGAGCAGCACCGGCAGCTACTCTGTAACCGTAACAGATGCCAACACCTGCACCGGCAGCGGTTCAGCAAGTGTGACGATTAACACAGCACCTACAGCTACCCTTTCATTACCGGTTGACACACTTTGCAGTGGTACGGCCTCTATTACTTTGAGTGGTGGTTCTCCTGCGGGCGGTGTTTTCTCCGGAGCGAATGTGAGTGGCGGTAGTTTCAACCCATCCGCAGCGGGTATCTTTACTATTGCCTACGAGTTTTCCGATAACAACGGATGTAAAGACACAGCTTTCGCTGATATTGTGGTGGAAGTTTGTGTAGGTATCAATGAACTCACATCCGGCACTATTGAGTTGTATCCTAATCCGACAGTGGATAATGTAACCTTGAAATTGTTGGGCATAGATGGTGCCATTCAAATTGACCTGTATGATGTGACAGGCAGAATAGTAGAGCAAATTGCAGATTTCAGTAATGCTTCAGGTTATGTGCGCACGATTCAGGTTAGCAACTTTGCTTCCGGAACGTATGTAGTAAACGTGAAAACAGAAAATGGAACTGCGAGATACACGCTCCTCGTTAACTAATCTGTATCTTTTTTCAATCAGCATAACTGCCGAACCCCAAAGGTTCGGCAGTTGTGTTTTATTGTGGACTCTTCGGAAAGAGTAGGTCTGGCTATCACCAAAAAAAAGGATTCAATTGCTTGAATCCTTTTTTTGTAGCTCCGTCAGGAATCGAACCTGAATCGAGGGCTTCGGAAACCCTAATACTATCCATTGTACTACGGAGCCAAAAAAAGCTGCCGGTAGGCAGCTTGTGTGGTCCCTGCTGGGCTTGAACCAGCGACCCTCTGATTATGAGTCAGATGCTCTAACCAACTGAGCTAAGGGACCGTGCCTTTTTACAAAAGCAGGGCGAAAATAAATATTAGCGTCTATTTTTGAAGTTCATGACTCAATTTAAAAACCTAATCTTTGATATTGGCGATGTAATCATCGACATTGACTACCACGCAACAATTGCTGCATTTCAGAAGCTGGCCAAGGTGGATTTTAGTGAGATTGTATCGTACTCGCGGCAGCATTACATTTTTGATGCATTTGAAAAAGGGGAAATCGATGCTGCACAGTTTCGGAATGAACTCCGTCAGTTTTTAAAACCGGAAGTATCGGATGAGGCCATCGATGATGCCTGGAACTCTATTCTGATTCATTATCCTCCATCGAAAATAGACTTACTTCGGCAGCTGAAAACGCGCTACCGTACCTTTGCTTTGAGCAATATCAATGAGATACATATTCGGAGTCTGGATATTGCGGCACAACAGTTGTTTGGCGAATCTGCCTTCAGCCATTTTTTTCACCGAGCCTTTTATTCCAGTGAAATGGGATGCCGAAAGCCCGAAGCGGAAATTTATACCAAGGTATTGCGGGAAGAAGCCTTGAATCCTGATGAAACATTTTTTGTAGATGATAAAATGGAAAACATACTGGCCGCTCGGGCGTTAGGGATTCATGCATATCAATTGAAGCAACGCAATCAATTGAGCGAATTGTTGCACCAACAGGGTATACTATGAAGCATTTTCTTTTTTGGGTTTGTATTTGCTGGAGTAGTTGTAGCGCAAAAGCCGGCACCGGCTGGGTGTACCTGGCGGATTCTACCCGATTATTCTTTGCCATCAACAACGAGCTATACGCTCCCGACCAAAGCACCCTATTGTATTTCAGCAAGGGGAATATTTTTTTCAAGGGCACTACAGACGATAAGCAGAATATCTATTTGCTTACCTCATCTATGAATCCAGCCAGTGCTTCGCTTCAGACTTTTTATCTGGGCGACAACAAAGAGGATGTTTTCAGCTTTCAGGAGAATCAGTTCTATTACGGCAAAAACGAAACGTCCGATTTTATGGAGCGCAACAAGTTGGTGCATTTCCGAAAATCAGGTAAATGGACCGCTGCTTACTCTTCCTTATCCGATTCGCTTTTGGCCTATTATTTAACCGATTCGCTACCTCCATCTATAGCCATTATCGTTGCTTATACGCTCATTAAAAAGTATGGATTGCCAGGTTCTTTGAATAAGTTGCAGACTCTACCAGCTGTAAATACAGAACAGCAGTTTAGCACCATCAAACCCATCTGGGGAAATGTGATTGATAACGAATGGATATGGGATGGTGAAATTTTGCGACTTCGCTGGAGCAACGACCCCCGATTTTTCTGGACTTTTGATGGGCAATACATCAAACCCTACTACCTCCAGAACATTAATCTGCAATACGAATGGGATGGTGAGTTGTTTAAGCCTATTTGGCGAAATAGTCGTGCCGAAGAATGGATTTATGACGGGCGGCTATTGAAGCCGGTGTATGATACCGATTGGGCCAATCAATATGTACTGGAGAATAATGTGCTGAAGCCTTGGAGCAATGTGCACTCCGAGCGCGAATGGAGGGTGGATGGAACTATTCCAACTCCGTTACTGATTCTGGTCGTAAGTGGAATAGCCGGAGCGCGATAGGGGCGGGGCTATGCGCTTAATTCTATCGTGCTATTTTCGTTAGCAATAAAAAAATATGATATGAAGAGAATCCTCCTGATGGCCGTTGTAGCATTACTCTTGTTCGCCTGCAATAACAACACAGATAAATCTGATGCCGCCAACCCGGCACCTGCTCAAGCGCCTGTTATCTTAAAGGCATCGCTGGCTAGTACCAAATGCTTGCCTTGTGGCGATATGGAACTGGAGGAGGGTGCTATCGCTGATACGATGACCGTGGATGGAAAGACCTATGGATTTTGTTCCGCAGAATGTAAGCAGGCATTTGCTGCCAACCCTGCTCAGTTTTTGACTCAACCCTAAAAACCAACCATGCCTAATAGCAAAATTACCGGTGTGGGCATGTATGTGCCCGAGCAGGTGGTGACCAACGCGGACCTCTCCAAGTTGATGGATACCACCGATGAGTGGATTATAGAACGCACGGGAATCAAAGAGCGCAGATTTTTTAAAGAAGGCGTGGATACGGTGTCTTGCATGGCTACCAAGGCCGCTAAAATAGCGCTGGAACGAGCTGGTAAAACCGCACCGGATATTGACCTGATTGTTTTTGCGACCCTTAGTGCCGACTACAACTTCCCCGGCTCCGGAGCTTTGCTACAGCGCAAACTTCCCTTTCGGCAGATTCCCGCGTTTGATGTTCGGGCACAGTGCAGCGGCTTTATTTATGCGCTCAGCGTAGCCGACCAGTTTATTAAAACGGGCATGTATAAAAATGCATTGGTGGTGGGAAGCGAAGTACAATCCAATGTGTTTGAGTTAAGTGACCGGGGTAGAAATATGTCGGTCATTTTTGGAGATGGTGCCTGTGCTGTGGTGTTGGAAGCCACCGATGAGCCGAACAAAGGAATACTGACAACGAAACTGCACACCGATGGGCACTTTGCCGAGGAATTATACCTGGAGCATCCCGGTAGCAGGCGTAAGCAGCGCTTTTCGCCTGATATGATTGAGAAAGGAGAATTGCTTCCTTACATGAATGGGAAACTGGTTTTCATGAATGCATTAAAGTATTTCCCGGAGGTAATACGGGAGGGACTGGATGCCTGTAACCTAAAGGAAACAGATATTGATTTGTTGATTCCGCACCAGGCTAACGCCCGCATTACTGCTGCCATTCAAAAAGAAATGAATCTGCCTGACGAAAAAGTAATTTCTAATATCCACAAATACGGAAACACGACCGCTGCCTCTATTCCTATTGGCTTGTGCGAAGCTTGGGAGCAAGGCAGAGTTAAAGATGGAGATCTCATTGTGATGGCAGCCTTCGGTTCCGGGTTTATGTGGGGCAGTGCCGTTATTCGCTGGTAAAGCTTACTCCGTTTTTTTGAAAGAGCGAATCATTTGCCCGTAGTGAAAGCCTTGGTGCATAGCGTGAAGGGTTTGCACAATTCGCTTTGATTTGGTGGCATCTGTTTTAGCACTATCCACCCATTTGCTGAAATACTTTTGTTCGGAGCCCGATAGTTTTTTGAAGTTGGCTTGTGCCAATGCATCGTCTTCGAGGCAAGCTACGAGGTCGGCATTCATTTCAAAAGCACTGTCATCTGCGGCTAAACGCAATTGCACTTCGTGCCCTTTCGATTTACCAATTGCTTTTCGAATGGTTTGATTAAGTGGCAATATATAGTCTCCTTCGCCAATGGGAATCAGCGCTGTTTGCCGAACGGCAAACTGATCGATGGTGCCTTTTACGCGAAAAGATTTTTTAAAGCCCGGTTTCAGTTTTTGTGCTTCCTGTGCAGGGATGGTAACAAAGGTCCATCCCGTCTTTTCGCCTTGTTCGGCAAACTTTTCTATGCGTGCCTTTAATGAAATCATTTACTTACTTTTCAGCACATTCAGTAAATCCACTTCCCAGCTAATCTGTGGTTTTTCGGTGGCCACCACTTTCCATTGACTGTCTTCCGGTTTTTTTACCAGCAGTAGGGGCACCTTGCTAACCTGGTAGGTGGCTATGACTTCTTCCGGGGCATCTTTCGTCTTGTTTACTGCAAATATCTGTAGGTTTTTTCTTACCACGCCCAATGCATCCATCAGTTTTATGAGCCGAGGAAACTCGTAATGGCTGTCTTCGCACCAGGTGCCCATTACAATTACAAATTGCATTTTTTCGACCATCGATCTCATTTCATCCACCACCACTTCTTGCAGCGCATATTGGTTATACTCAGGCAAAAACCATTCGCGATAGTTTTTATCGTTGTAAAAAATCGAAGTGTTCACTTTCCCCAATGCCTCTTTTTTCTCCTTTTGAGCCATACATACTGAAAAAAGGAAGGTAAAGGCGACCAGCGTAGCTAAGCGCATTATTTCCACTTGTTTTGAACTCCGATAATCTGATGTGCCTCTTCTACTTTTTTATCTATTTGTCCGGTCAGTATGTGCCAAAACATTACAAAGTCGGAGCCCAGACTATAGAGCGGATATTTGAAAGTAGCCGGTCTGTTTTTTTCTAAAACAAAATGGCCAAACCATGCAAATCCATAACCACACAATGGCATAGCCGCAAAATACCAAGCCTGCCCGGTGAGGAGTAATGCCACAAAACATCCAATGACCAGCGAAGTGCCGAAAAAATGAAAGTAGCGATTGATGGGGCGTGCGTGTTCGGTGAGATAATAAGGATAAAAGCTCCAAAACGTTTTGTAAAGTCTTTCTTCGCTCATAAGTCTATTTTATGGTGTGAACATAAAAATTGTAACGAGCCGGAACTTCGATTTTTTGCAATGAACTACTTTTTAAATTCCCGCAAAACGGTGTAATTCGCCCCAAAATACCAAGCCATGGCCCCTGTAAATAAAACTACCGACCTCAGCGACCAATTTCCGGCTCAAGTGCAAGTTGCTTTGCCCATTGGCCTCCGCCATTTTGGACGCAAAAAAAACTTTAGCGGAAAAATGGTTACGCTTAAATGTTTTGAGGATAACAGTTTTGTCCGCAAGTTGTTGGAAACCGATGGTGCCGGCCAAGTGCTGGTCGTGGATGGAGGCGGTAGCAAAAGATGTGCACTGTTGGGCGATTTGTTGGCTGCATTGGCCATCAAAAATAACTGGAGTGGTGTGGTGGTGTATGGCTGTATTCGCGATAGTGCGGCCATAGCTGACATGGAATTAGGGGTAATGGCCCTGGATACCATTCCGCTAAAAAGCAATAAACGAAACGAAGGGCAAGAAAATATTGCGCTCTCGTTTGCCGGAATCACTTTTACTACGGGTCAATATCTATATGCTGATGAAGATGGCATATTGGTGTCGGAAAATGCACTGAGTCTTTAAAACCTATGTCAGCTTCCTGAAAATGCGAAAGTGTCATACGAGAACACAGAATAAGATGTTCTAAGGGGTTCAGCCTGGCATTTTGAACCCCAAACAGGCCTCAGTGCCTGTATATTTAAGCCGCAGACAGTATTTTTTTGTGCTCGGCATTTGCAACTCTGCTTTCAAAAACTATTTTTGCGTCCCCTTTTGAAAAAGTATCAACATCTCAAAGGGGATAAAAATTGTTTTTATGAAGGTTAAAGTATTGAACAAAGACGGTAAAGAAACCGGCAGAGAACTGAATCTGAGCGATGATGTTTTTGGCATTGAACCCAATGATCACGCAGTTTATTTGACCGTGAAAGCCTACATGGCCGCACAGCGTCAGGGAACCCACAAATCGAAAGAAAGATGGGAAATTGCCCGCACTACTAAAAAAGCATTCCGCCAAAAAGGAACAGGCGGTGCCCGCAGAGGTGATATGAAATCTCCTTTGGTTCGTGGTGGTGGTCGTGTTTTTGGTCCAAAGCCTCACTCCTACGATTTGAAAGTGAACAAGAAAGTGAAAGAGCTGGCTCGTAAAAGCGCTTTAACCTATAAGGCAAAAGACGGTAACATTATCGTTGTAGAGGATTTTAACACTGCTGCTCCCAAAACAAAAGAGTTTACAGCGGTATTGAAAGGTTTGAACCTGGCCGGCACCAAGAGCGTATTCGTGGTGGATGGTGCAGATAAAAACACACATCTTTCGGCTCGCAACATACCTTCTGTTCAGTTTACAGAGGCGAAGCAGTTGAATATTTACGATATCATGAACTGCAAAAAGCTGGTTTTAAGCGAAGCCGCTGTTAAATACATTGAGTCAAACTTTTTGAAAAACTAATTTACCGGAGGGAATAAATTATGAGCAACATTCTGATTAAACCAATCATTACCGAAAAATCTACCAAAAAGGCAGAAGTAGCTGACACCAAGAAAAAAGTGTACGCCTTTCGTGTAGAGAAAGATGCTAACAAGATTCAAATCAGAAAAGCAATTGAATCTACTTACAGCGTGCAGGTAGAAGATGTGAATACTGCGGTAAATCCCGGTAAAAAGAAGGTTCGTTACACAAAGAAAGGTGTAGCATCCGGAATGAAATCGTCTTTTAAAAGAGCTTACGTTACACTGAAAGCCGGAGAGTCAATTGATTTTTACGGAAGCGTGTAAGTTCCAGTTATAGAAACCATTTATTAACTATAGTGGATACCCAACCACTGATAAGACAAAGAGGGATTAAAATGAATAGCGATGGGAATTAAAAAGTATCGCCCGACCACCCCGAGTTTAAGGTTCACCAGCCTACTCACTTTCGATGAAATTACTACCGACAAACCCGAAAAGAGTTTGTTGGCTCCGTACAAAAAATCCGGAGGCCGTAACAGCAATGGCGCCATGACCATGCGCTATACCGGAGGCGGACACAAGCAACGCTACCGCATTATCGACTTTAAGCGCGATAAGGCTAATGTTCCCGGAAAAGTAGCCTCTATAGAATACGATCCGATTCGCACAGCGTTTATCGCGCTTATTCAATATCCTGACGGAGAAAAAAGATACATTCTTGCTCCACATGGTTTGAAAGTGGGTCAGTCTGTAGTGTCCGGAAACAATGTAGCTCCTGAATTAGGAAACGCCATGCCGATTGGTCAAATGCCACTTGGTTCTATCATCCATAACCTGGAGTTGTATCCCGGACGTGGTGGAGTGATTGTTCGCAGTGCAGGAGCATCGGCTCAGTTGTTGGCTAAAGAAGAGCGTTATGCTGCTATCAAATTGCCATCAGGTGAGGTAAGAAGAATTCTTTTAGGTTGTGTGGCTACTATTGGAACAGTTTCGAATCTGGATCATAATCAGCAAACTTTAGGAAAAGCAGGTCGTAAGCGTTGGCTGGGCCGCAGACCAAGAACCAGACCGGTTGCAATGAACCCGGTAGATCACCCGATGGGTGGTGGTGAGGGTCGCGCATCCGGAGGTCACCCTCGTTCCCGTAAAGGTCTTAAGTCTAAAGGTCTTAAAACCCGTCATCCTAAAAAGGCTTCTTCGCAGTATATTATCCAGCGCAGAAAAGGTGCTAAAGCAAATCAGTAAACCATTCCATAACTAATTATAATCAAGATATAACATGGCACGTTCAATTAAAAAAGGACCTTACGTAGCATTCAAACTTCTTAAGAAGTTAGATAAAATGAATAGCGGTGGCAAGAAAGCGGTTATCAAAACATGGAGCCGCGCATCCCTGATTATTCCGGAAATGGTTGGTCACACCTTTGCAGTGCACAACGGGAATAAATTTATACCGGTGTATGTTACCGAAAATATGGTGGGTCACCGTTTAGGCGAGTTCTCCCCAACCCGTCAATTCAAAGGACATTCATCTAAAAAAATTAAATAAGAAAACGGTTTAGTCCGGTTTCTGAATCATAAAACTGAAATCAAATATCATGGAAGCAGTAGCAAAACTTAATAATAACCCAACCTCTACACGCAAAATGCGTCTGGTGGCTGATCTTGTGCGCGGTAAAGATGTATATCAGGCGCTCACCATCCTGAAGTACAGCAAACAGGAGGCTTCAAACAAATTGGAAAAATTGTTGAAGAGTGCAATCAATAACTGGGAACAGAAAAATGATTTGAGCGCTGCCGACAATGATTTGATTGTAAAAGAAATTTTCGTTGATGCAGGCACAATGCTCAAACGTTTTTTGCCGGCTCCACAAGGCCGCGCTTATCGTTTGCGCAAGCGCAGCAACCACGTTACTATTAAAGTGGATAGCAAGAACGCCAAAGCTGCTGCACCCGTAGCTGCTGAAGCAAGCACAGAAGAAGTTGCAGCTTAGTCAGCTGTATTTAAATAATAAAACCCCCGCATCAGCGGGGGTTTTTTGTTAGAATAGTGTTTTAACTCTGTATGAATACAGCACTCAGACTTCAGCACCTAGCTGTCAGCCAGCAATTATTGCGGGCGTTGGTCAATCCATTGCGCTACAAAATGTTGCAATACATCGCTCAGAATAAGAGAGTAGGGGTAGAACAGATATACACCGATTTGAAATTGAATGAGAGTATTTGTTCGCAGCAGCTCAAAATTTTAAGAGAGCAAAAAATAGTGCTTACCGAACGCAGAGGAAAACAGGTAATATATTCTGTAAATACGAATCGGTTATCCGTAATTCTGGCTGCCGTACATTCATTTTTTGACAAATGGTGAAGTTGTTTCGTCTACATTCGCCAATAATTTTTTTCTATGGAACAACTTAGTCTGGAACAGTTTAAAAAGTATGTGGAGGAAGGAGCAACCGTTATTGATACACGGGTGTCTGACCTGACTTATGAAGGGATCATAGAAAATTCCATCCTCATTTTACCTGACGAGAACTTTCATTTTTCGCTTACGCAATATACCGATGAAGATGCTAAATTATTGTTTGTGACTTCGGATAGCGATGCTCCGCATCTTGCTCGCCTTTTAAAGAATGCAGGAACGTTTCATGTATTGGGTCGCTTGAATGATAGCCTGGAAGCTTGGAAGAAAGCAGAATACGGAATTGATTTTATTATCGGTATACAACCGGATGAATTGGAAATGGATTATCAGTATGACGAGTTTTTTCTGATTGACACCCGAACTGCTGAAGAGTTTGCGCAAGAGCATTTAGAGGATGCAGAGAATATTCCTTTGAGCGAATTGACTTCCGCCCTGGTGGACCTGGAAAATACCGGAGTATATTACGTGTATGCTGCCAAGGCGGCAGATGCGTTAACGGCCGCATCGCTCTTCAAAAAGTTTGGCATTCAGCGGCTACGCGCGGTAGATGCTGATTATGACGCTATAAAACAAACTTCTATTCCGGTTTTCAAACAGAAGAAGCAGCAAAACGAGAAGAAGTTTTCCAACAATTAGTATTCGTTCATCAGGCATTGTCATCATGAATTTTTCCAGCAAGAATAGATCGGTTTTTATCAGCAAGGCTGGATCAGTGGAGTATGACTTGCTGGTCATTGGTGGTGGAATTACGGGTTGCGGAATTGCTTTGGATGCTGCATTGCGTGGGATGAAAGTGCTTCTGGTGGAGAAAAAGGATTTTGCTTCGGGTACAAGCTCCAGGTCTACCAAGTTGATTCATGGCGGGCTGCGTTATCTAAAACAGTTAGAATTTAAACTGGTGCATGATGTGGGGACAGAGCGTGCCATTGTTCACAAACTTGCCCGCCATGTTGTTATACCAGAAAAAATGCTTTTGCCCATTTACGAGGAAGGAACGCTTGGCACTTTTACCACTTCAATGGCCTTGCTTGTATATGATTTACTAGCGGGAGTAAAATCGGGCGAGCGAAGAAAGATGTTGAATGTGAGTGGAACCCTAAAGCAGGAGCCTTTGCTACAAGCCAATAAACTACTGGGTGGAGGTTTGTATTTTGAATATCGCACAGATGACTCTCGTCTGGTTATTGAACTGGCAAAATCTGCATTTGCTGCGGGAGCCTTGCTTCTCAACTATGCAGAGGTGAATGGATTTATTTTAAACCAAGAGGGGAAGGTATGCGGAGCAAAAGTTATCGACCATATCGGAGGTGCTGCTTTTGATGTGAAAGCTAAAGTGGTGGTGAATGCGAGCGGCCCTTGGGTAGATATTTTAAGGAAGGAGGATCAATCGCTGCAAGGCAAGCGGCTACAGCTAACGAAAGGAGTGCATATTGTTTTCCCATTTGAAAAATTCCCCATTCAACAAGCGGCTTACTTTGATGTGGGTGACGGACGAATGATTTTTGCGATACCGCGCAACGGCATCACCTATTTAGGCACAACGGATACGGTCTACAACGAAGAGATTGATCATCCAACCTGCAACCGTGCTGATGTAGAATATTTACTCAAAGCTGCGAACTCGGTCTTTACATCTTTGCAGTTGAAGGAGAGCGATATTGTATCCAGTTGGGCCGGGTTGCGCCCGCTGATACAAGAAGATGGAAAATCGCCCGGAGAGTTATCGCGCAAAGATGAAATCTTTATATCCAGGAGTGGCTTGATATCAATTGCCGGGGGTAAATTGACCGGATACCGGTTAATGTCAGAAAAAATTGTGGACTTGGCAGAGAAGAAACTGAATCAAAAATTCTCCAAGTGTTCCACTGCTGATCACTACTTGTCGGGCGGAGAGTTCCATAGCGAGAATGATTTTAAGTCATCATGTGATTACATGCTGCAACTGGCAAACGGGTATGTAGCGAAAGAGATTGTAGAAGAATGGTTTTACAGGTATGGGAAAAATACCTCCGTTATTCTGAAGCAACTTCAAGCAATAAAAGACAAGTATCAGACCATTGAGCAAGCCTGCCTGGCTGCAGAAGTCACTTATGCTTTGGAGCATGAGATGATTGTTACTCCGGCCGATTTTTTTATTCGAAGAACCGGTAAGATTTTCTTTAACCGGGAACAGTCTCTTGGACAAATTCCAGAGGCAAATACTCTGATAGCCGATTATCTTTCACAGGTGAATGCGCAGAGCAAAAAGCAACTTACCGAGGTACAGCAAGAATACGCCACTGCCGTAAGTTTCCGATAGCAGGAACTGATTATTCAAACTCGATGAGGATGTGGTTTTTTTCTACCGCCTTTCTTAACTCAATGTTTATTTTTTTGATTTTGCCATCGCGCGGGCTCTTAATCACATTTTCCATTTTCATGGCTTCCAGAATAAGCAAGGTGTCTCCTTTTGATACTTCATCACCGGTGTTTACGGCAATGTTTATAATAAGACCCGGCATGGGCGCTTTTACATTAGAAACTGCTGATGATGTGGTGGTATTGATGCCTAGTTTTTGTAGCAACAAATCGGTCTTGTCTTGAATTTTCACTTCGTATTCTGTATCATTCACACGAATGACCATCAGTTTCTCCTCCGGATTATAACTTATCAATGTTGCCGCGTAACCGGTGTTGTTTTTGATGATATGAAAGTTGTTTCCACTGCTTTTTACTAAATCAAATTCAACAGCCTCGCCATTCAGCGAGTATTGGTCTACTTCAAATTCCTTTTTGGTGTTGATGGTTGCTTTAATCATGATACTGCAATGTTATGAAAAACGCTTTATATCCACCTCCGGTAGCAGCGCTGTGTTTTGTGTTAGGTGTTGAGTAAAATGATTCGCAAAGTAGGGTGCCAGAGAAATGCCTTTAGTTCCCAATCCATTAAATATGCCCACAGCCGTATGTTCCGGGTGAAACCCAATGAAGGGTCTGCGATCTTGCACAGTAGGGCGAATAGCAGCCCGGTGATTCACAATTTTGTAAGGAGTTTTAATAAACGCGTCCAGGTTGGCTAGCAATTCTTGTTTGCCCTCCTCGCTCGGTTGGTCGTTATGAAAGTGCCAGTCGTGGGTGGAGCCAACATAATACAAATCGTTACCCATCGGCATTACAAATGCTTCACTACTAATCATTTTATCTGCCGAAAAATCCTCTATTTGAAGGATTAAACATTCCCCTTTGGCCAATTGAAACGGCAGAAATTTGAAGTAGGGATTCTGAATCGCTTGTGCACCATCACAGAAGATAATCTTTTTTGCTACATGTTCTTTGTATTGCACGTGCGATGCTGTTATTTCTAATTCTTCAAAACAAAACTGCTCTTCCATAATTTGCTGATGGGCCTGCAGGAAATTTCTGTAGGCAGCTAAAAATTTCTCAGAATCTAATCGGGTGCCCCCCGTAATTTCAAATGCACCAAAGTCGTTCTTTACCTTTTCTTTAGGTAAGTTGATGACTGTTTGATTTTGCAAAAATGGGGTATAGCCTTGTTGCGAAGTTCGGGTGCTCCAGTCATTTTGAGACTTTATGGAATCAAAGAGCCGAAGTATTGGAAGCGGTTGAAAGAACGTTTCGTTCAATACCTGTTCCAGTTCTGTGTATGTTTCTTTAGCAAAGGGTAAAATCTCTTCGGCCATCCATGTTTTTACAAACCTTCGGCCGGTTACCGGATTGGTAACCCCCGATGCCACTCTGCTGGCATTCGATAAATGATGGTTATCAACCACCAGATTTTTTTTGCCGGCTTTATGGAGGAACCAGGAGAGGAGTGAACCGGCTATCCCCTGTCCAACAATTATAAAGTCAAGCATCGTTTTTTAGGGGTCGAGCTCTGCTTATCTGAAGTAAGAAAGATCTTTCTTTTCCGGTGTAGTTGGTGGAGCAGGAGTATGGTCCTCATCATCGTGTGATGTGGCCACAGATTTCTGAATTCTTTTTCTAAAATAGAGGTAGAGAAATATTTCAAAGAGTAGCGCAACCGGTTCGAACCAAAGTGCATTTCTCCGGCCCTCGTCTGTGGTCAGGCTTTCTTGCCCATAAATGGTGAGAAAAGTATACGAGAGTAGAAAAATAACGAGTAAGCACGCGCCAAAATAATTTAGCACAAATGACCAGGGCTTCAGTCCGCGTTCTTTTGCAAAACGGTGTAGCTGGTAACACATAATGGCAATCAAGAGAATATTCAACATAAGGCAGCAATTTCGGACACAAAGTAAACAGATTAATTGCAATTTGGAGTTAATGGATGACACGATATTTCAGACTTTAAAAAAGGATATTTAGAAAGTTGATGGATGTTGAAATTGTGCAGCACAAAAATTTTAACCGTAACCTAATTTGCTATTTTCGGTACGTTCATTATTTCTTTATATAACCCTTTATCCAATGAGAAAATTTGTACTCTTCTGTTTCATTGTGTTTTCGTCCGCTTCCTTGTTTGCTCAAACCAAGTCTGTGTCGGGTATAATTTCAGATGCCACTTCGCGCGAGCCGGTGGTGGGGGCTGCTGTCATTGTTAAAGGCAGTTCACCTCAAATTGGCACTGTAACCGATGCGGATGGAAAGTATAAGCTGGACGTACCCGCAGATGCCAAGCAGTTGACGGTGTCTTATGTAGGTTTTCAAAGCCGCGATATTTCTATTGCCGGTGGCGATTTCAATTTGTCATTAGAAAGTTTGACCAAAGATGAAGTGGTGGTGACCTCTTCGCGGATAGCTGAGAGTATTAAACAGGCACCTGTACAAATTGAGAAAATGACTTCGCGGGAGATAAAAAGTGCGGCCTCCGGGGATTTTTATCAGAGTATAGGTAATTATAAGGGAATTGATGTGGTCACCTCTTCAGCCGGATTCAAAGTAATCAACCTGCGTGGATTTAGCGATACACGTTCCCTGCGCACCAAACAGTTTATTGATGGTATCGATAACGAAGCTCCGGGTTTAAATTTTCCGGTAGGTAACCTGGTAGGTGCAAACGATTTGGATTTGGAAAGCGTAGAAATTGTATCCGGTGCTTCTTCTGCACTATATGGCGCCAATGCCATGCAAGGAGTGATTTCCATGAGCAGTAAAAATCCTTACGATTTTAAAGGGCTGGCTATTCAATTGAAAGGTGGAGCTACCACCATTCCGGGTCCATATTTCGATGCACAACTCCGCTACGCCAATACCTTTGGCAAGGACAATAAGTTTGCTATCAAATTCACAGGGGAATATATGCAAATGCGTGATTGGGAGGCTTCGGATGATTCGTTCAACCGTTATGGAGCTATTGAAGCAGATGTCAACCTTTCTGCCATACTACGCGAAAAACAATACGAAGAAGTTAGCGATGATTACACCCAGGAAGAGAAAGACGACATCATAGCGCTGAATAACTGGTTAGATTTTAACCCGCCAGCCAATCCGGGAATTTTAAATGTAAAAGCACCCGGTTATATGGAACGTGAAGTAGCAGACTATAACGCTAAGAGTTTGAAATTTGCTACCAGCCTGCACTACCGATTCAATGATAATCTGGAACTTTCCGGTACTTACAAATTCGGTTATGGAACAGCAGTGTATCAGGCTACTGCCCGCTACCAGATTAAAGACTTTACGTTTCATCAGCCGATGTTGCAGTTAAAGGGTAAGAACTTTTTTGTGCGCACCTACGCTTCTATCGAGAATGCAGGGCGCAGTTACAACATCGGCCTGACCGGAGCTTATGTTTCACGTTCTGCCGTGAGCGATTATGTGTCGCGGTATTCTGAAAAATATTTTGACGTTTTGGACACACTAACCAACGGTTTTTGTCCGGAGTGTATTGGCGAAAGCGAGTGGGCTAGTATTTTACCCATTGCCCAAAATCAGGCTCGGGCTTATGCCGCTCAGGCGTGGTATAAAGGGGGCTCGCAACAGTTTAAAGACACCTTCAACCGCCACATTGGCGATGCCAACTCACTCACAGGTACAAAATTTTTCGACAAGAGTATGTTGTTTCATGTAGAGGGTCAATACAATTGGGATTTTGTAAAATGGCTCGATATCATCACCGGTGCTTCTTATCGTATTTATCTGCCTAATTCTCGTGGAACTATTTTTGAGGACACCGGAAGTGTTCGTATTCGCATGCACGAGGTAGGGGCATACCTTCAGGCAACCAAACGATTGTTTAACGACAACTTTAAAATTATTGGCTCCATTCGTGTAGATAAAAACAGCAACTTTAAGGCGCAGGTATCTCCTCGAGGTTCGTTGGTTTACACCATTCGTGCTAAAAACAGCGACCACACGCTTCGCGCATCAGCAACAGCAGCATTCCGCACCCCCACTTTACAAGACCAGTATCTTTTGTTGGATATAGGTAGAATTAAACTGGTGGGCAATCTGAATGGTTACACCAATTTATATACACTCGAATCAGTCAGAGAGGCCGAGCGACTTATGGAGGATAGCACTACCGGTGGTTCTGCTGCTAATGCAGCGGCAAACTCTTTGGTGCCTACCACGTTAAAGCCATTGCGCCCGGAGCGTGTTACTTCATTTGAGTTGGGTTACCGCTCGGAGATAGCAAACCGTGTGTTAATTGACATAACAGGTTACTATAGCATCTACAAAAACTTTATTGGTTTTACTCGCGTAGCCACTCCTAATAACGATTCTATATCTAACGGTGTGGCCGGTGAAGAAAGTGGGGTTAATAATGTTTTAACCGGCATTTACACGCCTTATCAAATGTGGGTGAATACAGAAAAAGCCGTTCCATCATGGGGGGCGGTAATAAGTTTGTCGGTGTATGCAGGCAAAGGGATTACGCCATATGTGAATTACACCTATGCCGATTTGAACGAGGGCAACATTAATAATTCAGGCACCACTGTGCTTGCCGGCTTTAACACCCCTCGGCATAAATTCAATATTGGTATTAATGGTAACAAAGTGTGGAAAGGTCTTGGTTTCAGTGCCAACTTCAAATGGGTGACCAGCTACAAATGGCAAAATCCGTTTGGCGATGGAGTGGTGCCTAGCTATCATACCCTGGATGCTCAGATATTCTACGAGTTTGAAAAAGCATATTCTACTATTCGTATTGGTGGGTCTAACTTGTATAACAAGCGCAGAATAGAGGCGATTGGTGCTCCTCAACTTGGCGGACTCTATTATGTGGGCTGGACCTTTGATTTTACCAATTTCGGTAAAAAAGCAAATTGATTTAACGTTCTCTAAACAACTTACTTGAAAAGCCATCGTATAACACACGATGGCTTTTTTTATTCAGCATTGTATCTCATGAATCGCATTACTGATTTTTTTCTTTCCGGATTTGAGCATGCTCCGCATTTTGAAAAACGGAAAGCGGCCTATCTATTTTACATTCTTTTTACCTCACTGGCCTGTGTTGTTTTAGTACTACTTGGGCACCTTTTCTTTGGGTTTGACAAGTTCTATATTCTCGGAAATCTTGTTGGCTTGGCCGGTGTTATACATGCGTTTTATCTTTTTAAACAAAAGCGAATTGAACTCTCGGGGCATATACTCGCCTGCGCAGCAATTTCTATGGTTATCTTACACAATATCGTGCGCGATATGTTTGTATTTGACCCGGCCATGCGCTATCGCATTTATATTAACATGGTCGCTCTGTTTGGCATTTATCTCATTGTGATTTCGTTTTTTAGGGAGAAGAAGCTCGTCTTTATTTATGGAGTGGTGTTTGAGCTGCTGATTCTGCTTCATTCGCTGGTTATCTATGAAAAGTTGAAAAACATTCCGGTTATTAGTTCTTATGTGATTCAGCACACTATTACAGCGGTTACAGGTATAGCAGCTGCTGGATTTATCAGCACCTGGCTGCTAGGGTATATGGAAGCGCTGTTCCAACAGAATATAGAGGATTCCGAAAAAATAATGCAGCAAAACGAAACCCTGGAGAAATTGGTAGAGAAAAGGACCAAAGCGCTTAAAACCTCTAATGAAAATTTACAGGAATTTGCCTACATCGTTTCTCATGATTTAAAAGAACCGCTCCGTACTATATCCGGATTCGTAACGCTGATTCGAAAAGAGTTAGATAAAACAGATATAAACCGTAATCAAGTAGATGATTATGTCCGCTATGTGTTACGAGGCACTCACCAAATGGAAGACTTAATCAGTGATATTTTAACTTACAGTCAATTGAATGTGGCAGAAAGGAAGTCGGAAGTGGTGGATTTAAACATGGTCGTTAATGAGGTGCTCAATAATTTGAGTTTTCTGATCAGGGAGAATAATGCATCCATTCAGCTCATTGATTTGCCCCGCGTGGCGGGCGATAAAAGGCTCTTCATTCAGTTGTTTCAGAACTTACTCTCCAATGCCATTAAGTATCGCAGCGAAGAACGGCCTCTTCATATTCAATTTATCGTAGAGAATCAGGGAGACTTTGTGAGAATTGGTGTGCAGGACAATGGCATCGGCATTCCCGAAAAATACTTTGAAGCCATCTTTCAGGCTTTTAAAAGATTGCACAGCAAAGTAAAGTATGAAGGCACAGGCATTGGACTGGCCATCTGCAAAAAAATTGTAGAACTCCATGGAGGCGAAATCTGGATTGAAAGCAAGGAGAGTGAGGGGAGCGTCTTTTATTTCACGCTTCCTTCCATCGTGCAGGTTATTTAAACTTCCTGAATTTGAATGCCGTATTTGGTTTCGGCATGCACCCACATCACCATTTTATAAATTACATAGGATATAAGCGGAGCAAAAAATACATCCATGCTATAATGTACGTGCTGACACATAATCATACCACCCACGGCTACTATACAGAAAGCCGCATAGCGTTTCAGCCAGGTGAACCGGGCAATCAACATGAGCATAGTTAAAGCCGATACATGTCCCGAAAAAAACAGGTCTTTGGTTACAAACACATCAGGGGTGTGAAGGAAAAGCGAAGCCATTGGGTCATCGAGTGGAATCATATCGCGCGGTGCTTCCAAAGGAATAAGAAAGATGGCCACGGTTCGCGCAATAATGACTACTGAAAACATTTGCAATCCTTTCAAAAGCCGTTCGGGCAGCCCAAGTGTGAAAAGAAAAACCAGCAGAATGCAACTGTACTCCAATACAAAAATGGGAATCGAGAAGTCTTGAGGCGGAAGCAAATTCAATAGCATGTCATTTACTTGTGTGCCGGAGCGTCCTTGCCACAAGCGGAGGTAGTAAAAGTTTAGCAGGTGTGCTGCCACAAACCCCAAGATAGTGAGCACAAACTGATTCTTGAATGCATTGCTCGACCATGCACTCCTCCAATTGGGGGCAATATTTTTATAGTAGTGGACTAGCATCGGTTACAACAAATCTAACTTAGCATTTAAAATTCACCAAATTTATTTCGCGCCCGAAATTATGGGTGGTTGCTCTTGCATCTTTCCTCTTTTGTAAGCATACTTTAAAGCGCAAAACATGGTAACATCATAGATGAAATGAGCGGAGATGGCAGCAAACAATCCAAAGAAACGAAACAGATAGCCAAAGCCCGCACTCACTATAATCAGAAATAAGCCATATACCGACAAGTTAAAGTTGGACGGATTAATGTAGCCGTGCAAAAGCACAAAAACTATAGCAGCTGGCCAAATACCCACAATGGGTTGCAGCCCTGCCCGAAACATTACTTCCTCACCTACACTAGCACAAAAAGAGAAAAACAAAATATTGACAAAAGAAGGATTGATATCGCCAATCGTGTTTTCAAAAAAGCCGCGCACGTTTCTAAACCGCTTAATCTGAATCAGTATAATCGCCAATGCAGCTGCAAAACTGCCATAAAACAATCCCGCGGCTACCTGCAAATAATAGATTTTGTGTCCTACATGGTGGTAATGAGGTTCATAGCCGAGCAATACCGATTTGATACTTCGCCCCTGAAAATACTCTATCAGCAAAGCACCAATGGCACTCATGCCGAAGAGGGTAAGCCAGCTGAGGTATTGTAAGCGTTTTTTATCGGGGCCAATCAAGGGACAATGTTATTTTGCTTTAAATCTGAAAGCCAACGAATTGTGCCGCTTCCGTTTACTATCCTTTCAAAAATACTAATCTTGCCCTTTCAAAAAACAGTTCATGGAAGAACAAAAAGTGACCCCCATCAGCCGCTTGGGCGAATTTGGTTTAATTGATCATTTGACAAGAGATTTTCCGCTTCAGCATGCTTCTTCTGTAAAGGGAATTGGAGATGATGCTGCGGTGCTTGATTACGGCAGTAAGAAAACGGTATTAACAACCGATTTATTGATTGAAGGAATACACTTCGACATGATGTATACTCCGCTCCGGCACTTGGGCTATAAAGCAGTGGTGGTCAACGTCAGCGATATTTATGCCATGAATGCGATACCTCAACAGATAACTGTTTCGTTGGGTATATCGGCCAAGTTTTCGGTAGAAGCACTCGATGAATTGTATGAGGGCATAAGACTTGCTTGCAAAATTTATGGGGTGGATTTGATTGGTGGCGATACCACTTCTTCGCTACACGGTTTGGTTATATCGGTGACTGCGGTGGGTGAAGCGGATGCCGATGCGCTTGTGTACAGGAACGGAGCCAAGCCGGGCGATTTAATTTGTGTATCGGGTGATTTGGGCGCAGCCTATCTTGGTCTTCAAATATTGGAGCGCGAGAAAAGAATCTATATGGAACATCCGGGTGTGCAGCCCGAGTTGAATGATGCGCAATATTTAATCAGCCGGCAACTTAAGCCTGAAGCCCGAAAAGATGTTATCCGGTTCTTTAAAGAGGTGGATTTAAAGCCTACCTCCATGATGGACCTCAGCGATGGCCTTAGTAGCGATATACTTCATATCTGCAAACAGAGTGGTGTTGGTTGTAACATTAATGAATCTGCGGTGCCGGTGAGCGAAGATGCCTATCAAACGGCTTTGAGTTTTAATCTGGATCCTATTACCTGTGCGCTTAACGGGGGGGAGGATTACGAATTGCTTTTTACGATAGATGAACAGGACGAAACAAAGATTTCGGCTGAGGAAGCATTCACTATAATAGGCCAGATAACGGAACAGGATAATGGATGTTTTCTAGTCACTAAATCGGGTAACCGGCATGCCCTTAAAGCACAGGGCTGGGTGCATTTTTAGTGCGACAAAATTTCCAGCAGCTTTTTCTTTCTGGTTGTCACATCATAATTTTCAGCAATGCGGTTTCTGGCTTTTTTTCCTAGCGAAGCGGTATCAGTTGCTAACGCAGTCTTTATTAAATCTATGAGTTCTTCCTCACTCCTGTGGCGAAGGATAAACCCGCTGTCACCAATAATATCTGGTATGGAAAAAACCGCTGAGCCCACCGGCACACATTCGCAGAGCATCGCTTCGCAAAGTGAATTGGGAAAACCTTCGGCCATCGATAACTGTAGGTAAAACTCAAATTCACTGTAAATCTGGCTCAGTTCACTGTTTTTTGCCGGGGGTAAAATTTTTACGTTATCTGACTTTGTTTGAATCAGCGAAGCATTGGGCACACCCAGTATGGCGAATTCACAATCCGGGAAATGAGGCGCTACGTTAACTACCAAGTCAATGCCCTTTAGTTGATATTGAAATGGAAACCCCCAGCCACCGCTCACCGTTATAAACGTCCTTTTGCGCTTAGGAAGATTATATTTCCATTGCTCCGCATCATAGCCGTTGAATACTTCCGTATAGGGTGTTTTCAGGTTTTTGATGTTGGCATAGATGCCCTGTTTATTCGGCTCTACAATGTCATATTCATAATCGCACAGCATGAGCGACTTGTGCTTGGGAAGTATACGCGTGCATAACGTATAGCTCCACTCGGTAAACAAGCGGAGTAAGCGTTTTTGAAAATTACCATAACCAATACCCGGAAAATTATGGGCATCGGTACCTCCCACCACGATGAAACATTTTTTGCCAGAAATTCTGGCAAACAGAGCCGGAAGCAGGGAGTGATACCCGGCAAACTGACAAAGTAAAACATCGGCCCCCAGAATGTGCCTCAGCAGAAAAAACTTTTGTTTCAAAAAGCTGAATGGCGTGGCTAGCTTGCTATCGGTATAAAAATCGTGGGGAAGCACAAGAAAGTTGTCTGAAAGCAACTCAATGTCTTTTTGAACAAAGGTGGTGATATGGTTGTAAAAAAAGAGAATGGTTTTGCGCTGCATGATTGAACGCTAAAATAAGATTCAGTGTCTTATACCGTGCCTTCGTCTATATTAGCCAGCTATAAACCGGCTGTTTTGCGTAGCGTTTTCAATACCTTTTGTGCACTTTTTTTCAAGTCATTGTTTCGAATGCATGTAGCGAGGCTGTCCGGCCGCACGTTGTATGTGTTTGATATTGACAATACCATCGGTCACACCTATCCTACTTTGTTGAGAGACTATACATCAGAAAAGGCGCGCATGCTTTCAATTCCTGTTTTTCCACGAATGAAAAATCTGTTGTGCTCTCTGCATCATTCTAAAAGCCGAAAAGTGGTTTTTCTCACTTCCAGATCCTATACGCTGTGGTCCACCACACACGATTGGTTGGAACTAAACAATATCCCCGGTTCTCTTATCGATGTTATTCTTGTTTCTTCACCTGCCGAAAAGGTGAAGCTACTGACCACTTCCGCTTCGAAGGTACGAATCGTTTATATTGACGATTTGAGTTGGAATCAGGAACGAGGAGAGCTGAAGTGGTACGACTCTGAGTTGGAGGCAGTAAAAAAACTTCCTATTACATATATTGGTTACAAAACTATTTTGCGGTTTAATTCCAAGGCATGAATTTTTTATTGCGAAACATAAAAAGGTTAGTTAGGCTGTATTTTACCTTACGCACGGTAAACTGGATTCGCTTTTGGCAACTACAACGCAGCGATGCGAAAATTGTAGTGCTGATGCGTCCTGAGTTCAAAAGTATTTTTCAGGATTCGTTTGAGTTGGACATAGTGCTCATAGGCGTGCTTACAAAAATGAATCTTCCTTTTCGGGTATATCGGGGGAATGAGTACGGCCGGTTTTACAACAAAGTGATTGTGTACAACGCCAGCTATTTCATCAACCTGCCCAAATTTCAGAACTACAGCGCCTATCAGGCTTTTGTAATGCAGCAACTGGAATACCAAGGCTGCACCGTGCTACCCAAAGCTTCGGAAATTGTATACTGGGAGAACAAAGAATACATGTATAAGAAGTTTGCAGAGTTGGGAATTCGCCATCCGCAGACGTGGATTTTTCATTCCTACGAAGCATTTAAAAATGCCAATCTCGAGTTTCCGCTGCTGATTAAAGAAGCACATTCGCATGCCAGCGAAGGAGTGTTCAAAATGAATTCAGCGGAGGAGGCCGCGCAGTTTTTAAATAGTGAACGATTCACCTCCCGCAACTGTACGATTATAGCGCAGCAATTACTCCAAATGCGCAAGGACCTTCGCGTAACGGTGTTAGGCAATGAGGTGGTGCTGCATTATTGGCGCACCAACCCCGACAAAGAATGGAAACCTACTTCCACCAGCCATGGTAGCGGGGTAGATTTTGTCACCTTTCCCGAAAAATGGCGCAACTATTTTATAGAAGTAAATAATCGCTTAGGGTTAAAAACAGGGGGCTATGACTATGCCTGGCATGAAGATGATTTGGAAACAGAACCTATTTGCCTGGAGGTGAGCCCATCTTATCAGCCAAACCCTAACGTGGACCTCACCGGTAAGTCATACACATACGGCCAATGGAAAAAGAAATTGCTATTGAAAGACAGTTGGGACGAAGCTTATGTGAACGAATATTTTTCTCTCCGCTACCGACTATTCGAGCTATACTTTACAGAATTAGGACTTCTGCCAAAATCTTAACATGGGGGTTATTCAAAGGCAAAGCATCAAAAATACCATTAGCTCTTATGCAGGAATCGGGCTTGGCTTTTTGTCTTTGTTGGTCATTCAACCTCGGTTATTGACTCCTGAAGAAATTGGGCTTTCTCGCTTTTTATATGCGACATCGGTTTTAATGGCCAGTTTTTTTCCGTTGGGTGTCACCAACATGACCATTAAGTTTTTCCCACACTTTAAAAACGATTCAAAAGGCCACCATGGCTTTGCGGGCTTTATGTTGTTGTTTCCGCTCGTTGGTTACATGCTCACCGCCTTGCTCTTATTGTTTTTTAAGGAATACATTATGAATCAATACAGGCGCGAGTCTCCGGTCTTTATTGAATACTTCCATTACATTTTTCTTTTCAGTTTGGTTATCGGTTTTATCAATGTAATATCTACCTATCTCAACGCCCTGTTTAAATCAACGGTGCCCAGTTATCTCAATGACGTATTTGCCCGATTGGGATTTATTGCGCTCATCTTTCTTCATTACAAGGGATTTTTGAATCTACAGCAGTTTGTTTGGGGTTACATCGGTGTGTATATTGTTCAGTTAATGTTGTTGTTGGTTTATCTGCTTCGGGAAGACGGCCTACAACTAAAGCCTGACAAAGATTTTTTTGCTAAGCAGGATATTAAAGGCATGGTGCTGTTTGGTTTATTACTGGCGATTCCCGGTATAGCTTCTCTAGGTTTAAAAACCTTAGACACGGTCATGTTAGGCAAATTTTACTCTCCAGCTTTTGTGGGCATTTACGCTATTGTTTCCTTCATCCCCACCATTATTGAAACACCGCTTAATGCGCTTGAGCGCATTGCCACTACTCGCATATCACATGCTTTAGCAGAAAACAAAGTGCAAGAAGTCCGCGACATTTTTTACAAATCGGTTCGCTACATGACGCTGGTTGGGTGTTTCCTATTCGTGATGGTGAATACCAATATTGTATACCTGTTGCAGTTGGTGGGCAAAGATTTTGAACAAGGTGCCGGAGTGGTTTGGATAATATCGGCTGGTAGTTTGGTGACTATGATGGGCGGGGTAAACACTGCTATAGTTTTTTATTCAGAAAGAGTTTGGCAAGGACCGTTACTTCTTTTTTGTCTAGTAATATTCTCTTTTATATCAAATCTTGTACTTATACCATTACTAGGAATAAATGGTGCCGCAACTTCCACTGCCTTATCTGTATCATTGTACATGCTTATTAAGCAGATTATTGCTTATAAAAGCTTTGGACTTCAGCCATATGATTTGACTACTATTAAGATACTTTTAATAATGTTTTTTTGTCTTGGGTTGAATATGATTTTGCCAGTTACGTCTTCAGCATTTTACAATATATGTTTGCGTGTTTTGCTCCTTACTCCTTGTTTTATGCTAATAGCCTATAAATTAAGCGTAGCACCGGAGCTGCCTTCAACCATTCGTAGGTTCTATAATTAGGACTACAATCTACTTTTGAGATTTGCTAAAATTGCATCTAATGATTTTTTTTGAGCTACCTCTTGCAGAGACTTGATGGGTTTAATTATGATGTTTTGGTAATCATATTGATAGGTGTGAAGGGAATAGGGCATAACACTTTCTATATAAAAACCATTGCTGTAAGATAAGTTTGAAAAGTGATTAATGTGAAGCGGTTGATCGATAATCTGTAATTGTTCGGGCTTATTCTTTATTATCCATTCTAGTGCAAAGGGCTCAGGGTTGTTTACTAAAATAACAGAATCATTGTGTGTTATCTGAGAAAGTGTTTTAAAAATATTGTCGTGAGCCTCAACGGGAATGTGTTCTAGAACATCTGGGAATACAACAAAATCAAATTTGATATTGTGTTTAAAGTTTGACATATCAGTTACAAGAAAATCCGCATTTTTAAACTCAGAATATTTTTTCTTGAGCAGCTCAATTGTTTTGGGACTAATATCTGCTCCAATAAAATTGCCATCTGATAGAAATTTAATAATCAGTCCAGAAAGAGACCCAAGACCACATCCCACCTCAAGTACATTGCTTGATTTAGTTAGACCGGCAGCCTTTAAATTTTTCAGAATAGTTCGGTGTCTACTGTTCGGTTTCGAAAGTCCCTTATCATTAAAATCAGCCCATTCTTTGTCGTAGAATTCAGCTACGTCTTTGTTCGTTGTTGTCATTTTTCCCAAATAAATTTGTAGTGCCAAAAAAAGAAAAAGCCACCATAAAAGGCGGCTTTTAAAAGAAAAATTGGAAACTTACTGTAAAACTATTTGCTTCTGTTCTTTGATACTTTGCTGCGCATCTATGATGAATAGCGAGTAAACTCCATTGCCGCCCCAAGTACTAAGGTCTATATAGAATTGCTGTTGATTAACAGGTTGATTAAATACAATTTGCCCTAAGGAATTGGTGATTTTAATAGAGTAACCAACCATACTATTTAAGTTCCCATTATCTATAAACAAATGATCGCTTGAAGGATTTGGATAAACCATCACGCTGTTACTATTTGGCGGTGTGATGCCAGTTGTAAAGTCAATAATTAGCGTATCTGTAGTCGATAGTGAAATGAAATTTGTATCGTGCACTGTTATATAACTTGTGTCAGTGCATATGCTACCGCTGGTATCATACACTAATATGTTAGCCGTTGCAATACCAATAATTATTCGAATTTGTGTATGAGTAACTTACTAGTTTAAGCCCAAGACCTGCAACGCTTGGATTTAAGGAGTTACCTGATACGCCTGGACCAAAATAAACGCCATTAGACGGGGTACCACTGAGTAAAATTGGAGGTGCGTAATAGTTCACAATTGACGGAGTAGAAAGGGATACATTTGGCAGTGGGTTTATTGATACAGATTTAGAGGCTGTACCTGTACAGCCGTTAACATCTGTTACAGTGACAATATAAACACCTGCTTGTGTAACACTAATTGATTGAGTAGTAGCACTATTGTTCCAAGAATACGTAGTGCCATTAGAAGCTGTAAGTGTTGCTGAACTACCAGCGCATATTGCGACATTTCCGTTTGGTGATATGCTTGCTGGTGTTGTTAGGTTGCAATTACTATTATACAGATTAGTTATCTGAGAGTCTGGGATGGCAACATCAAAAATCATAAAGTCGTCAACACTGCCATTAAGGAAATTTGATAGACTATAACCTGCACCAATAGTAGCATAACTAACCCCACTGGCCGAATGATAACTTCCTGGTGTGTTGCTAGTATATTCTAAAACACCATCTATAAACACTTTTACCTGTGTTTGTGTTCTCGTAAAAGCTAGTTGATGCCATTGATTAAGTGTAATCTGCTTGACATAACTAACATCTCCTGATTGTATTCTTACTTGCGGAAAGGTACTAACATCTTCAAGTAGAAATTTTTGATGCCCATATTGTAAGGAAGCATTGTCAACACTGTAGATAACAGTAGTTGAGTTTAATCCACCAGTTGCGTTTGCTTTGAACCATCCAACTACACTAAGGTTAGGAAAGTCAAAAGCTTGCGGTAAGGCAACATAACTACCGCTGCCATTTAATGATAGCGCCTTGTTTGCCTGGTTAAACCGATTTGTAGATGAAATAGGAGAGCTAATTAAACTGCCATTTAAATTATTGCCACTTATGTCATTCGCATTACCATCTAGGGGGTATTGTGCGTAGGCAATTTGCGCATTAGTATGCACGCAGGTAAACAAAAGAAATAGGATTAGTAAAAAGTTGAATTTCATAAGATTGGGTTTTTGAGTTAAGTAGAATAATTGTCTCTTTAATACAAATATCTTTAACTTTTTTCAAAAAAGCAACTTTTTTGAGCTCAGATATGGATTAATGGTTCGGTGAGTATGTAGTTTACCTTACAAGTAAAATTTGAAACAAAAATTGATTTTCAAAATATCAATAAAACATATTCGTCTATCCTTAACAACGATAAACTAATATGGTAACTTTGAATCTCAAAATGGCAGATACACAAAACGAATCGCTGATTCAGGTGGTGGAAAAGAGCGCAGACGCTTGCTCGAATTCATCCGTAGACGTGTGCCTACCCAGGAAGATGCAGAAGATGTGCTGCAAGACGTGTTTTATGAATTGGTAAACACCTATCGCCTTATGAAGCCGGTGGAGCAGATGGCTTCGTGGCTATTTACGATGGCGCGCAATAAAATTACAGATCGTTATCGCAAGAAAAAGCCCGATTCATTGGAAGAGCATTTTGCGATTCGTGCGGTGATGATGGAGACCGCCTCGACATTTCTGATTTTTTGCCTGGAAAGCTGAATTCACCGGAAACAGAAATGATGCGCGAGGCCATTACTCAGGGTTTATTGCAAGCATTGGATGAGTTGCCCAAAGAGCAACGCGATGTGTTTGTGATGCATGAGATAGAGGACAAGAGTTTTCAGGAAATCGCAGAGATTACCGGTGCCAATACCAATACACTGCTATCGCGCAAGCGATATGCCGTGTTGTATTTGCGAGAGCGTCTGCAGAATCTTTACAACGATTTGTAATCAATGAGTAGTTTGTATTTTGCCAAAACAAAAACAGGAGTATGATCAAAAATATACTAAGAGGAGCGGGAATGGTTCTTCTGTTTGTAGCCGCTTTTCTACTGATGGGTTTTGCCGTGATGCATTTGTGGAATTGGCTTCTGCCAGATTTGTTTCACTTACCACTCATCAATATCAATCAGGCTTTTGGATTAGTTATTCTATCTAAACTGCTATTTGGCGGTGTTAGAATTCATACGCTGCAGCCTATGGGAAAGCGCAGATTGTGGAAGGCAAAATGGGAGAGCATGAGTGATGATGAGCGCGACAATTTCAAAAAGGAATTTGCAGAGCGCTGCAAGAAAAAATGGGGTAAAGAATAAGCTTCCTATCAGCACGGAATAGTGAAGCAGAATGCACATCCGTTTTCTTTACCATCCTCAATCCATATTTTCCCATTCATCTGTTCAATAATCTTTTTGCAAATGGTAAGACCAATACCGGTGCCTTGGTATGCTTCGCGGGCATGTAGCCGCTGAAAAATATCGAATACTTTTTCGCGATATTTTTTTTCTATCCCAATTCCATTGTCGCGGAATGTAAAGAGATATGCTCCTTCTTTCTTTTCGCAGGAAATTTCCATTGTGGGGGCTGCACTTTGGTTAAACTTTATAGCGTTACCTATCAGGTTTTCAAAAAGTTGCAACATTAGTGAATGATTGGCTTTTACCTTCGGCAACACAACCGTAGAAATCCTGAAACTCTTTTTTTGCATATCGGGCCGCATAAACTCAGCGGCTTCGTTCAGCACTTTGTTTAAGTCTACAGTTTCGGTTTTTATGTCCGGATTAATCTTTGAAAGCTGCAGCAGGCTCTCTATCAAGCCATACATTCTGCTTGCTCCTTCTTTAGCAAAGTAGAGGTATTGTAGTTCGTCATCATTTAGCTTTCGGGCAACATTTTTTCAAGCAACTGCATGTAAAGGGTTACCATACGCAGTGGTTCTTTTAAATCGTGTGATGCCACGTGTGCAAATTGCCGCAGTTCCGCATTCGAAATTTCTAAGCGGTGTGTGTAAGCCTCAATCTCTATTTTTGTTTTTCAGAATGTCTGCCTCTCGCTTTCTTTTCTTCCAATTCAAAGGTCATGCGTGCATCAGAAACCGCTGAGCTCTTATCGAATTTACATATTTTCCATGTCGCGGTAATAGCGCTTATACATTTCCAAGGCACCTTTAAAATCTCTGGAAGATTCGAGCGCTTGTGCCCACTC
Source organism: Bacteroidota bacterium (assembly GCA_016715625.1). Lineage (GTDB taxonomy): Bacteria > Bacteroidota > Bacteroidia > Chitinophagales > LD1 > Bog-950. The sequence goes on from JADJZU010000013.1 coordinate 30,799, forward strand.
TTCATACAAGGTAGCCATATTGAAACTGGCCTTGGTCTCAATGGTTATATCTTCCACTTTTTGAAACAGGACCTTAGCTTCTTCAAACTTACCTTGCAGCCTTTTGCAAATACCCAGCAAAAAGTATCCGTTGGTAACAAATACGGCACTCCCCGATTTTTCAAGCAGCGATATTCCCTCGTTTACAATGCCTACCCCGGGTTCAAAGTCACCCTTCAGGCACCTTTGATAGCCTATGTTTATCAGGCTGTTTCCTTCACCTCTTTTGTCCTGCAATTCTCTGAAAATGTCAGCAGCTTGCTGATAATACTCAATCGCTTTTTTCGGTATTTCTTATTCCCGGATAATTGTTGGCATAAGAAAGATAGCACCGTGCCACACCCTGCCTGTTCCCCGCTTCGGTAAATAATTTAAATGCTTTGTCTATGTATTGCAATCGCGATTCATCCAATTCAAACTCCTTGTATAAGGTTACGTTGTTGAAATATAAACTCGCCAAAATGGTTTTGTCATCAGCACTTAGCTCATACAAACTTTCCATTATTTTAATACCCTATTCATAGGCATCACGAGCTTTTGAAAGTTCGCCAATAAAATTGTGGTTGACTCCCGCCAGGTTCAAGGCTTTTGCCTGATGCACTTTTTCGTTTATGGTTTTGCGCCAGGTTCAGCGCTTCGTATGCCAGTTCATTGGCTTTCCTGTAGTTACTTTGCTGATGGTTGTAAAAGCTGCTTAGTTCATACAAGATGCGCAATTGAAGCATCTTGTCATTACCAGCTTCGGAAATACGCTGTTCTGCTCGAGAAACAAATTCTGAAGACCGTTCTTCCTTCAGTTTTTTCAGTTCTTCTAAAATTTCGGACGCTGTTGCCATAAACACTTCAATACATTTTCTGCTTGCAATGGAAAACAATATAACAGGAAAATAAAAAGCCCTCCCGGTTTAGCAGGAGGGCTTGTATGAACTTGTTGTGGTAATATTATCCTATCAATTCTACACCACCCTGCATTTGCTTTGCTTTTTGCTCAGCACGCTCCAGGTCTTCAGTATTGGTAACAATAATTTCCTGGAACTTGCGCAAACCTGTTCCTGCAGGAATACGGTGTCCTACAATAACGTTCTCTTTCAAACCTTCGAGGTAATCTTGCTTGGCCGCAATAGAAGCTGTGCTCAATACCTTGGTGGTTTCCTGGAACGATGCCGCAGAAATCCATGAATGAGTAGAAAGGGATGCACGTGTAATACCTTGCAGTTTTGGAGTAGCAGTGGCGGGAGAAGCATCCTGAAACTCAACCAGCTTTTTATCGCTGCGCTTCAGTATAGAATTCTCTTCGCGCACCTGACGAAGGCTTACAATCTGTCCGGCTTTCAGGTTTTCTGAATCTCCGGCATCTGTAACTACTTTTTTGTCGAATAACTGATCGTTTACTTCCAAAAGTTCAAACTTATCAACGCTTTCGCCTTCCAGGAACTTTGTGTCGCCCGGATCTTCCACAATCATTTTGCTCATCATTTGACGAACAATTACCTCCACGTGCTTGTCGTTGATTTTGATGCCCTGCAAGCGGTATACATCCTGAATTTCATTCACCAGGTACTCCTGCACGGCAAATGGTCCTTTGATGCTCAGAATATCGCTTGGCGTAATAGCTCCGTCTGATAGCGGTGTGCCGGCACGAACAAAGTCTTGCTCCTGAACCAGGAAGTGTTTGGAAAGTGGAACGAGATACTTCATCACTTCTCCATCGCGGCTTTCCACAATGATTTCGCGGTTACCTCTTTTCACTCCGCCAAATTTCACCACACCGTCAATTTCTGCTACAGTAGCCGGGTTGGAAGGATTACGAGCTTCGAACAACTCGGTAACACGTGGAAGACCTCCTGTGATATCCTTCACTTTACCCATTACTCTCGGTATCTTGGCAATGATCTGTCCTTGTTTCACATCTTCACCGGCATCTACCACAATGTGTGCACCTACCGGCAAGCTGTATACTTTGCCTTCTTTGCCGTGTTCAACCAAGAGGGATGGAACTTTGGTTTTGTCTTTAGACTCTATGATAACCTTCTCGCGGTGGCCGGTTTGTTCGTCCATTTCATCGCGGTAAGTAACGTTTTCTATCAAGTGTTCAAACTTGATTTTACCGTTTACTTCAGAAATGATAACGTTGTTATACGGATCCCACTTACAAATCAGGTCGCCCTTTTTAACGGACTTACCATCTTTTACACTGATTTGAGAACCGTAAGGAATGTGGTGCGAAATCAACACTTTGTCCGGGTTGTCGTCTTTTACAATTCTCAACTCGCCGGTTCTGCCGATAACGATGTTTATCTTCTCACCATTTTCATCTACAGTTGTTGTGGTTCTTACACCGTCAAACTGAACAATACCATCAAACTTCACAGTAATCTGCGACTCTGATGTGCCCACGCTCGCGATACCTCCCACGTGGAAAGTACGGAGTGTCAACTGTGTTCCCGGTTCACCGATACTTTGAGCAGCAATGATACCCACTGCATCGCCATTTTCGGCTAAGCGGTTGGTGGCGAGATTTCTACCGTAGCATTTTACGCAACAGCCTTTTCTGCTTTCGCAGGTAAGCACCGAGCGGATTTCTACCGCATCAATACCCGATTCGTTGATGCGTTTAGCAGTTACCTCATCAATGTGCTGTCCGGATGAAGCCAGAAGCTCATCTGTTTCCGGGTGGTATACATCATTCAAAGAAGTTCTTCCCAGAATTCGATCATACAGTGGTTCAAGAATATCCTCATTGTCTTTCAATGCAGAAACCGAAATCCCTCTCAAAGTACCACAATCTTCTTCAGTAATAACAACGTCTTGTGCAACGTCTACAAGTCTTCTGGTCAGGTAACCGGCATCAGCTGTTTTAAGAGCCGTATCAGAAAGACCTTTACGAGCACCGTGTGTAGAGATGAAGTATTCCAATACCGACAAACCTTCTTTAAAGTTTGCCAATACCGGGTTTTCAATTACCTCGCTTCCGGTAGAACCGGATTTACGTGGCTTAGCCATAATACCTCTCATACCGGAGAGCTGCTTAATCTGTTGCTTGCTACCACGCGCCCCTGAATCCAACATCATGAAGATAGAGTTGAAGCCCTGACGGTCTTCAGAAATCTGCTTCATCAAGGTATTGGTCAAGCGGTTGTCCGTTGCGGTCCAGATATCTACGACCTGATTGAAACGCTCTTTGTCGGTGATAAAACCATTCTGGTAGCTTTCAAAAATTTCGTCTACTCTTTCCTGCGCTTGTGCTACCAGTCTTTCTTTATTCTCCGGCACCACCACATCTTTCAGGTTGAAACTCAATCCTCCTTTAAACGAGTAGTAGAAACCTAATTTCTTAATGTCGTCAAGGAATTTAGCAGTGGTAGGAATGTCTGTTTCAGCCAAAATCTGACCGATTACATCTTTCAATTGTTTTTTACCCAACAAGCGGTTTACGTAGCCTACTTTTTCAGGAACAGCTTGGTTGAAAATGATTCTGCCTAAGGTGGTTTCAATCAATTTATTAACCAAATTGCCTTTATCATCCTTTACATTCAGCTTACATTTTACTGCAGCATGTAATTCTACTTTGCCTTCGTTGTAAGCAATCATCGCTTCTTCTACACCATAAAAGCCAATCCTTCGCCTTTCACTTTCTCCTCTTTGGTGCTGCGCTTTTCTTTGGTCATGTAATACAGACCAAGCACCATGTCCTGCGATGGAAGGGTGATAGGTGTTCCGTTTTGCGGATTTAGAATGTTATGGGCAGATAACATGAGCATCTGCGCCTCCAGAATAGCGGCATTGCTCAGTGGCACGTGAACGGCCATTTGGTCACCGTCAAAGTCAGCGTTGAACGCTGTACAAACCAACGGGTGAAGTTGAATCGCTTTTCCTTCAATCAGTTTTGGAACAAACGATTGAATAGACAAACGGTGAAGGGTAGGAGCACGATTCAAAAGCACCGGGTGTCCTTTCAATACATTTTCTAGGATATCCCAAATAACCGGTTCTTTTTTGTCTACCAGTTTCTTGGCGCTCTTTACGGTTTTTACAATACCTCTTTCAATCAGCTTGCGTATAATAAACGGTTTGAATAACTCTGCCGCCATATCTTTTGGAAGACCGCACTCGTGCAGTTTCAATTCAGGTCCTACCACAATTACCGAACGGCCGGAGTAGTCCACACGCTTACCCAACAGATTTTGACGGAAACGACCTTGCTTTCCTTTCAATACATCTGAGAGCGACTTTAACTGACGGCCTCCTTCTGCTTTTACAGCATTGGATTTACGAGAGTTGTCGAACAAAGAGTCAACCGCTTCCTGCAACATCCGTTTTTCGTTGCGCAAAATCACTTCCGGAGCTTTGATGTCTACCAGTCTTTTCAAACGGTTGTTACGGATAATAACTCTGCGGTATAAGTCATTTAAATCGGAAGAGGCAAAACGACCGCCATCCAATGGCACCAAAGGACGTAATTCAGGCGGGATAACCGGCAAGTGTTGAACTACCATCCATTCGGGTTTGTTCTCCGTGTGCTCGTTGGCTTCGCGGAAAAGTTCAACTACGCTCAAGCGCTTCAGGGCTTCTGATTTACGCTGGCGCGAAGTTTCGTTGGCCGCAGCGTGACGCAACTGGTAGGAAAGTTCATCCAGGTTGATGCGCGAAAGCAAATCCTTGATAGCTTCGGCACCCATCTTGGCTATAAATTTATTGGGGTCTGTATCTTCCAGCAGGTGGTTGTTTTTCAACTCCTCATTTTCGAACACAGAACTGAATTCTTCTTCAGAGAGTAGGTCTAAGTAGGCCAATTTCTTGCGCTCTTCACCTTTCTCTGTCATTACTGTAATTTCATTGGCAGCAGCACCGGGTTGGATAACTACATAGCGCTCGTAGTATACCACGCTCTCCATTTTCTTGGAGCTGATTCCCAGCAGGTAGCCAATTTTGTTTGGCAGCGATTTAAAGTACCAAATGTGTACAATAGGCACCGTCAATTTAATGTGTCCGGTACGATCTCTGCGCACTTTCTTTTCTGTTACTTCCACACCGCAACGGTCGCACACGATGCCTTTATAACGAATACGCTTGTATTTGCCGCAGTAGCACTCGTAGTCTTTGGTGGGTCCAAAAACACGCTCGCAAAACAAACCTTCCATTTCTGGCTTGTAAGTACGATAGTTGATGGTTTCCGGTTTCTTGATTTCACCATTAGAACGACCGAGGATAGCATCGGGCGAGGCGAGCATGATGGTGATTTTTGAAAAATCAGCTCTTTTAGTGTTGTCTTTTTTAAATGCCATTGTTTAAAAACTTAAAGTGATAAATAGAATAGCGAAACGACCGAAATGCCCCTTTTTTCAGAGGGAAATTTTTATAAAACGAAACGCTGAGTAATCAATTTCGCGCCTACCGGCTTGCATACTTTTGATTGAAGAGAACAGCTGCTCTATAAAAACGGGAGCGCAAATATAGCATTAGGCCCGATACGGGCAAGGGTAACGGTAAATTTAGCGGGAACCGATTTGGAGCACCAGGAGAAACTATTTGAGCGATACCATTACCACGCCAGCCGTTATTACAAAGATACCCGCTACCCGGAGCGGGGTCACCTGCTCACCAAATCCAAAATGCGCTATCAAAAAAAGCCCTACGATGGTGAGTGAAAAGAAAATAGCGCTGGCTACCTGCAAAGGAATTTCTTTCAGGCATTCTGTAAAAAGCACCGAATTGATGAGTCCAAAAACGAGTCCCAAAGCCAGATAGCCCCATTTTTTGAATGGCACCCCATCGTTCATGGCCGATAGGTTGAATCCTACGTTGGTTAGAATATTGAAAAGGATGGAGGAATAGAGAAATATGTATTTCATGGCGAGGTTTATCCGGCAACGAGCACTGTTTTTCCCGCGAACTGAACTTTGTCGCCCGGGCGTAGCTTTTTTCGCTTTTGTATCTCAATCACACCGTTCACCTTCACCTTTGCCCTCACAATGGCTTCGTTGGCCTCGCCACCGCTTTCGGTTAGCTGCAGTAATTTGAGTAGTTTGTTCAACTCAATGTATTCCTGATTTTCGAGGGTAAAAGTTTGCATTGTTTGTTCGTTTAATGTCGAAAGTGACGCACTCCAGTGGTTACCATCGCCAGATTAAACTGGTTAGCTGCATCTATAGAGTCCTGGTCCTTAATGCTGCCTCCCGGCTGCGCAATAGCAGTAATGCCGGCTTCAGCAGCTATGGTTACGCAATCGGGAAAAGGGAAGAACGCATCGCTGGCCATCACTGCCCCCGAAAGGTCAAATCCAAACTCTTTTGCTTTTTTGATTGCATTATTAAGTGCATCTACACGCGAAGTTTGTCCGCAGTTGCTTCCAATCAGTTGCTTGTTTTTAACCAAGGCAATACCGTTGCTTTTTAGATGCTTTACTGCTATGATAGCGAATTCAAGGTCCGATATTTCCACTTTTGAGGGAGATTTATCGGTGACATGTTTAAATGCATCTTGTTTTTCGGCACGCAAATCATTTTCCTGTTCCAGCACACCATTTAAGAGTCTCTTGAAAATTTTTGTAGTGGGGGTATGTTGCTTTGTCTTCAGTAGGATTCTGTTCTTCTTGCTTTTCAGAAGTGTCAATGCATCTTCATCGTAGCCTGGCGCGGATAATACCTCAAAAAAAAGTGTGTTTAACTCGGTGGCAGTGGCCAGGTCAATAACCCTGTTAGCTGCAATTACACCGCCAAATGCAGAGGTGGTATCACAGGCAAATGCCGCTTTGTATGCCTCGCAAATAGAATCACGCGATGCCAGCCCGCAACTGTTGGTGTGTTTGATAATAGCCACCGTAGGCTCCGAAAACTCCGCTATGAGATTCAAAGAGGCTTCTACATCTACCAGATTGTTGTAAGAAAGCTCTTTACCGTTTAAAGTTTCAAATACCTCGGTCAAATTGCCGTAGAAAACGCCACGCTGATGGGGGTTTTCGCCATAGCGAAGCACGTGGCCGCTAAGCTCACTCTGTTTAAATACTTCGAAATTAAAATCACGGTTGAAGTAGTTAAATATATGTGTGTCGTAATGTGAGGAGGTCATAAATGCTCTTGCGGCAAATTCTTTTCTGTCAGCCAAATCTGTTTCTCCGGCTTTTGTTTGCAATAGCTCCAACAGTTTACCGTAATCATTTCTGGAGGCTACAATGAGGGTGTCGTTGTAATTTTTAGCAGCTGCACGTATAAGCGAAATTCCACCAATATCTATCTTCTCAATAATGTCTTCTTCGCTGCCCCCGGCTTTCACTGTTTCTTCAAAAGGGTATAAATCCACAATGACCAAATCAATTTCCGGTATTTCATATTGAGCCATTTCCTTTTGGTCGTTCGGGTTATTTCTTCTACCCAAAATGCCACCAAAAACTTTTGGGTGAAGCGTTTTTACCCGCCCTCCCAAAATAGACGGATAGGAGGTGAGATCTTCTACGGCAGTGACCGGAATCCCCAATCCTTCAATAAAACTTTGTGTTCCTCCGGTGCTGTAAATTTTCACACCTAATTTGTTTAGCTCCTGCACAATTAAGTCGAGGTGATCTTTGTAATAAACGGAGATGAGTGCCGATGCAATTTTTTTGCCCATAGTAGTATTCAGTGTTGAGGATTTAGCCGAATGGAAGACAGCCGCGAATGTATTTGCCTGATTGGGATTTCTGTTTGTCGTCTGCCAATATTTAGTAACAGTTTTTCAACGAAAAACGGAGACGGTTGCTTAGCGGATGAGTTGTTCAATTGTTTTCGGCAACCATTCATGTTCCAGCGATTGGATTTTTTGGGCAAGTGATTCCGCTGTTTCGTTGATCGCTAGTGTCAATTTCTGTTGTAGTATAATTTCTCCTTCATCATACTTCTCGTTCACGTAATGAATGGTAATGCCCGATTCTGTTTTGCCTGCTGCAATCACCGCTTCATGCACTCGGGCGCCATACATACCTTTACCGCCAAATTCGGGGAGAAGTGCCGGGTGTATATTCACTATGCGATTCGGAAAATGCTGAAGAAGAAAAGGAGGGATTAATTGCAGAAAACCAGCCAGCACTATCCAGTCTGCCTGGACGGCCTGCAAGAGACGCATCATTTTTTCGCTGTCGCCAAAAAAATCTTTACTGACAACAGCCGACATGATTTTGTTGCTGTGTGCCGCTTGTATGACAGCGGCTGATGGGTTATTAGTGACTACCAAGCAAACTTTAGCTGCCGGGTGGTTACTAAAATGTTTTATCAAGGCAGCAGCATTGCTTCCTTTTCCGCTGGCGAAGATGACGATGTTTTTCACGGATGCGAATTAAATAAAGAACGCTCAGATGGTATCATCTGAGCGTTCTCAAAATCAGCTTTCAAACTACTTCACAATAAACTTTCTGACGATGCGCTCATCGTTGTAGTAAATGCGAATGAAATATTCTCCGGTGACAAACTGCTGACGTTGCAGTTCATAATCTGTTCGGCCTACCGGCATTTCCTGCGAATATCCTTTTACTACGTACCTTCCATACACATCTGCTATGTCGATAGTCACTGTACCGGGCTTAGGCAAAATAATGCCTAAGCCAGATTTATTCATTACGGGATTGGGTGATGGACCGGCTAACTGAATTCCCCCGGTGAGTGTGGCACATTCCTGATTGTTGGTGACCGATACTTCTTGTTCGCCTTGGTTAACTTCTCTGGCGCGAACACACACATAAGTATTGGCATTCGGCTCAGATAACACGAATTCGGCTGAAAAACTGTAAGGTAGCGTTTGTCCGCTTTCGAGTAATCCGGTCCAATCTTCGCTGATCACACTACCGCTTCCTACGGTGGCATATAATTGAATGTCTGTGATGACTCTTGTTCCTATGTTGCTCAAACTTGCATCTACTTTTATCAGCACAGAGCCATCCGCTTGCACTGTTTTAATTACCTCCACATCGCTCACTGCTATGTCCAGTGCAGTCGGGGCCACGATGAAAAATCTGGAGGTGGTATCCTTGCAACCTGCTTGATTGGTCGCTTGAAGTAAAATCTGAAAAGTATCATTGGCGATAAACGTGTGGATTGGATTTTCGTCTGTTGAAGTTCCGCCATCTCCAAAATTCCAGTCAAAGCCCGTGGCATCAGTTGTCAAATTAGAAAACTGTATATCTGCAGGCGCTTCACCATACAAAGGAGTAATGGCAAAATTTGCATTCGGAGCAGCGCGAACTGTTAGCTGACTTTGTACAGAATCCACACACCCTTTGAGTGTAGTAATCTTTAAAGTAATCGGGTAAAGACCTGTATCGCTGAAAATATGTTGTGGCGATGCTGTGTTGTAAATAGTGCCATCTACATTCCATCGCCAGTTTGCTACAGGGTCGCTGAAGGTGACAGAACTATCCGCGAGTAAAAATGGGACATCCTCGCAAGCAATCACGCTACCAATATTGGCCACCGGAGGGTTAACTACAGTAATCAGCTGCACTGAAGTGTCCACACAACCAATGGCATTCTCCACTTTCAGGGTTACAAAATAGTTGCCCGGGGAAACGTATTGGTGTTTGGGGTGGCTGTTTAAAGAGAAAGGCGTACCATCGCCAAAGTTCCAAAGCCAGCTAACAATAGATAATGAAGCTGTGGTGTCGATAAAAACAGTGGAGTCACCTATACATACTTTATCAAACGAAAAAGCAGCCACAAATGGCGCAAAAACTTCCAGCGTTTTAACTACTGTATCCGCGCAACCTACATCGGTGGCCACTATTAGTTGTATGCTCACTGTTCCAGGTTGATTGAACTCGTAAGTTGGTATCTGAAGCGAAGATGTATCCAAACCGCCAAACGTCCACTTCCACGATGTTACAGAGTCGTTGAACAACACTACGCTGTTATCATAAAATACGGTGTTGCTTCCGGCACAAACTACATTCGGGTAAGAAAAGTTGCCAGTGGGTGGCGCTGATACTTTGATGGGCTGAATCAAACTACCGCTACAACCTGAATCTGTAGCCAATGTTAATTCTACCGGATAGGTGCCCGGGAAATTATAAAGGTGTGTGGGGCTAAAATCGTTGCTGGTATTGCCATCCCCGAAATCCCATTCAAAAAAGTGGATGACATCGTTGCCTACTTGTGTGGTTTGATTTACTAAAGTGGCAGAGTCACCAAAACAAAGATTAGCGGTAATGAAGGCTACTTGCGGTGCAGTTTGATTCGCTCGTACAATTGCAGTGTCTTTAGCCACACAATTGTTGTTGTCGGTTACTGTTACCTGGTAGGTAAGTGTCCCTAAATTACCGATAGTGACAGACGGCCCTAACTCATTATTACTCCAGATAAAATAAACAGGGTTGTAAGTGCCCGTATCTGCAGCTAAGGTATTGCCTACGCAGATGTTGGTATCAGCCGGAAGCAGTGAACGCAGCGCAAAGCTATCTACTGCCACTGAAATGGTATCGGTTATGAATACACAATTATTGGTGTCAGTAATTAAGCAGAAGTAATTTCCCGAGGCCGTTATAGGGATGCTGGCTGAAGTAGACCCGTTATTCCAGGAAAACTGGTAAGGACTACCGGGCAAAAGTGGAAACAGCAAAACGTTGTCATAATTGCAAATGGTAGTGTCATCAAAACTGGTGCCCGACACGGGAATATTTACCACTACTGTGTCGGAACTGGTGCGACCGAATACATCCGTTACATTTATCCAATAAGTGCCGCTTTTCTTGATGCTGATTTGGCTGACGGCTGTATCTCCGGTGCTCCAGGTATAACTTAAAAACCTATTTCCGGCATTCAGTGTTACCGGACAAACGCTGTAAGCGTTATTGATATCCGGCCCCAGGCTTACCGGTGGAGCATACTTGGTATAAAGATAATTTTCAACCTGGGTTCGCTCCGCTCCGCTTAATGCTTTTTTGTAAACTATTACCTCCGCAATTTCGCCATTATAATAACCATAGCCCTGACCAAAGCCCAACACATAATTGCTATTCATGAAGGTGCCGGAAAGTGCCGCGCTCGAAGAGTAAGCGCTCTCGGTACTGTTGATATACAAACGTGATTCGCTACCAAAGTTTTTGACCATACCGAATAATCCATACCGAAAGCCAGTGTTGGGCATGCTGTTCGGTACGTCTAAAATCTGTGTATTATTCACATAGTCATTAATGAGTGTAAGCCTTCCCGTAAACATCCTCCGGTATAGCCACATCCCGTTGTTTAAAGTTCCGATATTGAAAATCCCTGCAAGAACGCCTGTCTGTGCGTTTCCCTTCGTAACTACAAATACAGATGAAGAACTTGCATCTATTCCGGGTATGGTCAAACCATTCAGCACATCATTGCTCCCATCAAATAAAAGTGCAGGTTTGTTATTTAGTAACGTCACATTAGAAACTACTGACGGTGCATTGGCTGGGGTACTTTGGCTCGCATGCAGGTTATTGCCGCTGCCATCGCTCCATTGCGAAACCGTACCCCCACTGAGTACCACGCCACTGTCCGCTCTTAACCATACCGCGAGATTCGGCACGTTGCCCGGGGTAAAGATTTCAATAGAGTGAATGTTAGAGGCAGTGGTGGTGCCACAGAAGTTGGCTGCCAGTACTCTCCAATAATACAGCCCGGCTGTTGTGAAAGAAGTCGAGTAAGAATTGCTTTGAAGTGGCGCACTTTGCAAAACAATATTCGTAAATGACGGATTTGAAGCAACCTGCAATATGTAGCTGCTTGCGTTAACACTGTTATTCCAGTTAAACATAATGTTTGCCCCCGGAGTAGTAAATCCACTTGCTGGGGTGTTGAGGGTAAAATTGCCAGCGGTAAGGGCCGAGGAAGCAATACTGATTGTTTCGGTATCGGATGCACTGCACCCTTGTAAACTGCCTACCGTTAAGCTAACGGGTAGCGTACCGGTAGCTAAGTAGGTATGTGTTGGGTTGGCAGTTGTTGAAGTATTACCATCTCCGAAATTCCAGTTAAATGTTGACAGTGCATCTCCCGCGGCAGCGTTGCTTAGCGATGATGAAAAGGTAAACGGACTATTGGTGCAGGTGCTGAGTGGTGTTTGAATAACAGCGGTGGGCAACTGCCGAACGAAAACGTTTTTAGTGACCGTGCCACTGCAGCCTACGTTTGTAGTTACTTGGAGAGTAACAGACTTTATGCCTGCGCTGCCAAATGTGTAGGATGGTGAATTTGTAGTGTTGGTTTGTCCGGGGGCAAAAGTCCACAGGTAGCCGGTGATATTAGCCGGGAAGGTTGCTGTAGATAAATCGGTAAATTGGGTTGTATTTCCGAGGCAAACCGTGTCGGCATTAAAGTTAGCAAGTGGTATCTGTCCCACCACATTAACCAGGATACTATCTGATACCTGGCATCCGCTAAAACTTGTTACCGTTACGTTGTATTGGCCACTAGTTGTAATTGTTGTTGTAGGCCCTGTGGTTCCATCAGACCATTGAAAAGCCGCTGTGAGTGAATTGCCTGACTGAAGTCCTAAAGAACTTCCGGCACAAATGCTTGTATCAGCACCTAAACTTATGTAGATGGCAAAGCTGTCCGTTAGGACTAATAGCGTATCTCTGTAAACACAACCGGAAGTATCTGTAACCAAAAGTGAGTACAGACCGCCATTAGCTATATTTATTTGAGATGTGCTGCCTCCATTAGACCAAATGTGGGTATAAGGCCCTGTTAAACCGGAAGTAATATTTAAACTACTACCTAAACATAATGTGTCATCCGCAAGCGGAAAAGCGCCCGGGAAATTTACAATAATAGTATCGGAAGTTGTGTAGCCGAAGGCATCTGTTGCATTTATCCAGTATTTCCCCGGACGATTCACTGTGGTTGAAATCCCCGAAGCACCATTAGACCACTGATAATTTGAAAAGCCCGTGGGTGCTGTTAATGGAACTCCGCAAAATCCGTATGCCTGAGAAATGTCAGGGCCTAGATCTATTTGTGCAGCATATTTTAGTCGTAAATATTGTTCTACTCTATTTCTAGATGAGTCCGGCAAGGCAGTATCATACATGATAATTTCAGCAATGTCACCATTCAGAAAATTGATTTCGCCCGCGTCTGTCGCATTATTGTAAGCTCCTATAAGAAAACGGTAAGTAGAGTTAAAATTATATGCAGTATTTTGAATTCCTGACAGCGTAACCCCAATTTGTGAGCTGTTCTTGAACAGTTTTACTTGTTGACTATTCCTATTTACAATATTTGAAAAGATGGTAAATCCTGACGGGGCAGGGTTTGAGTTGATACTTTGTTGCAAATTATCCTGATATAACAAGTCTACTCCGTTACTATTGTATCTTAAGGCGAACCTGTTCGGTACGCCAGATGCCAAACTTTTTGCTACAAAAGTACCTGCGGTCAAGTTGTTTGATTTAGCCACAACAAATAGCGTCCTCCCGCCCGTTCCAATATCAAAGTTATCGCCTGCATTCAAAAAGTCGTTTGCTCCGTCAAATCGTATTACAGGATTCCCATTAATAATGTTCCCACTCCAGAGGGGTTGCAAATTTGGTGTCACCTGATTTAAATTGGTTCCACTACCCGTGCAATTTCCCCAAGCGCTTACAAAATTGTTTGCATCTTTTGTAACTAGACTATCCGCCCGCAGCCACAAGCTAAGGTTGGCAATTTCTGTGGGGGCAAACTGCGATTTTACCGTTAAGAACCCGCAAAAAAGAATGATAACTATATCTGTTTTTTTTCTCATAGCTCCTTAGGTTAACCTTATCTTGATTATATTTTATCTTAAGTCTTTACCAATGTAGTTATTTTAAATTATGTTGCAACTTCAAAATAAATAGCATAATGCAGAACCAATCTGAAGTTGAACTATACAAGGAGATTGATGCCTGTTCTTTAAATAACTTTGGCAGAGAAAATTTTGATGAAAATCGTTTTGGTGAATACGCAGAACGGGAGTATTCGTTTCAGTGGCTCCGAACTTTGTTAAACAGACGTAAGATAAAACAAGAGTATTATGATAAAGCTAATCCTCTGCTGTCTGTCTACGGGGATCGAATACAATCTGTCTACAATTTATTGCCTGATACAGACAAAAAACTTCTCATCCAACTCCTAGCTTATAGATTAATGGGATTCGGCAAAGTGAAATTGCCGCTCAATACTCCACAGTATAAGCAGTATTTTGAACAAGCTGAGGGCTTAGTTTGCAGTAAAGAAACACTTGATCCTCATTTCTTGGGATTTATACTTCGAGATTTTGATTTGAAAGCCATAGGCTACAACGTTCGGTTTTTCTTTACCAATAAAGGTGTGGTAACCGATTTTATGATAGAACAATATGCTTATCGAAAGAATCAAGTAAAAGTTGAAGTAGTGCCAGGAGATGTGGTATTAGACCTAGGGGCGTGTTGGGGGGATACAGCGCTGTATTTTGCCAACAAAGCGGGGGCAATAGGCAAAGTTTATTCTTTCGAGTTTATTCCAGGAAACATCAGCATTTTCGAGAAAAATTTGTCGCTTAATCCTTCTTTTCACAGCACAATTGAGATTGTCCAAAATCCGGTATCGGATAAATCTGGTAAGCAATTGTTTTATTTCGACAACGGTCCCGGTAGCAAAGTAGAAGATCAACCTTTTAGCGGGCAAACAGGAACTGCAATCACTGAAAGTATTGATGAATTTGTGGCAAAAAGGGGGATTGAAAAAGTGGATTTTATAAAAATGGACATTGAGGGGTCAGAGCCCTATGCTTTACTGGGCGCAATTGAAACTTTGCGTAAGTTTAAGCCTAAGTTGGCTGTAGCGATTTATCATAGCATGGATGACTTTACCAATATTCCTCTCTGGATAAATAATTTAGGATTAGGATATAAATTGTACTTGGACCATTTTACCATACACTCAGAGGAAACAATCCTCTTTGCACAAGCTGATTGATCTTTATGATACCTGTTACTAAAACTTTTTTGCCTCCGATTGATGAATATTTGGCGTTGGTGAATAGAGCCTACGGCAACCACTGGCTTACTAATCGCGGTGAACTGGTTAAGGAGCTAGAAGCAAAATTGGTTGACTACCTGAAGGTATCAAAAATTACAATTACAAATAATGGGACTGTGCCTTTACAGATAGCCCTCAAACTATTAGGGAATAATGGCGAAATTATTACTACGCCATTTTCTTATGTAGCTACTACAGCTGCAATAGTATGGGAGAATTGTACCCCTGTTTTTGTAGACATTCATCCTGATTTTTTGACCATAGATGAAAGTAAAATTGAGGCGGCTATTACATCTAAAACTACCGCTATTCTGGCTACTCATGTATTTGGTAACCCATGCAATGTAGATGCCATAGCATCTATTGCTCAAAAACATAACTTAAAAGTGATATATGATGCAGCACACAGTTTTGGAGTTAGTTTCAACGGCAAATCTATTTTTGAATTTGGCGATGTAAGCACTTGCAGTTTTCATGCTACAAAACTTTTCCATACGGCCGAAGGCGGTGCTATGTTCTGTAAAGATCCTGAACTTCAGCATAAACTGTACTATAGTCATAATTTTGGACACAATGGTCCACTCGCTTTTTATGGCTTGGGCATAAATGGAAAGATTTCAGAGCTTCAAGCCGCTATGGGGCTTGCAGTTTTTCCATACATCAATCACATTATAGCAAGGCGAAAGGAGATAGTAGAGTTATACGAGCGTTTTTTGATTGGCAGCAATTTTCAACTTTTAAAGATAAGACCCAATACAGAATGGAATTACAGTTATTATCCGGTCATATTTAGCTCTGAAAGAGAATTATTGCAAATAATATCCGAGCTAAATGCTAAGCAAATTTTCCCTAGGCGTTATTTCTACCCCTCCTTAAATACAATCCCGTTTAGTAATGGCGCTCCAATGCAAATTTCCGAATCTATTGCATCCAGAATCCTTTGTCTGCCCCTTTACACCGATTTGGCAAAAGAGGATGTAATACAAATTTGTAATACATTACTGCGAAAATCATGAAACCTCACTTTTTTATTCTAGGAAATCCTCGCTCTGGAACAACAATGTTTAGACTGATGATGAATAGTCATCCATTTATTTCGGTTCCTCCTGAATGTGGGTTTGCTGAATGGCATTACGAGCAATTTAAAGATTGGGATATTTCCAAATCCATTGATGATGATGCTTTGGCTGAGTTTATCAACCGTCTAAGTGGCTCAAAGAAAATTGAAACATGGAGATTAGACTATGATTTTTTGTATAGCCAAATCAAGGAATCAAACCCGTCTAGTTATGCTGAACTTTGTGAACTAGTATACTTATCCTACGCTGCTAAGCGCCAAAAATCGGTAAAGGTGTGGGGCGATAAGAATAATTACTACATTAAAAAACTCACTAAAATCAACGCCATTTTCCCAAACTCAAAATTTATAAAAATTATTAGAGACGGTCGTGATGTAGCTTGTTCTTACATTGACATGAAAAATGTGAAGTCAGACTCGGCCTACAAACCAATTTTGACGGATAATATTGCAGAAATAGCCAATGAATGGTTGAGTAATAATCAAGTGATTGATGATTTCTTGAAAACAATAGAAAGCCGCAGAAGCCTGACGATTCGATATGAGGACTTACTCACAAACACATCTGGAACATTAAAGTATGTGACAGATTTTCTGGAGGTGGTTTTTGACAGTAAGATGCTGGAATATTATCGAAATGAATCTGACTTGGAACCCGCTGAATTAATGGCATGGAAAATGAAAACTCAGCAGGCTCCAGATGTATCGAACATGAATAAATACATTGGTGTTCTTTCCAATAATGACATACAAACTTTTAGTCAAATTGCTGGTGATTATCTAGGAAAGTATGGATACTCATAATTTTTTGAAGCCGACTGTTAGTGTCAGGCTTATGACATTTAATCACGCCAAATTTGTAACTCAAGCATTGGATAGTGCATTGGCTCAGCAGACAAGTTTTCCAATAGAGGTTGTTATAGGAGATGACTATTCTAACGATGGCACTCATGCTACACTTGAGACTTATCAAAAAAGGTTTCCGGACAAAATAAGGCTGCTAAAAAGACCATTAAATGGTGCGTATTGGCAAAAAAGGCAGCACGGAAATCATCTCACTAATTTTGTTGATATAGTGGAAAACTGCCATGGCAAGTACATTGCATTGCTTGATGGAGATGATATGTGGACAGATACTAATAAACTGCAGCAACAAGTTGATTTCTTGGACAAGAATCCGGATTACGTGATGTCCTGTCATTATGTTAGATACTTGAATGAAGAACAAGGAACTTTTAAATTTCCGGATATGTCATTCTCTCAAGCGTATGATACGTATACATTGGACGACTTGCTCAAAGGTAATTTTATTACCACTTGCTCGGTGGTGTTTAGAAACAATTATCAGATACCCAATTGGTTTACGCAATTATCAGTAGGTGATTGGCCACTTTATATTATTCTCTGTGGTTTGTCAAAGGGGAAAATCCATTGTTTAAACCAGTATTTGGCTACATACCGTATTCATACCGGGGGAGTATTTTCATTGCAAACTAAAATTAGTCAGGTTAAACGACTAATTGATGTTTGTGGAATCCTGCTGAAACAAAATAATTTTTTGGATTACAATCAGCAACGTCTATTACGAAAACTGGAGGCCGAATACCATCTTCAATTACTTAGCACCATTCACACTAAAACCATAGATAGAAAAACAAGATTGAAGTGGTTTTTTGAAACAGTGAAACGGATCAAATACTTTAGTTCAACAGAGTTTAGATACCTATTGGTGTATTTTTTAGATACATTAACGAATAGGAAATAACTTACTTTCCATGAAAGATGATTCGAAGTTAACAGTCGTGATTCCTGCCTATAACGCTGAAAAGTATATTGGTGAAACGCTTGAATCTATAGTTCGACAAATCACAAATTTTGATTTTAGCATTCTGGTTTCGGATGATTGCTCCACAGATACTACACATGAGATTTGCATGGCTTATAAGGCGCGATTCCCTAATTTATCGGTTGTAAAGCAAGTTAAGAATCTCGGTATGGCAGCAAATCAGCACTTTGTCATTACTCAACCCAACACGAAGTATATAGCGTATTTAGATAGTGACGACATATTCGCTTGCGATAATTATTTACAGCTGCAATTTGATTTTTTGGAAACTCATGAAACTTGTGCATTAGTATTTAGCAACGTGGAGATATTCGGCAAAGGTCAGCCGTCAAGAATTAGATTCATGGATGCCGTTAAGCCACCTATGATCTTTAACTTACATGCTTATCTTGACCAAGTGATCCCTATCTGCAACAGTGCAATGGTATTTAGAAGTAAGTTTAACTCTCAAATTCCTTTACTCTTTAAAAATTACTTTCAGTATGATTGGTTGTTACATATCTATCATGGGCTGAACGGTAATTTTGGTTATAATGATTTCGTTGGAGTGCGCTATAGAGTTCATTCTAACAATGCCACAAGCACAAGAAATACAGAAAAAATTGCTTTGGATGCAATAGAACTTGTGTACAAAATGCAAGAGCTTTTACCTGTAGAATACCATCAGTACTTCACACACCCTAGATATGAAATGAATCGTTTGGCTTTGTTTTACCTTACTGAGAGAAAGTGGTTATCATTTGTCCACTGGTACAGAAAGTGGATTGAAGTGGCAGATTTTGAGAAAGTAAACTGGCGCGATCAGTTTTATCTAT
Organism: Bacteroidota bacterium; assembly: GCA_016715625.1. GTDB lineage: Bacteria > Bacteroidota > Bacteroidia > Chitinophagales > LD1 > Bog-950. The sequence goes on from JADJZU010000013.1 coordinate 49,552, forward strand.
TTCGACAAGCGCTCTTTCACAAAAAATTAGGCTAAGACGCGCCTAATAGCTTTTGATATACACTGTAATATTTTGCAACACCCGCTTCGAGCGAATATTGTTCAAACGCTTTGGCTCTAATTGCTTTAGCCTCTGTTTGTGCCTTACATATTTCATTAACTGCAGCTTCATAAGTAGCAGAAGAGAAATCGGAGATGCAAATGCCTAGCTTTTCACTATTCACAATTTCGCTCACATCCCCAACGCCTGCGTTGCATATATGAGGGATGCCCATTCCCATTATTTCACCTTGTTTGGTTGGGGATGAAGCTTTTTTTGAATAGACCGGTTTAATAAAAAACATACTCCACGAACTCAGTGCCAGATACAAAGGCACTTCAGCATGCCTTGCACTACTTACCAAGATGCGCTCCTCCGGAATCTCTTTTACTTTTGCTAATTGTTTAATGTGTACCGGTGAATCACCGGTAATAAAAAGAAATCGCGCATCAGGGATTTTGCCAAGTAAAATTTTAAAGAAATCGAGCATCTCCTCGGGCATATACCAGGTGCCTACACTGCCTAAATAGGATAGCACAAAGGTATTAGGTGATAGCCCTAGTTGTGTTTTCAATTTTTGAAGTGCCACCTCGTTTATATTATCTCTACAAAACTTGTCGAGGTCAGCGCAGCAGGGGATAACTTGTATTGGTATGGGTTGCCCCTCAATACTTATCCAGGATTGAATCTCCCGTTTGCCGTTATCGGTAAGTGAAATGGAATAGTCTGCATTGCTAAAAAAATCTAACTCCTTTTTCTTAAAGAAACTGTAAATCAGTTTAAACGCAGGATTGCTTAGGTTCCAGATTCCCCCCTCCCCCCTTTCATCCGCATAAAATCCTCGCATATCAAACAGGAACTTTATACCCGCCTTACGTTTCATAGCGAGGCCTACCATAGCGCTGATGTAACTTCTGCAATGCACGAGTTTAAAACGCTTCTGCTTGTGAAGGGCAAAGGCTGTATGTCTCATTCTGAGAATATCCCAAAGTGTAGAAAGAATGGGTGGTTTTTTGGTGTAAGTAAGCGGCACCCATTCAATGTTGTTAGACAGCAAGATAGTGGAGACTTCTTCACGATGGCTTTCATATCTTTCTTGCTTTTCGAAACTTATGAGCGTAAAACGGTAGCCTAGTTTTGATAAGCCCTTGAGATAGGGAATAACCTGGCTCTGCCCTAATGGGTCTGTCATACCGTCATAACTGATATAGAGAATATCGGTCATGTAGTGGAATTTGTTTTGAACTCCAACATCCACCGGTGTAGTAGAAGCAAAGCCCATACACGGTTGTATAGGGTGTTGTCTCCCTTTATAAATCCGTCAATCAACTTGCGCACATATTCGTATCTGACCACGCCACATTTATTTACAGCTTCTTGGTTTAAGTATTTTTCAAGGAGATAGTACAACTCTCCTCTCAACCATTTAGCGAGTGGTATGCTGAATCCCCACTTAGGTCTGTCGAAGTAATGTTTGGGAATATAGTCATACAATAATTCCTTTAACAGATACTTGGATACCCCCTCTTTCTTTTTTAAATCGCTGTGCAGGTTGAGCGCAAACTCTACTACTCTGTAGTCGAGGAAAGGTGTTCTTGCTTCAAGCGAAAACTGCATGGACGCAATGTCAACTTTGGTCAGCAAATCGTCCGGTAGATAATAGTTGATATCAAAAAGTGCCTGTTCTTCCTGTACGGAAAGTTTTCGTTTAAGGTTGCTATAATTTTCATTAAACTGCATGGCTTCCGACTCATCCTTATGGTCACACAAGAGCTCATTTATTTCTGCCTCACTAAATAAATATTGTTCCTGCGAGAAGATGTGACTTTTTATACGTTCTTCACGAGGATAGTTTATCACTTTTGCGGCTCTTCGGTATCGTTCGCCCAGTATCGATAAGGCGGATGCTACCGGTTTTCTAAATGCTTTCAATTTTGATCCGCTCAACCGCTGCGCCCAATCATACATACCGTATCCCAAAAACAACTCATCGCCTCCATCACCACTCAAAGTCATAGTAACGTGTTGCCGCGCCATTTTTGACACCAACATGGTGGGTATGCCTGATGAATCTGCATACGGTTCATCGTAGGCAGTCATCATCCGTTCTATCAAATCCAGGGCATCGTTCTCGGTAACAATAAATTCATGATGATGAGTGCCCAAATGTTTGGAAACATTTTTAGCGTATTCACTCTCATTGAATTTTGCCTCTTTGAACCCAATTGAAAATGTATTGACCGGTTGTGTTGAAATATTTTGCGCAAGAGCTGTTACCATACTGGAGTCAATCCCGCCACTTAAAAAAGTTCCAAAAGGAACATCGCTGATCATTCGATATTCCACGGAGCTGGTCAGCAAATTTTTCAGCTCTTGCTTAGCGGCATTGAAATCTTTAGTCGTGTTAGATTCAATTTTTTCTTGTGGGTTCCAATATTTTTTAATGGTGATTTCACCGTTTAGAATTTTCGCATAACTACCTTGTGGCAGTTTGGTGACTTCATTATAAATAGTGTAAGGCCCCGGTATATAGCCGGCATATAAGAAAGAATGAATCGAATCTTTATTAATGCTGAATTTTGATTCCTCCGGACTTAAATTTCTTAGTGATTTTATTTCGGAGCTAAATGCGAATTTTTTGTTGCTCGCATAAACATATAGTGGTTTTACTCCGATCCTGTCGCGCAAGAGATATACGGATTTTTCGTGCTTGTCGTAAATAGCAATAGCAAACATGCCGTTGAAAAGATGAACACAACTGGGGCCTTTCAATACAAATGCTTCCAAAATAATCTCCGAATCGGAGGAGGTGTGCGGTACTATATCCAGTTGCCTGGCAATTTCTTTAAAGTTGTAAACCTCACCGTTAAATACCATTACATACCGGCCATTATGTGAGGTCATTGGCTGATTGGCAGCCGCACTTAAATCAATAATGCTAAGTCGTCTGTGGCCTAGGCCAATTGATTTATCTTCATTCCAATAAAAGCCACTGGCATCGGGACCACGGTGACTGATTGCATCGGTCATCCTTTGTAAATCGATCTCAGAAAAATTTTGCTGAAGCGCGTAAACGCCTGTAATACCGCACATAGATTTTAAGGCAGGCGATTTTGGATTGATTTCAGAAGAGGGTGATAGTCAGCTTTGATGCCAGTTGGTTCAGTATGTCTTATCTGATGTGTTATCTCAATACTCGGTATCACAGTTTCAATACCGAAGCCATTTCCGGTAAGAATCTCCTGGTAGCTCTTGGTGTGTAATTCTTCAAAGCCCGAGTTGAACTCCACATAATCACCGGATACATTCATGCTTCTGAGTGGCACCTGGCTGTTCGGAACAATAGTTGAGTTTGTACTCAGTAACCATTTAATGCGAGCGTTTTCCAGTTCTAAAAATCCGGCCGCAACATTTGCTTGATGTACATGGACAATACTTTGTTTAACACCACCAAACAAATAAGTTAGTAAATCGAAGAGGTGTATCCCGATGTTGGTGGCTATGCCACCGCTTTTGCTTATATCACCTTTCCAACTTGTATGATACCATTTGCCTCTAGGGGTAATGTAAGTGAGCTCCACATCATGAATCTTTGAATTCATTTCGCTTACAACTCGTTTCTTCAATTCAATAATGTTTGGATGCAGTCGTAGTTGTAAAATGGTGTTTATTGAAAGCCCGCTATTCTTCTCTAATTCAAGCAAATCGTATGCTTCAGCAGGATTTAACACAAGTGGCTTTTCACAGATTACGTTTAGGTTATGCTTTAAGCCCTGGGATACATGCCTATAATGCAAATGATTTGGAGAGCATACCGTCAGGAAATCCATCTTATTTTCAGTAAGGAACGTTTCAAACAATGATTGGTCAGTAAAGAAATCAGTATTCGGAAAGTATCGATCTACCACACCCACGGCATCACTCGTATCATATGCAGCCACCAGATTGTTTCCGGTGTCTTTTATTGCTTTCAGATGTCTTGGGGCTACGTATCCCGCTAAGCCAATTAAACCAAAGTTCTTCATCGTGTATTTTTGTAACCGTGCCTTGGCTACTAATTTGTTCTATTCATTGAGATTGTTCAATAATTCAATCGATAAAATGGATTATTGAGCTTCCGCTTGATATTTAACGCTGCCCGTCAGCTTTCTGTAAATGTCATACAGCCTGTTCAGCGCTTTTTCACTGTTTGGATAATCGCGATAGAGTTTAGGTGGATCAGCCATAATCTGTTTAAAAGTGGCTTCGCTTATCCCTAGTTTTTTGCAAACATAATCTTGCTCCTCTTTTGCTTTTACCGGGTCGTATGGTTTTTTGTCAAACTCCTTTAACGCTTCTTCTCGGCTAACTTCACCAGCACAAATCTGTGTAGAAAGAGTGGCGCGTCTGTAATCTATGTTAAACTTTTCGGGTAAAATATAGGATTGAACAAAGCCGGTATACTTAGACTCGTAATGTTTTCCACCATAATACTTCCAGCCTAACTCTGTTTCTAAAATTCTCATAGCGTCAGCTTTATTGTAAGGCACATAATTGAGCATATAAATGATTCGAATACCTTTCACCACTTTGTAATAAGCTTCTTCTTTCCAGCCAAATCGAGGAAATTTCTTCAGCTTTTTGGTTCCAAAGTTATCCTGGATGTAATCGAGGTAAGTCATGTCTTTGGCATTGTAATGCCAGGTTTTAGGAAGTATTCCCTCGGTAGCAAAATTCCCACCGCTGATTATGTATTTAATCCCATGCTGAGCGGCTATTTGATGGAGTGCTGCAGGAATGGCTATGTCGATAGGTGTTTCAATCTCCGGTACCGAAGCTTTTAGAAAAGCCAGTTGCAAATCTTTAAACTCCTCCCAATCCAGCACATAACTTTCGTAGTCAAACCCGAGTATCTGTGCAATGTTTTTTATGTTCTTAACAGATATTTCAGAGTTCCATCCATTGTCCATATGCACCAACAGAGGCTTTAGCCCCCGTTGCTTGGCTATATACGCTACATAACAGCTGTCAATACCACCGCTTATCCCAATCACACAATCGTATTCTTTCCCTTTGCCGGAGGCCTTAATATTCTCTATTATATCGATTAGTTGCCTATCGCTCTCTTCGCCTTTGTAAACTCGGTTGGCAATTCGAGTGTAGTATCCATTGCAGTGATAACAATTCCCTTTTTCATCAAATACAATATCAACATCTGATGTATCCATGACACATCGGTTACATATTCTATACTCTTTTTCGTTCATGCAGGACGTAATTTTAAATGCGCTCAATTTCTGTTTTTTCGGGATAGCTGATGAGCACACCGTTTCTAGAACCTTTATATACAAATATACTTCCCGCAGCCAATCCATTGGCATAAGCAGAGCGGTAGGCCTCTCTCAGGTGCTGCATATTTCCGGCACCGCCTAAAGCTACCACAGGTATCTTTACTGATTCGGAGATAGAGCGTATCAAGTCGATGTCATATCCGGTCATGGCACCATCCTTTTCTATGGACTGCACAATCAGTTCTCCGGCTCCTTTTTCCTCCATAATTTTAGCGAAATCTATGGGGTTGTATCCGGTCGGTTTACTGCCGGCCAATGTCCAAGTCTGTGTTTTACCCAGGAATTTTTTCTTAACATCCATACACACTACAATAGTGGAGGAGCCAAATGTATCAGCAGCTTCTTGAATGAAATCCGGATTTTCGGCTGCATACGTATTAATGACAACTTTTTCTGCTCCTGCTCCTATAATATCACGAATTTGTTCAATCTTTCTAATGCCTCCACCCACAGCAAACGGCATATTTGCCTCTTCGCCCACTTCTCTTACAAAATCAAGCGAAATGAGCCGCTTTTCAGCGGAGGCGGTAATATCCAGAAAAACCAATTCATCTGCTTTGGAGTCATTGAAAATTCTAACTGCATTAATGGGGTCGCCTATGTATTTATAGTCTTTGAATTCTTTGGACTTGTACAGGGCACCACCTTTTAAAAGCAAAACGGGAATGATTCGTGGTCTGAACATTATAAATCGATGTAATTTTTTAAAAGTTGCGCACCCACATCGTGGCTTTTCTCCGGGTGATACTGAACCCCGAAGATATTTTCTTTCTCAACGGCAGAAACAAAATTATAGTCATAGTCAGTTACATTCAATACGTCATTTTTATTGTATGATTTGAAATGAAAGGAATGCACAAAGTAAAACTCTGAAAGGTTAGGGATGTTCTTCATTAACGCACTATCTTTTACAATAGAAATTTGGTTCCAACCCATATGCGGAATCTTGTTTTTTAATGTATCCTGAACGCTAAAGCGGACGACTTCAGCATCAAACCATCCCATCCCCCCCACATTCCCTTCTTCACTTTTTTTTGCCATTAACTGCATGCCTAAGCAGATACCCAAAATTGGTTTCTTTTTTACAAGCACACTTTCTTGGATGGTTTCCATGAGGTGTGAGGAAACAAGATTTTCCATCGCTTTCTGAAAATGACCGACTCCGGGTAGAATAATTTTATCGGCACCAGCAATTTCAGATGGAGAGGAGGATACAATAGCATTTGCATGAAGGCGGTACAGCTTTTTTCTCACTGAAAACAAATTGCCCATCCCATAATCTACTATCACAATTTTACAGCTCATACTTTATAGAATGTCTTTTATCACCTTTGCTAAATGTTGTACTTGAATTTTTCTTGAATAGTTTTCTACGTTTTTGGAATCACACCGTATCGTTCCCGTTTCTCTGAGTTCCGCATACAGCTCGCCCAATAGTGAAGTGAGTTGAGGTCCATCTTTTACCACTACTCCTGAGTTTGTCTCATGGATTAACTCCGTTTGCAATTGCGGTGCATCAAGAGAAGCGTCTTCTAGGTTGTAATACTTCTTTTTTAAATCATTAGCTACCGGATCGTTTTCAAAGCAAAGGATAATTTTTCTGCGGATGCCTATGTAGTCGTATATTTTGGTGCCCATATAGGAGTAATAATTAAAAAGCAACATGACGTTGTTTTTGGCAAGCTCCTTTTGCAAATCGGTATTCTCCATTTTAGGATGAATAGAAATACAATGTGCTATGGAGGCATATTCTTTGATTAACAAAGCTTGTAGTTCTTCCTGCAGGTTAATCCCGTAAAAATTTACCATCAGCTTTGCATCGGAATTGGCCTGTATAAATTCCGATATGGATTTCAGAATTACTTCGATGGGATGCCATTTCAAAATAGTACCAACAAAAGCAATCTGTAAAATTGTTTTGGATGGTGTTACTTGTGATGCTGCAGCAATAGCATCCGGATAAAATCCATTTGAAATAATGTAGAAAGGCTTGTTTTGAACAAGCGCAGCAATCTTTTTCTCAAAAAAAGTAGATACGGTTGTTACCGCTTTAACTGTCTTTAGAATGCGGCTTTCTAAAAAGGAGTTCCATGCCTTTAAAATTGGATTTTGCTGTACCTTGCTGTCTTGCGACCAAGGGTCTCTGTAGTCAGCAATCCAAGGGGTATCAAATTCTTTACTCAAAGCAGCAGCATATCGAAATAAAACGTAGGGGTCGCCAGTGGCTATAATGCAATCAACTTGGTGTTCTTGCATATATTTTTTTGCCTCACTGTAGAGAGCTGATTTTGGACCTACGAAAAATAGATACTGTGCAAATTCGTAGTAGGCAGAAATTACTTTCCTTATAAATTGAAAACGTTCTGAACCATACTTCAACAGGAGCACATTGGATAAGTTGGGCCGGTAGGGCGTTCGCAAGGTGGTGCCGGTTTCGCTAACTTCTGAAACTGTAGAGTCAGAGTAACCCGGGGCTACATAGTCAAGCCCGTTCTTATATGAATTGTTCCACTGTCTGGTTACAATAACTGGATAAATGTCAAACTCATGGAAGTATTTTAACCAGCTGTAGGGTCGAAGACCACCTACCGATACGTATGGCGGAAAGTCGTAAGCCAAAATCAATACTTTAACCACAAGGAATAATTAACGAAACTATAAACTTCAGATGTGAATGAATCAGTCACAAATTAATTGATTTTATCCAATACCATTGGCGAAATCGATTGAATAATCGGGTTTTGATAAAGTTACTTTACTTGTAAAAAAACATTTATTTGCCCACTTTACGCTTCAGCTTAAGTTAGATTTACAATTGTTACCTATGAATGCCTCCTTAATTCTTTTTACATCAGAATTCCCGTATGGAAAGGGAGAAGCATATCTGGAAAGTGAGATAAAATATCTGGCTGCAGCTTTCTCTAAGATTGTAATTGTGTCAAATGCCGAGCAACGTTCAGATGGTAGAAGTTTACCAGGTAATGTGGAGGTTTTAACTCGCCCTTATGGTTTAAGCCCCCTCCAAAAATTAATGTCGCTTGGAATGGTTTTCAAGCGTGATTTTTGGAGGGAGCTCCATTTTGTAAGAAATCAATACAAGTTACCTATAAATACTACAGTTTTTAATACCATTTTGCAATCTATCTTTAAATCCTATCAATTAGAGCGCTTTCTAAATGATAATCTCAATCCTGTTTTAGATACTTTAAATACGATTTGTTACAGCTATTGGGCGGATGACAACGCAGTTTCTTTGGCATTGATGAATAGCCGGGGCTACAGCTTTAAATCTATCTGCCGATCACACCGGTGGGATGTCTATTTCGAAAAGAATGGTTCAGGTTATCTGCCATTTAGAAAAGCACTTGCGGATAATTTATCGGCTATCTACTTTATGGCTCAAAACGGCCTCGATTATTTCAAACTAAAAACGGGCCTGACTTCGGATAAAATGCAATTAGCCCGGCTTGGAACTTACCCACTGGTAGGATGCGAACTTAGGGACAAGAATTTTGACTTTCATTTGTTATCATGTTCATTTGTTATTGACAGAAAGCGAGTTCATAAAATAGCGGAAGCGCTCCAGTTGATGCATACTGGTATACGTGTAAAGTGGACACACATTGGTAGTGGACCCGGCATAGATGACTTGCGACAACTTTGTCAAGACATTTGTAGCGTTAGTCCAAATATTCAGATAGAACTTGCCGGAACGATGCCCAACGCAGCGGTTCAGGATTTTTATAGAAATAAGTATGTGGACTTATTTGTAAATGTTTCAGAATCTGAGGGGGTTCCGGTGTCTATTATGGAGGCTATGTCGGCCGGAGTTCCATGTCTTGCAACCGATGTAGATGGTGTTTCGGAGATAGTGCGCGATGGAACAAATGGTTTTTTACTTCCCTTGTCAGATGATTCAACAGTGATAACTAGTGCCCTGATAAAATTTCATGAATTGACCCCAAATGAAAAAGTCACTTTGCGCAAGGGTGCTTTTAAAACATGGGAGCAAGATTACAATGCCGATAAAAATTATGAGGCATTTGTTCGTTCAATAACCACCATTGCTTAATTATTGGTCCGGTAAATCGCGTCTAATTTTTTGATGTAATCATCGATGTTGAATTTTTGCGCAAACTGATTTGCGTATATAGACATAGATTCCAGTAACTTTTTGTTGTTCCATATCTTCATAATCTTTGCTGCAAATTCGTTGGCATCCTGATTATAAATCATGAATCCGTTTTTGCTAGCCTCAATCAAGTCTCTGTTTCCCTTTCCATCCAGTGTAACTACTGGCAAGCCTGCAGCCATTGCCTCAATTAAGGTCAATCCGAGTGCCTCTGATTTTGCACTATGTACGTAAATGTCCGCCTCCCATAAATAACTTTCAACATTTTCTACACTTCCATGGAAATGCATTTTATCTGCCAGCGCTAGTGATTCACAGTAAGATTGCACGCTACGCTTGTTTTTACCATCGCCAAGAAAATGCATTTCAAAATGTACACAATTCTTATTTAACACCTCGGCCACATCAATCAAGAAACGTTGGTTTTTATTATCGTCAAAAGTACCCGTGTTAATCAGCCTTAATTTGTGCGAAGGGCTGATCGATTTCTGAGTTTTGTTTTTAAAGCGATCGTATTGAATTGCATTAGGGAGGTAAACTGCGTTGAATCCTTTTGCATTTTTTGAAAAGTAATGAAGCGTGTTTTTAGAGATGGCTAGGAATGTTGTTCCTGAATTTTTATGGTATCGATTCAGTAAATATGTTTTCTCATAAAAATTGGTTAGTGAAGTCTTGTACATTAATGTTTTGAGATCAAAACTTTTAAACTGAACCATATTGTCATGGCAGTGTGAAAACCATTTGGCATTTGGGTAGTCACAACTTCTGCTTACAATTTCAGCTTCGAACAGGTGGGAATGAATAACGTCCGGTTTGAATTGCTCCAGAAAAACCTGGAGGTCTTGAATGTTATAAGTATTATTCTTCAAAACGGATAGTGAAACCGATGCAGGAATAGTAACGATGAGGTGTTTGATATCGTCAATTGAATATTCAATTTCATTTCTGAAGATGAGTAATCTTACATCGTAATCTTTTTGCTTAGCTAACGCTCGCACGATATCAATCACTAATCGCTCGGCACCACCTCGTCTTAGGGTTGGAATAATGTGTAAGACTTTCACTTTTTATGCAGTGCAGATTTGATTTCACTCAAATAATCTACTGTTAACGGCATGAGGCAAGGGACGCCCATCGCTTCGCTCTCAAATGCAACCAAGCCCCACGACTCGCTGAATGACATATACAGATTTAAATCCATAGAGCCCAGAATTTCCAGGAATTTTTCACGCGGTAAGTGATTTCCATGTTCTATGATTCTTTTGCCAACCTGCAGGTAATCAAAATGTGATTTGTCCAAAACATGAACTATCGAATTTTCAATCAATAGCGCGTGAATCACTTGGTTGTGCAGGTTCTTGTTGAAGGTGTCTGCCCCAAACACACCAATATGTATTTTGCTGCGGTCAAGGTTTAATTTAGATATATTTTTCGGAATGGTTGGAGTGGGTAATGGGCAGTGGTAGCATTCAACTCCATAGACCGTTGTAAATATCTCTGCTAAACCTTTTTTAATAAAGCCAATCCGTTTAATTTTTTGTTCACTGCAATATTGCATCATTTTTTTGATGAGCTGTTGTTTGGCGGGCTCATGAAACTCTGCAATCGTGCCGTGAAAAATTACTTCAATATCTGTATGCTGGTGTAAATAATCAATGTAGGAGAAGAAGTAATCTGCAAAACCACTTATAACAACTCGTTTAAAGTTCCCATTGGCAATAGTGTTTAGCAATGTTTTTGAATCAGCGTTGTTTAAACCCTGTTGCGAATAGACTTGAGGTATAGCAAGACTACAAACTGGGAATAAACTTTTGGTGGCGTTTGCAATTCCCAGCCAATGCTCTTTGGTCGGGGTGCCATATAGAACTATGCTTTGTTCTGTTTCTTTAATCCGTATTACTTCAGCAATGCAATTTTGGAGCTGGTTCCCCGTTCCTTTCGCCCCCAAAATCCCTTTAAGTCGGTTCCACATACTGTAAAAAAGTTTTGCTGGATGATGGATTTCGTTTGAATGTGTAAGGTATACTAAAGTAATAGTTTCTAAAGATTTTGTATTGCTTCAATTTGTCTTGATGGTTTGCATGATGGCCTGCCCGCTTCAATAAAAAGGATATGATTAAAAAATTAATGGACATTAGTGCCCCATGGATATAGTAGCAAAGCAAATTCATTGTTTTGTAGTAGAAAAGGAAAGATGAAATCAGAATCTGGTTTTCTTTATTTCCTGACTTTTTTGTTGTGGCAGAGTTTTCATGATAAATTGTGACAGAGGAAAAAAAGTAGTTTGAATAGCCCAACTTTTTCGTTCTATAACTCCACTCTACATCCTCGTAGTAAAGAAAAAAGTCCTCATCAAAATATAGACCGTGTTTTTCTATTTTGTTTTTTGAAATCATGGCACATGCACCGCTCACAAAATCTACAGGATGGTCGCTTCCATGCATTTTGTGTGCATCGTATTTTCTATCAAGACTGATTTTCAGCATTCGCGCCAATCTGATTATTACCGGATTGGCAAACAGAGTTCTTTTAAACGATGGAAACTCAATGCCACTGCCAATCAGTAGTGAGGCATCTTCTGATGATATAATTCTACAACCACTGATGCCTAAATTGCAGGTCTCATCCATTTCCTTATAACAGGATACATACTTTTGCAGAAAACCAGGGCATTTCAGTGTCAGGATTTAAAATGAGAATTAATCTACCGGTTGACGCTCTAATTCCTGTATTGTTCGCTCTGGCAAAGCCTGCATTATAACCACTACTCATCCAATTTACTTTGGGAAAATCAGTTTTAACTGCAACTTCTGAATGATCTGTAGAGCTATTGTCGACAATAATTATTTCATAGCTAAAATCTGTTACTTGCCGATGAATAGATTGTAGGCATTTTAAGAGATGTTCGGCACAATTGTAACTTACTATTACAATGGATAACTCATGCGGCATTAATCGGTGAAGGTGTTTTACTGAACCCGTTGTAAGAATAATGGTTTATTCCCGTTAAAATGTAATCTAACTTTTCTTTCGTAGTTGTATTTCCAAGAGGCATCCGAGGCAAATTCATCATCGCACTATTACTTTGATAGAAAATGTTTCCCGGATAATTTATGGTAGCAGTTTTAAATCCAACCTCTTTAACAATCTCGTATTCCCTCAGACCTGCTTCAGCAAAACTGCCGTAGGGGTAGGCAAAATGCTCTACCTTTTTCGACAACTTTTCTTCCAACTCTACTTTTGAATGTTCTATTTCATAGCGCAAAACACTCATGTTTTGTGCTGCAAGCGCAATGTGATTCATTGTGTGTGCACCTATGGTGACTAAAGGATCTTTAGAAAGTTCCAGCAATTCTGTCCACGACAGGGCATTTTTACTGCAATCTTTTTCTATATCAGAATCGTTCAGTTTTAGCTCTGTTTTACAGAAATGGATATACTCCATGTGAGTCATAGAAAGGATTTCTTTTCTGATAAGGTGAAATTTTTCTTTCGCATCATCAAAATCTATCCAACTTATCACATCACACTTTTCCTGTTTTGATACCTTAATAAAACTTTCCCTGGCCATGTATTTTTCTAACCAATACCACCATAACACCCCGGTTCTGTTCGGAAAACAGTTGGTAACATAAACAGTGAAGGGTATTTGCCTCTTTTTTAAAAGTGGGTACGCATAGATTAGGTTGTCAAGATAACCATCATCCAGCGTAAGGCAGATGAATTTTTCATTTACTTTTTTCTTGTTCACTAAAATTTGGTGCAACTCATCAAGCGATATAAACCGATATCCTTTTTCAGAAAGGTAATCGAGGCAAGACTCAAGATGATCAGGCGTAATAGCTAGATCCTTATTGATGGTGCAGAAATTTCTCAGCGATTCCGGAAGTACCCTGTGCAACATAAATATGTGACCCAAACCTGATAAGAGTGGGGCTGATAGCATGCCTTTGGTTTTTACAAATAGCCCCAATATCTTCTGTTCTATATAATTCATGGCTAAAAGGTATCGAAATCTGCTAATGTAAATTGCATTTGCTCCAGTGGTACCTTATGGCTAAAGTTAACGCCACCAGCCGGATATTTCACTTCCATTTTATGTCCAAACTGCGAAAACATCTTACTGGCCCAGGCATTTGTGCTGCCATGAAATCGGATGTGCGGTAATCCAGTTAGGAACGCTATCCACTTAAGTCGGTTGAGTACTGCCTTAAACTCTTTTTCGGAACAGTGTTCCACGTCACCTACATACAAAAATGTATCATCATGCTTAATCCAAACATTCAGTCCGGCAATATTGACAACGAAGTTTTCCTCATACTTTTTGTATGCAAAAAAATCAACGGAATGATCAACTACAGGGGTGCTGTCATTCAAGCATGAACTCTGAAACGGGGTGCCTTTTTTGCAAAGAGAGATGATGAATTTGAACCAACTATCTTGTATTTGTTGTTGTAGTTTAAATGTGTTTTTGAGTCTAATCCACGGTATGCATCTCACCCTTAACACATATGCGTGTATGTCATCGAAATGGATCCATCCCAATTTCTTAGTAAAGCCCGGGTATGAATTTTTGTTAGGGAAGCCAAAAACGAAATGCATGCCTATCGATTTGCAATAGTTATAGGTTTCAGTAGCTAAAGCCGTGAATAAACCCTTGCCGGTGTGCTGGCTGTGAGTCATCGTGTCACCGGATTGTGCCGCCAGATATTGGTTGCCTTTGTAAGTTACCATGCAGGGAAAAACACCATAAAAACCAGCTGCCTTCCCTTCTTCGGAATAGGCTATGTAGCCAACATAGCTGGGGCCAAACATGGAGGTGTCCTGTTTGCTGTTTAGAAAACTTTGACTTACCGACTTACCAAAAGCATCTGTATAAATATCAACTAAGTCATTGATATTGTTTTGCGAAAGTCTTTCATATCGATAGCTCATTTAGACGAACATTTTTTTGTATGCTAATGCGGGTTTTTCAATCAGTTTCCAGGAGCAAAAGGCAAGTGGAATCACACTGAAAACAGTTAGTAGCATGAGAAAGTATGGATTCATATCACTTCCGAGAAAGTGTATCAATGATTGTTGCACAGGAAATGCATAAATGTAAATACCATAACTAAGGTCATTTTTTAATGAAAAGGTATTTTCTAGAAAGCTAAGGTAGAACACTATATACGGTATTACTATATAATTCAATATTCTGTTTTGATCTATATAGATAGCTGCTCCGTATAACATTAAAAGTGTAATTGCAAAAGCTGCTTTGTATTCTATTTTATCGCTGAAAAGATAAAATACCATACCGCTAATGAAAAACAGACTCCACTCTAGGCAGTACATCATATTCAAGCCCAATAGCAAGGGTGTTGAATAATTGTAGATAAAAACATTTTGCCCCAAGTATACCCTTACGACAAATAGAAAACACCAAATTGCCAATATGATGTTGCGCTTGTGTAGTATCCCTGCGAGTAATGCTACAAGAACACCCATATACATGCTAAACTCATACGCTAATGTCCATAAAGAACCATTCACCGCATGTTTCAAGGGATTCAGCTCAAAGACCCCGGGTAGTCCCGGTGATAGCCGGTAGAGGCTTATGCTTCCGAGGAAAGCGTACAATCCGCGATTCGAGAAATAGCCCTTTACATCCAGGGTAGTGACAAGCGGCCCCAATAGCAAAGCACAAATCAGCAGGACCACTGCCAGGCCCGGAAAAATTCTCAGAAACCGTCTCCATAAATATCCCACTACACTTTTTGAGTGCATCGCACTTTGAGTAATCAGATAACCGCTTATAGTAAAAAAGACTGCAACTCCCAAGTGACTATACTGTAAAGCGCCTTTGGTAACATTGGAAAGGCCATCGCTGTCACCTAGCCCGAGAAGTGCAAAGGAATGTGTAATGATTACCATAAGGGCTGCAATCAGTCGTATACTATCAAAGTTGTTTTGCCCACGCTCTCTGGTTGTCATCGGCTGATAGTTTGTTTGAGGATGCGATAAGGCTTCAACAACAGATTTCCGATTTTGTAGTCTGGTGTTTCTGAAAGCATTTTTTTCTCATAGAACAGATTCTCATACTCTTTAGCCAGCAAGTCTGCATGTTTAGTGTATACGTAATGCTTGATTTTATCAATGTTTTTGTTGGCTACTTGAAAAGTTCGTGAGTCCAAACTTACACGCATTTCAAAAAGCACTTCGTTAATATATTTTATCTCCCACCCGGCTTTATACACGTTTATCCAAAACTCCCAATCTTCAAGTCCGAGTTTACTCAAAAATGGATCGTATACAAGACCGTCATCAAAAACTTGTTTTCTCACTAAAGCACATGTGTCCACCTGATTATAAATAAGCATCTTTTGAATGTCAAAGGGCTGGTTTTTTTTAAATCCTGTTTGCTTTCCTAAATAGGAATAATCTCCATACACAGCGGCTATACTAGACGATTCAGTCATTTTATCGAGGCATATAGAAATAGTATCGGCACATATTTTATTGTCAGCATCTAAAGGGAAAAAGTATTTGGAGGTCACTCGGCTTAAGGCATTATTTCGTGCTATACTTGGTCCTTGATTCATCTGATCAAGAACAGTAATAGTGCTGTCTTTACGCAGCTTGTCTAGAACTTTCAAAGACAACTCATCTGTGGAGCCGTCATTGATAATCCAGATATCGAAGTTGTCATAAGATTGCTTGAAAATTGAATCTACCGTTTCTTGAACAGTATTACCTGAGTTATAGTATGGGATAATAAATGATACACGGTCAGCCATCAGACTATGATTGAATTAAATTATGGAACTCCTGATAATTATTTGACACGCTGTATATATTTTGCACCTTGGTAAAGTTCTGTTGTTTTATCAAAGACAAGGAATCCTTTTCTCCGGTTATTTTTAGCATACAAGATGCGCAATCCTGGATATTTTTAGGCTCAAATAAATACGGGTAATCGCTGCCCAAAAGTTCCTGAATTGGAGGTATGGAGGTTGCAATGACAGGAATGTAGTATCCCATGTACTCAATAATACTGTTAGGACTTCCTTCGCTGATACTGGAAAGCAAACCAAAATCAGTAACTGACAGCAATCCAGATATGTCATCAGTAGGCCCCAAAAATATAACTTGATCCTGTAGCCGTAGGTCTAACACAAGAGACTTAAGGTAGTGTGCTCTTGGACTTTTAAGAGGGCCACCGGCAAAAACAATTTTTATGTGGCGATGAACATCTCCTAATTGCGCAATTGCTTTAATTACCGTCTCATGATCTTTTTCGGGGAAAAAGTTAGCCGCCATCATAAAAATCAAATCATCTTTTGATTTAGATAGTTTGTTCCTCCAATAATCGGGTGAGTTTTTTGCTGGTATTGTTTCAAACGGATTGGGAATTACTCCTACGTTTTTTTTATCAATACTATGCCTGTTTGCGATAAACGCTGCTGCGGCATGAGAGTTGGCAGCATAAACAGGTCTTAAAAAGCGTGCTACTTTTTCAAAAAATGAATACGGCACATGGTGCTCCATGGCAATTTGAAACCAGATACATTTTTTAACGCCTGCCAACTTGTAAGTAGAAGCAGCTATCACATTGCAGTGGTAGGTGTATGGTATGATTACATCAAACTTGCCGGCTACCAGATGTCTAAAAAACTTCAGATAAGCTTTTAGTCTGCTCATTCGTCCGTGAAAGGCACTAAATGGGATGTCCAATACTTTGTAAATAAGTCCGGCCCCTTCAAGATTCGGAATCAGGTTGCCCGAATTTTTCACCAAGGCCCATACTTCCACATCGTAATTTCCGGATTCCTGCATAGACCTGGCTATATAAAAACCTTGCTTTTCTGCACCGCCAAGGTCCAGACAGGGAAGTAATATCAGCACTTTTTTCTTCTTATCTGGCATGTGTGATACTGGCGGTTTGAATCCATAAGTTCTCAATTATCCTTACATTTTTCCGGATATCTCGCTTGGCATAAAGATCCTCGTATTGTAATTCGGAAAGACTTTTTGCTTCTGAAATGTCCGTTAAAACAGCATAGCTCTTATCCACAAATTGAATCAGATGATTATACATCGGATAAATCGTTTGCTCTTTGGAAAATGCTGAGTTGCTAAAATCCCAAAATATTTGAGGAATACCGATACTGGTAATATCAAAACCGGCAAAACCTCCGGGCTCGCCATAGTAGCCATGAAACCATACCAAGTCAAGGTTTTCTGCCTGTGCCGTTTCTAAAATGTCTTCTTGATGGCCTCTAAAAAATACACTTTCTGTAAGACCCAATTGCCTGACATAACGCATCATACCTTCTTTCTCCGGGTTGCCGGACCCGAAAATATGTAACTCCAAATTAGGGATACGGTCCAGGAGCAGTTGAAACGCATATAAAAATGGGTCTAAAGGTTTGTGAACAGATAGCCTCGTAAAAATGCCAATTTTGCCGGAAGCATCACTTCGAGAAAGCCACGGATTTTTGTCTTCCTTCAGATTGATTGATAAAGGAAGGTAGGTGTGGCGGTAGTTGCTGAAAGCAGAAAGTTCTTCTTGAATACGAGCATCATCAAAGCCGGAACAGAAATTATAAGCTTTTTCTTTTTTGTATGCCGCATACAAATCTCTCTTTTGGTGAATAGAGTTCATGATATGTATGATGCTTTTCTGCTCGTTATTCTCATTCAGATATTTTGCAAAAGATGGGTAGGCGTATTCTCCCAGAAAAGATATTGCCTGAAATTGCTGCAAAAATTTTTCGACTTGCGCTTTTTCGTCTGTAAGTGGAGTTTTAAGTATGCGGAATTTTATGCGGTCTGTAATCTGCGCTTTGGGTGTAAATTTTACTTCATCCAGAAAATGAATGGGAGTGCCTAGTGCTTTGTGCTTTTCATAATAGTAATCTTTCCATTGTTTGCTGTGGTTTAAAGGTAATAGGCTGAGAATGTGTATCTCAAATCTGGATTTATCAATCGCTTTATCTAATTCGTAAGTAAACCGCTCGGTGCCTGCTTGGTAAAAGTCAGTGACAATGAAGAGAATCTTTATTTTTTCAGCCATTATAAAAACGCACAATTTCAGCAGTAATGTAATTAATCTCTTCCTCTGTTAGCTCGTAAAAAAGAGGTAACCGCACGAGCGTATCTGTGTAAAAATCGGCCATGGCCAAGTTGCGCCCGTCATGCTTACTCTCATAGTAAGGGCTTTTGTGCAGGCTTAAGTAATGAAAAACAGTTTGGATATCTTTTTGCTTTAAATGTGCAATCAGTCGGGTTCGCTCTTCCAAATTGGCGGTGACCAGGTAGAACATATGCGCATTATTGGTGGCATAGTCCGGAATCATTGGCAATTTCAGTTTACCCGCGTTTGACAGCGGTAGCAATTGCTTAAAATATTGCTGCCAGATATTTTTCCGCTTTTCTTGTATCTGCTCTTTATTTTCCAATTGCGCATAAAGTACAGCGGAAATAATATCGGATGGCAGAAAAGAAGAGCCCACATCTACCCATCCATATTTATCCACTTCTCCTCTGAAAAATTGGCTCCTGTTGGTGCCTTTTTCCCTTATAATTTCTGCGCGTTTAGCAAACTGCAGGTCATTGATTACCAGCAAACCTCCCTCGCCACTGATAATATTCTTGGTTTCGTGAAAACTGAATGCTGCTAAGTGACCAATGCCGCCAAGTGGTTTGCCTTTGTAATAACTATCTATTGCTTGTGCCGCATCCTCGATCACAAAAAGGTTGTACTTATTAGCCAGCGCCATTATACTATCCATGTCACACGCAATGCCGGCATAGTGAACAGGAACGATAGCCTTGGTGCGTTGAGTGATTAAGGCTTCCAAAGAGGAAGTATCCATATTCGGGTTGTCTTTGCCGGAATCGGCAAAAACAATTTTTGCGCCTCTCAATACAAACGCGTTCGCAGTGGATACAAATGTATAGGAGGGGATAATGACTTCATCACCCGGTTGTATATCAATCAAAATAGCGGCCATTTCCAATGCATCGGTGCAGGAAGTAGTCAGCAGACATTTTTTGAATTCATAAGCTGTTTCAAAGTAAGTGTGGCATTTTTTGGTAAACATACCATCGCCCGATATCTTCATGCTTTTAACGGCTTCCTCTATATAGGTAGTTTCCTTGCCGGTAAAATAGGGCTTGTTGAAAGGGATCATTTTGAACGAAGTTTTGCAGGACAACCAATATACAATCCTTTTTCGGTAATTGACTTTACGACCACAGCACCCGCACCCGTCTTTACTCCATTGCACATTGTTACATTGTCACTTACCACGGTGCCTATGCCCAAAACTGTATTATCTCCTGTGTTAGAGAATCCTGCGATGCTTACAGATGGAGAAAGAATAGTGTGATTACCTACCCGAGAGTCATGGGCTATCACACAGCCGTTGTAGATGATGGTATTTTTACCAATACGCACATTCATATCGGCAATTACACCCGGGTACAAAAAAGAACCTTCACCAATCCGGCAAGTCGAATCTATAGTACAAGAAGGATGAATTATAGTGCCGAATGGAATCTTGCCGGCATACAAATTATAGATCTCTTCTCTTTTTTGCATGTGCTTATACCCAATTCCAATCATTAACACATCGAATGTTCCCGATTCAAAATGATGAAGCACCTTCCCGATTCCACCTTTCACAGGTAATCCGTGTCGGGTATCTCCGTCCGCCATATAGTCATCAAAAAGGCAGGTAGGCAAATAACTATCACTCCCTTTGGAATGATGAATGATTTGCTGTGCCAAATCTCCGGACCCTATGATGGCTAATCTTTTCATCGATTAAAAATAGTTGACTGCAGATTCCCCGCAATTGAAGATTAAATCTAAAATACTCACTCCGTGCGTAAAAGGTGGGTAGAGCTGTTGGTATTCAGGGTATTTGGTATAGTCCATCCAGGCTACTTCAATCCCCTTATCGTGGAACGCTTTTTCGTCCAGATAACTTTTGGCAGCCGGACCGGACAGATAATAATTGCCATTTAGTTTGCATACCGCTTCAATAAGCCGCTCGTTTTTATCGCCCTGTAAGTTCAATTCGCGGGAGTCAATGATGGTAGTCTCAATACCCAATAAGCCATTGATAGTTTTAATAAACGTCAAGTTGATTTCTGACAGAAACTCAGACCGCGAACTCATGTAGGTTTGATAAAACACTTCTTCATACTTTTTGAAGTAAGGGGCGCGGGTATAGTTCCCCTTAATCGTGTTCCAGTGTTTCACATTCCAGTTGGGTAAGGTTACCTGCGTTTCATAAATCTTTTGCGCTAAAGATGTTTGCCGGCAAGGAATCGTTATCCAGGAAGGGCCGGTGGGTGTTTTAATCAGGTTCCTGTTTCGCCAATCATTCTTGGTATACTGCACCTCATCATATATCACAAAAACATCTACCGATTTAATGAGGTCAAAATACCCTTTCCACGGAATGTAGTTAGACTGTAGAATGGCTACTTTTTTCATAATTAATTAAAGCAAAAGCAGGGCTGACTATTCCCATTTTAATTGAGGTCTCACCACCCCGTTTACTTTCCCAAAATAAGCATAGCCTCTGTCGGTTTCTTTTACTTCAAACTGAACCAGTTCCGATTTGGAGAACACCGGCCTGCGTTCTTCATCTATAAAATAGACGGTAATGCTGTAAATATCATCGTTGAGGAAATTTCCCGGAATGGTGCACTTCGCTTTAAACAGTTCGTTGGGGGATACGAAAAGGCTGGTGGCCGTACTAAACACGGTTTGCTCTCTGATATTGACCAAGTCAAAGCATAAAGTTATCTGTTGATTGGGCAACATATTCCAAAACTCAAACAGCACCGAGATGTCATCTTCCAAATCTATTTCATCGGGCGATACCGACACCTGTTTAATCTTAATCAAATCATTGCCCAGGGCCGTTTCTTTATTTTCAAACTGTATGTTTTGCCGGATGTTGTCGCTGTTAATCTTGATGTATTCATTGACTACATCATGCGTTCTTCCGGTGGAAATTATCTTGCCATGCTTGAGTAAAATGGCCTTGTTGCAAAGCGCATTCACGGCCGTCATGTTATGGCTTACGAACAGAACCGTTCGTCCCTGCCCGCTCACGTCTTTCATTTTCCCCAAACACTTCTTTTGAAATTCCGCATCACCCACTGCCAATACTTCATCAATAATCAATATTTCAGGCTCCAGGTGCGCTGCCACTGCAAATGCCAGCCGCACATACATCCCCGAAGAGTATCGCTTCACAGGCGTGTCAATGTATTTCTCTACTCCGCTAAAGGCTACAATTTCGTCAAACTTTGCTTTGATTTCTGATTTCTGCATACCCAAAATGGCACCATTCAGAAATACGTTCTCCCTTCCGGTCAGTTCCGGGTGAAATCCGGTGCCCACTTCCAGTGGCGATGCTATTCTACCTCTTACTTTGATGTCGCCCTTGGTGGGTCCGGTTACTTTAGAGAGAATTTTCAGCAAGGTTGATTTGCCGGCTCCATTTTTACCGATAATGCCAAGCACCTCGCCTTTTTCTACTGAGAAATTAACATCTTCCAGCGCCCAAACATACTCACCGGATGTTTTTTGAGTTCGGTTATTTACCTCCGTTATCTTTTCGTAGGGGTCTTCCTTGCCACGCACTTTGTACCACCATCGGTTCAGGTCATGCGAGATAGTTCCGGTGCTCACCTGACCCAAACGATACTGCTTATAAAGGTTCTCTACTTTGATTACATCCATAATCTGAAACTAAACGGTATCCATAAAGCTTTTTTCTACCTGATTAAAAATGACGATACCAACAGCCAACACAACTACGCTAAAAACGGTCGTATAAACTAACCCGGATACATCCAGATAGCCGACATTGAAAAAAGCATAGCGCATGGTTTCAATAATAGGGGTGAGTGGATTGAGGGCGATAATGGTATGCAGCTTGCCGGTAGTATAACTCAGCGGATAGATAACCGGGGTGGCATACATCAGTAACTGAATGCCGAATTGCAGCAGAAAAGTTAAGTCGCGGTATTTGGTGGTTAAAGACGAAAAAATAATACCTAAGCCTAAACCCATAATGGCCATCAACACCACTAAGTAGGGTACTAACAGGATAGAAGAATTGATGGAGACCTGTAGCACCAGTAGCCACCAGGTAAGCCCAAATACCCACAAACAGCACAGTCTGTATTCCCAGTTTAATCAGGTTGGAAATAACAATGGAAACGGGTGATACCAATCTGGGGAAGTAAACCTTGCCGAAAATGCTGGCGTTGGATACAAAAGTGTTGGAGGTCTTATTGAAACAATCGGAGAAGTAGTTCCAAAGGGTAATGCCGGAGAGGTAAAACAGGACAGGATGAATATTATTGGTGGAAATCCGAGCCACTTTGGTAAACACCACCATAAAAATCAGTGTGGTAAAAACGGGCTGTATCACCAGCCAGATCGGACCCAGAATGGTCTGCTTGTAAACCGATACAAAATCGCGTTTTACAAAAAGCATTATCAGGTCGCGATAGCGCCACAGTTCTGCGAGATTTATATCAAGAAGACCTTTTTTGGGACTTATAACTTCGGTCCATTCGCCCTCATTGCCCAATACTGAATTTGCCATTTACCGGAATAAAGTCGTGAATGTAAAAAGTTATCACAAATGGAACGTCCACGCGCAAGGGAGCCATCGTGCATAATGCCAATGCAGGATATCATTAACTCGTATACATTCGCGACTTCTACTAAATCAAATCACATGAAAGAAACAGTTCTCACTTCATTACACATTTCGCTAGGGGCCAAAATGGCTGAGTTTGCGGGATACAATATGCCTATTGTTTACTCCGGTATTAACGAAGAGCACCGAGCCGTGCGAAACAGTGTGGGTGTTTTTGATGTGAGCCACATGGGCGAGTTTATGCTCAAGGGCGACAAAGCCTTAGACCTTATTCAGTTGGTTACTACCAACGATGCTTCTAAGCTGGCGGATGGTAAAGTGCAATATTCCTGCATGCCCAACGACCAGGGCGGCATTGTGGATGACCTGCTGGTGTATCGCTGGAATCAAAACGAATACTACCTGGTGGTGAACGCCTCCAACATTGAAAAAGACTGGAACTGGATTAAGCAGCACAACACGTTTGGGGTAGAGATGACCAATATGAGTGATGAGATGAGCCTGCTGGCAGTGCAGGGTCCTCAGGCGCTGAAAACATTACAAAAGCTGACGGACATTAACCTGTCGGACATTCCTTATTATGCTTATGCAGCCGGTAAAATGGCCGGCATAGACGATGTGATTATTTCCAACACCGGCTACACCGGAGCAGGCGGTTTCGAGATTTATGTATGGAACAAAGACGCCCGCGCCATGTGGGATGCCATTTTTGAGGCAGGCAAAGAGTTTGGTATTGTGCCTTGTGGTTTGGCTTGCCGCGATACCCTGCGATTGGAAAAAGCATTTTGCCTCTACGGACACGATATTGACGACACTACTTCGCCCATTGAAGCCGGCCTGGGTTGGATTACCAAGTTCACCAAGAAGTTTGTGATGAGCGATTACCACCAGTCCATCAAAGAGAATGGCCCTAAGAAAAAACTGGTGGGCTTTGAGATTCCCGAAAAAGGAAAGATACCCCGTCAACACTTCAAGGTGAAGGATGCTGCAGGCAATGAGATAGGAGTGGTTACTTCCGGCACACAATCGCCCACCTTAGGCAAAGCCATCGGCATGGCGTATGTAAAAACAGAATTCAGCGCGGTGGGCTCCGAGATTTTTGTAGATATCCGTAACCAGCCGGTAAAGGCTATCGTTGTAAAAACGCCTTTCTTATAGCGTTCTGCGGAGGCGGACTATTCTATATAGTCCAGGTCTTTGCCGTAGGTTTCTTCGGAGTAGTAAGCGGCTATCATGGGTACTACAATGCAGAAAGCTGCCACAATAGCCGCACTATGCAACTGACTGAAGTGCGACTGCAAACCCTTGTAGCTAAAAATTAAAATAGGCAGGGAACCCCGGATAAAATTTGGAACGGTGGTGGCCACGGTGTTGCGGAGGTTGGTGCCAAACTGTTCGGCCGCATTGGTGACCACAATGGCCCAGAAACCGGTGCCAAAACCCAGCAAAGTAATAATGCCATAAAAGGCAGCAGCCGAAATACCCTGTGCATTGAAGTAGAGGACAAAACCCACTCCTGTAATTCCCAGAAAAACATACAGCGCTTTTTTGCGGCTGTGCAATACCTGACTCAGAAAACCCGAGGCAAAATCGCCCAGCGTAATACCCGAATAGGCATACATAATGGCAATGCCCGATTCCACCGTACCCACCACGCCAAGTTGTTCGGCAAAGCTCTGGCAAAACGTTACCAATATGCCGATGGTAAACCAGGTGGGAAAGCCCACTAATACACAGCGCAGGTATTTTAAAAAGCGCTCTTTGTTGTTGAACAGTTTAAAGAAATTCCCCCGGTCTACATGCTGCTCCACCAATTGCGTAAACATGCCCGATTCATACACCCCAATCCGGAGTATCAGCAAGGCCAAACCCAAGGCCCCGCCAATAAAATAGCAGGTGCGCCAGGCCGATATATCGGCACCATTATCGCTTAGCACCCGCCACATCATGCCCGCAAACACCGCCCCCGACACGCCCACAGCCGCCACCAGCATGGTGCCCCATCCGCGTTTTTCTTTGGGCAGCGATTCGGCCACCAGCGTAATGCCGGCCCCCAGCTCGCCCGCCAGGCCGATGCCGGCCACAAACCGAAGCAGTGCATAATGCCACACTTCGTTGGCAAAGCCGTTCATGATATTGGCTAAAGAATAAGTGATGATGGAACCAAACAACACCGAAAGCCGGCCGCGCTTGTCGCCCATTACACCCCACAAAATGCCCCCCAGCAGCAGCCCGGTCATTTGTGTGTTAATCAGCATTTCTCCGGTGGCTACCAACTGCTCGGCCGGCACCCCTATATCGCGTAAGCTCGGTTTCCAGATTACGCTGAAGAGCAGCAGGTCGTAGATATCTACAAAGTAGCCAAGTGCTGCCACTATTACTGCAGCTGTAAAGATGGACCGGAAAGAGGCTAGTTTTTCTTTCATACCGAAGCGGTAGTCGGGTTACTCCGCAAATGGAAAAGTATAAAAACAGAATTGGCAATCAAGACCATGGCCCCTGCCTGATGCAGCACACCATAAAAAACCGGTATGTGCCCCGTGCAGTTCATCACCGTTACTATACCTATCACGGCCTGCAGCAACACCGATACCGGCAACAGCCGCACACTGTTTTTCACTACGCGGTCATCGCTCATGCCTATGGCTTTCACAAAAAAGAAAAGGACTAGGGCCACCAGCACATAAGCCGTGCTGCGGTGCAGGAACTGAATCAGAATCCGGCCCCAGTAATCCTGCGCGTTGTAGGCGGTGAAGCCGGCCATGTTGGGCTGCTCTGTCCACATCACAGCGGGTATCCATTCTCCATTGATATCGGGCCAGGTATTGGCGGCCAGGCCCGCCTTCATGCCCGACACTATGCCCCCCAAAAACAACTGCACCATCAGCAAGCCCACAATCAGGCTGAGCACCCTTTTTAAATACACACTTTCCTTCACTGCAAAGGCTGCATTGCTTCTAAACACATAAGTGGTTAACCACACCAGATAGGCAAACAAACTGAGGGCCAATACCAGGTGAATGCTCAAATGAATGGGCGGCACATACATGCCTTTGAGCCCGTTGCTCACCATAATCCAGCCATAAATGCCAATCACCCCGCCCCACACAAACAGGGGGATGGTTTTCAGCATCAGGTCGCGGGTAAACCATTTTTTATACAGAAAAAAGGAGAAGGGGATAATGAATACAAAACCCATAAAGCGCGCCCAGAACCGATGAAAGTATTCCCAAAAATAAATCCACTTAAACTCCTGCAGCGTCATGGTTTGGTTGAGGGTTTTAAACTGCGTTACCTGTTGGTAAAGCGCAAACTCGGCCTGCCATTCCGCTTCGTTCAGCGGGGGCACTATGCCCTTTACGGGTTTCCATTCGGTAATGCTGAGCCCCGACTCGGTGAGGCGGGTAACTCCGCCTACTATCACCTGAAAAAACACCATCAGGCAGCCCGCCAGCAGCCAAAGCCCTATCCATTTGCGCGCAGTATCATTTAACATAGCTCGTATTTATTACAAGGTTCAAACATAAATCCCTTTCGCATGTTTCATTAGAAAGTGCTTATGAAAAAGAATTTGTTTTTTCTCGTCTTGTTCCTCTTCAGCGGCTTGCTTTCCACCGCTATGGTAGCCGATAGCACCCACCGCCCGGAGCCCGCTGTGGAACTGCTCAAAGTTGGCCCCGAACCTTTTCACGATTTCCTCTATTTTGATTTCAAGGTACTGACACCACCGAGCATGTGGTCAAAATTCAGATTGTGAACGAGCGGCACGAAACCGTGTTTATGGAAAAAGTATTTGTGTATCAAGGGCACGAAACCATCACCGTAAGCACCATCGACTTTCACATTGTGGGCCTTTATGCCATTAAAATAACGGTGGATCATAAGCACCGTTACCTGCGCAAATACAAGTGGCAGTAGCCACGGCTACATTACTTACTTATTTAATGGTGCTATTTGAGAAAGCCCAAACCGACAAGCGATGTAATGGCTGAAAAGATGCCCTCTGCCAAAGGATTGTTGAACGCAATGCTGCCCTTTTGCCCCTCCCACCATCAATAACCCAACTGCATTTGCCGTTTGATGTAGTATGGCAAAGGCTTTTTTAACCCTCTAACAGACCCCGAACATCTTTTATCCAGATTTTCCTATCACCATTTGCTATGGCATCGCCCGAACAGCCGATGGTGTCCCTTCAAACATTGATTGTGCGAATCCTACTGTCTATTGCATTAGACTTTTTGCCTGTTTTGTAACCTTACAAGCCTTTGAATCTGCCACAAGAGAAGAAAAATATGCCGTAAGAGAAGATAAATATGCCATAAGAGAAGAAACATCTGCCACAAGAGAAGAAAAATCTGCCGTAAGAGAAGAAACATCTGCCGTAAGAGAAGATAAATATGCCGCAAGAGAAGAAACATCTGCTTCAAGAGAAGATGTATCTGCTTCAAGAGAAGATAAATATGCTGCAAGAGAAGAAAATGGCAGCGCAGAGCCTGCCGAATGGCATTCAGTGTCTATACAGGGCTACACTACTTCTGTAATTTCTTTTCCGAATTGGCCTGCCTGCAGAAAAACTCGGGCGGGTGAGGCATCTGCCATCCGGTAAATTTTTCTTAAAACTTTTTGGAGCGCGCGCGAATCGTATTTGTGCTGCCCGGCTGCGCAAGGCCAGGGGGATTATTTAGCGCACCAGCAGCACCATGCCTTTGCGCTCTACCTTTACGCCATCATTGGCCGAAAACTGTATCAGGTAGCCATAGCCTCCTTGCGGTGCGGGTTTGCCGTGGTCGTCACCATCCCAGCCGGTGTTGGGGTCGGTGCTTTCAAACACCTTGCCGCCCCAGCGGTTAAAGATAATCATCGAATAGCCCTTGGGCTCGCCATAAATAATGGTGGGTTTAAATACGGTGTTCAGGCCGTTGGGGGCAAAGGCATTGGGGATATAAATAATAGGCCGGTGAATAATGCACTGCACATTGCTGAAGCTCGACAGCGTGTCGCGAAAGCCATTGGGCAAATTCAAATCATATACCGACTCTATGCGGTAGCAGAAAATACCCCGCTCCGATAGAAACTGCTGTAAAGAGTCGCTGTATTCCGTCACCCCATCGTTAAACGTTTGTATCAATTGGTACCCATTACCCATGTCGCGATACAAATTCTGCCGAAGAACGGTGGCATGTTCCAGTTCAAAACCATTCCAATCCAGATGCGCCACGTAGTAATCAAACAATTCACCTTTAAGCAGAATGGTTCTCACATACGGAGATACATATTGGTTCTGGCAACTGTCAAACGTGGTTACCTGATAGTAGTACGAGTTCTTCTGGGGCAGCGTGTTGACCCGGTCGCTGTCAATAAACGATTCAAAGGTATTTACCGGAGAAGGAGCGGGAATTTGTGTGGCCGGGTCGAACGATACATTGTTTACGCTGCGGTCTATCCGGTAAAAGATGAGCTCCGCCAGCGAATCGTTCATCCAGGTCATGTTGATGTGATTGTCCAAATCCACGGTGGCATTAATAATGAAATTGAATTTGGGGGCCTGCACAATGCTGGCTTTCAGGCACACCTGATTGCTGTTGGAAACCACATTGGTGTCGGCAGCGCTCACCGCTCGTACGATTATGCAGAGCGAATCGCCATCATTAAAGCCCGAATAGGCATAGTTAAACGTAGTGCTGTCGGCCACGCCCACTACCTGAAATGGGCCTCCGTTGATGCTTGATAAAATACGATACTCCAACACATTATCGGCAAAGTTGTGGTACCGGTTCCAGGTTACGTTCACTTCGTTTTCGCAGGCGGTGGAGGTCACATTGGCCAGTATGGTATTGTGCGGCAGGTCGCTGAAGAGGCTCTCTTTCCAGCAGCTGTCAAAGGCCGATACCGTATACACCAGCGAGGTGGTGTTGGGGTCGCCCTGAATATCGGTATAGGTGGTGGTGTTATAGCCATACACGGTATCAAACGCCAACCCGTTGCCATTGGGCAGGTAATAGTAAATAATGTATCCCTGTGTTTGGGGCGAGGTAGAAGGCAGCCAGTTGAAAACCACTCCCCCGGCCGTTACATCCACATTCACAATCTGGGGCGCTGCCGGATTTCCGTTTTTCACCGTATCGCTCTGCAGCACGGTAGCCCCGGGGCAATTGTATTGTGCTTCCATATAGAACCACCAATTGTTGGAGAGGGTTTGGTAGCCGGTGAGGGTAAACGAGTTGGTGGCCTGGCCGGTTACGGCAATGGCGTTGTAGGGGCCTGCCGGGCCGGTGGACGATGCAAAAATGGTATATTGAACAAACGCACCGCAGCCATTGGCCGGAGGGTTGGTCCAGTTCAGTGTAATGTCTACCCCGTTATTGTCGTTGGTTACGCATTGCAGATCGGGCGGCAGAATGGTCTGAGCTTTTACAGCATAACAAGAGATAATCAGTAAGAAATAAACGGTCAGCAGCCTCAATGCCTTAATCATTCGTGCAATAATAAGAGTAAACGCCAAACGCCAGGGTTGCGTATGGGCAGCGGGAATATTTATGGCTGTAAGGCAATTTTAACGGTCAAATACATATCGTCATAAATAAACTTGTCGCCCAGCGTGCTGAATACGGTTTTTGATTTATACACCACATTCCATTTGGTGCGGTCAATCACAATATCGGCTGTGGCGGTGGCCCCGGTGCCATTCGTTTCCAGCTTCACCGGAAATTGAATTTCGTTTTTAATGCCCTTGATAGTAAGGTCTGCGGTGGCTGTGTAGGTATTGGCAGCAGCCGGGCCGGGTACCATCTTTTTAATGCGGATGAGCGATTCCGGAAAGCTGGCCGTGTTAAAGAAATCTTCGTTCTTTAAGTGGTCCACCAGGTGCTGGGCATCTTCTGCTTCTTTGATGTCGGTGCAGGTAATGGATGTCATATCGATGATAAACTCACCGCTCACAAAGTCTTTTCCGTTCAAGGCGAGTGTCCCCGATTTCAGGTTTACGTTCCCTTCATGTTGTCCGGTGGTTTTTTTGCCCAGCCAATGGATAGTCGACTGTTCGGCCATGGCTTTATATTTTACCTCACCTGCTTTAAACGATAGTAGAGTAAGGAGGCTAAGGGTGCCCAGCACCAGTTTGAAGGTTGCGTTCATTTTTATTTGTATTTAAGAGTTAAAGCGTAAAACTGCCGGCTCCCTCGCGCACCAGAATGGGTTCGGGGCCGGTATAGTCAATAATAGTAGAGGGCACATTTCCTCCGGGTCCGCCATCGATTACAATGTCTACCAGGTTTTCGTACGCCTCATAAATTTCCTGCGCATCGGTAATGTATTCCAGGATGCTGTCCTCGTTTTTGATGGAGGCCGATAAAATGGGAGCGCCTAATTCATCTACAATCGCCCGGGCAATGGTGTTGTCGGGCACCCGAATCCCCACGGTCTTTTTATTGTATCCGTAGATTTTAGTCAGGTTATGGTTGCCGTTTAAGATAAAGGTGTAGGGGCCCGGCAGGTTGCGTTTCATCATTTTGTAAACGGGCGTGGGCACATTGGTGGTAAAGTCGGTAATGTGGCTTAAATCAAAACACACAATGGAGAAATTGGCTTTGTTGGGTTTAATGTCTTTGATACGGCACACTTTTTCATAGGCTTCGCGGTGCGTCAGGTCGCAGCCCAGCGTATAAACCGTATCGGTGGGGTAAATGATAACTCCTCCGCGTTTCAGGCAGTTAACCACTTGCCATATCAGCCGGTCATCAATGCTGTAAGGATTAATGCGAATGAGCATAGGATGTTATAGCTTTTCCGGTTCGTAATTTTTAAGCCGTTCTTTTAAATATTCCGGCATGGCCACGCTGGCATTGGTGTGGTAATCGAAAAGCACCATGGTGGCATAGCCGGTGGTGGTGAGTTGCTCTTCTCCGTTAACGATGCTGGTAATCATATAACTGGTTTCAAAACTTTTGTTGCCCAGTTTGCTTACCCGCACATAAACATAGGTGGGGTTAGGAAACACTACGGGTTTCAGATAATCCACATGCGCATTGGCCAGTATAGCGCCTATTTCTTTCCAGTTCCACTGGCAGGCTTCGTGGAAATAATAGACCCGGGCCTGCTCAAAATAGGTGAGATAAACGGCATTATTCACGTGCCGCATTTCATCCATATCGCTCCAGCGAATGTCCAGTTTCATCTTAAAACGAAACTTCTTTTTTTCTTCTTCCAGATTCAGTTTATGCATCGTATGCGGTTTGTTCAGCTATAACAATTGATTCCTCCCTGCGGTTTTGTGCCGCCTTGGAAAGCCGCGAATGTAAAGTCCCTGTGCATATGACAAAAAATTATCTTTACGCAAAAATTTATACCACATGATTGCTATTCCATTATCTGTATTGGCTTTTGCGGCCGGAGTTTACTTATTGGTTAAAGTGAAGCGCGAATTTCTGGGCGGCTTATTCGAAGCTTTATCCTGGTTGGTTATTGTATTGTCTTTGGTGAGTTTGGGTTATTCCGGCTATAAAACACTGGGCTGTTGCGGCAAAAAATGCAGCTCCGCTCAAAAATGTTCGGTGGAGCGCGAGGTGATTATTAAAGAAATGGGAGAGGGCGGAGGCATGTGCCATGGTGCTGCCAAGGCCGGTTGCTCGGCAGCCGAAGGTTCGCACTGCCAGGCGGGAGGTTGCAAAATGGAAGGTGATAGCGTGGTGATGGACAAAGCCGTGTGCGAAGGAATGATGGGAAAAGAAAAATGCGATGCTATGTGCAAAGAGCGCGGCCGTTGCATATTAGCCAAAGACGAATGCATGGCCCTTTGTAAAGCCTCCGGTAAAAAATGTTGTGCTGAGGGAGCCGGTGCTCCCACTTGCCAAAAACCGGCAAAGTGCTGCAAAGAACAAAAGACCGCACAGTAAAAAGTTTAAATAAAGGTTTTCAAGCGCCTGGTTTCTCATCGGAAACCGGGCGCTTTTTTTATAGCGGAGCACCCGGCCAAAACCGGAAACTGAAACCTTTTGAGTGCGCCTCCGTAAAAGTTCGTTACTACATCTCGCGTTCTGCGGAGGTAGAACCGAGGAATTATTTTTTATTAAAACAAAGTATATGAATAAGCTATTTGCTTTCATAGCGGCTACAGCATCCTTTGTGTTGCTTAGCATCAGCACCCAGGCGCAGCAATTTCTGCGTCACACCGTAGAATACGGAGAAACCATTTATTCCATTCCGGTTCACTACGGCATCACTACCAAGCAGTTTATGGCCATCAACAGCATGACCTACGATAACATTGAGTTGAAG
This sequence comes from Bacteroidota bacterium, assembly GCA_016715625.1. Taxonomy (GTDB): domain Bacteria; phylum Bacteroidota; class Bacteroidia; order Chitinophagales; family LD1; genus Bog-950. The sequence continues at coordinate 82,008 of JADJZU010000013.1, forward strand.
CCCGGCCAGGTGGTTGCCATTCGCGAGCTGACTGCGGAGGAAATAGCCCAGGCAAAACCGGTAGTGAAGCCGCAAGAGCGTGCCGAATCCACGGCAAAACCAACTTCTGCCAAGGAAGAGATGATTAAAAAGATACGCGAAGAAGTGGAGGCTTCTAATGCCAAAGCCTTGGAGCAGGCAAAAATTGAACAACAAAAATGGGAACAACAAAAAGCAGCCGAAGCCAAAGCGGAGGAAGAGCAACTAAAGTTAGCCAGAGCGGAAGAGGAGCGTTTGGCTAAGGAAGCCGCGGCTCTGCAACAGAAAGCGAAGGCGCTGGAACTGGCTAAGCAGGAAGAGGAGCGCAAAGCAGCAGCGCTGAAAGCGAAAGTGGCCAGCGAGCAAAATGCGGTAGCCAAGGCAAAAGTAACTCCAGCCAAAATTCCATCTATGCCGGCTGCGGAAAACGAAAGTGTTGGTCCCAACGGGGTGAAATATATCGTGTCGTCCACGGGCTATCATTTGGTGCAGAAGCAGCAAACGATGTATCATCTCTCCAAAATTTACAACATACCGCTCGAAGATTTAAAGCGCATCAACAACATGGCAACTACTGATTTGGCCATTGGTCAAAAGTTGAAAGTGCGGAATTAAAGCAGTTTACACTTCCATTACACCAGGGGCAGAAGGTCATTCTTCTGCCCCTGATTTTTTTAGGTAACCTGGCTAAATTCTTATATTGCTTAAAACTAGACTATGGCAAAAGTTATAATTCTTGGAGGAGGTGTTGCCGGAATGAGCGCAGCACACGAGCTGATTGAGCGTGGTTTTGAAGTAGAAGTGTACGAACGCCAAAGAGAATATGTAGGGGGCAAGGCCCGGAGTGTCAATGTGCCCGGTACCAATTTGCAAAACCCGGATTTGTATTTGCCCGGAGAGCATGGTTTCCGGTTTTTCCCGGGGTTTTACAAACACATTACCGATACTATGAGGCGTACTCCGTTTAAAGATAAAAACGGAAAATGGCAGAGTGAGGGCTGCTATGGAAACCTGACACCTACTTCGCGCATCATGATTGCCCGCAACGGCAAGTCGCCCATTGTAACCACCGCCAGTTTCCCCAAAAGTGTGGCCGATATTAAATTACTCATTAAAGATTTAACCGGAGGTGCCGACACCGGCCTTACGCATGAAGAGGAAGAATTTTTTGCGCTGAAAACATGGCAATTGATGACTAGTTGCAAAAAGAGGCGCTCCAACGATTACGAAAAAATAGGTTGGTGGGAATACCTGGAGGCCGATAAGTTCAGCGTGGCTTATCAGCATCTTCTGGTAGAAGGGCTTACCCGTACACTCGTAGCGGCTCAGGCGCAAAGCGCTTCCACCAAAACAGGGGGCGACATCTTTTTACAGTTGATATTTAACATGGCTCAGCCGTTTGTAAATACAGACCGAGTGCTCAATGGGCCCACCAACGAGGTATGGCTTAACCCCTGGAAAGATTATTTATTGAGCAAGGGGGTCAAGTATTTTCACCACCACAAAGCGCAGCATATTCAAATGCGCAACGGAAAAATTGAAAGCGTTTCGGTAGCACACGACAACAAGGTGGAAGAGGTGAGAGGAGACTATTATCTGTTTGCGGTTCCGGTGGAGCGCATGGCCGCTTTGATTAATGAGGAGATGGTAAAGGAAGACCCTTGCATGCGGTATATCCAGCAGTTGGCCCCCAGCACCAGTTGGATGAATGGTATTCAATTTTATCTCAACGAGGATGTAAGCATTAATAACGGGCACATTATTTTTAGTGATAGCGAATGGGCGGTTACGGCCATTTCGCAGGTTCAGTTTTGGAAAGATTATGATTTAGAAAAGCGGTTTAATGGAAAGGTAAAAGGAGTTTTGTCGGTAGATATTTCAGATTGGTTAACGACCAGGTATAACGGTGTGCTGGCCGAAGATTGCGATGCCGAAACAGTCAAGGATTATGTATGGCAACAAATGGAGAGCAGTTTGAACGTAAATGGGCAAGTGGTGATTCGCAAAGATATGATCGAACATTGGTATCTCGACAGAGATATACGCTGGGTACCCGAAAAACATCAGGAAGAGGACAAAGAGCCCTTGCTTGTAAACACCGTCAACAGCTGGGACCTTCGCCCGAATGCTTCGGTTGATATTCCTAATATGTTTTTGGCCAGCGATTATGTACGCACCAACACAGACCTGGCTACTATGGAAGGAGCCAATGAAGCGGCAAGGCGAGCTGTAAACTGTATCATAGATGCAGATGGCAATAAGTCTGATTATGCCAGTATTTATCCGCTGCAGGAACCGTGGTTCTTCAAACCCTTAAAGTGGTATGATGAAAAACGATTTGAAAAAGGCTTGCCCTATTCGCACACTACCCCTTGGTGGCTGAAGGGTTTCATGCTGCTGTGGGGAGGATCCTACATGCTCTTGTATTTTGCGCAGGCTCTGCTCTCTTTTGTTTTGGCACCTTTGAACAAACTGTTTCCTGAAATTTCGGTGCGCAACAAATTTGCTTTCACAGCTATGGCAGTAGCCATTTTAGGGCTGGTGTTCTTTTCCACTTTCAAGGGCGGATGGATTACGGCTTCTATTTGGGGCTATGGGATGTTTGCTGTCTATGTTTGCTATTGGCTCATTACCCGCGATGAAATTTTTAAAAGACTGATTGTATTTGGATTGGCAGCGGGTTTAATGGAACTGATAGCGGATGCCTATCTGGTAGACATCACCAAAACATTGGTGTATCCGCAGCCGGAGCCTACCTTGTGGTGTTCGCCTGCATACATGCCATTCAGTTGGGCTGTGGTGCTCATTCAAATTGGGTATATCAGCTGGTTGATAGATGGTAAACTAGGCCCCTGGAAAGATGGTCTGCTCATGATTTTGTTTAGCGCTATTTTAATTCCGCTGTACGAAAATTGGGCCATCCATGGTGGATGGTGGTGGTATCAAAATGCGAAAATGATTGGTGACGTTCCCATCTATATCTACATTGCCGAGGGTTTATTGATGTTTACTGTTCCGTTTTTTCAGTTACGATGTATGAATCGGCCTGTTAAATACGCAGTGTTTTATGGAATGCTGGAAGGAATAGTAATGTTGTTGGCCTGTGTTATTGCTTTGATGGTTGTAGCTAAAATATAGCAGATGATAAAACAGTTGATTCATTACTTTATTCCGGAAGCTTATCGGCAGACGGAGGAGTCCTTTAGGAAAGCCCGTTTTCTGGTAAGCGCATGCTTCATGACCGCTGTCTTTTCGTTCTTCTATTTTTTAGTCTCTGTCTACTTCAATATGACCATGCCCATGTATGGCATGATTCATAATACCATTATGTTGGCATTGCTGCCGTTCTTCTTTCGCTATGGATTGGGCATCATTTCTTCAGCCAATCTTTTCATTCTTTTTGGCTGCATAGGGTTGACGGTTACGGTTTTTTACACCGGAGGTTTTGAGTCCGGTACCATGGTGTGGTATATTGTCCTGCCTATTGCCTCTTTGTTGCTGGGCAATAAATTCAGTGCTTACTTCTGGACCTTTGTCTGCTACATGATTGTAGTGGTGCTGGGGGTCATGAAAATTAATGGATACGATTTTGAGAACCAGATTTCTGCTCAATACATTTATCATTTTAATATATCCTCTATCAGTGGTATTGTGCTCATGATTTTTTTATTGGCACTCATTTTTGAAAATACAAAAGAAGAGGCCTTTGAGGAACTGCGTTTAAAAAACAAAGCCATAGCGGAGGAGAAGAAAAAATCAGATGATTTGCTCTTGAACATTTTGCCCGAAGATGCCGCCACCGAGCTTAAGCAGAAAGGATACGTAGACGCCCGCCATTTTAATTTAGTGACGGTATTGTTTACCGACTTTAAAGATTTTTCCATCATGGCCCAGCGATTAACTCCGGGGGAATTGGTAACGCTGATCAATCGTTATTACCGGGCATTTGATGCCATTACAGAGCGCCATAATCTCGAAAAGATTAAAACGATTGGCGATGCTTATATGGCGGTGGGTGGCTTGCCGCGCGAAAATATTTCCAATCCCTGGGATGTTATCAATGCGGCTATTGATATTGAAAACTTCATGAAGGTAGAGCGCTTAGAAAACCCCGACAGGTCATTTGAGGTACGCATTGGTGTGCACACCGGACCGGTGGTAGCGGGCATCGTTGGAGTAAAGAAATTTGCCTACGATATCTGGGGCGACACGGTAAACACTGCTTCCAGAATGGAGCAACATGGAGAGGCCGGCAAAATTAATATCAGCGAAACCACTTATGAGCTGATAAAAGATAAATTCAACTGCACCTATCGGGGCGAGGTAGAGGCCAAAAACAAAGGCAAACTAAAAATGTACTTCGTAGATGAAGCCATCCCGTACTAATATGGACCTTGTTTGATGGCTATCAGAACTTTGGGCAAAAGACTTTTTTGCCATTGAATTCTCTGCTCCATTTTCCCACATGCACCAGCGAAATCTCCGGGCCGCCATTCAAGCGATTGCCTTGGCTTAGTTTGGATAATGTAATGTCGTAGCTCAGTATAATCCGGTTAGACTTAAATTGATACCCTACCATAGGGGCCAGTGCATCTTTAACCCGGTAGCTCAAACCGGCCAACAATACATGGCTTGCCACAGACGAACGTTTATTCATTATCCCATAACCCACCAGCGATGCTAATTGAAATTGTGAGGCCCGTTTTTCAAACGTGTAATAAAGGTCCAGCATAACGCTGAGTCTTTCGTTGATGTAATAGAGCACTCCTGCTTGAGCTTGATAGCGCAACCCTAACCGTTCTGAAGTGCCCAAAAAACTTTGTTTAGGACGATTAATGTGTAATACAGATGCTCCTGCTTGCAGCCGCACGAAGTCGTTGATTTGTGCTGCAAATTGAAGTCCGGCATTAACATCAACCATGCTGAAACTCTCGCGTTGTAAGGGCTCAAAATTGCTTTGCGATAAATCAAATCCCTGATCTTCAATCCACTGGTTATTGAAGTAGAATTTTGAAAAATCTACGCTTCGGATAATATAATGAACCCCTGCCCCTGCACTTAACACATAGCGTTGATCTTTATCTAATGCCTGATGGTAGGCATAGCTAAGTCCTATTCGTTGAAACCGTAATCTGCCATCTCCGGCTTCATCATTTAAAAAATTGAGCCCAATGCCCATCCATCCCGTTTTAATTTTCTTTTCGCCAAAAGAAAAATCGATATACGGGCTTTCTGTATGGTAAGTGTAAGTTCCGGTTGTGGTCAGTGCGGGCCACTGTAACTTGGCATTAAATCCGAGTCGATAATTGCCGTTAAAGTTGCCGGTGTGTGCTGCATTATTAGCGAGTGGTGTTGTGAAAAACTGGCTATAGTGAATATCCTGCGATTGAAGACTCGATAAAAACGAGGAAATGAAAAGTGCAACAAGCCAATTCCTTTGCTTGTAAATAACAGAATGCAAAACAGAAACCAATCTTTTCATCGCAGCAAGGTTATGTTGCCTTTGAGAAACTTGTTATCGCCATTAATTAATACTGCATCCGCAGTGTAGGTATAGGTTTCCACCTCTTGCAGTATACCTTTATAAATACCATCCCAACCGATGTTTTTGTCGTTGGTTTCAAAAACCAATTCACCCCATCGATTAAAAATGCGGAAGGTGAGTTCTACGATTCCTTTTCCCTCAATTTTTACCACATCATTTATCCCATCGCCATTGGGACTGAATGCATTAGGAACGCCAATATTGGCGATGTATCGGATGAAGATTTCTCTACAGAAAGTATCTGCACAGGCTGTGTTACTGGCGATGATGCATACTGTTTTAGCGCCTATAGTATTGTAAATGTGGGTTGGGTTTTCCTCCACAGAGGTAGTGCCATCGCCAAAGTTCCAGTTTACTTGCGAATAGAATATACTGTTGTTTGTGAAGGTTACAGGAGTTTCAAACATGAAGGTGTCTTTAGCTAAATTGAAGCCTGCGATGGGTTGCTGGTTGACCGTTACCTGACCCACTGCAGTATCATTTACATCGCAAGTGCTATTGTCTGTAATTATCAGTGTAATGCTATAAGTTCCTGGACTACTGTAGAGGTGACTGGGCGAAAACTGGTTGGACGTGTTGTTGTCTCCAAAAATCCAGATGAACTGTGCCAAGGGATTGCTGGTGTTGGTAAACTGCACAGCATCGCCCAGGCAAATATCATTTGTTGTGAAACCGACAGATGCATTTGGTAAAAGGGTTACAATTTGGACACTGGTATCCCTCGGGTGACACCGATTCGTGTCTTCAGCGATTAATTGTACCGTGTAAGAGCCCGGTAGGTTGTAGCCATGACTTTCCTGAAAGTTGGTCGAAGAACTTCCATCACCAAAGTCCCATGTGTAATTTACCGCATTCACACTCTGATTAATTAAATCAATCAGCAGATTGGAATCGCAGTCGTTTAGAATATTCAATTGAAAGGCTGCCGTCACCGAGTCATTTATAACGGTGATAATGGCCGATGAAGAATCAACTCCAACACATGCATTGGTGTCGGTGGCGAGTATGTTAACCTGGAAGGTGCCGGTGGTAGTATAAGTGTGAGATACAAAATCGCCATCGGTAGAATCGCCATCTCCAAAAAACCAATAAAAGTCTGTAGAAGCCAGTGCAGAATTACCCGTGAAGTTAGCTGTGAAGGGGAGGCACCCGCCCGTGTCAGGTATCGTTACGCTGATGTTTAAGGGCAGCAGGCTGATGACAATCTGCTCTGTATCAATCGGTTGGCAAATTTGTTGTAGGTCAGTTATTATGTGCGTAATAGTGTAGGTTCCTGCAATTGAATAAATGTGTGAGGCGCTATCATTGGTTGAGGTAGTTCCATCACCAAAATCCCACAGCTCATTGTCTTCGCCTGAATAGGTGCTCCATACATTTACCATTACAGAATCGCAACCGAAGAATGTTCGCGTGAAGAGAATGGTCGCATCGGCTACGGAGTCAATCACCGTGATAACCGAGGTAGCTGTATCCGCGATGTTGCAAGACGAGGAGTCAGTCACAATCAACGATACGGTAAATGTTCCAGCCTGGAGGTAGGTATGGGTAATGGTAGGAAGAATAGCGCCACCGCCATCGCCAAAATTCCATAGAAAACTGGAACTGCCGTTGTCTGCCACAGAAAATGTGACAGGCAGCGGAACGCATCCGCCAGCACTACTAATGCTGAAAGATGCATCTACGGAGGCCGGTATAAACACAGGGGTGCTAAAAGTATCGGCCAGATTACACTTTGTGGTGTCGGTAATAATCAACGTGATGGTATAAGCCCCCGGATTTTGGTAGAAGTGAATCAAGGAGTCAGAGGTGTAAACGGTGCCGTCCCCCATGTTCCAGTTGTAGGAGGTAGTGTTATAGGCAAAAGTGTGCAGCGATACTTTATTGCTGTCGCAATCTACTTCAAGGTTGGGAAGAAAATTAGCTACAAGTGAATCATCACGTACCCATACATCCAGATAGGCCGTGTCTGCAATGTTGCAGGAATTGGAATCAATTCCGATCAACATAACCGTGTAGGTGCCTGTATCGGTGTAAACATGGAGTGGGTTTTGCTGAAAGGAAAAAGAACCATCCCCAAAATACCAGATAATGTTTTGTGCATTGCTCACAGTGCTATTGAACTGAACGTTGAGTGGCACACAACCGGTGGCTCTTGGGTAAGCATCTATATCTACATACGTTCCCGATAAATCAAAGGCGAGTTTCATGCCCAATAGATTGCAATTGAAGCTATTGTTGGTGTTACTCCACACTCCGGGAGTAGTAGGAGTAAAGTCCGAACCTCCGCATCCGGCACACATCGCCTGATACACTATGCCATTTCTATCGAAACGACTGGTCCCACCGTCTACGTGTTCGTTTACTCCATTTCCGCCAAAATAAGTAGCATACAATAGACTCTGCGCATTTTTGTTCAAAACGATGTAATAAAAATCACTTCCATCGCTGGTAGCTTGCAAGGCATCACTGCTTAGAGCCATCCCTGTAGTGTAGCCTTGTGTAAATGGGTTGGGAGCAAACTGATTTACATCTCCTCCCCACCCCGATACGTATACGTTTTCGCAAATGTCCACCAGAAATGCAGTCGGTGAAATATTGGTAGTGGAAGAGCCTGAACCAAATACCGTGGAATAGAGGGTTGCGGTAAATGCGTTGTTCAGTTTGTGAATAAACTGCTTGCCCCCGGGGTTGTTGTAAACTCCTGCGGTAACCGGATAACTTCCCAACGATTGTCCGGTTACATACACATCTCCATCATCATCAATTTCTACAAAAAAACTTTGGTCGTATGCGGTAGTTCCCAAATAAGTGGCGTTCAGGAGAAGGCCGCCATTGGCACTAAACTTTGCAAGATACCCATCCGTTACGCCTCCTTGATAGCCGGTGTGAATAGCTCCTGCGGTAGTTGGGAAATCAATACTGGAAGTGCCTCCGGTAACATAGATCTGCCCGATGCTATCCAATTTAATTCCATAGGCCGCATCGGCCGTACTACCGCCCAAGTAGGTGCTGGTAAGCAGTTGAGAGCAATCTCTGTTTAACTTAAATATGCAAGCATCATGGGTTCCGTTTAGCGTAGACTGAAACGAACTACCGGCTAACGGAAAGTCACTGGAACGAGTGGAACTGGCAACGTAAATTTCATCCTGCGCATTAACAATAACCTCGCCTCTGAACTGATCGCCATAATTGTAATGCAGATTGACGGCATCGTTTAAGCCATCATTGCCCGTTCCGCCCACAAAGGTAGAGCCGGATAAACCGGTTCCGGATGAATTTAAAACGGTTACTACGATATCGCTGCCGTTGTTGTAAGTAAGTCCATTTTGCGGATAGTTGATGAATGGCCCACCGGCAAAAGAATTGTCAAATGCATTCGCTGTTACCGGAAAATCTGTGGAGGATGTTGTTCCCAGAATAACCAATTCTCCTTGGCTGTTTACCACCAGGCTGCTGGGTTGTTCATTATCAGAGCCTCCTATGTAAGTAGAATACATTAACGCAGCGCCATTACTGCTGAATTTTGAAATGCTCATATCTATCTGTCCTCCACCAAAAGGGATCTGATAAGCACCCACCGTGGTGGGATACCCGGGGCCAAAAACTATACCTCCTGCATACAAATCACCGATAGAATCATAAGTGGCTGTAAACCCAAAGTTGTCGGCCGTAGAGCCGGTATAAGAAGAGAAAATGAGGGTGGGGTCTATCACTAAATCATGTTGGTGGTTATAGCCATTCGGAAACTGAAAGCTTAGCACATTGCCGTTGGGGTCAAAGTGATATTGGCAGGCAACGGTTTTTCTATCCCCATTTATCTCTTGATAGCAATATGGCTTCATCTCTCTAAACTCACCCAGTGAAGTTTTATAGCGAAACTCACCTTGAGAAATATGTGGATGTTGAATTCCATTGTACACTAGCTTTATGGCGTCAGGCTCGGCACCGGTATGCAAAATGATGTCGTATTTAAATGCATCACCGGCTCCATATACAGCCACATCTATATTTTGCCATACCTGACTATAAATTACTTTTTTGTAAGCAGGCACTTTACTTTTCCATTTGCTTTTATCGTTTCCTATCAGGTAGTTTTTATACGCTTTGTCGGCCAATAGTCCATTGGTCTTCTCTGCAGGTTGTGCGCTGGCGAATGTCACACGGTGAGCATGTGCATTAATCCCTTGTTGCGCATGGCCGTGTTTTGCTTCATGCAAAGCTGCACCATCCCATATTTGAAAGGCAAATCCGGTGAGTTCCAGATAAATCTTGCCGCTGCTCAAATCGGCTTGGTAGAGAATGTCGTTATTCCACTGCCCTTTGTTTTCTGTATATCGCAGACTGGAAGATTCTTGTGCACTGGCTATGCTGCACCCCAGCATGAATGCTATCATTAAAAGACTATAGTCTTTTAATCTATGCGTTATGAATGGTGAAGGGTGTACCACGATTTAAACTTACAAAAATAAAGACGTGAAAAGTAGAGCCTAGGTGGCCGATAGTTAACGAAAATGAATAAGGGGGTTAAATATCACCAAGCAGTGGGCGAAGTAACACTTCCTCCACATCAGTGTTTTTAGATAGCTGCTGGATACTCCATACCAGATCCGCCACATCTTCCGGTTTCATAAATCGGTTGTCGGGGAGCGATGTGCCGCTCCACGAGTCGGTTAAAGTGGCACCGGGCATTAGAGCCGTTACGCGAATACCGTGAGGCTTCAACTCTTCGCGCAGCGCTTTGGATAGGCCCATCATGGCAAATTTTGAAATGGAATAAGAGCCTCCGTTGGGATAAGCCTGCAATCCGGCTACCGAACTTATATTGAAAATATGTCCATCGCTCTTCTTTATCATCTCGGGCAATAAAAAACGACTCAAATGGTAAGCGCTATAAAGATTCGTTTCCATCAGTTTCTCCAGTTGTCCATCGGCCTCGTTCATTATTTGCCCGGGCAAAAAGACACCAGCATTATTTACCAGCACATCCACAGCCCCCCACTCTTTGTTTATCTTTTGGGCAAACTGACGGAGCTGTTCTGTATTACTTACATCACATTTTTCGGTGATAAATACTGCTGCTTCGGGCGCTGTTTTTATCAGATGCTGCTTTAATTTCTCCAGTTCATCGGTGTTTCTGGCGCAAGTGGCTACGCTCCATCCGTTCATTGCAAATTTTTCAGCTATGGCTCTGCCAATTCCTTTGGTGGCACCACTTATTACAATCTTCTTGTTCATAGACCTGATAATTTTATAGGGTAAAGAGAATAACAATCTCTTCATTTCACAGCAACGCGCGGGAGGGATTAAAAGTTTTGGTTGATTTGGAGATTGTGTACGGTTTATTGATTCCAAAACTATATTAGCGCATCCAACTATGAGAAACATCTTCACCGGATTTGGCAATTATCTGATACTGATTCGCGGTACCTTTGCGCGCCCCGAAAAAGCGCAGATGTATTGGAAAGAGATGTTTCGACAAATGCACGATATCGGCATTGGCTCCCTGAGTATCATAGCTATCATCGCCACATTCATTGGCGCTGTTACGGCTGTTCAGTTTTCGTATCAGCTTCGCAGTTTCAGTTTAGTACCCATGTGGTGGATGGGTTCCATTGTCAGAAAATCAATGATTTTGGAACTAGCGCCTACTATATCAGCACTACTTTTGGCCGGAAAGGTAGGTAGTAACATCGCTTCAGAACTGGGGAGTATGCGAATATCGGAGCAGATTGATGCCTACGAAATAATGGGTGTAAATACGCAGGGATACTTAGTGGGACCTAAAATTATGGCATCGCTGGTCGTTATCCCTATGCTTATTATACTCGCTGTATTTCTGGGCATTGGCGGAGGCATGATGGCTGGCATCCTGGGAAAATTCTTCACCCCCTCTGAATACATCCGCGGTCTGCAGGATAATTTTGCCGGTTACGATGTAGTGGTGATGCTGATTAAATCTTTTCTGTTTGCCTTTATCATTTCTTCTATCTCTTGCTACAAAGGATACACCGTAAGCGGTGGTGCTTTGGAAATTGGAAGAGCGTCCACACAGGCTGTAGTCATTAGCAGCATCGTCATTATTGTTGTAAACTTTATTACCGCATTCATTCTGCTTTGATTGAAATCAAAAACATACGCAAAAATTTTGGCGACCATCAGGTATTGAAGGGCGTCAGTTCTGTGTTTGATGATGGTAAGTGTAACCTCATCATCGGAAAGTCCGGATCGGGTAAAACGGTTACTTTAAAATGCATGGTGGGTTTGTACTCTCCTGACGAAGGAGATATAGAATACGATGGCAGAAGCATTACACAAATGAGTTTTAATGATAGGAAGGATATAAGGCGAGAAATAGGAATGTTGTTTCAGGGCACCGCTCTTTTCGATTCATTAAGTGTGGAAGAAAATGTTCGCTTTCCGCTCGATATGTTTACCAATATGACCGAGGCTGAAAAGGTGGATCGGGTCAACTTTTGTTTGAACCGCGTAAACCTGGTAAACACAAATAAGAAATACCCTGGTGAGCTATCCGGTGGAATGAAAAAGCGGGTAGGCATTGCCCGTGCCATAGTGCTGAATCCCAAATATCTTTTTTGCGATGAACCAAACTCCGGTCTCGACCCCAAAACGGCTATTGTGATTGATCACCTCATTCGAGAACTTACTCAGGAATATAAAATGACGACTATTATCAATACACACGACATGAACAGCGTGATGGGGATTGGCGACAAAGTGGTTTTCTTGCACGAGGGGCTAAAATACTGGGAAGGCACCAAAGAAGAAATCATGGAAATAACAGATGGCGAACTTTTTGACTTTATCTTTGCCTCCGACTTTCTAAAAGATTTGCGCAGAAACGCGCGCGTATCTTAATTCAACAGCATATTATCAATCAGGCGAACGCCACCGATTTTAGCCGCTATTAAAACGACTAGCTTTTCTCTGCCGGATGCAGGCGCTTGGAGCGTTTTGGCATTTCTTATCTCCAGATACTCTACTTCAAATGCTTTAAATCCGTTTAATCGCTCTAAGCCCAATTGTTGGGTGAGTGTTAAGACTGCTTTTGTTTTGTTTCGGGCTACTTTGTTTTTTATCCATTTGAGCGTTTTGGAAATTTCTACGGCTGTTTTTCTCGATTTTTTGTCAAGTCTAACATTCCGCGAGCTCATGGCCAGTCCATCTTTTTCGCGTTTGGTATCCAACGCAACCAAACGGGTAGCCAGTCTTTTTTTGCGAATGAGTTCCGATACGATTAACTGTTGCTGATAATCTTTGAGACCCATGAACAACTGGTGTGGCCCCACTACCTTCAGCAGTTTGTAAACTATCTGCGCCATGCCATCAAAATGTCCCGGACGGTGTTCGCCTTCCAGCGTTTGCGCCAAAAATCCAAAATCCACTTGGGTGCCATTCACAAAACCATTCGGGTACATTTCGTGCACAGAAGGGACAAAAAGAATGTCGCACCCCACCTTTTTTAATAGTTTCTTATCGTTTTCGATTGTATTGGGGTATTTCTCAAAATCTTTTTTGTCGTTGAACTGGGTTGGATTCACAAAAATGCTGCAAACGGTCACCTTACAGGCCCTTTTAGATGTTTTTATCAGACTTAAATGTCCATCGTGCAAAGCACCCATGGTGGGTACAAAACCAATGGTCAATCCATTAGCTTTCAATGTATTTAAGTGTTTTTTTAATTTTTTAGACGATTCAAAAATCAGCATAAGGCGCGGTTAAAATGGGTTTAAGACTACAAAAGTTTGGGGTTTTTCAGAAATTTCATATTATCTTTGCACTCCATTCTTTAATTAAACCACGTCTCATGGGTATTATTCAAAACAAGTCTAGCCAAAATCCTAACCGCAAAAGAATCCTGGTCATTACACAGGAAATGGATCCATATCTCGCCATTACAGAAGCAGCCAAAATAGCGAACGAACTTCCCAAACACATGCTGGAAACCGGTATGGAAATTCGTGTTTTGATGCCTAAATACGGTGTGATTAACGAAAGGCGCCACCGATTACACGAAGTAGTGCGTTTGTCCGGTATAAATGTGATTATTGATGATGAGGATTTTCCGCTCGTTATTAAAGTGGCCTCTCTTCCGGGTGCCCGCTTGCAGGTTTACTTCTTAGATAATGAGGACTTCTTTAAGCGCAAAACGGTCTTCCATGATGAGAACAACAAGTTTTTTGAAGATAACAGCGACCGCATGATTTTCTTCTGCAAAGGTGCTCTGGAAACGGTGCGCAAGTTTGGTTGGGCTCCGGATATCATTCACTGCTTTGGCTGGATGACCTCCCTGATTCCTATGTATTTGAAAACTACCTATAAGGATGATCCTGTGTTTGCGAACGCAAAAACAGTTTACAATGTTTTCAAAAATGACTTTAAGGAAACTTTGAAGTCGGACTTCACCACCAAACTGGCTATCAGCGATGATATCACTAAGAAACACCTCGAATTTTTCAAAGCGGGGGATAACACCAGTCTTACTTTAGCAGGGCTCGAGTTTGCCGATGCTTTAGTAGTGGGTGAAACTTTAGATGCAAAAGTATCTGCCCAATTGAAGAAAGTGAAAGGCAAAAAAATTATGAAGATTGATGAGAAGGAAGAAAATCCAATCACCATTTTTGGTGACTTTTATAAAAACGTATTGTCTACCAACTAAAACTTGCAGGCTTCTTTAGCGAGGCGGAAAGTGTTCTTTCCGCCTTTTTTATTTGTAAAATGAGGAGGTGGCTCAGAATATATTGACGAAGCCAAGCTGAACGACTAATCCGGTGCGATAAAGTGAATAGGCCCGTTGGTCGGGAGAGGTGAACGGATGAAGCACGTTGTAGGAAATCATAATAGGGAAAAAGAAATTTCTGCTTTGCAGAATGTTGTATCCAGCTCCAATCAATAAAGCAGGAATGGTCTTCTCAACTTTAGGAATGATTACCCGGTAACTGTTGTTGGGTTGAATTTGCACGGCCACACCCCCATTATAGAAATCATCAAGCGAGCGATGTAATACCTCCATTTTAGCGCGTGCAAAGAGGCCTTTCCAAATATTATATTGCAAAAACACGCCTCCGCCATAAGTATGCCAGTTAGCATTGGCATAATAGCGTGAGCCTGTGTTATCGGTGAACTCTATATTTCGAAATCCTGTGTAACGGTATGTAAACCCTGCACCTACAAATAATCCAAGATTGCCGGCATTGGGTTTTAGTTTTTTAGGCTCCCATACTTTGTATCCTACATAGGGCGAAAGGCCGAGGTCTATCATGCCCTGACCTACCGAAAAGGCAAAATTCGGTTCTATAATAAACTTAGAGAGGTCAATTTTCTTTTTTGACTTAAAACCCCGAAATTCCTCATCGGGAGGAAGCTTGTCCTTTTCGGCCTGCTCTTTGGGCTTGCTGGTAGGAGGAGGCAAATCATCGTCCTGTGCCAGCAAAAAATGAACCGACAAAACAAGGGCTGCCAGCAGCAGATATACCTTCTTCATTTTGGACCTGTTTTATAATAGACAAACGAAGATAACCGTAAGTTGTTTTGCATTCAAGAAAAAATGTGAAGGCATAAAAAAACCCGAAAGCTTGCTTTCGGGTTTTTTTAAAGGAATGTTAAGTAGTATTAGTTACAATCGAAACCTTCTGCCTCTTTAGAGTCAATGGCTTCCTGGTGACGAAGTTTAAAGAACAAACCACTGGTGCACACCTGATCTTCTTCATCAGCTGATACACAAGTGTAGTTTCCACCCAGTGGAGATTCCAGGTTCTGGATAGCGGCCAGGTATTCAGCGTCAGAGTTGAAGTCGGTGCGGCAAGGTGTAGCCTGTGCCAGACTCGCTGAGCTGCATATTTGACACTGCTTTACACAGTCGTTACATTTTTTACAAGAGTTTAAAGAGATGCTGAGTACAGCAACCAGCGCTACTAGGATAAAGTTTCTCATGATATTTGTTTTAAATGATTTAATGTGTCAAATATGGAATGTTCTGGGTGAAATCAAAAGCCCAAACTGCTAAAATTCTTACTGCTCGTTTTAGCACCGCTATTCCGTTGCGAAAATTTTACCGGGATTCAGGATGTGATGAGGGTCAAAAACTTTTTTTATTCCTCGCATCAAGGCGATCTGCTCTTTGGAGAATTTAATATCCATATAAGGAATCTGGAACCAGCCTATGCCATGCTCGCCACTGATGGTTCCTTTGAGTTCAACCACCTTTTCAAATATTTCCCGAATTCCTTTGGGCACTTCGTTTTTCCAGTAATCATCGCTGAGTTCATCTTTAAGTATGCGCACATGCACATTGCCATCGCCTGCATGTCCATAGCACACACTGCGGAAGTTGTATTTTTTGCCCACGGCTTTAATGTGTTGCAGCAGTTCGGGTAAATCGGCCCGCGGCACTACGGTGTCTTCTTCTACGGTTACATTGGTTTTCTTTACGGCATAGGCAATGTTTCTGCGCATGCGCCACAAATCAGTTTTTTGCGCATCGCTATCGGCAAATAGTATCTCTCCCACATCGAAGGTTGAGAGCACTTCATATATTTTTTCGCAATCCTTTTGTATCAGCTCCAGATCGTTTCCATCTACTTCGATGAGTAAAGTGGCTTGTGTATCATCGGCCAGCGGCACGGTCACATCGCCCAGAAAATTCATGACATAAGTGATGGCATCGCGTTCCATAAACTCTATGCAACTGGGCACTATACCGGCCCGGAACACCGCACTTACAGCCGCACCGGCATCTTCCATACTTTTAAAAGGGGCCAGCATAATATTGTTGTGGCGAGGGTAGGGGAGCAGCTTGAGCACAATTTTGGTAACAATGCCCAGCGTGCCTTCGCTGCCTACAAACAACTGTGTAAAGTTATAGCCTGTTGAGTTTTTTAATGTGTTCGCTCCTGTCCACATGATTTCACCGGTGGGCAGCACCACCTCCAGATTGAGCACAAAATCTTTGACCACTCCATATTTCACGGCACGCGGGCCGCCACTGTTGCAAGCCACATTTCCACCAATAAAACTACTACCCCTGCTCGATGGATCTACCGGATAAAATAGCCCTTTTTCCTGCAGCGTGTTTTGCAAGGCTTCCGTAATAACACCCGGCTCGGTGGTCACCTGCAAGCTGCGCTCATCTATCTGCAAAATGCTGTTCATGCGCTCAATGCTCAACATAATGCCGCCAAGCACACAAAGGCTGTTGGCACTGAGGCCCGTGCCGGCTGCCCGGGGTGATACCGGAATATGCTTTTCGTGGCAGTATTTCAGGATAGTCGAAATTTCCTGTGTGGTACGGGGTTTTAACACCGCTTCTGGGGCAAAGGAGCAGCCGTCAGTTTCGTCTTTGCTGTATTTTTCTAAAGCAGCCGGGTCGGTGTAAACAAAAGCCTCGCCAATGGCCGACTGAAAGAACCGCAGGTCATCGGCATCTGTTTTTTTGTAGTTCATGCCGCAAATATATCAGCCGGCTTTTGAGGTTGTCTACCCAAAATGTTCAGGATGGTTTTTATTAGCGAAGTAATTCTGTGAAATGACTGCCGAAGAATTTAAACAACACCGCGACACCCTTCCCAATCTGCCGGGTATTTACAAGTATCTGAACGAGGCCGAAGAAATTATATACATCGGCAAGGCCAAAGATCTGAAAAAGCGGGTGAGCAGTTATTTTACTTCCACTGAGCACACGCACCGCATTAAACGGATGATTCATTTTATCCGGAAGATTGAGTTTGTGATTGTGGATACCGAGCAGGATGCCTTTCTGCTCGAAAACTCCCCTGATTAAAAAGTATCAGCCGCGCTACAACGTGATGCTGAAAGATGATAAAACATATCCGTTTATCTGCATTAAAAAGGAAGCCTTTCCCAGAGTGTTTTTTACCCGAAAGGTGATTAAGGACGGCAGCGAATATCTGGGCCCCTATACCTCTACCTACACCGCCCGACTTATTCTCGATTTGCTGAAAAATATATTTCCGCTGCGCACCTGCACCCTGGATTTGCAGGCCAAAAAAATTGAAGCCGGCAAGTACAAAGTGTGTCTGGAGTATCACATTAAAAACTGCCTGGGTCCTTGCCAGGCGCTGCAAAGCAGTGCGCAGTATGACGAAAACATACAGCAGATACGCCACATCCTGAAAAGCAATTTCAATACGGTGAAAAATTTTCTGCGGGCAGAAATGAATCACTGCGCTGAAAAAATGGAATTTGAGAAGGCGGAAGAGTTTCGGCAAAAGATAGAACTGCTCACCGATTTTGAAAGCAAGTCTACCATTGTGAATCCTAAGATGACCGATATTGATGTGTATGGCTACAGCGAAACCGATACCACGGCCTTTATCAATTACCTGAAAATAGTGAATGGCACTATCGTAAAAACGCGCGCCATGGAACTGAAGCGCGTGCTGGAGGAGCCGCGCGAAGAACTTTTATTGCGCGCCATCACCGAACAGTCGCTGGCCGAAGAGTCTCCTGCCGCAGAAATTATTGTGCCCTTTGCCATAGCGGCCGAGTGGGAGCACATCCGCCTGACCATACCGCAGATAGGCGACAAAAAAAAGCTACTCGACCTGGCCTACAAAAACGCCCTCTACATGCGCGAAGAGCGCGTGAAACAAAACATGAGCCCCGAGGAGAAGAAGCCTTCGTTCCGCATTATGAAAACGCTGAAAGAAGATTTGAAGCTGAAAGAAATGCCCCGGCACATAGAGTGCTTTGATAACTCCAATATACAAGGCACCAACCCAGTGAGCGCCTGCGTGGTGTTTCGCGATGCCAGGCCCAGCAAGAAAGACTACCGGATTTTCAATGTAAAAACAGTGGAGGGGCCGGACGATTTTGCCACCATGGAAGAAGTGATTTACAGGCGCTACAAACGCATGACCGAAGAAGGGCAGCCCCTGCCACAACTGATTATTGTTGACGGAGGCAAAGGGCAACTGAGCAGTGCCGTCAATAGCCTCCAAAAGCTGAACCTCTACGGACAAATACCCATTGTGGGCATCGCCAAGCGGCTGGAAGAAATTTATTACCCCGAAGATTCTTTGCCTTTATACATCAACAAAAAGTCGGAGTCGCTGCGGCTGATACAGCAGATGCGCGATGAAGCGCACCGCTTCGGCATTACGCATCACCGCCAGCGCAGAAGCAAAAGCGCTACGCAAAGCGAATTGCTGCAAATAAAAGGAGTGGGCGAAAAAACCTTTGAAATGCTCTTGAAGAAATATAAGAGCGTGAAAAAGCTGAAAGCCGCTTCGCTGGAGCAGTTAACCGAGGATCTGGGACCTGCTAAAGCAAAACTGGTGCTGGATGGCCTGGCTGCAGCAGCACCCAGCGGGGAGCACTAAATTTCTACGATGGATTCTTTGATTGCCTGCACATAATCGAACCGTTCGAGCAGGCCGGTATCAAATTTACCGGAGCGGAACTCTTCGTTATCCATCAGCACCAGGTGAAACGGTATGGTGGTTTTTACCCCTTCAATCACAAACTCTTCGAGGGCGCGTTTCATTTTTACAATACACTCCTCACGGGTTTTGGCACGGCAGATGACCTTGGCCAGCAGCGAGTCGTAAAAGGGGGGCACCGTGTAGCCCGCATAGATATGTGTATCTACCCGCACTCCATATCCTTTAGGGGTGTGCAGCGCTGTAATTTTGCCGGGTGAAGGGGCAAAGTTGTTCATGGGGTCTTCGGCATTGATGCGGCACTCAATGGCGTGCATCTTGTGCGGAAAATATAGCATGCCCGATATAGCAGTGCCCGCAGCTATCATAATCTGCTCCTTAATCAGGTCGAAATCCATGACCTCTTCGGTTACCGGATGCTCCACCTGAATACGGGTGTTCATTTCCATGAAATAAAAATTGCGGTGCTTGTCTACCAGAAATTCCACCGTGCCCACACTTTCATATTGAATAGCCTTAACCGCTTTAACGGCTGCGGCACCCATGGCTTCGCGGAGCTCATCATCTACAAAAGGCGAAGGGGCTTCTTCCACCAGTTTTTGGTGTCTGCGCTGCACCGAGCAATCGCGCTCGCTCAGGTGGCATGCCTCGCCATATTGGTCACCGGCTACCTGAATTTCGATGTGGCGCGGCTCCTCAATAAATTTCTCCATGTACACCCCATCGTTGCCAAAGCTGGCTCCGGCCTCGGTGCGGGCCATGGTGTAGGCTTTCTCCAGCCCGGCCTCGTCCCACACAATCCGCATTCCTTTGCCTCCGCCACCGGCTGTGGCTTTTATAATAATGGGGTAACCGATTTTAGCCGCAGTGGTTTTAGCCTCGCTGAGGTCGGCCACCAGCCCATCGCTGCCGGGTATGCAGGGCACACCGGCTTTTAGCATCGTTTCTTTGGCGGTTATCTTATCGCCCATGGCGCGTATCATGTGCCCTCTGGGGCCAATGAACTTAATGTTGTATTGCGCGCACAAATCGCTGAACTCAGCATTTTCCGCCAGGAAACCATAACCCGGGTGAATGGCATCGGCATTGGTGAGTTCTGCCACGGCCATTATGTTTTGCATGTTCAGGTAGCTGTCTTTGCTTTTGGGCGGGCCAATGCACACGGCCTCATCGGCAAAGCGCACATGCAGGCTGTCGCGGTCGGCAGTAGAATACACGGCCACGGTACTAATACCCATTTCCTTGCATGTTCTGATAATGCGCAGGGCAATTTCGCCTCGGTTTGCAATCAGTATTTTTTTAAACATGTATCGCGTTTATTCAAATTAGCAGAAGCATGCACCGGCACGGCAGAGCGTGGGGCGGGGCACTTACTTTTCAATGAGAAACAGGGGTTGGTCGTATTCTACGGGCGAAGAATCTTCGGCCAGTATTTTTACAATGCGCCCGGAAGGTTGGTCAAATTCAATTTCGTTGAACAGCTTCATGGCTTCAATGATGCACAACACGCTGCCCGACTCCACGGTGTCGCCCACTTTCACAAAGGGGTCTTTATCGGCACCCGGCTTGCGGTAGAATGTTCCTACCATGGGGCTGCGGAATATAAACGTGTTTTCGGCCGCTACCTCTGCTTTGGGCGCTTCGGTTTGGGTGTCGGATTTGGCCGGAGCTTTTTCGCTGGCAGGGGCCACGGCTTGCACCACGGGGGCCTGCTGAGTGGCGGGGGCGGCAAAATACGTGTGGTTTTCGCTGCCGCGGTTTTTGATGGTGATAGTGAGTTCGCCTTCCTGCACTTTGAGCTCGTTAATCTCGCTCTTCTTCACCAGCTTTATCAGTTCCTGAATTTGCTTTAAGTCCATAGTTTTCAATTAAGGGTTAAGGGTAATTGGGGTTTCGAATGTATAAATGTTCGCCATTCCATACAAAAGAGGTGGCGGATAGTTCCAAAGCAAAAGCCCCGAATACCGGGTCGGCATTCGAGGCTTTGCAAACAGATGTTTATCGGCTTTCTTTCACACGCTCCACATACTCGCGGGTGCGGGTGTCTACCTTAATTTTTTCGCCCTGGTTCACAAACAGCGGCACCATCACGGTAGCGCCTGTTTCCACGGTAGCCGGCTTGCTGGCATTGGTGGCGGTGTTGCCGGCCACGGCCGGTTCGCTGTAGGTAATTTCCACCACCACATGCTGCGGCAATTCGCAGGCCAGGATGGTATTGGTCTCTTCGTGTATCACTACTTCGCACACATCGCCATCGCGCAAAAAGTCGTTGTTCTCAATCATTTTGCCATCAATGGTAATCTGGTCGAAGGTTTCCTGGTCCATAAAGTTGTAGCCCATATCGTCTTTGTAAAGAAACTGATACGGCTTGCGCACCACGCGGGCAGTGATGATTTCGTGACCGGCCGGAAAGGTATGCTCCAGCACGCGACCGGTTTTAAAACTCTTCATTCTGCATCTTACAAACGCATTGCCTTTGCCGGGTTTTACGTGTTGGAACTCGGTGAACTGGAAAATGTCGTGGTTGTATTCTATACAAAGTCCGTTTCTGATGTCTGCTGTGGTAGCCATGTCTTTAATTTAATTTGAGGGGGCGAATATAGGAGGTAAAGCCAAACGGTGAAATGGGGCGGACCGGGCCCGTTTGGCCGACATCTTGACAGGCTCAAAAAATTATTTCACCTTTACGGTACACTAAAATCTAAACACATGAAAAAAGTATTACGCCTTGTGGCCTATCTCATAGGCCTGGTGGTGGTGGTGGTGGTAGCCTTTGCCGCTTTTGTTCATTTCAGAGGCATTCCTAAATACGAAGCCGATAAAGTAGCGCTTACCGTAAAAGCCGACTCGGCCATGGTAGCCCATGGTGCCAAGCTGGCTTCGGTGCAGTGCCTCCATTGCCACCGCGGCAGCGATGGCAAGGTATCGGGCCGGCCACTGAGCGAGCTGCCGCCCGATTTTGGCAAAGTGTATTCGGCCAACATTACCCAAAGCAAAACAAACGGAGTGGGCAACTGGACCGATGGCGAAATCTACTCGCTGCTGCGCACCGGGGTAAAACCCGATGGACAGTTTTTGCCCAACTATATGCCCAAGTTTCCGCACATGAGCGAATACGACATGCAATCGGTTATTGCCTGGCTGCGCTCCGACCGGCCCGAGGTGCAGGCCAGCGAAATACCCAAAGTGCCCACCGAGCCTTCGTTCCTCACCAAGTTTCTGTGCCTGGTGGCGTTTAAAAAAATACCCCTGCCCGCCCAGCCCGTGGTGGAGCCCGACACTACCGACCTGGTGGCCTATGGCCGCTACCTGGTAGTGGGGCGCTACGATTGCTACCCCTGCCACTCGGCCGATTTTAAAACCCTGAACCAGGAATTTCCCGAAAAAACCGGTGGCTACATGGGCGGAGGCAACCTGATGGTGGCCCTCGATGGCAGCCAGCGCTACACCGCCAACCTGACCCCGCACGAAACCGGCCTGGGCGGCTGGACCGAAGAGGACTTTGCCAATGCCATGCGCAATGCCAAAAGCAAAAACGGCCAAGCCCTCCGCGACCCCATGCTGCCTTACAACGGCCTCAGCGACCTGGAGGTAAAGGCCATGTGGCAGTATCTGCTCACCCTGCCCAAAATCAACAATACCGTAGACCGCAAATGGGAACAGTAAACGGTCCGCTTTTTTAAGTCCTGTAAGATTTCTTTTCTTCGTTTTTAAAGTTTTTACCGCGAGATTGAAGGAATCAAAACGGTGCCCCGCTTTCAGCTTGCTGAGGCGGGGTTTTTTCATCTGCAAGCCATGACTAAACTATTTGTGTTTGCCTGCTTATTAGTGGCCCTGCTGCCGCCCCCCACGCCCCCTGTGCAGGTGGTGAACCTGGCCGGGCTGCAACAGCTGGTGCAGCAGCCCAACGATACTTTGTATGTGGTCAACTTTTGGGCCACCTGGTGCAAGCCCTGCGTGGAGGAGCTGCCCTACTTTGAGCAAACGGCAGCGCGCCTGGCCCACAGGCCGGTGCAGGTGCTGCTGGTGAGCCTGGACGGGCTGCGCGAAAAAAACAAGGTGGAGAAATTTTGGGCCGGTAAGTATCCGCATTGCCGGGGCCTGCTGCTGAACGAACCCAACCCCAACTACTGGATAAACGCCATCGACAGCAGCTGGTCGGGTGCCATACCCGCCACGGTGCTTTACCAAAACGGGCGAAAGCTGCTTTTCCGCGAGGAGTCGTTTACACAGCCGCAGCTGGATACTATGGTCAATGAGCGATTAGCCATGAGCAATAAATAATAGCGCTACTGATATGCTGAACGGAGGGAAAGTGAATTTAGAATGGAGAATGATAGAATTTAGAATGGAGAATGACAGAATTTAGACTATGAATGATGGAATGCTGATTGGTGAGGCTTTGCGGAGGGAGGGAGCTTGTATTTGTTATTAGTTGCCCCCATCGGCTAAAGCCGATGGCGAAGGAAGGATAAGCGGAAGATTATCTGTCTATGGGCGGCTAAAGCCGCCTGAAATCATTTGAACCACATCGGCCACATAGAAAACAGCGCAAAACTTTATCGGCTGTTGGCTTCGGCTAAAACGAAGCAGGGAGGGCGAGCCTTTGCTCACGTCCTCCCTGCTCCCATACGGATATGCCCCCCGCTGCTTACTAAAAATACACCTTCAGGCGCACGGTGGCGTTGGCGGCTCCCAGCGTATTGTTGAGCACCAGGCGGTTGCCCGGGCCGGCATAGCCCCAGGCCAGGGCGGTGCGGTCGCCTTGCTGGCCGGGGTTCAGCAATTCGTTAAACCCGCTGTAGCCATTGTCGATGCTGCTGATGCCCGCCTCTATATTCACCGTGTTGGCGGCCAGATTGGTAACCACCAGGCGGCTGTCGGCCATCACCTCGGGCGATAGCGGCACATTCAGCCACTGCCCGGCTGCTATGGTTATTTCTTCATCTTCATCGGCCACGGTGCCGCCTCCGGTCTGGTCTATTTTGCGGGCGTTTTGATAATAATCGTATAACTCGGGGTCGCGCTGGGCATACACCTTCATCACCACATCCAGCTGCGTATCGATGAGCTCCATCGTTTGGTCTATCAGGCGCTCCACCTGCCGGCCGCTGGCAGCGCGCTCGCCAATGGCATCGCGCGGGTTTTCGAGGTCGGCAAAATAATCGCTGAGGGCCACGCCCAGGTCATCCACATCGGTGAGGGTGATGCCAAAGGGGGCCAGCAGGCTTTTAATGGGGTCGGCTATTTCGTGCAGCTTGGCCACCTTTACATACAAAATCATATCGCGCAGGCGGGCCAGGTCGCTGCGCTGATAGTCGCATTTTTCGCGCAGCACGGGGTTGGGCACCGTGAGCGTGTAATAAGCCGCCACGGCTGCCCCCACCTCAAAGGCGCGGTTTTCCACCTGCTGGCGCAGTTGCCGCTTCAGCTCCGTATTGCCGCTGATGGAACTGCTGGCATCTTCGTCTTCTTCCATAATATCCTGCACCAGGGTGCCCAGGGCGGGCTGCAGGGTGCTGCCGATGATGGGCGTAGCCGCCAGTTGGGCGGCTTTGCGGTTTAAAAAGGTTTTCACCTTTACAAACATGCCTACGCGTTCAATTTCAATGTCGTTCATAGTCAATTGGGTTTTTTGGTTAAACGAATACCCAAATTTATAACCACCGCCCCCGCTGCGGCCCGCTAAACCCCGCTTGGGGCCCAAATTTTTTTTTAAACTGTAGCGATGTATAGACACTGAACGCCATCCGGCAGGGTCTGCGCTGCCATTTACAGCTATTGAAGAAGTAACAACAGCTCTTGAAGCAGTTGTATCAGCTAATGAAGCAGTTGACACCGCTCATTGGGAAGTTGTTTCCGCTCATTAGGATGTAATAACAGCTCATTGGGGAGATACAACAGCTCATTAGGAAGTTATATCCGCTAATTAGGAAGTTACTACAGCTCATTGGGAAGTTGCAACCGCTAATTAGAGATTTACAACAGCTCATTGGGAAGTTGCAACAGGGTGTTTGTATAACGCAATGGACAATCCATTTGGTTCAACCGGTGTTTCCCCTGCCCCCACAGCAGTTTTGTGACGGGCAATTGGTTTTTTGCATGATAAAATTTGCAGAAAAAAGACAGCAGATTTATTTTTAAGCAGCTAAACGCATAGCCGGAGCCTTGCAAAGCCCCATTGTTGTTACACAACCGACCGAGCCTATGGCGCAACCCTGTATTTACGCTACATAAAACCACACACACCTTATGAATCGCAAACACACGCTCCTGAAAACCCTGCCCCATATGGGCAAAATTGTACAGCAGTTGTTGCACACGCAGGATAAAGACAGAAGCCATTTGTGCAAGTTAACCGGCTGGCCTCGCAGCTCCGTAGACAAGCTGCTGGTCAAAAAAAACTGGAACAACCTCGAAATGCTGGTCGTGAGCCAGGCCCTGCACGTAAAGCTGAGCGACTACCTGTATCCCGAAGAGGAACCCAAATTCCCAAAAAGCGAGTATGATGCCGAAGTGGCCGCCCGCCACCGGGCCGAGCGCACCGTAGAGGAACAGCGCCAGCAGTTGCTTCTGCTGCAAACCGAAGTGGATACCCTCAAGTTTGCCATGGCGCAGCGGAAGTAGGGCCGGCATACTTTCGCCTTTGGGAAGTTCCTTTTATTAAAACAGACTTGGATAAATGCTTTAGCATTCATGAAGTCCGTTATAGGATAACAGAAGCTGAATAAAAAGCGAAAGTCAAACCTTCGCTTTTTGCCCTATTACCGGACAAATGCTTTAGCATTCATGAAGTCCATTATATATGGTAACAGAAGCTGAATAAAATGCGAAAGTTTTGCATGGTTTGGCACGAAAAACATTCGGATATATTTGAGTTATGGGCAAGTGTAAAACGACAGACAACAACGAATGAACACATATCTATTTTTATGGAACCCTAAAAAGTGGACTTGGTCGACACTTGAACAAGACATTGAACAAGTGGACTTGACAGGACGGTGTTCTCAACGCTGGAGTTGTGGCAACACAAAATCAATTCAACTGGGCGACAGAATTTTTTTACTCAAAGTTGGAACAGAACCGAAAGGAATTATTGCAGCAGGCTTTGCAACTTCGACACCGTTTTACGAAAGACATTGGAGCGGAGAAAATAAGGATACTTTATACATAGACGTTGACTTTGAAGTTTTACTCAACCCCGACAAAGAGCCAATCTTGACAGTTGACATTTTAAAAACAGGAAATTTAGCAAAGCAAAATTGGCGACCAATGGGTTCGGGAAATTCAATTAAACCTGAACTTGTAGACGAACTTGAAGCGGTTTGGTTTGACTTCTTAACCACTCAAAAAATAAGACATAACCCATTCATTCCAGCCGACAACGAAATTCAAAAAACATACACCGAAGGAACTCCAAACCAAGTATCAGTTACGAAATATTGAACGTAACCCATTTGCAAGGAAAAAGTGTTTAGAACATTACGGTTTTACTTGTGCTGTTTGCGACTTCAACTTTGAAAAAACATACGGACAAATAGGGAAAGACTTTATTCACGTTCACCATTTGACACAGGTTGCAACGGTTGGACAGACTTATGAAGTTGACCCGATAAAGGATTTAAGACCTGTTTGCCCGAACTGCCATTCAATAATTCATAGACAAAGAACTCCGTTGACTATTGAAGAAGTAAAAAAATTAATTAACGACAATGCAGACAGAAAATAGAACACCAGCCCATAACAGCCGTTTTGCAAAAGCGGGGGTTTCGTACTCCGCAGACAGTTTTGTGGTAGCCGAAAGTTTTGTGCTCCGCATAAACGTTAGTGGTAAAAATCCCGCCCATCGCAAATCTGCCAACCGTTAGCGGCAACCAAATGACTTCAACTTGTAAACACCACAGCATTACATTTGCAGGCATGAAAAAAATATGGCTATTGGCGCATATCGTTCTGGTTTGTTCCTGTAATCAGCACACAACAAATAAACATTTAACCCCACTTGAAAAATTGAAAGCGGGGAATCAAAGGTTTGTGGAGGGTCAACCTATTCATCCGGATGAAACCCTGCAAAGAATGCGCGAACTGAAACGGGGGCAGCATCCTTTTGCTGTGGTGGTCAGTTGTTCAGACTCCCGAATTCCCCCTGAACTTATTTTTGACCAGGGCCTTGGAGACCTTTTTACCATCCGGACAGCCGGTAATGTGATTGGCGACTACGAGTTGGGAAGCATAGAATATGCGGTGGAGCATCTTCATTGCAATCTGGTGATTGTTTTAGGTCATGAAAGCTGCGGAGCCATTGAGGCATTTATATCATCAGGCAACGAAAGACATCAAGACCATGTCCAGAATATCATAGATTACATTGCTGGCGAAGACGAGGAAAAAGCCATTATAGACAGTGTAAAAGCTAATCCTGACCTTGCCATAAGAGCCAACATTAAACATGGAGTTGTAGCCTTGCAGCATTCAGAACCGGTTTTAAAGAAGCTGGTTCAAAAAAAGCAACTGACAGTAATAGGGGCTTATTACGACTTAGGCACCGGTAAAGTAACATTCGATGAAAAGTAAGGCAGCACATAACTGCGGCAGCCGTTCCGCCAAAGGCGGACCGGTGCACAACCAGCTCTTATAAATCAGTTTGCAAAAACCCAATGCTTGCCCACTTTTGCAGCGCTTCATTTTCTTTATCTTCGCTGTACTAAAGTTTTATGCTATGTCTTTTAAAGAAATATATGATGTGCCTAAAAACCATCAACTTACCATCCATCTTCCACAGCGCTTTCCTTCCAAACAGAAGGTGGTAGTCACCGTGGAAGAAGTTCCGCTGTCCAAAAAGCAAAAACTGAAACTGATGAAAAAAGCAGCTTCCGACCCGCTGTATATTCAGGATATGAAAGAAGTGAATAGCGACTTTGATAGCATCAACAACGAAAGTTTATGAAGTTTGAAAGATGGTCAATTTGGCTGGCAAACTTAGACCCTGTTATGGGCTCTAAACAGGGCAAAACAAGACCCGTCATTATTCTGAGCGAGAATCAGATAAACGAAGTGCTTTGGTAGTGAATGTTGTTCCGCTCACATCTCGTAAGAAAGAACGGAGTGTATATCCTAACGAAGCTTTACTTCCTGCAAAACATTCCGGTCTTAAAAAAGAATCTATTGTTCTTTGCTACCAAATCCGAACCTTAGATAAAAAGAGGTTGGTAAAGTGGTATGGAAAATTGAAAGACGAAGCATTGCAACAGGAAATTATCGATGCACTTTCATTTCAATTAGGAATGGAATAAAGCGATACAACGGGTTCGTTTTCTTTCATCCCGCCAAGGTCTCCTCACGGAGAGCTCCGGGTACTTAGAGAGTAAACAGGTTAAATGCCACATTCCTCAAGCGTAACCGCAGCTCCAAAACATAATCATCATACGGCAAACGATCTTTCTGGTCGGTTTTTTGTTTTTCAACAGAAACCCCATCGGTTGCCCATGCCGCTGCAGAATCTATATTCACGCCTCTTTATATCATTACTTTAAAGCAAAACCACCCGTTATGAAAAAGCTGACCTCTATTCTTGCCCTCTTTCTCTTGCTCACGTCCTTCAGGCATCAGGGCTACCACGTAGGCGAAATAGCCGATGACTTTCAATTAAAGAACGTCAACGGCCAAATGGTGTCCATGGCCAATTATCCCGAGGCCAAAGGCTTTATTGTAATTTTTACCTGCAATCATTGCCCCTTCTCTAAAAAGTATGAAGACCGCATCAATGCCCTCCACAAGAAATACGAAAAGAAAGGCTACCCCGTCATTGCTATTAACCCCAACGATGCCGCGCAGTATCCCGAAGATAATTTTGAGAACATGGTGAAGCGCGCCAAAGAGAAGAAGTTTGCCTTTCCGTATCTGCACGATGAAACCCAGGCTGTGGCCGCCATGTATGGCGCTACCAAAACCCCCGATGTGTTTGTGCTGCAGAAAGAGAACAAAGACCTGATTGTAAAATACACCGGAGCCATAGACGACAATGCAGACGATGCCAAAGCCGCCAAAGAAAAATATGTGGAGCAGGCGGTGGACGAACTGCTGGCGGGCCGCAGCGTTTCGGTGAGTTTTACCAAAGCCATCGGCTGTTCCATAAAATGGAAGAAATAGCCTGCTGCTACACCGGCCCTTTACAAGCTAAAAAGGCCATTTGTCATTTTTCTGTCACAATCGCAAAAGGCACGTACGAACTATGCTTTTCGCGAATAAGTTTGTTTCAGGAAAAAAAATACTTTTGACCGCTTTTGTTTAAACGCAATCTTATACGAGTATGAAGAAACTATTTACCCTGCTTAGTTTTCTGGTGGCATTTGCTGCGCTGAAAGCCCAGAACGGAGAAATTTCCGGAAAAATATTGGATGAGAATGGTGAAGGCGTTCCATTTGCCAACGTGGTGATAGTGGATGCCAAAGGCGTGAGTACCGGCCGTGGCACGGTCACCGATTTTGATGGAAACTATTCCATTAAGCCATTGACTCCGGGCAAGTATAATGTGCAGTTCTCCTATGTGGGCAAGGCACCACAGATTATACAGGGTATTGTGGTGAACTCCGACAAAACCACTTTTCAGGATATTAAACTGAAGCCTTCGTCCAACGACCTGAAAGAAGTGGAAATTGTATCCTACAAGGTGCCTTTGATAGACCCGGGCAAAACTTCTTCGCAAAACACCGTTACTGCCGAGGAGATTAAAAACATGCCTACCCGTAACATTACCGATATAGCGGCTACCACTGCCGGAGCTTTCCAGAGCGATCAGGGAGGCGGCATCAACGTAAAAGGAGGCCGTGAAGAAGGCACCGAGTATTATATAGATGGTGTAAAGGTGACCGGAACCCCTACCTTGCCCGCTACCGCCATTGAGCAGTTGCAGGTAATTACCGGGGGAGTGCCAGCTAAATATGGCGACTTGACCGGGGGTATTGTAAACATTACTTCCAAAGGTCCTTCCGACCAGTTTAACGGAGGAATAGAGTTTCAAACCTCGCAAGGTATGGATGGCTTTGGCTATAACCTGGTGAACGGAAACTTTACCGGCCCGTTGGCCAAAACCAAAGCCAAGGAGGGTGTGCCGCAAAAAACCATCATGGGCTTTTTCCTGGCCTTTGAATATTTGCGTCAGCAAGACCCGGACCCATCGGCTGTGGGCGTGTGGCAGGTGCGCGAAAATGTGCTGAACGAGCTGCGCCAGAATCCGCTGCAAAAAAAGGAGACCGCTAAAGGTTTTGACTTAGCGTCTGAAAACGTGTCTTATAAAGATATGTATAAGCAGAAGGTGAAGCCGAATACCGTAGATAATAACTACCGCGGCACTGCCCGCTTTGATATCCGTCCGGCCGATAACTTTACCATCTCTTTCGGGGGGTCGGTGGTTTATCGCCAATATCACGATTGGATTAGAGAGTATACCTTGTTTAACTCGGAGAATAATCCTCTGTATAACGACCTGAACTGGCGTGTGTTTGGTCGCTTTACGCACAACATTGCCAGCAAGCAAAATGACGAGGAGCCGGCTGATGGCAAAAGGAAGAAAGCTTCCGCTTTTCAGAATGCCTTTTACTCCTTGCAGTTTGACTACGAAAAGTATGTGCGCAAATATCAGGACGAATCGCATGGTAACAACCCGTTCAACTATGGATACATCGGCAAGTTTGATATCCGTCAAGCGCCTGTGTTTGGTTTCGACACGTTTGATACCGGCAATCAGATTTATACCGGATGGAAACAAACCGGATTCCAGGATACTTCTGTAGCTTTTACTCCGGGCGCTTTGAATCCTTACGGTACCCGCTTCACTCAGCAGTATTATGAGTTGCTGGATGCAGCCATTGCCGGAGATGGTTCTTATAATGTATCGGGCGAAAACAACGAGTTGTTTACCTCTAATCTGGACCAGATTCAGAGTAATCAGGCTTTGATTAACGGTCAGCGTTCCAATCAGGTGTATAACATCTGGTTTAACACCGGCCGTCAGTTTAACGGTTATGGCTTCAATAACGATGACGATCAGTTCCGCGTTCGTTTGGAAGGTGCCTTTGACCTGCTGAAGCCGGGAGCCCCCAGCCGCAACAAACACTCCATTGAGTTTGGAGTGGAGTTTGAGCAGCGCGTGCAAAGAACCTATACTGTATCTCCGCTGGGCTTGTGGAGCCGCGCCCGTTTGCGCGCCAACTCGCACTTGCTGGAGCTGGACAGAACCAACCCTCGTTTCCGTGTAAATGGTCAGGAGTATACTTATGATGAATTGCAGGCCTCCGGTCAGAGTTTCTTCTTTACCGATACCATTTTGTTCAGCCGATTGTATAATGGCGACAAGCAGTCGTTCTTTGACAAGAGCCTTCGTCAAAGCCTGGGCCTGTCGGAAACCAACACTGATTTTATCAATGTAGATGCCTTGAATCCGGACCAGATGAACATCAATATGTTCTCTCCCGAAGAGTTGCTCCTGGACGGATCGGCTTTAGTTGCTTACCGCGGCTACGACCCTTACGGCAACCGTTTGTCTAAGCAGCCTTCGTTCAACGATTTCTTTACCAAGCGTAGAGAAGATGGTGAACTGGAAAGAGCGATACCTGCTTTCCGCCCTATTTACACTGCGGCTTACATCTCGGACCGTTTTTACTTTAAAGACCTGACCTTTAACGTGGGTGTTCGTATCGACCGTTTTGATGCAAACCAAAGCGTTTTGAAAGATGAGTTTTCCATTTATCCGATTTTATCGGCTGATGAAACCAAATCACTCAGCGGTAATGCGGTGGTTCACCCCAGCAATATTGGCGGAGACTACAAAGTATATGTAGATAACTCCAATGCACCTACCGCTATTGTGGGTTACCGGAATGGAAATATCTGGTACGACCGTTTTGGTAATGAGTTGGCCAGTGGTGAGCTGGTGGCCGGAAGTTCTTCTACCGGAACCATTGAGCCGAATCTGAAAGACCCTACTTCGGATATAAAAGACCCGGACAAGTTTGACCCGAACGGAAGCTTCCAGGATTACAAACCTCAGATTATTGTAATGCCTCGTTTGCAGTTCTCCTTTAACCTGACCGACAAAGCATTGTTCTTTGCGCACTACGACATTTTGAGTCAGCGTCCGCAGTCAAGAGCCATCATGGACCCTACCGATTACCTGTTCTTCCAGGATAATATCGGTGGTGCTTTGAACAACCCGAATCTGAAACCGGAAAGAACCATCGACTTTGAATTAGGATTCAAACAGAAAGTGAGCAACACTTCTGCGGTGACTATCTCTGCTTTCTATCGCGAGTTTCGCGATCAGGTGCAGGCCCGTAAAATCATCAACGCCTATCCGAAAGATTATATCACTTATGGCAATATCGACTTTGGAACTACCAAAGGTATATCGCTGGACTTTGATATGCGCAGAACTGGCAACTTCAGCTTTAAAGCCAACTATACTCTGCAGTTTGCAGACGGAACCGGCTCTGACGACCAATCGCAGTTGAACCTGGTGAACTCTAACCAGCCGAACTTCCGCGCTATTAACCCGCTCAACTACGACTCGCGCCATATCATTAACCTGAACCTGAACTATAGCTTTGGTCAGGGTAAAGATTACAACGGACCTACTGTAAAGAACAAACAAATTCTTTCCAACTCGGGTATCAACCTGCAGGTGGCTGCCCGCTCCGGCACCCCTTACTCCGAGCAGACTGCTGCCACGCCTGAAGCCATTAGCGGACAGCCCGGCCGTCCGATTACCAAAGGCTCGCTGAACGGTGCGCGTTTGCCATGGTATTTCCGATTGAACATGCGTGTGTGGAAAGACTTTGCTTTTGAAGTAGGCAAAAAGAAAGAAGACAAAGACAACAGACGCCAGCTATCGTTCCAGATTTATCTGCAGATTCAAAACCTGCTGAATGCGAAGAATCCTGTGAGTGTGTATCGCTACACCGGCACTCCGGATGATGACGGATTCCTGAGCGACCCGGCCAGTGTTGCCTTTATCAATGCCGCGCTGAACCCGCAGGCGTATAGAGATCAATATGCTGCCATGGTGAACAACCCGAACAACTACGCTTTGCCAAGAAGAATATTCCTGGGTGGTGTATTCAGTTTCTAAACCTAGTTAATTGAACATATACCTATTTAAACACTAATTAAAAAGAACAGCTATGAAGAAGAAATCCTTGAAATGGTCGCTCTGCCTGGCACTCAGCCTGGGTGGTGCTGCGCTCTTTGCGCGGGAGGATGTGAATCACCCTCCAAAAGGACCCAAAGCATCGTTTAAAGATCAAGCAGGTGATTGCACCACGCCATCGGCCCAGTTTGACCTGGAGATAAACAACGTTCGTGCACGTATATTGACGGGCGGTGATGCTTGGTGGAATTTGTCGGAAGCCCGCTATGAAGTGCCGAAAAGTGACGGATCGGGGTTGCCCCTGAACGCTCTTTTTGCCGGTGCTATCTGGATTTCGGGTTTTGATGCCGGTGGAAACCTGAAGGTGGCTGCGCAGCGTTACCGCCAGGGGGGAGATGATTACTGGCCCGGTCCGGTGAGTAATGCTGGAACTGTAGACAAGGCAACCTGCAACAAGTATGACCGTTTCTTTAACGTGTTTGGAGCCAATATTGACAAGGCGCAAACTGCTTTTGCCGCCAAAGGCAATGCGACTACCGTAGCCGATATACCGAAAGATGTATTGGCATGGCCGGGCAAGGGCAATCCTTACCTTTCCACCGATCCATCGCTGGTGGGAGAAACATTTATTGTGAACGATAACCTGGCTCCTTTCTTCGATTTTGACAACAACGGAGAATACGACCCCACTAAAGGAGATTACCCATACATTCCTTGCGTGAATGGCGAAGCGGAGGCTTTTGCCGACCAAATGGTTTTCTGGGTATTTAACGATGTGGGTAATCAGCACTCCGAGTCAAGCGGACAGGCCATTGGTGTGCAGATTAACGCGCTGGCGTTTGCCTTCCAAACCACCGATGACATCAACAACATGACATTCTACAAATATCAGATTGTCAATAAAACATCGAACCCGCTGTTTCAGACTTACATTACACAGTGGAGCGACCCGGATTTGGGCTGCTTCAGCAACGACCGTGTAGGTTGCGACACGACCCGCAGTTTGGGCATTGTTTACAACAACAACACCGATGCTGCTTGTAATGGTGTAGCCGGTTATGGCTCTGAGTTGCCTTTGATTGGTATCGACTTTTTTGAAGGTCCCATTGGTGACGACTCTACTCAGTTGGGCTTATCTTCTTTCGTTTACTTTACCAACGGAGCCAGCTTTGCTCAGTCTGACCCGGGTTCAGCCGCGCAATATCGCAATTACATGACCGGATTGTGGGCAGATGGAACTCCCTTTACCCAAGGCGGAACCGGATACAACAGCGGTGGACCTCAAACTGAATTTATTTTCCCCGGAAACCCTGTAGACCCTAATCAATGGAGTGAAATGCAGCCATCGGTTGCTTCGCAATTACAGGCTGGTGACAGACGGATGGTGCAAACTTCGGGGCCTTTTACCCTGAAGCCCGGTGCATCGCAGTATGTTACCGTAGGGGTAGTGTTTGTGCAGCCTGCCGGTGGTGTAGGTGCTCCACCTAATTTTGAAACGACTATTGGCCCTGCTGATGATAAAGCACAGGCTTTGTTTAACACCTGTTTCAATCTGGTAGACGGACCGGATGCGCCTACGCTGAACATTCGTGAGGCCAGCAATGAGTTGGTGATAAACCTGATTAACAGCCCAAGCTCCAATAACTTTGGCGAAGGTTACAACGAAGTGGATGGAAACATTGTAGCTAAAGTGAATAGTGTGTTGGGTGGCAACGGAGACTCTACTTATACTTTTGAAGGTTACAAACTGTATCAGGTAACCAGTTCCAAAGTATCGGCTACTGACCTTGAAGATCCTACCAAAGCACTCTTAGTAGCTCAGGTGGACGTAAAGAACGGTATCGCCAATATTGTGAACGTAGTGAAAGATAATACGCTGGGCATGTTTGTTCCGGTGCTTAAGGTGGAAGGTAAAAATGAAGGAATCACCAATTCGTTCCGCATCACCGAAGACCTTTTTGCTACCGGTGCCAACAAGAAACTGGTGAACCACAAGACCTATTACTTTACTGCTATTGCATACGCTCACAACGACTGGAGAACTTACAACCAGAACAACCCTCAGCAGGACGCCCAATTGACTCCTTATTTGCAGGGTAGAGGAAACTTTAAAATATACTCGGCCATACCACACATTGCCGACCCGCGCAACAACGGAACTGTGTTGAACTCGGAGTGGGGTGAAGGAGTAGAAGTTAAGCGTATTGAAGGACAAGGTAACGGAGGAAATAACCTGAACCTTTCCCCGGAAACTATCGAGCGCATCATCGGTTCCGGATCTTACGCTTTCTCTGACACGTTGAATTATGTAAAAGGATTTGACCCAATAGGCTTTCAGGTAACCGACCCGATTTCACTTCGTGAAGCGGATTTCGATTTGGATTTTGAGCAGGATTCTTTCTACACTGTGCAGGTTCGATTAATTAAAGGTACTTCCGATACATCCACCTTTACATATCAGAATATCATTTCTGATTGGGCCAACAGCGTAGACTCACTGAATAAGTACCTTACACTAGGTCAAGGTTTCCGGGTAGACGCTGTATTGAACACATCCCTTGGTAACATTGGTAACAAATGGAAACTCACTGACCTGACCAATAATGTAACTATCCTTTCGGACAGATATAACGACCGCCCATACCAGCAGCAGATTTTTTATGTGGATGGCAATGGCGAACGTCAGGATTATGGTTTCAGCCTTAAACTGGGAACACCGGCACCTTATAGTACTATACCGGCCAATTACCCGCAAGCTTCAGGCATTACCTTCCCGCGTAAATCGTACTCGGCTGGCGCTTCTTCCCTGACCTATCAGAACCCGCTGGAGCCATGGTTGAGTTTTGTGAAAGATGAAGGAACTGTAGATGTAACCAACTGGATTCGCTCCGGAATTGACAAATACGACCCAACCGGAAACGGTGTTACCGGATCGGCTGGTGGTGTGTTCGATGATAACTGGTTTTATACAGGTACTATCAGTGCAGTGCCTACCTATCCTGATTTTGTGTTCCAGGATTCCTCTAAGGAGTATGACAACTTTATAGATGGCACATGGGGGCCTTACTGCCTTACCGCCAACTATGCCAAACGCAATCTGGTGCAGGCTGATTTGGACGCTAACCGCCCACCATTTGTTTATGGACCCGGATTTAAATGGAGAAACTATGGAACCTCCATACCACCACAAAACACGCTGGACAAATTGAGCAGCGTAGATATTGTAATTACACCTGATCGTTCTAAGTGGACTCGCTGTATCGTGTTTGAGACTGGAGAAGATGAAGGTATTAACCTTGGCAATGAGCTATTCCCAAGAAGCACCAATCCGAATTTGGCTAACAAAGGAGCTTTGAAAGGACAAATGCGGATGGCTATTTCGAAAGTACTGGATGCCAACGGCAATCTGGTAACTGATCCTACACTTTCTGATACCGGACGTTCCTACTTCCCGGGATATGCTATTAATGTGGAAACCGGTGAGCGCCTGAATATTTGCTTTGGTGAGAGCTCTGACCAAGGTGACCAGAACGGTCGCGATATGCTTTGGAACCCAACCGATAAGGTGTTCAGCCCTATCAATTTCCCGGGGTCTGTGATACCAAGACTGCCCTATTTCGGTGGCAAGCATTTTATCTATGTGATGGATACCAAGTATGATGAGGGGGAAGCTGCGCAACGTCTGTTGTATGACAACTACGATAAAATTACCAACGTACAGGGCGGTTTGATACCAACTGTGATGCACGACTTTTATCGCTCGCTGATGTGGACCAGCATCCCTCACCTGACTCCGGGTTACGAGTTTGCTGCTGATGGCAACGGAGTGAAGTATATACCACCAGCCGAAGTAACCGTAAAACTCCGCGTAGAAAAACCATTCAACCGACAGTTTACCAACGCTACCGGTGCAGGTGATTCTCTGCCTCGTTATCAGTTTAGTACCAAAGGGCTTGGACCTAAAGACGGAGAAGCAACCGTGGCAAACGACGCCCTTGATTTGATACGCGTGGTGCCGAATCCATATCTGGCCTATTCTGCATACGAAACTGACCAGAACAGCAACAAGGTTAAAATCACTAACCTGCCCAACACTTGCAGTATTACTATCTATGCGACTGATGGTACCATTATTCGTAAACTGAGTCGTGCTATTGGTGTAGATCCGTCTACGCAAAAACGAGTAGAAATATCGGATGGTTCATCGGTAGATAAGGTGAATATTGACAATTCGATAGAGTGGGATATGAAGAATAACAAGGGCATTACCATATCGAGCGGTATGTATCTGATTCATGTGGAGGCACCGGGTATTGGCGAACGCACTCTGAAATGGTTTGGCGCGTTGCGTCCGGCTGATACTTCAAACTTCTAAACAATAAATACTGTTGGAATGGGACCTTGGTCCCATTCCAACACAGTCAAGAGAAACAGTAAATTTCATATAGACTAAATTCAAGATTATGAAGAGAATATTTACCACACTGATACTCGCTCTGGGAGCTTCTGCAAGCGTATTTGCGGGCAACCCTGACAGACGCGGAGAAGCCGGTGCATACGAACTGTTGATGAACGGTTGGGCACGTTCTTCAGGATTCTGGAGCATGAACTCGGCTAACGTCCGTGGTTTGGAGAGTGAGCGCACAAACGTGGCCGGATTAGCCTCTGTTCGCAGAACGGAAGTGGTGGGCGCTTATACACTTTGGATGCAAGGTTCGGGTGTGGGGCTCGTTCATGCCGGTGTGGCGCAGGGTTTTAAAGATAACACTGTGGCTTTGTCTTTTCAGGCATTAAACTTTGGTCTGATTGAACGCACTACTACCGAAAGTCCGGAAGGTGGATTGGGGACCTATCGCCCTTCTTTCTTAAATATTGGAGTGTCTTACGCTCGTAACTTTTCGAATAGCATCAAAGGCGGTATCACGCTCCGAATGATCAGTGAGTCATTGGGTAATTTGAATGCCTTCGGCTTTTGTGTAGATGCCGGTTTGCAGTACGTTACCGGCCCTAAAGACAATATTCACTTTGGGGTGTCGCTCAGAAACGTGGGCACGCCAATGCGTTTTAGAGGCGATGCACTTTCTAACACCGTTTCTATTGTGTCTTCTACCAATTACCAGTTGACCGTAGAAAACAAATCCAATAAATTTGAATTGCCTACCCAGTTAAATATCGGTGCCGCTTATGATTTTTGGATTGGTAAAAAGAAAGAGGTGTCTCCAAAGGTCTATAAGCAAGATTACCGTATTACTGCTGTTGCGAACTTTACATCTAACGCCTTCGGCAGCGATAACTATGGGTTGGGACTTGAATTTGGCTGGAAAGAAATGTTGATGCTGCGTGCTGCTTACCGTATCGAAGGCGGGATGTTTAAAAAAGAAACTCGTTTCAACGTATATAACGGGCTCAGTGCCGGATTCACTTTTGATGCGCCATTGAAAAAGAATGTGGAAGAAGGAAAGTCATCGCCACGTTTGGGTATTGATTATTCGTTCCGTATGACACAGCCTTACAACGGCACCCATAGCATGGGTTTGCGTTTTTCTCTCTAAAAACTACTTTCGTTTAACCTTATACAAGGCGCTCTTTATGGGCGTCTTTGTTTTTGATAGTGCAGAAAGCACACCGCTTTATTTTTAAAACAGAAAAAGATTATTGCTATGTCCGACATTTTTTACATGACCAAAGAAGGTCTGGAGAAGTTGAATGAAGAGGTTAAGTATTTAAAGAATGTAAAGCGTAAGGAAATCGCTAAAGCTATAGCCGAAGCGCGCGAGAAAGGTGATTTGAGCGAAAACGCTGAATACCATGCAGCGAAAGAAGAGCAGGGCCACTTAGAGGCGAAAATATCGGAAATGGAAACGAAGCTTTCGAATGCAAGGCTGGTGGATGAAAGTAAGCTGGATGCCAGTAAAGTGGGAATACTGAGCACTGTGGAAGTATTGAATAAGCGTTCTAACAAGGTGATGAATTTTACGTTGGTGAGTGAAGCAGAAGCCAACTTAAAAGAGAATAAACTATCGGTGACTTCGCCCATCGGCAAGGCATTGATGGGTAAAGGGGTGGGCGATAAAGTGAAAGCACTGACCCCCGGTGGCGAAATTGAATTTGAGATTCTTAAAACAGGAATATAATCCGATGCCATCTGTTTTCAGCAAAATAATTAATGGAGAAATACCCTGCTACAAGATAGCTGAGGATGAACGTTTTTTCGCTTTTTTGGATATATCTCCCTTAGCAATTGGCCACACATTAGTCGTGCCAAAAAAAGAAGTGGATTACATTTTTGATGTAGAGGATGAACTTCTGGCCGGTATGATGGTGTTTGCCAAAAAAGTGGCTTTGGCCATAGGTAAATCGGTGCCCTGCAAAAGAATAGGAGTGGCCGTTATAGGGTTAGAAGTGCCTCACGCACATGTTCATTTAGTCCCTTTGCAGCAGATTAGCGATATAGATTTCAGCAGACCTAAACTAATAACAGATCCTGAAAAGATGAAATTTTTAGCTGAGAAGATAAGTCATGCTTACCTGTATGGGTAGTTTTGTCATTTATAGTCAACAAGGTTGTCTATAATTTAGAACTAAAATATTGCGCTGGTTTTAGTTATTCCAATGAGGGGTTTATTGGCACTTTATTTGTAATATTATTTACAGAATAAGGTTATGCAAAAACTTGTACTATCCATATTACTATGCGTTGTTTTAACTGCCCATGCTCAAAACGAGTTTTACAATCAGGGAGCTGATATTTACATCCAAAAGGGAGCCCTTATCCATGTGCAGGGTGAGCTAATAAACAACGATGGCCCCGGCAATGGTTCCATTAACAACGATGGTATCATTGAAGTAAAGGGCGACTTTGATAACCAAATCGGTGCTGATTTAAAAGTGCATACCGACAATACAAGCACCGACCGGGCAGTTAAGTTTGTAGGCTCCGGCAAACAACTCATTAAAGGAAGCCTTATGGGAACTGGCACATCCTCTTTTTATAATCTTGTTATAGATAAGGCTGCAGCTTCCGATTCTGTAGAAATGCAGGCTAATGTGCTTATAGAAGGCGGTTTGATTTTCGGGAATACAACAAATGCCACGCATAATCCATCAAATGCGTGGACCAACAATAATTTGAAAGGATTACTTAAAACTTATACATCCACGACTGAATATTTACTCGATATTCAAAATGGAGCTATAGGAGCTATTGCGGGTTATCCCACCCTTACCATGAACGGAAATCCTGGCAGCGGCTTTGTTGTTACCCGCGGAAATAAAGGTTCTGCCAACGGTGGCTTGCAGCGCAGGGTAAACAGCAATGCAGCCTATGTATTCCCTATCGGCACAGAGGTAAATGGTTATAACGCTGTGAGTCTTAATTTTTCGGCACAGGCAGCCGGAA
Source organism: Bacteroidota bacterium (assembly GCA_016715625.1). Classification (GTDB taxonomy): domain Bacteria; phylum Bacteroidota; class Bacteroidia; order Chitinophagales; family LD1; genus Bog-950. Next base: position 122,531 of record JADJZU010000013.1, read on the forward strand.
ATATAAAAGGTAAATTTTGCGACAACAGTGGTTTTGTTGGTCAGATATCTCAGTTCTGCAACGGATGCATCCAGTCAGCTTCCAACCCCAATCCAGGCTATGGACCCGACAACTCAGGCTACAACAGATACTATACTTCTAACCCCTGCAATTCAGGAGTACCGCAATGGTTTATATTGGAAGGTGATGCTATACAAAACCACGGATACTGGAGTTTTGAATCAAGTAACAGCGGATACACTTACACTATTGAAACATTCCCAAACCAGTTTGGTATGCTGGGCAATGCCACAGACACTTGGAGAACTCTTAAATATGCTTCAGATTACAGCGATGATCCTTCAGATCCGTCAGATGACTGGCGCACGCAAATTGAGTCCAGTATTTCCAGCTTAAACGATTTGCTTCTTTATTCGCTGAATACAGGGACGGGTTGTTACACCGGTAACGGTGTGCCTGGTGGTGTATATTCTAATTTTTCTCACTTTGCTCTTTTTAAATCAAAGATAAACAATGCTCTACCGGTAGAACTTATCTATCTGGAGGCTAATGGTATTGATAATGAATACATCAAAATTAGCTGGGCAACGGCTATTGAAATAAATAATGCTGGATTTGAAGTGCAGCGCAGCACCGATGGAATTAACTTCACTAACATTGGCTGGGTAGCAGGAAGCAACAACTCTACCACTACGAACACTTACTTTTATGACGATGTTAATGTAGTGCCTAACGTTATATATTATTATAGGCTGCGTCAAGTTGATAATGACGGACAGAGCGAGCAGACCAATATTGTATCGGCTATGGTTACCGCGGGTGAAGTGTTTACCATCAGCGAGTTCATACCTAACCCTTCTATTAATCTAACCAAACTTGTGTTTACTGCCAGCATATCACAAAATGTAGAAATCAAAATTTTTGATGTATTGGGGCGAATTGTTTCAGAAACTAAGGCTCAATTGCAGCCCGGGCAAACAGTTATAGGTTTTGAAAGCAACGAGTTAGCAGCAGGCAATTATACTGCCGCCATCAGCAATGGCAATCAAGTTTATAACAGAAGATTAAATATTATGAAATAAAATCTCGCGTTAATTTATAACAATAAAATGACGATTATGAATAAAATTTTCTCGATTGTGGGCATCTTGCTTATTTGTGTATATACAGCAAAAACCCAAAATGTAGGAATAGGCGAAACCTCTCCGGCCAGCAAGTTTTCAGTCAAGGGCAATTTGAGTGTTGGCAATGGATACAGCGGCACAGCGGCCCCGGCCAATGGAGCCATCATAGAAGGGAGGCTAGGTGTAGGCACTAATAACCCCAATACTAAAGCACTGTTAGACCTTACGTCTACTAATGCCGGTATGTTGATACCACGCTTTACAACAGTTCAGCGTGCAGCATTAACACCTACGCTTACCGCTGCCGAAGATGGGCTGCTTATTTACAACACAACTGAAAAACGCGCTCAATATTGGGATGGCGCTAGCCTTAGTTGGAAAGACATTGGCACAGGAGTAGGCGGGCCGCCTACTGGCACTGCTGGTGGAGACCTAACAGGCACCTATCCTAACCCTACAGTGGCAGCGAGCGCTATTACATCAGCAAAGATATTAGACAACACCATTACCTCAGCCGATTTAGCAGTACCTGCTGTAAATGCAATAAATCAGATATTTAATACACTACCGGTAGGTAATGGAGGCACGGGCACATCCACTACACCGATAAACGGACAGCTGTTAATCGGAAACGGCACCAATTATAGCGTTGCCAACCTAACAAGTGGCACAGGAATAAATGTAAGCAATGGCGCGGGTACCATTACGGTGAGCAACACCGGAGATACGAACGGAGGAGATGACATCAACATTGGAACAGTAGCCGGTGGCGATTTAACAGGCACATACCCAAACCCCACGCTTACTACCAGTGGAGTAACGGCAAATACATACGGTACAGCTACTACCGTTCCGCAGATTACAGTAGATGCCAAGGGTAGAATAACCGCAGCCAGCAATGTTACCATCAGCGGAGTGGCTCCGGCCGGAGCAGCGGGAGGTGATTTAACTGGCACTTACCCTAATCCTACTATAGCAGTAGGTGCTGTGGGTGGTGGTGCAGGTGGTGATATAGCTGACGGCACTATAACTGCAGCTGACCTTTCTTCTACAGGTGTTGCAGCCGGCACCTACAAAAGTGTAACCGTAAACACACAAGGGCAGGTGACTGCTGGAACCAATCCCACCACACTTGCCGGATATGGAATTACAGATGCGGTGCCTTCATCACGCACCATTACGCTGAATGCTACTACAAATCAAACTACGGTTACCGGAGGTGCACAGGATCTTAGCGCAAACCGCACATGGACGGTGGGTACTGTTCAGGATATAGCTACCTCATCTAATCCTACATTCAATTCAGTAACAGCTCCCAACGATTTCATAGGAAATGTAAGCATACGCGATACACGAACTACCAATTTTGCCCCCAATACCTACTCGCGCGAAGCATCTTTCGAGTTTAAAGACCGGGCAGTAGTTGGTTCTCCCGGTTCGGGAACTTATGGTGGTATGCTTACTTTGGCTCCATGGAGCGACAACAGCGGTAATAATCATCATCAACTTTTCTTTAATGATGGAGGCATATATTACCGTACTGGATTGCCTGCTGGAGCTTCTTGGAACAGTTGGTCTCAGATTCTTACAAGTGCCAACAACCCCAGCATCAGTGGTACAACCAACTACCTTTCAAAATTTACATCCGCCAATACAATTGGCAACAGCCAGTTGTTTGATAACGGAACCAATGTGGGTATTGGTAATACAGCCCCGCAACATACACTTAGTGTTGGCGCAGCCACCGGTGATGGGCAAACGGTTACCGTTCGCGGATATAGCAACAGCCCGGCTAGTTGGAAAGGTGGAGCAGCATTCGGCTACACATCTGCCAGTGTAATTATGGGGGAACTGAGCGGAGTAGCTCAGATAGGCGGTCATAACTCAACACTAACAGCTTGGGCCAATCTGGGCATAAATGTAGGTGGTGGCAACGTTGGTATCGGTACTGCCTCTCCTGGAAGGAGGCTTGAGGTTAATGGCGATATCAAACTTGCTTATGGTTACCAGATTTATCTTGGCGAAAACGTAACCACAAATGGCAAAATCGGACTTAACTTTCACACCGATGCTGACCCGAATTACTGGATTGGCAAGCCGGCAGGTGCCTGGACCCAACCTTTACATATCGGTTTTTATACCGGAGTAAAAATAGGGGCTAACACTACTTATGGTGGAACAAAGTTTTACAATAGCTCTGATATGGCCACAGAAATTATGAGCGTGGGTAATGGCGATAACCACGTGCGTATAGGCGGATATATGCTATCGCAGTATGTAAATACTACAGATAACGCAATTTCAAGTGGTGTTACTGCAATAGTAGCCAAGCAAGGCGACAATTATCATCGTTCAGCCGATGCTGCTGCGGTAAGGACTTTCCTGAATACCCCTTCAGGAACAGGCACTACGAACTATGTGCCCAAGTTTACATCGGCATCAACTATAGGCAACAGTACCATTACAGATGATGGCACCACATTAACCACTTCATCGCAATTCGATGTTACTGGAGGCACGGGCACCTCGTATATCACCGCCCCTATAGAAGTAAGAACCACGGCTACCCCCAGAATTTCCTTTCACTGGCCGGGTGTGGTGGCTTCGCAGTTAGGTATGGAATCAAGTGGAAGAATAAGAACATACAATAACCCGGGAACAGGGTATGAATCTTTTGCATCGAGTGAAAATTATGCATACGGTTGGTTCAGAAATGCCAATGCAGGTAATGGTTTGTATAATGAAGCCACTGGCTCGGGGATCTACTCACCCAGTGCTAACCTCATGACTTTGTATAACGCATCATCACTTCAGATTACCAGCGGCAGCACAGCAGCAGGAAACATACGTTTTGATGCCGCAAATCCTTACATCACTGCTTCCTCT
>JADJZU010000014.1 GCA_016715625.1 Bacteroidota bacterium
CTCCTACTAAAAGAAAATAGATTGGTTTGATACTCGACATTACCTGATCATTTATGTTAGGTTCTATTACACTCTAAACCCAAGTAGTTTTCCAATACCTGCCATTATATTTATTACAAATGGTGGAGGGTTTACCGATATGACTTCACTACCATATTTCAAAGATAGAGATAAGTAGATGATTGATTTAATGTCGGACGTTCCGGTTAGTTGGTTTTCATTCATCAGTTTCTCAAAGGTCTGCATACATTGCAGAAGTTTCTTTTAAAATTAAGTCTGTATTCAAAATACAGTCTTCATTGTGGCGCTGAACAGTGGTTGTGCGGTGTTTGTTTGAATAAATATTTCTTCTCCTGCTTTCTCAAAGTTTTCCCTCGGTGTTTTGTAAACTTCAGTTGCCCTTTAATAATTTTTAAGTATTCTTCCTGTTCAGGATGCTTATAAATTGCAGGCCCATCAGCTCCTCTTTAATTAATACTTGTCCCGTTCTCACATTCTTCAATATCGTTAATAGGCTTGTACCTGAGTTAAAGGCCTTCATAATATTTACGTTCGGCTTAAATTCTTTTGTTGTCATTTGTTTGAAATTTTGAGAGGTTGTTTAATTGTTGCTTATTAATTTTTTGATTGGTGAAAACTTCAGTTTCAGGTAACATCCGCCTTCCAGAACGATGAATAGGGCATGTGCGGTGAGTTGACACATATCCAATGGTTACGATACCATGCCGAAATTACCAAAAAAGTAAGTTGAGTTGTAAAGGTATCAGGTGAACAATAACAAGCAGATACCATTCCTTTTTGTAGTTTGCCTGAAGAGTGAAAACAAGGCGGGATGGAGGAAGAAGGGGACGCTGTAAGCTGCCAGAAGTGTGCCCTACACTTCGCAGTGCATCGCCTTCTATAAATTTTAATGCTCCAATTCCTTTAAAAGTACCCAGCAAAGTTTGCAAGGTCATTACTAACCCCAGGCCGAGCAAAATGAAACCGTGAGCCCTAAGGATAATGTTATACTGCTTATTCATGTGACTTTTTGTATTGTATGGTTGCGGTAATAGATTCAATAACAATCCAGGGGATATGAATGAGTGCGCTTGCAATAAATATTTGCATACCCATTATTTCTTGGACTACATCCTGAAACAGAAACAATGCTGATAAAGGTATCAGGTGAGCCAGTATTCCGATTACATCGTATCTCCATGAACGTTCACTTCCTGCATTCATCAGCAGAACAACTCCAATCAACATCATCAGCAAATACGCCTGAAAAAGACCCACCTCAGCCATTGGGATGTTTTTAATGAAGGCAAAAAGTCCTTCGCCTGTTTTCAGCCCAATAAGTGATACTATCGTATTGATAGCAGTTAACGAGTAGTAAAAGATTCCATGAATCTTTAATACCTGTTTTGTTTGTTGTTATCATTTGTTTGATTTTATCTTAAGTTTTTATATTGATCAATTCAAGAATAGAGAGGTAAGTAGCGCTGCCTGATAGGTTATTCCCGTTTCTTTTTTAATGAAAGAGTAAACAGCAGCATTGCCAGAATAACAGGCAGGATAAAAAGGGAATAGTTTTCCGGAAAAGCTTCAAGCTGCTTAAGGTCTGATGTAACCCACGACTTAACATGAACCGGAACAGAGATGGTAGTATAAATTGCAATGATGATGTAAACGATTTTTTGCCACGGTTTTTGGAAGTCAATTTCTTTAAAAGTCCAAATGAGCCGTGCAGCCTACATGGGGATGCTGAACAACTTATCGTTATTCAAAGTAAGTATGTGCTTCAAAAAATAATCAGCACCGAATATTAACCGGGAGGTATGCAGTAAAATTCCGGTGCCGAAAGTAATTACTGCAAATACTTTGTAAACGAGTAATAGATTTTTCGTGTTCATCTTGTTTGATTTTGACGAGGCAAAAGTAGAGGCACAGAACCCCACGGCATTGTAGAATTCCGACAAAATGAAATGTAGTAAGGGCGGCTATTTAAAGCTCGAAACCGGAGATAGGTGGGAGTTGCTTAGCTATGGTTAAACCTTTGCGCACATAAAGCCCGGGAGCAATGTTCGCATACTTTTTAAACTCATTTATTAAGTGGGCTTGGTCGGTGTAATTGTGGTCCACTACCATTTGCTGCCAATCGGCATCCTCTTTCAATTTTCCAAAAACCTCAAAAACCCTAACAATCTGCAAATACTTTTTTGGAGATAGGCCTACTTCAGTTTTAAACTTCCTTTCCAGATTTCTTTCGGTCAGGCCTATCTCTTTTACCATTTTGCTGATGGTGGAAGGTGGGTTAGATGCTATGTAGTTTAAAGGTGGTGGTTTCGTGAGAAACAGGATAATGAACTACCGAGTCAAAAAAACGACTATTACTTCTATAAGTCGTTTTTCATCAGCACATTATTCAATGATAACTCATACAGGGTTTCAAGCAACAATTTCATTAAAGCTGATGTATTTATTGGTTAACTGCGAAGCATCTATATCCAGCAACTGTTTTAAAGCATAGGGCTTTAAGTGTATAGCCATTACTTTAAAATTTTCGTTCAGGTTAAGCATGAGCGGTTGAGTATGCTGGCCAAGCAGCAAACCGTTGGCTGTAACCTGTAATTATTAACTCGAATTTGGATTAAGAAATAAAATGATTTTGACAGCTTACCAAATGGAGGTCGTAGTACTTTTCTCTCCGCGAAGTTGAATATCAGCCTGATATCAAAGGTAGTTGCTTGTTTTGGCGGTATGTAAAATTTGAGATTCATAAGAAACCGATGTCTATCACTGCCATAATACGGGGACCCTGGTGTATGTAATCATTGATTCGGTGTCCCATCCGGTAGACCCCAAAGCGACAAGACGAACCAATTTCGGTGTTTCCCAGGTTTTTACCCCGTTTTAACACCAAAACAGGGCTTTTACGTGTTTATCTGCCGGGCACCCGCATACCGCGCGGTACTCAAACGTGGCGCGCCACCATTGTCGATTGCGCACGCTCCAGCGTGGTTGTGCCACCACTGTCGATTGCACGGCAGCATTGTTGATTGCATGCGCGGGCATTGTTGATTGCGTACGGCAGCATTGTTGATTGCGTACGCTGCCATTGTTGATTGCGTACGCCACCATTTGTCGATTGCGTGCCGACCATTGTCGATTGCGTGCGCCACGCATTGTCGGTTGCGTACGCTGCCATTGTCGATTGCGTACGCGAGCATTGTCGGTTGCGTACGCCACTATTGTAGATTGCGTACGGCAGCATTGTTGATTGCAACCATTATATTGCCTGTTCATTGCCTGAAATTCCACATGCTACTTCCCTCACAGTTCATGGCTGGCAGCTCAAGGCTGATTCTCCAACGCACTGCGGCAGACGCAGGTGTACTAAACGGCCCACCCGCAACGCCCGAATGTGTAGAATATGGGCTGCAAAGCGCATGAATTGTGTTTGGTTTGTAGCAATGCAAATGACAGATACCTATCGCCATCAGGGTTTACGCAAAGAGCTGGTGCAGCAGCTTCGGCAAAAGGGCATTGAAAACGAAGCCGTGCTCAACGCCATTCTCCAGATTCCGCGCCATCTCTTTTTCGGCAACGATTCCATCTTTTTCGAAACCCATGCCTACGAAGACAAGGCTTTTAACATAGGCGAAGGGCAAACCATTTCGCAACCCTACACCGTAGCCCGCCAGAGCGAACTGCTCGATTTGTTTGAAGGCTGCAAGGTGCTGGAGGTGGGGCTGGGCAGCGGATACCAGGCCACGGTGCTCATGTATCTCAAAGCAAAGGTGTTCAGCATTGAGCGCCACAAAGTGCTGTATGAGCGCACGGCCGACCTGCTGCCCAAAATCAGACAGTTCCTGCTCGATAAAACCGGTGCCGCACCCGATACCGGAAAGCGCACCTGGCAAAATGTGAGCCCTTACACCGCGGTGAAGCCCTTCTTTGGCGATGGTTTTGAAGGCTTGCCCATGTATGCTCCATTCGACCGAATCATCATTACAGCCGCAGTGCCGGAGCTGCCCCGGAAACTTTTGCAGCAATTAAACGTAGGAGGTAAGATAGTTTTGCCTTTTGGAACCGAACGCGATTGCGATATGCTGCGCATTACCAAACATGGCGAAGGACAATATACCGAGGAAATTTTCGGCAAATTTGCTTTCGTTCCCATGCTTAAAGGCAAAGTGGGATAAAATAAAAACAGGAATATGAAAAAGTATTTATTGATAATGGTGGCGCTGGTATCGTGGGGAGCAGGCATGGCCGCTGAGGTGGCATTCAGCGTGATGGTATACGACAAGCGAAACCGCGAACCTATTTCGGGTGCCGAAGTGAAAATAGTGGATATGAACTCACTGCGGCCCTATACGCAAACCTCTTCCGATTCCGGTATAGCCCGCTTTGAGCTGAACGCCAACGCCCGCTACCGCATTGATGTAAGCAAAGATTCTAAAGGAAGCGCTACGGTGTTTCTCACCTACTCTTATGTGCTCACCGATAAGGAACTGAACGCAGGAAGAATATTTGAAGTGGAGCTGGAAAAGGTGCAGCGCAATAATGCCGGGATGATACCCAGCACCTTCTTTGATTACAAGAAGACAGAACTGAATTCAGATAATCTGGCGGTGTTGGATAATGCCGTGGCTATGCTCAAGCAGTTTCCTACGCTTCAGATAGAAGTGGGCGTGCACTCCGATTGCCGCGAAGCGCTGGATATTGTAAGCCTGCGGGTGTTAAACGTAGAACGCTTTTTTGCCGATAAAGGCGATATGGCGAAGCGGGTAACGGTGCGTAATTACGGCAAAGCAAAAGCCCTGAACCAGTGCGATTGTGCTTTAAGCATTCCCTGCTCCGAAGCACAGTACTTTGAAAACCGCAGAGCCGAGTTTAAGATTATTGCTTTCTAAGGGAATCCGCCAGCGGTTCCTTTTCCCTTACTTATACTTTTTGAGCGCGCGGTCGATGTCGCGTTTCACATCTTTTTTCTGAAGGCTTTCGCGCTTATCAAACTTCTTTTTCCCTCTCCCCAGTCCAATCTGTATTTTAGCAAAGCCCCGGTCGCTGATAAAGACTCGCAGCGGAATCAAGGTATAGCCACGCTCCTTCATTTTGGTTTCAATCTTGTTGAGCTCGCGTTTGGTAAGGAGCAGCTTGCGGAGGCGGGCCGGTTCGTGGTTGGCATAGGTGCCGTGCGAATATTCCGGAATATTCATGTTCTTGATATACACCTGTCCATCGCGCATATAGCAAAACGACTCGGCAATGGTGCCGCCACCATCGCGGATGCTTTTGATTTCGGAACCGGTGAGCATAATGCCGGCATCGAACCGGTCTATGATTTCAAAATCGAACTCGGCTCGTTTATTCTTGATGTTGATTTTTGAAGCGTCAATCATGGTTTCACATTTTACCGGTTAGCCCGTTAAACAGCTCTTCCAGTTTACTTTTTAACAACACTTTTTGACCCGTCTTGCCGGTGGCTATGGTCCGGTCGTTGACCCGTGCAATGAAGGAACAGTTGACGGCATTACCGCTGATTTCCTCGATTGTGGCTTCAAATCTTACCGTTTCTCCAATCAGCGCGGGAGACAGGTGTTTTACATCCACAAACGTTCCAATGCCTTCTTCGTTTTCCTCTTTCATTTCAAGCACAAAAAGCCTGCTGCACCATTCTGCATCACGTGTAAGCCCAAAAGTGGCATACACCGGATGCACATGTGTTCCTTCAAAGGAGGCCGAATCTTCAGGGCGAACCGTTCGTTCAAACGTCTTGGTATCGCCTGCCTTAAAAATACTTTTCACGCGGGCGAAGATAAAGAAAGAGTCGAGTGAAGTGCCGGGGGCTTAATTCAGGGTATAGCGCATGCCAATAAACCCTTTGATGCCTTGTATGGCTGCATAATTGTAGCTGGGGTCGAAGGTGTAGCCATTCGGATTATCGATGGCCACCTTTTTATCGAAGGGGTCGAAAGGGCGTAGAATAGGATGTTCGGGTACAAAGTGGAGCATGTTTTTGACTCCGGCATAAAGCTCCAGATTTTTCGGCAGCTGCTGGGTCAATTGAAAATTCATAATGCAGTACCAGGGCGATTGTGCAGGACGGAAATCATTGGGCACCACGGGCAGATACATGGGGCCGTTTATTTTCCCGGTCCAGTCAATGGAGAATCCTATTTTTCTGAAATGGTAACTCACGGTGTAATTCGCGGTGAATGCCGGGGCATGTAGCTGGGGTGTTTTTCGCTGTGTTCCGGTGCTATCTTTCACCATGCGGTATACATCCATGTAAGTACAACCCGCAGTGAGGCTGAGGCCGTTGGTAAACGACAGGCTGGTGTTGAAGGAAATGCCTCTGGATACGGCATGCCCGCTCAGGTTATCATAGATTATTTTGGTAGGGTCACTCAGAAAATCGCCTACAATCTGGTTGGTGAAGTAAGTGTAAAAGCCGCTGATATCGGTTTCTATAAAACCATGCTTGTGGTTGAAATAGGCATTGTAGTTGAGGTTTCCGTTCCAGCTTTGCTCGGGTTTCAGTTGATTGACTATAACCACTTCACGCGCACCCGATAGGGCAGCATGATCTTCGGTAAATAAATTGACAATGCGGTAGCCGCTGCCCCCTGTTAACCGGAGGGTATGATGCTTCACCGGAGTATATTTAAAACTCACCCGCGGTGTAACAATACTCCCATGCGCAGTATGGTAATCGTAACGCAACCCAGCGAGGATAGTGAGGGATTGGATAGGCGTATAGTCGGCCTGCACAAATACGCCCGGCAAAAACGAGTAGGAAGGTTTATTCTTCACCTGCACCGAATCGGTGGTGGAAGTGGCAGGGGTGTTGTCATCGTAATAGATCAACCGCAGCGGGATGCCTGCCAGCAGGTTAAGCCTTTTGAATGGTTTATCGTAAACGAATTGCGCAAAAGCCGTGTGCTGATTGGCGGCATATTTTGTAGTGCCATAATAACTGTCCTGCCAGTGAAAATTATAACTGTAGTCCACCCTTAAATTTTCTTTTGCAACCGGTAACTCATACGTTCCGAATAGTTCCACCCGGTGGGTCGTAATGGTTTCCCCGTATATACTATCGGTTCCGCGCCATTGAGGGCTCCAGTTCATTTCACCCCCCCAGCGGTTTTCATAAACATACCGCCATGCCAGGGAAGCTACTTTATGACTGGTTCGGGTAAAATCCCATTTATTAAACACAGAGAACCTGTTTTGTAATGTCACATCGGTAAAGTGGTCCTTATTGGCATCCATCGGTATCCAGTAATTGAAATAGTTCATTCCCAGCAACGAGGTAGCCTTCTTGGTCTTCCACTTGGTGGTAACATCGGTATTAAATTCTCCAACGCTGGTTGCGGAGAAATCTATTTTAAACAGCGGTGCCGAAACTGCGTCACGGGTTATCACATTAATTAAGCCCGCCACCGCTTCACTTCCGTATAGGGTAGAGGCGGGGCCTTTTACCACTTCAATTCTTTTCACCATGGACGAGGGAATGCCATGCAAGCCATAGACACTGGACAGTGCCGATACAATCGGCATACCGTCTATTAAAATCATCGTGTACGGGCCTTCCAGACCATTGATGTGAATGTCGCCTGTGTTACAAACATTACAGTTTAACTGTGGCTGCACACCGGTAATCATATGCATTGATTCAAACAGCGATGGCGTGGGGTTTTTTTTGAACAGCGCAGCCGTATACACTTCCACAGGAATCGGTGATTCCATTTTTCCTATAGCACGCATAGTTCCGGAGACCACTACCTCGTTGAGTTGGGCGCTTAAGGCATAGAGCGAGATATGGATTGTTCTTTGATTATCGGAGAGCGAAACCGTATCGGTTTTATAACCAACCGAAGAAATGCTCAGTTTATGTGAAGACGCCTGGGTTAATTCAAGCTTAAATTTTCCGTATTCATCTGTTTGTGTAGTCATGGATGCCCCTACCATCACAATATGGGCAAAAGCAATGCCTTCGCCAGTAGCCGCATCGGTTACCCTACCCGATAGATAAATGCCTTGCGCATTGGCGAACACATACATTAAAAGAAAACACAATCCCAGAGCAGATTTCATGGCATTCTCTTATACAACCAATACCGCGCATTTTACCTGGTGTCTTACCACCGCAATCGTTTCCCCGAAAATAATATCCATAATGCCGGTGTGTCCGTGTTTGCCAATCACCAACAGTTCTGCATGGAGTTCGGCTGTCAGCTTCGGTATTTCTTTTTTAGGGTCCCCAAAGCCCAACTTTTCGGTAACGTGGTAACCCTGCGCCCGTAGTTTGTCACCATACTCGTGTAACTGCAGCCAGTCTTCATTGGTTTCATAGTCGCGAATGTCCTGCCCCACTGTGCGCGCACCCGCTGTTTCCACCACATGTATCAGGTAAAAATCGGTGTGTTTGTTGCCATGCGATATACCTTCGGTGATGGCTTTTATATCACTGGTCGAAAAATCAATACAAACGGCAATGCGCTGATATGCTTTTGGATGAATGAGTGGAATGTCTTCTGCTTTACCATGCGGAGCTTTGGTATCGCGTATCACCGATTTTCCGAGCAAGGCACAATACACCACATAGCCCAGGAGCAGGAAAGAAGCGATAACAACCGGTATCACCACAAAGTCAAATATCCAGGCCTGATTGGCGAGAGCAGAGTGCCATTCCTGTAAGGTGTTTATCACCAGTTTTATGTTCAGTGCTATAATGATGATGGCCGATATCCAAGCGAGTGTCTTTATCACCGTGCCAATGGCAAACTTTCCCATTTTCTGCTTGTCACTCACGAAGTGTATTAGTGGAATGATGGCAAAACCTAATTGCAGACTCAGTATCACCTGCGAAAAAATAAGCATGTCGCCTATTTTGTCCTCGCCCAGAAAGTAAATAACAAAAAAGGCAGGCACCACGGCTATCAATCGGGTAATGAGCCTGCGGAGCCAGGGAGCAATGCGCAAATCCAGATAGCCTTCCATCACAATTTGTCCGGCTAATGTACCGGTTATCGTGGAAGATTGCCCGGCAGCAATAAGGGCTACCGCAAACAGGATAGGAGCTAGTTTTTCGCCCAGCAGCGGCTCCAGCATTTTGTGCGCATCCTGAATTTCGACAATGTCGTGTAGTCCGGCTTTAAAAAAGACAGTAGCCGCTAGGATTAAGATGGAGGCATTGACAAAAAGGCAAGATTGAGGGCAATTACGGAGTCTATAAAGTTGTATTTGATAGCCGCTATGATTCCTTCATCATCTTTTCGGTTTCTGCGCGTTTGCACCAAAGAGGAGTGGAGATACAGATTATGTGGCATTACCGTAGCGCCAATAATGCCAATAGCGATATAGAGCGCTCCGCTGTCTTTTATACCCGGAATAAAACCCGTGGCCAGTTCACCCATGTGTGGTTGCGCAAACATGAGTTCCATGAAAAATGAAAGACCGATAATGGCCACCAGCGATAAGATGAAGGCTTCCATATACCGCATGCCTTTTCGTTGCAGATAAAGAATTAAAAATGTATCCAGAATCGCGATGGATACCCCCCAAAGTATGGGAATTTTAAACAGCAGGTTCAGTCCGATGGCCATTCCTAATACTTCTGCTAAGTCGCAGGCTGCAATGGCTATTTCGGCTAGAAACCACAAAGAATAATTGACCGCTGCCGGATAGGTTTCTCGAGAGGCTTGTGCCAGATCGCGGCCTCTCACAATCCCTAATCGGGCGCTGAGGGTTTGCAACAAGAGTGCTATCATATTGCTCATGAGCAACACCCACAATAAGGAGTAACCGTACTTGCTTCCGCCCGCGATATCAGTAGCCCAGTTTCCGGGGTCCATATAGCCAACTGCTACTAAAAATGCAGGACCGGCAAATAGAAGAACCTTTTCCACCCGATTTGTTGCTGTGAGGTGTCTATACTTCCATGAACCTCTTCCAATGATTTATGCATTTTCATATGTGCATTCTTAATATTTTAGACAAATCTAAAAATAATGTTAGTATAGGCTAAATGTATTTTTGTTTTTTAGCTTTATTTCAAAAATGACGGTCAGAAATAGGATTGTATTGCTCATTGTTTTTTTTCTTCACGCTTCCTTTATGCAGCGAGAAAACTATACCCTGCTTTGTCTGGGCGATTCATATACGATTGGCGAAGCGGTGGAACCGGATGAGCGCTTTCCAATGCAGGCTGTTGCACTGCTCAGTGCCGATGAACTAGCATTTGATCCTCCGCACCTTATTGCCAAAACCGGTTGGACCACCGATGAGTTAAAGCAAGCCATTGCCGCAGAAAATATTGCTGAGCAATATGATGTTGTTACACTTTTGATTGGCGTCAATAATCAATACAGGAACAGAAGTATTGAAAACTATCAGGCTGAGTTTTCAGAGCTGTTAAACACAGCTATCGGGTTTTGCAAAAGTGGTAAACAAGGTGTTTTTGTCTTGTCTATTCCGGATTGGGGGGTGACTCCATTTGCGCTGAAGGATAGTAGGGGAGAAGCTACAATTTCGGAACAGATAAAGGCTTTTAATGCCGCCAACAAGGCCATTGCCACACAAGCGAAGGTGCACTATATCGACATTACACCCGGATCTCAAAAAGCGAAACAAAATAGTTTGTTGTTGGCACAGGATGGTTTACATCCCTCCGGTTTAATGTATAGTAACTGGGCTGCAAAATTAGCCGCAGGCATACATAAGCAACTTAGCCGATAAGAATATTCTGCGCAGCCATCTTGCTGATGGTTTCTTTCTTTTTGCCCTCCAGCTGAATAATCAGCGAGCCGTCAAACTCTAAAAGCTCTACTACTTTAATGTGGGTACCTAAGTGAATGTTCAGCGAGGATAGATGCTCTAATAGTTTAGACGAGCTATCCTTTACCCCCACCACCTTGCCGGACTCACCGGGTTTGAATTTAGATAGAATGATATGCTTTATACTATGCAGTTTACCGCTTGCATCCGGTATGGGGTCACCGTGCGGGTCAAACTTAGGATAGTCAAGAAATTTTTCTAAGCGGTCAATAAGTTCTTCGCTGCGCACATGTTCCAACTGCTCTGCCAGATCATGAATTTTATCCCAACTATACCCCAGCTTTTCTACTAAAAAAACTTCCCACAAGCGATGTTTTCTTACAATGGACTTCGCGGTTTTTTCACCTTCCGATGTAAGTCGCACTCCATGATACTTCTGGTAGGTAATCAGCTTTTTACTTTTCAGTTTTTTCAGCATATCGGTAACTGATGCAGCTGTGGCATTTACCTGGCGGGCAATATCATTGGTAGAAATACTTTCATCGCCATCTTCCGATAAGTGGAAAATTGCTTTGATGTAATTCTCTTCTGTAGATGAAAAATTTCTATCCAGCATAAACGGGTTCAAGATTATTCGCTCTTGGCCCCGCGCACCATCATTTCTATAGCATCCCAATGCTCGCTGCCCAGTTCATTAAAGAAATTAAACTCACCGGCTCCTTGCAGCCATTCGCCTCCATCAATGGTAATTACCTCGCCATTTACATAAGCCGAGTAATCCGAGACCAGATAGCCAGCCAAGTTGCAAAGCTCTTGATGTTCACCTTGTCTGCGAAGCGGAACTTTTTTTGCCAAATCAAATTTTTCACGGAAGGGTTCCGGCACCAACCGGTCCCATGCACCTTTGGTAGGGAAAGGGCCCGGTGCAATGGCATTCATTCGAATGCCATACTTGGCCCACTCTACCGCCAGCGAACGGGTCATGGCCAGCACACCTGCTTTGGCACAGGCGGATGGCACTACAAAGGCAGAGCCTGTCCAGGCATAAGTGGTTACTATATTCAGCACTGTTTTATTGGTTTGCTTTTGTTTAATCCAGTATTTGCCCAGTGCCAGTGTGCAGTTGTAACTGCCGCGCAATACGATGTCAATGATGGTGTCAAATGCCCGAGCAGATAACCGCTCGGTGGGAGATACAAAGTTGCCGGCAGCGTTGTTCAGCAGCACATCTACACCCCCAAAGGTGCTCACTGTGGCCTCCAGCATTTTTTCTACTTCAGCATAATTACGCACATCACATTGCACCGCTAAAACTTTACCGCCTGTTTCCTGCATTAGATCATCGGCTGTTTTTTGCAGTACGTCTAACTTTCTGCTGGTGATAACCAGATTGGCCCCTAACTTCAGAAAATACTTTCCCATGCTTTTTCCAAGCCCCGTTCCGCCACCGGTTACAATAATTGTTTTTCCTTTTAAAGCGTCTTCGCGCAGCATTCCTTCTAAGTGTTGCATGTTATTTGTTTTAGAATTTAATATTGGTTGGTGTTCAAAAGCACTAAGGTACAAGCCTCTTCACATAGTATTCCTCTTTGCACTGCCTGTTCCCTCAATTCCGGATTTTCGGTGCCCGGGTTGAAAATAATTCTGCGCGGTCGTGTATTCCATATATCCTCGTAATAAGCCTTTTGTAGTCCCGGGTTCAGGTAAAGAGTAATAGTATCTATGAGGGCATTTTCCGGAAACCTGTTTTGGATGCTGACTGCAGCAACATTTCCTTTATCGCGCCCCACAGCAATGACCTCATGTCCGTATTGTTTCAATAACCGGATAGCTTTATTGCTATATCTCGATTCGTTTAAAGAAGCACCCAGAACCAGTGTTTTCATTTGTGATTTTACAGGATAACAAATGTAGTTAAATGAATGATTTGCCTGTGTAAGGCACGGCAAGCATTTTACCATCGATGTGAAATAAAGAACCCCGCGATGGCGGGGTTCTCGTTTGGTTTTAAGTGTGTATTAATTTTCCTCTTCGTAATCTTCGTAAGCCGCACCACCATCGGTGCTGTCCTGAAACTCGTCTACTTTAAAATCCTGTCTGGGGACAAATTCTTCTTTTTCTATGCGGATTAGATTTAACCGGTCTAAACGAAAGGAGCGGTACTCGTTTCGAAGGCGACAAAAAGCTACTAAATGCCTTTTCCGGTCCTTATAAACGATGGCCATGGGCTCCACCTCACGCTTAGATACGCCTTTTTCGCGCGAATCATATTCCAGAAAAGAAACCTTGCAGTTGTCAATTGCATTATTGATAGTACTCAATAGATTGGGGGAGTAATGCATCTGTTTTCGCTGTGCATTTCCACTCTTGGCATAATTGTAATTCTCACTCATGAAACTTCATTAAGGTTCACGAATTTATGTTTATCTGACTTCAAAGCAAGCGAATTGAAAATAAATTCTACTGCGAAGTTTCCGCGAAACGTAGTGCAGATGTGTAATTTGGAAACTTTATGAGTGCGTTAAGTTTCCTTGTTAGTTTCCGAAAACAGCGGCAGCTATCAATTGTGCGTTATGCAGATTGCTGAATCCTTCTTCCAATATTTGTTTCCGGGTGTTAATCTGTTCTTCCACAAATGGGGTATTCATTAACTCCTGAATCAGTTTTTGGGTGGCTTTTGGGTTGTCCTCCACCACGCATAACTTTTCAAGACCTGTTTGGTTGACCATTTTACCATTTACTAAAACATGGCGTCCTCTGTAAAGCGAGTTCATGAGTTTTAACTTGATTCCAGTGTTCTGAAAGGTGAGTAAAAGATTTACCTGCGCATCGCGCATGAGTTGCTCCATTTGGTCAAAGGGAGGATTCTCAATCAACTCAATGTTGGGGATGTTTTTAATCTCTTTCTTGAGAGCGGAGGTTGGATTTTTTCCGGCAAACACAAATTTGTAGGGCATTCCTAATGCAATTTTTTTGGCGATAAACATCGCAGCCTGATTGTTTTCTGCCACGCTCAGATTTCCCTGGTATAAAATAAAGTTGCCTTGCCCCGCTTGGGATGTTACCTGCTGGTTATTGTGAAAAGCCGGAACATACACGATGTTTTCATACGTCTGACGCAGATATTCATAATCACTTTTGCTGATAGCAAAAATACTGTCGGCATTTTTTAACTCATCCTCAAATTTCTTCAGTTTTTTGGATTCCTGATTAAGGTAAAACTTAATCAGGTAGTTGCTTTCGGCCTCTTTCAAACTGCGGTAGTAGTCCCATTCCACGTTGTGCATCCTTACGGCCTTATGTTTATTTTTAAGAGCCGGATGCTTTAAGTAAAAACAGGTGTGTAATCCTTCGAAAATTACAGGATAATGATCGGCCGCCAGATTGCTGAGTAGCTCATCATTTTGTCTGGATCCCACGATGTAGGGCACATTACTGTATATCGCCTGGTAAAATTTCTTTCTGGGATAGTAGTAGACCTGATGGCAAATTTTATTCAGTGCTTCGCTTTTCTCGCGCCCATAGTGGAAGCAGTGTAAATGCACTTTTATCCCCAAATCGCTGAGTGTTTTAATCTTATAATATACATCAATCACTCCCCCATAATCAGGTGGGTCGGGAACATTGAATGATATGATGTGTAAATGTTTATCGGAGTAATCCATCGTATAAGGTGAGCAACTTTCCCTCTTCTTTTTGCCAGTTTAAATCACGAGCGCAAACCTCACAATTTTTTTGTAAGGTCACATATAAAGCATCGTCCTTGAGTAGTCGTTCAATAGCCTGTTTTATTGTCTGTGTGGATATGTCATTTATCAGCACTCCTACTTGATATTGGTCGTTGAGCGTTTTATATTCCGGGAAAGCAACACAAATTTGCGGCAAACCGGCATGTATGTAATCGGCAAACTTATTGGCCAGGGAATAGTAATAGCTCAGTCCTTTATTCTCCAGCAGATTAACGCCAATGTGTGCACTGGCCGTTAGTTTTCGCAGTTCCTCTGGCTTCACATAGCCGGTAAATGTTACTTGATGCTCCAACCCGGAAAGTTTAACCCGTGCTTTTAATTGCTCTGTCAGGTCGCCATCACCGGCAATAGTAAGTTGGGCGGGTAGATGCTTCATGGCTTCAATCAGGTTCTCTAAACCTCGTCCTTCATTTAGCGCACCTTGATAGATTAATTGACGAGTGGTAGTTGTATTTGCAATTTTTCCGGTAGCATTTAAGACCGGGAAATTTCTAATCAGGTGAAACTTTACTCCATATTTACTTTCAAACAAGGCAGCCAGATTTTGCGATACCGTGTAACATAGCGCAGCTCGCGGAACAAATGTTTTTTCTACCCATAACCAAATCTTTTGTACGGTAGGTCTTCGAATAACTTCCGGCACTTCGGTGAAATATTCATGTGCATCATACACCAAGGGTTTGCCTTTAAGTGTAGCTGCCAGGGAGGCGCATAGAATGGTATCTAAATCAATGGCGCACACAGCATTAAATCTTTGAAAGAGCAGATAGATAAAGAATCGGATATTAAGCTCTATGTAAAACAGTTTTCCGCTGGTAAAAAGCAAAGACAGGCGAGTTTGCCTGAAAGATACTTCGTGGAGCGGAACAGAGTTTTTCCTTAGTCGGCCCACCAGTTCCACTTCATAGCCGTGCCTGGAAAGTGCGCTGCAAATTCTAATCATGCGCTGATCATAGCTCAGGTCATTGGTTACCAGAAATATTATCTTCTGTTTCATGATGCTACATCTGAAGCTGGAGTTGTCCCTCTTTGGTTTTTAATATAGAACCATTGCTGAGCATAAAGTTTAAAATTTCGCGGGCGGTCTGCTGTGGCATTTTTGTCATAGATAATACATACTCTGCTGTCTGAGGTTTTTCTTTCAGAAGATGCTTGATGGCTTCCACCCCATCCGAAAATTGTTGTGTATTCAAACCGGCCTTTTTTTCAGCCAGGCAAATGTCGCAAACGCCACATGCTGCTGCATTGTGTTCGCCAAAATATTCTACCAGCATTTTGGTTCGGCAGGTTCTTTCGTTGGTGATGTAAGTATAAAGTGCCTCAAGTTTTTCCTGAAAATCTTTTTTGCGCTTGTTTAAAAAAGCAATGTCTAACCTTAAATTATCGACCGGTACTCTGTCTTGCAAAAAAGTTATCTGTGGTTTTTCTATCAATTTTTTGTAGTCTACAATCTTCAATTTATGCAAGCCCGCTAATAATTCAAATACCTTCTTTTCAGCTATCTCCAGCCGGTGTGCCAGCAGCCATTCTTCTACATAAACATAGTCTTCAAATAATCCCTCCATAGTTCTTAGCATCATTTTAAGGATAGGTTCATAGGCCTTGTGTTTTTCCATAAAGTCGAACAAAAGGTTTTTGCTGCAAATGATTTTTACCTCCGAGGTGTCGAAAGGTGTTTCGTTCAGGTAGATGAGTTGATGTTGCTGCAATATTTTTAAAGCTGCCAGCACATTCGACACCTGTAACTTCCTAGGCACAGCAAATGCTCCAATATCGAACGGGAATGTTTGATGTGCTCCATCATGGTAGGCAATTCTGCATTGCTTATACAATTCATCATAAACCTCTTTCAGAAACACAATTTCCGGATAGCCATGCTTCATCCTGTGTTGAATGTTTTTGGCATCTTCCTCATCAGTCAACTGCACTGCATAGGCGCGTTTTTCGTCCCGACCAGCCCGACCGGCCTCCTGGAAATAAGCCTCTATACTCTCCGCTAAATCTGTATGTACTACCAGCCTTACGTCCGCTTTGTCTATGCCCATGCCAAATGCATTGGTGCAGCAGATGACTCTTGTTTTGTTATTGATCCAGGCTTCTTGTTTTTGAGACCGGACAGAGGTGTCTAACCCGGCATGATAGTAGTCGGACTTAATCTTGTGTTTGTTCAATAAGTCAGCATATTGCTTTGTTAGTTTTCGGTTTCTTACATATACAACCGCAGTGCCTTGTACTTTGCTCAATATATCCAGGAGCGATTTTTCTTTATTAATCGTTTTTCGGACTACATAGCTTAGGTTGTTTCGCACAAAACTTTTTCTAAAAACATTCCTTTTGCCAAACTGTAGTTTCTCCTGAATGTCATCCACCACTTGCGGAGTAGCGGTGGCTGTTAATGCAATAACAGGAACGTTTTTTAAAACTGCTCGCAGCGCAGCGATATTTAGATACGGTGGTCTGAAATCATAGCCCCATTGCGAGATGCAATGGGCCTCATCCACTGCTAACAGGCATACTTTCATTTTTTGCACTCGCACTTTGAAGTCTTCTGTTTCCAATCTTTCGGGTGACACATACAGAAACTTTACGTTGCCATAAACGCAGTTGTCGAGCACTGTATCAATTTGCCTGTACTTCATGCCGGAGTAAATGGCTTCAGCTTTTATGCCTCTCTTGGTCAAATTATGCACCTGATCTTTCATGAGTGCTATCAGCGGTGACACTACAATGCAGATGCCTTCTTGCATCAAGGCGGGTATTTGAAAGCAAATTGATTTGCCGCCACCCGTGGGCAATAGTGCCAGCGTATCTTTTTTGGCTATCACCGACTGAATGATTTCTTCCTGCAGCGACCTGAACTGACTATGCCCCCAATATTTTTTCAGTAGCTGTGTGGCTGTGGGGGATGACATATGGCAAGTTGCAGTTCAAAAGATTCTTTACCTAAACGATTCTTCCGTCTTTCATCATTACTTTTCTATCGGCCATTGCAGCCAATTCTTCATTGTGGGTTACTATCACAAAGGTTTGCTGAAAGGTGTCTCTGAGTTCAAAAAAAAGTTGATGCAAGTCACGAGCATTGTTGGTGTCCAGATTGCCGGAAGGCTCATCGGCCATTACCAAAAGCGGGTCATTGATGAGTGCCCTGGCTACTGCCACGCGCTGTTGCTCTCCTCCCGACATTTCAGATGGTTTGTGATGTGCCCGGCTACTCAGTTTCAATAAATCCAACAGTTTGCCGGCTTTGGCCTCTGCCTGTATCTTCGACTGACCTTGTATATACGCAGGCACACAAATGTTTTCCAATGCGGTAAACTCCGGTAGCAAGTGATGGAACTGAAAAATAAAACCAATGGAACGGTTTCTAAAATCAGCTAGCCGCTTTTCATTCATCTTCAGCAGGTTTTTTCCATCTATTTCAACACGACCACTGTCCGGCTTATCCAAGGTGCCCAGTATGTGCAGCAAACTTGACTTTCCTGCACCGGATGGGCCAACAAGCGATACGATTTCGCCTTTAGCTACTGTCAGCGACACATCTTTCAGCACTTCGAGCGAGCCATATTTTTTAGAAATATTTCTGCATTCAAGAATCATGGGGTGAATGTAGAATTTTGAGTTGTTTATGAGTCCCTCATTTATCCTCCATAATTTCCGCTTGTCATTTCCATGGCTAAAACTATTTTCACCGCGCTTCTGTTTCAATTAAAACAAACAAAATACCGCAAGATGAATTTACACGAGTATCAGGCAAAGGAACTTTTGAAGAAAAATGGTGCCGCTATTCAAGAAGGCTATGTAGCCGAAACCACAGAAGAGGCATTGGACGCAGCAAAAAAACTGAAGGAGTTATATAATAGCGATTGGGTGGTAGTTAAAAGCCAAATTCATGCTGGCGGAAGAGGCAAGGGTAAAATACAGGGCACCGAGCAGAATGGTGTAGCGCTTGCCAAAAATCATGATAAGGTAAAGGAAATAGCCACTAATATTTTGGGTGGTATCTTGGTTACCAAGCAAACCGGACCTGCCGGACGTATGGTTCGTAAAATATTGGTAGCACAAGATGTTTACTATCCTGGCGAAGTAGAGCCTAAGGAGTTTTATTTCTCCATTTTGTTGGACCGAGGCACTGGCAAAAATGTATTTATCTACAGCACCGAGGGTGGAATGGATATTGAAGAAGTGGCCGAGCATACCCCCGAAAAAGTGCACAAAGAGTGGGTAGATCCCAAAGTGGGATTGCAGGATTTTCAATGCCGCAAAATTGCATTCAACCTAGGTTTGAGTGGCAATGCATTTAAGGAGATGACCAAGTTTGTAAAGGCGGTTTACAGCACTTACATTTCTACCGATGCTTCTATGGTGGAAATCAATCCATGTTTAAAGACATCCGACAACCGAATCATTGCCGTGGATGGAAAAATTTCCATTGATGATAATGCACTCTATCGCCACAAAGATCTGGAAGCCCTCAACGATAAGTTTGAACAAGACCCTACAGAATTGGAGGCCGTAGAAGCAGAACTGAATTATGTAAAGCTGGACGGTAATGTGGGTTGCATGGTGAATGGTGCCGGATTGGCGATGGCTACCATGGATATTATTAAACTGAGTGGTGGCGATCCTGCAAACTTTTTGGATGTAGGCGGCACAGCTAACGCGGAGCGAGTGGAAAAAGCTTTCCGAATCATCCTAAAAGATGAAAATGTAAAGGCGATATTGGTGAATATATTCGGAGGAATTGTTCGCTGCGACCGGGTAGCGCAGGGTATTGTAGATGCTTATAAGTCAATCGGAAATATTCCCGTTCCAATTATCGTTCGTTTACAAGGCACCAATGCAGAAGAAGGAAAGAGAATCATTGATGAAAGCGGATTGAAAGTTCGTGGTGCTATCCAATTGAAGGAAGCTGCGGATGAAGTGAAAAAAGCGCTTAGCTAATTTTCTACGTAACGTTTTCTATCTGCCAATATTGCCTACTGCCCATTTTAAGGCTGCCTGCTTTTTGTAATATTTTGCTTGCAGTTCGCTCAGCTTAACCTGCGAATCTAAGTATCTGTTTTCTCGAGCGTTTACCAGAAAGAGTGAACTTTCTCCGTTATCTAATCGCGAAGTTTCTCCATCGAACAGGGTCTTAAATCCTGCAACGCTCGATTCGTATATTTTAGTTTGTTGCTGTAGAGCGATTAGGTCATTGAAGTAACTCTTCAATTTGTTTACTAGTTCCTGCTGTTTGAAGTCAATGGTATATTTAGTATCCAGTATCTTAAGTTTTGTCAGCTTCAATTCACCTCTGCCTTGCATGAACGTAAGTGGCATGGAGAAGTTGACCCCAAACTTATAATTGTTACTAAAAACAATTCCTGCATTGCTCCTGAAATTGAGGCGTTCGCTCAACACATTATAGTTGGCGTTCAGTGTAGGTTTTAAGTTTTCCAGTTTTAATCTTCGCTCTATATCCAGTTGTTTAAGCTTGAAGTTATAATTGAGAAGAGCCGGATGTGTTTGTCTTAGTTCAGTCACCCATTCGTCTAGTTGCGTCCATTGAACCTGTTGCTTTAAAAAGTCGGACTCCAGTGCAGCCGGAATAATGGTAGTATCAAACGGAGCAGGTATATCGTTTTCCAGCCACAGATAGTTACTCAACTCTAAACCAGTATTTAAAAAACGAAGTCGAGCTTCGTTTAACTGAAACTGTCTGCTCTGTAATTGAGTGAGGGCTTCTGTAGTATCTATAGCAGCTCTGTCTCCAAGCAAGGCAGATTGCACGGTGGCTTTAAAGCGAATTTCTGCGATGCGCGTGGCTTCGCTGTAAACCACCCATTCATTATAGGCATAGCTCCAATCGTAATAGGTGTTTAGTGCATCTAAGAGCAGGTCGTTCAGTAAAAGTAGCCTTTGTTGTTCACTCGCTTCTCTAAAAATCTGCGCCTGACGCAGTGCGGCACGTTGTTTATCCATCAACATGCCTTTTACCAACGGAACAGAGATGCCCAAGTATCCAAGGCCATCTTTGGGCAAGGTGTTTTCGGTGTTTATCTTCCCACCATATACATAATCATAACCTGCTTTTACTTCTATCCCATACCAAACCGGCACCGTCACTTTGTTTTCAAAATAGGAGTAGTAATTATTGCCATCATAGGTTTTGTTGTCATAGTCTGAAGTCAGTTTGGGGTCCCAGCCACCGCGTGCTATCAGCAATTCAGCCGTTGCTTGCTCCGGCAACAGCTGTGCTTGTTTTGCCAGCGGATGATATTGCTTGATAATGCCTATAAATTCATTGACGGTAAGTATTCTGAGCGTAGTATCAGTTGCGAAAACGTTCTGTGCGGACAGCAAAAACAGTAGCCAAACAATTAGTTTGCCGCGCAAGAGGAACCTCACCATCCTGTTGCTATTTATTACCATCTTTCTCATTGCTTTTTGCTTGCACTTTGTTAGTAGCTTGGTAAAAATCCGGTGGGAAACCATTCATGTTCCGCCATAGTTCATAGATAATAGTTACATCTTTAAGCAGAGCCATTCCTTTGGCCCCTCCACCCACTTTCAAGGCGTCCGGCCATTTTTTTTCGTTCTTGTCTTCGGCTACCAATATTCTGAATTTGCCGTTTTCAGAGATGGAGTTGTCTATGGCCACTACCTTGCCTCCAAATGTGCCATAGCTCACATTGGGCCAGCCGCTGAATACAATAGCCGGCCATCCATCAAACTGAAAACGAACTTTTTGACCAATAGAAATGAGTGGTAAATCCATGGGCTGCACATACATTTCAACCGCGTATTGAAATTGCTCCGGAACTATCTTTACCATCATTTCTCCTTCTTTGACAACTTCACCAATCCCTGCCGAAATTGTTTTGGTGATTTGACCATCCTGCGGTGCAAGCACATAGTAAAAAGCATTTCGGATAGCGTAGTTTGAAAACTGGTTCTTTAACTTGGAAATTTCTCCTTCACCGGTGGTAACATCGCTCAGGGTAGAAAATTTATCGCCTTCAGCTTTTGATATTTTTTCAGAATACTCCCGGTCTGTTTGGTTTAACTCTATTCGGGCATTCAGTAAATCGTTTTTGGCGTTGATGAATTTATTCTCGGCAATGGTTCGTTTGGCTTCTGCGTTTTGCAGTTGTTGTTTTCGTTGTTCAAGTTCAGTCAATGATTTTAACCCCTGTTTATATAGTTCTTCTTGCCGCTTGAATTGATCTTGAGCTATCTTCAGTTCTGTTTTTGATGCTTCAAAGGCCATGCTGTCGCTTTGCACATACAACACGGCCTGCTTTATCTTATTGCGCAATTGTTCCAATTTGAGTTCTCTCGCCTGATACATGGCCGCTAACTGATTTTGTATGGCACTCACTTTATCGCGGTAGAAATCTACAGTTCCCTCTTTCGCTTTAATTTGTTCTTCGGTTCTTTTCAAGAGATCGGGGTCAAGGTAGTTTTCTTTTACCTCTGTAATCTTAAGGATGGTATCCCCTTTCTTTACTACGTCTCCTTCTTTTACATACCATTTTTCAATTCGGCCTGCAATGATGGAATTCAACTCCTGAGGTCTTTGTTCAGGTGAGCGGGTAGTAATCAGGCCGGGTGCTTGAATGTTTTGTGTCCAGGGCAGCAATAGAAAAAGGAATATAAAAAGGGTAATGCCCATAAACCATCGTTTGGTGTTTCGCTCATCAGAGTCGCCAAACGCTTTTTTGAAAGAGACAAATTCTCTTTTTTCAGTTAATAAGGACTCATTGTCTTTATGCAGCCACATTCTTTCTTTTTTTAAGAGGGGTTATAAACTCAAGTGTCTGAACATACGTTGATATGCCTTCGTTTTGCTGACCGTATCAAAATCACCATAGGCGACCATCCGGCCTTCTTCCAGCAATAGGATTTTGTCGCAACTGCGGGCAAATTTTTCATCATTCGTAACCGCTATTAATGTAAAACCACAATCTTTAGCTGTCAGATTTTTTACCATCACTTCTTGCTCTACTTGTTCCAGGTTACTCCAGCAATCTTCTAGTAGCAACAAGCGTGGTTTTGTGAGTAGCGCTCTTGTGAGTAGAATTTTATTTACAGTATTGCGCGGAGTTTCTTGCCCAAAGAATCCATGTGACTTTGCAAACCTTCGCGAAGCGATTGTATGTATTGTATCAAACCTGTTTTTTCTGCGGTTTCCAGAATAAACTGTGTGGTAATGGTGTCGTCTCCCAATGTGAGGTTTTCATGTAGGGAACCTGAAAACAAATCTGCAGTAGCCAGATACACTCCAATCTCTTGTCGCAACATCACCAGGTTGTAATTCCCTACCGGATAATCGTTGAAAAGCAAATTGCCGTCATAGTTCAGATAACCCCCGGTAAACAAGCGCAGTAGGGTTGTTTTGCCGGAACCCTGCGTGCCGAAAATGCATACCTTTTCACCAGCCGCTATCTCAAAATTTAGGTCGTGTAACACAGGTTTATCCCCATCGCTAAATCGGTAGGTGAGGTTTTCGAGTTTAATGGCAATCCCTTCAGATTGACTTATCTCTAGAATGTTTAATCCGTTTTCTCTTTCAATCGGTTTATCCAGAATTTTGCTCACTTTTTCCAGTGACGTAAGCATATCGTATACTACATCCAAACTGCCTATAATTTTTTCAACAGAATTCAGCAGCATGATGATGACAATTTCGGATGCAATAAACTGTCCGATGTTTATTTTTTGTTCTATTACTAGCACAGAGCCTACAATCAGCAATGCAGCAGTAATGAGCACTTTAAATAAAACAAACGCCCAGAATTGAATCTTCAACACTTTAAAATGTTCTGCTCTGGCATCCAGATAGCCGCTAACCAGTTTGTCTGCTTTGCGTGCCGGAAATTCATTCATGCCCATAAACTTAAGTGTCTTAATGGTGCGTGCCACTTCTTCCAGCCAATAGCCTACTTCGTATTTGTAGTTACTCTCCTCCATCGAGGTCCGTATGCCGCGCGGATAGGTTAGTTTAAGTATCAAATACATAAGACCCACCAACACAGCACCAAAGGCAATAAAAACCGGATGGTAGAACGAAAGAAGAATCAAACCGAAAAGTATCTGCACCGATGCGGACGGAAATTCCAGCAGCACTTTGCTCAATCCCTTTTGTAGTGAAGCCGTATCAAAAAAACGGTTCACCAGCTCTGGTAAGTAGTAGTCATCGACAGACATTAAATCCAACCGGGGAATTTTGTAAGCGAACTGAAGGCTGAAGCGAGTGAAAATTCTACGTTGTATTCGCTCGTTCGCCTGCATTTGCAAAATCGTGAGCCATCCGCTAAGTGCCACACCCAGCACAACAATGACCACCAACACAACGAGCGAAGTGGATACCAAGCCTCCGAAAAGTTGGTTGATGATGGACTGCACTCCTAGCGGCAGGGTGAGGTAAACCAGCCCGCTGAGTACCGCAAAAAAGTAGATGCTGGCCAACTCTTTTTTTTCAAGCGCCATTAATTCCCAAAATCTTTGTAGTGGTTTGTGAATGTTCACTTCGGCCATGTTTTTACAGCAATTTTAAAATGAGAAGGTGATAAAAGGGGATGCCAATAATAAGATTGAATGGAAGTGTGATGCCAAGAGCAGCGGTGAGTGATAGAGAAACGTTCGCACCAGGTACGGCCATTTTTATAGCGGCCGGTGCTGCAATGTAGGATGCACTGGCACAGAGTGTAGCAAAAATAATGTGGCCTCCCGTTCCAAGCCCCATTAGCTGTGCAGAAGCTATTCCAATACACGCAGCCAGCAAGGGCATCAATACTGCAAAGGCAAGTATTTTAGTTCCGTACACTTTTAATTCACCAAATTTTTCACTGGCTACTACTCCCATTTCTAACATGAAGATGGACAGAAAACCTTTGAATAAGTCAAAGAAAAAAAAGTTGAGTTGCTTGTCGCCCATGGAGGCGGTAATGTAGCCAATGAATAATCCGCCAATCACCAGTAAAATACTTTTGCCAAAAAAGACTTCACATACTATTTTAATCCAATTCGTTCCGGATTCCCGTTCCTGAAACTTGTATAAAAGAATAGCCGTTGCAATGCCCGGAACTTCCATCAGCACCAACAAAACAGTCATGTATTCCTCATAGGGAATATGATTGCTTTTGCAGTAGTTCAGAACAACTGCAAAAGTTACAGTGTTCACCGAACCGTAATGTGCCGCAATGCCACAGGCATCTTTTATGGAAAACCTGAAAAGGTATCGTAAGGCTGCATAGGCAATCACTGTGAGCAAAATACCGGTAATGAGCGCAAATGCAGCCGGAGAAACCACTTCTGTAATGTGGCTCTTATACAGCTCTATACCACCCTTGATTCCAATAGAGAGTAATAGGTAAATGCTGAGTGTTTCGTAAAATGAACGAGGTATCCGCAGGTCGCTTTTAAGCACGCCTGCCAGAAAGCCTAACGCAAAAAACAGGATAACGGGGTCGAGCATGTGTTACGTGCAAAGCAAATAACGTTTTAAAAGCGAGTAAGTTCAAATAGTGCTTCCAACATGTTTTAACACCTTTTGGCACAGTGACTAGATTCCCAGCTCAATCTGAAATCGCCAACCTAGATTATTGTGGTGGTTTTCATGCTTAATCATATCATACTGTCGCTGATAGGTGAGGTCGGTTTGCAGTTTCAGTTTGTGTTTCATAAAATATTTGGACAGGCAGATAGCATATTCCGACTTCATTTTCTCTTTATCCTGTATTTGCGCATTGGGGATTAGAAGGGAATGTCGGGCAGCCAGTTCAAACATCTGCTTAAAACAGTAGCTAATCTGTGAATTAACCCCCATACCGGCATACACATACCGCATCGAAGAACTGTCGGTATTGTAGGTTTTAGCCTGATTTGTATTACGATATAGAAACTCACTTGTAAGTGCAAATCCTTTGTATTTAAAAACCAGGTCGCCCATAGCCGAAAATAAATCGCGGGGTTCATACAAATAAGTGCCTAACTGACCTCCGGTTCGCTGTGCCTGATGGTTGAAGTGAACCACACCGCCAAAATTTAACTTCGGTTTTGGTTCGTGCATTAAATCCCCTTCAAAATAGTCGCCATCGTTGGTGAATTTGCCGAGTGGCAAAAACTCAATGCGGGCGGTGTAGGCCAATCCCTTATCGCTTTTGATAATATTTCTGCCTCTCCGCTGCTCAGTGCGGTTTTAATGATGAAGTGAAAGTCATTAATATGGTTAGTATAGTTGACGAACACCCCAAAATCACGGTCGATAGTTAAAGCGTTATTGACAATAGAACGGTCGGCAAATTGTAGTTCGCCCGAGGAATTGACCCGCTGTCTGTTACCGGGCAATTTTCCCTGCCCCATAGAAAAAGTAAGACCTTGTGGTATCGTGTAACTAATCATTGCATCGCGTAAAACATTAGGCACTTGACTCACGTCCCAGTCCATATCTGCCCTTGAAAACGACAATTGTATGTTATAAGTAAGCCTTGGGGTATATATAAATCCGCCAATGCGCATTCTTATTCTTCTTACTCTGAAGTCGAATTCTTCAGGCGTAAATTCTTCATCGCTTCTGCTTACATAGCCTACCCGGCTTTGTATACGGAAACGGAAATTGAGCGAGAATAAACTGTCGGGAGTAGTTACCCCAATTCCATTTTTAAAACTGAGCCACGGAGGTAAAACGATTTTCTTGGTAGCCGGAGGTATGCTGTCGGCCAGAGGCACACCGGCAGTAGATAGTACAGGAGAAAAGTAAAGAAGTGCTATTAAAGTAGTCAGCGAAAATTTAAATCTCAAAGAGGAGATATGATTCATGATTTGTAGTTTAATTTATAGTTACAAAAAGATGAATCAAATATTATATAAAAATTACATATATGTTATCTTAATGTTAACCATATAGAGTATTGTTATTGCCATGATGGTGATTATAAATATTAAATTATTACTGATTTATTGTCAATGATTTATATTTAAAATGTTACTAAATGGGTATCTGACAAATAGGTTAAATGCAAAACTTAATCTTCTCTTAACATAGCGCGAATAGATTTGCTCCATCAAAAATATATCACTATGAAACTTCAAAGTATTCTCAGTTTTTTTGTTCCCAAAGACAATGTGTTTCTTGACCTTTTTGCCCAGTCAACGGCCAATTTGGTAGCTACGGCCAGCGTGTTTAATGAGATGATTAACCATACCGATGTGTCTTTACGCTCCGATTACACTAAGCGTCTGAAGGATTTGGAACATGCCGGTGATGAGATTACACATAGAATCTTTACCGAACTGAGCAGTAATTTTATTACCCCCTTCGATAGGGAAGACATACATTACCTGGCCACCTCCCTGGACGATATTGTTGATTTTATATATGGTTCTGCTACCCGCCTAAACCTTTATCAGATGGGCGAGTGTAGTTCAGCGATGAAAAAACTGGCTGAAATAATTGAGAAACAGGCAAAAGAGATTGATGTAGCTGTAGTGAATATGAAAAGTATGAGCAACGTAATACGTATTCGCGAGGCACTGGTAAGAATCAACAGTCTCGAAAACAATGCAGACGATGTATTTGATGAAGCACTGGCCAATTTGTTTGTATTGGAAACGGATGCTGTAAAGATTATTAAGGTGAAAGAAATTTTAGCCAACATGGAAACCGCAACAGATAAGTGCGAGGATGTGGCTAACGTGATTGAAACAATTATCATCAAACAGTCTTAAAAAAGAACTGAGAAACGTAATCTTATGGAGTTACTCCTGATCATTATCATTCTCGCATTAGCTTTTGATTTTATCAACGGCTTTCACGATGCTGCCAATTCAATAGCTACAGTAGTTTCCACCAAAGTGCTTACCCCTTTTCAAGCTGTTTTGTGGGCCGCGCTTTTCAATTTTGCAGCATTCTTCATTTTTAAGGACCACGGAGTTGCTAATACAATAGCCAAAACCGTAAAAGGAGATTTCATCACACTCCAGGTCATTTCTTCCGGATTGGTGGCAGCTATTATTTGGAATTTGCTGACCTGGTGGTATGGAATTCCATCTTCCTCTTCTCATACTCTGATTGGCGGATTTGCAGGAGCAGCTATTGCACATGGAATAGCACTAGCATCCCCCTTGTATGATGCAGGTTCGGGTATCAGCTATTTCTCGTTTGTCATCAACGAAGGATTAAATACGGTAAACTCAGAGCCGGTGATAAAAACAGCCAGTTTTATCATTTTAGCACCGCTGGTAGGCATGGTGGTTGCTTTTATTATATCTATTTGGTTTCTGCACTCCTTTAAGAAAAGTATTTTCCCAAAGCTTTTTTCTGTTTTCGTCTTGTGTTTGGTAGCATATATGTTGTATGTAAATCTGGAAACGGATCCGGAGAAATTAAAGTCTCACTTTGACCTTTACATTTTCAAGCTGGTCTTCTTTGCTAAAAATTTCAAATGGATTCTGATAGCGCTAATCTTGGGTTCTATGGCCATTTTTGCTCTCTTCCTCAGCTCCTTGAGTTTTGGGAAAAGCACGATTTGGTTTAGAAGAATGCAACTGGTAAGTTCCGCGGCATTTAGCATAGGTCATGGTGGCAACGATGCGCAAAAAGTGATGGGTATTATTACTGCTGCCTTAATAGCCAGCGGTAAAATTGCATCCTTTGATGATATGCCCAATTGGGTGCCACTGGCTTGTTACACAGCTATTGCAGCCGGCACCATGAGTGGAGGTTGGAAAATTGTGAAAACGATGGGCACCAAGATTACTAAGGTAACTCCATTTGAGGGCGTGGCAGCGGAAACAGCCGGTGCAGTCACTTTGTTTTTTGCTGAAAATCTAAAGATTCCGGTAAGCACCACACACACTATCACAGGGGCTATTATGGGCGTTGGTGCTACTAAGCGTTTGTCAGCCGTAAGATGGGGTGTTACACTAAACCTTTTGTGGGCGTGGATATTGACCATTCCTGTTTCAGCAGCAATGGGAGCCATTCTCTATGAGGTATTCAATATACTGGGAATCAGGTAAAATTCCTGCTTACTTTATCCTGTGAAAAATCCAAAGCCGGCAACCATTACCTTTTTTTTGGCGATAGTGATTTCTATTGCAGCTGCCATGACTCACTTCTTTTTGGAGCGGCATGGACAACACGCCCTATTTCTTTTTGTCCTTATTTTTCTGCTATCCTACTTCTTTATTTATAATTCACTTCAAATTTTCATTTACCGAAAGATAAAACTCATTTATAAGAGCATTCACAACTTAAAATTGGGTCGCGATACAGGATTTAGCGAACACTTAGGTGACGATCCGGTAGCCGATGTAGAAAATGAGGTGGCAGACTGGGGAGTGATGAAGAAGCGGGAAATTGATGAACTAAGGCGAATGGAGCAATTTAGAAAGGAGTTTCTTGCAAACGTATCACATGAGCTGAAAACGCCCCTGTTTAGTTTGCAGGGTTATGTGAGTACGTTGCTCGATGGCGCTCTGGAAGATCCGAATGTGAATAGGGTTTTTTTGGAGAAGAGTGCGAAGAACTTGGATAGGCTATGCACATTGGTGGAAGACCTCAACGAAATTTCACAGCTGGAGCGGGGGGATATTGCACTAGCACTAGAAACTTTTGACATCAATAAACTGGTGAGAGAAGTTTTTGAAGGCGCAGAAGTGAAGGCCAATAACCGCAATATTACGCTCTCCATCAAAAAGGGCACCGATACGGCCTTTAATGTATTGGCAGACCGAGAGAGAATACGGCAAGTGCTTACCAACCTGATAGTAAATTCCATTAAGTACGGAAAAGAAAGCGGTGAAACCACCGTTGGTTTTTATGATATGGACGAAAATATTTTGATAGAAATTTCGGATAATGGAATAGGGATAGAAGAAGAGCACCTGCCTCGCCTATTCGAACGTTTTTACAGAATAGATAAAAGTCGCTCGCGCGATGTAGGAGGCACCGGACTGGGTTTGGCTATTGTAAAACATATTATTGAAGCGCATAAGCAAACCATTAATGTGCGCAGCACACCCGGCATTGGCTCTACGTTTGGTTTTACATTGCTCAAATCGAAAGATAGATAACCGAACGTTTCCACTTCTGATTCCGGAAATTATATTTGCGCTCTCTCAAAGCCTGCTGAATGGCAGACCAGCCCGGATGGCGAAACTGGTAGACGCACTACTTTGAGGTGGTAGCGCCCGAAAGGGTGTGGGAGTTCGAATCTCCCTTCGGGCACAAAATTTTCCCAACTCTCAGGTTGGGATTTTTTTTGCCCATAAAAGAATACTCATCAAAAATTAACTTAGCTATCCAAAATTGACTCTTATGCTTCTATCTCGATTCTCTTTTCTTTTCCTATTCATGTTGGTTGCTTTATCTTCTTGCCGTAAGCAAGCTTTTGAAAGTTTTCAAAGTGCCGAGGACCATGCGCAAATGGAAACAGAGTTTGCACAAGTTTATGAGTCGGTAGCAGATTTTGTGGCGAATGATGCCAAAACATCCAAAACAGAAGACTACATGCTCCCAAGCGGTGCGGTGATCTCTTTCACCGACTCCGTCTTTTCAGATGGCGATGGAATTGATTTTGAAATTGATTACGGCCCCTTGGGCACAGCCACTCCCAAAGGCAGACTTTGCAAAGATGGCAGATACAGAGCCGGAAAAATTCATGTT
Source organism: Bacteroidota bacterium (assembly GCA_016715625.1). Taxonomy (GTDB): domain Bacteria; phylum Bacteroidota; class Bacteroidia; order Chitinophagales; family LD1; genus Bog-950. The sequence continues at coordinate 30,172 of JADJZU010000014.1, forward strand.
GGAATGAACAAACGATGGAGCGAAATTCCTTGCCTGGTTACCGTAGCCATCACCTCCTCCGATGAGTATTATGTAGGTAACGGTAGTAATATGAATAAGATTACCGGAACCAAGATAATTTCCAGAGTAAGTAACGACACGTATGAAGTGGAAGTGGCCAATGCAACGCTGCAACGCACCAACGGCTCTGTAGCCTGGAATTCGGAAAGGACAGTAATGAAGACCTTTGATAGTGGTGCTGGTTGGCTCAACGATGAATTCAGCGTAACCGGCAGCGCGCAGGGTATAAATGCAAATGGCGATGCTTTTACAGTTCAGATTACGACTCCACTCAAGAAAAAACTTTCCATAGGGTGTATGTCAACTTTTATTGCAGGGGAGTTAATGGTGACTAATTCAAATGGCAGGGAGTTGCAAATAGATTACGATAGTTTCGGTAATGAGACCTGCGACAAAACCATTACTGTTATTTATAATGGCAAAAGCAGAAATATTACTCTTTGGTAGCAGATAAGCGCACTTGGATGGGGATTTTCGCAGTTTTAAGATTTTTCCTCCTCCGGAGTTAATTTTATACAGCTTAATTCGGTAAAAATTTCACACATGGATTATTCAGTTTTCGTAGTCAAGTATTTTAGAACATTCGGAATGCTTTCTCTTCGTTATCTTGTTTTTGCAGGATTTTTGTATATGGTATTCTATGTGTGGAAGAGGCGTGATTTTGTGAAGTATAAGATTCAGCAGAAGTTTCCTGATAATCCACACATCCTTCGCGAGATCAAATACTCTTTTTTATCACTTTCTGTTTTCTCCTTTGTGAGTCTTGTTCTCTTTACCTTCAGAAGGATGGGTTATACCAAAGTTTACACTGATTTCAATGACCACAGTGTTGCCTACTTTATATTCTCTGTCGTTGCTTTTATTCTCATACATGACACCTATTTTTATTTTGCCCACCGGTTCATGCATTGGAGGAAAATATACCCTTATGTGCACCGAATTCATCACATGAGCACTAACCCTACTCCTTGGGCAGCATTCGCCTTTCACCCATTGGAGGCTTTGATGGAGGTGGCTATAGTGCCTATTCTGGTTTTTTTAATGCCACTGCATCCGTATGCAATTTTGCTTTGGGTGTTATATCAAACAGGCATGAATGTTTTGGGCCATCTCGGGTTCGAACTTTTTAAGTCAGGATTCACCACCGGGACTATCTCTAAATGGCACAATACATCCACCCATCATAACATGCACCATAAGTTGGTAAACTGCAATTATGGTTTGTATTTCAATTTCTGGGATAGAGTCTTAGGCACCAACCATAAAGATTACGAACGGGAGTTTGAACAGGTTAAACATCGCGCCAAGCAAGCGGAAAAGGAATTGGAGACCATAGGTCAAACCACAGAACTTGCCAACGGTTAGCAAACAAAGTTGCCGGTTGGCTGTTTAAATTTTGATAACTCTTTAGGGCGAACTTCCTGTTGTCAAATATTTAGCATTATTGTTCGTCCAAAACTAAAACAGTCTTTTGAGTATTTCTCTTACTTGTCCGCTTACCGTGGAGTCAGAAAGCGTGAAACAGTTTTCTGTTCAAATTCATGACACGATTGCTGCAGTGGATGCTTTCCATTGGAATAAATTTATTCCACAATCGAATCTTCTGATGCAGGCCGATTACCTCAGCATGCTTGAGGAGACCCAGCAAGGCAACATGCGATTTAAGTATGCACTGGTGAAGCGAGATAATTTATCGGTGGGAGTCATTTATTTCCAAATTGTAAAATTTGAAGCGGCTCAATTGATAAATTATTTTCCGGAGGGAAATTCCTTCACATTATCGAGCCTTCGGAAAATGAGTAGTGGCATCTTGTCGGCCATCAATGCCACGTTGCTGGTAAGTGGTAATACTTTTATGACCGGAGAGAATGGCTTTTATTTTAAGCAGGATATAGATCACATTACCCGCGGTAAAATACTTCGAAAAACCATTCGTGAAATTTGCGCTTTGGATAGCACTATCTCTGCGGTGTTGTTATCTGATTTGTATATGCCTAAAACCGATTTTGATTCGGGGTTTCTGGAACAGGGCTTCAGAGAGATTACCGTAGAAAGCGACATGAGTATAGTTATAAAACCCGAATGGAAATCTTTTAATGATTACTTGCAATCGCTTTCATCCAAATATCGCGTTCGGGCAAAAAAGGTATACAGTCTTTGTAATGAAAACCATGTTCGCACCCTCGATATGACTTTGTCTGATATCGAACTGCATCAGGATAGAATTTTTGATTTGTATGGTAAGGTCATGAAAAAAGCTGACTTTAAACTATCAGGACTTACGTTAGACTATTTTCGGAAGCAGAAAGCATTAATGCCGGATGCTTACAAGTTGTTTGCTTATTTTAAAGACGATGTGATGATTGGTTTTATATCGGCATTTGTATTGGGTAAGCGCATGGAGGTTCATTATGTGGGCATGGACCACGACATTTGCAAGCCCATTCATCTGTATCAGCACATGATGTATGATATGATTGCACTAGGGATTAGTGCTGGCGTTGATAAACTTCATTTTGGAAGAACCGCACCGGAAATTAAAAGCACGATCGGTGCTGTGCCATCCCCTATGTATGGCTATTTAAAACATTTGAATCCTATGGTGAATTTAATGTTGGTGAAACCCTACACCGCTAACTTAAAGCCCAAACAATACACTTTTCGCAACCCGTTCAAGGATTAAAACGAAGACGCCAAACGCAGGTAAACGGAAGTGCCCGGCAGGTGTGAAGGTGCCACTAAGCCAAGTAGATTACTCGTACCTACTGTGAAATCGAAATATTTCCAACTCTTGGAAAAATCAACACCTAAATTGAATAAACTGTATCCCCCTGCCCCTACGCTTGTGCTGAAAACCATGTCCGGTTTTATAAAGTAGTTTAGTTTGGCGAAGCCGTATACATAATACTGCGGCAAATGACGGTATAGGAGTCCGGCTGATAGCACCAGCTTGTTTTGCATCAATGGTTTCGAAAACACAAGCTGAGCACTGAACGGCATTAAAACTGAAAACCGGTTTCCGCTTTTAGACGGTAAATTAGACCGCAGCGCACTATCTAAATTTAGAGTGTCAAATGTCTGAGCGCTGAAGTTAAGTAGATCGGGCAACACGATGCCTTGGAACTTAATGTTTTTAGCAGCAGAATAATTCACCGGTGTTTTGCGCGATGAAAAACGTCCGAAATCCATTACATCCAGCGATACTCTCCATTTGTCATTGTTCTGAAAGGCGAGGTGAAAATCCGCCCCCAATCCCAACCCATTCAAATCGGTGAACTTTGCTGCTCCTTCTTTCACCGTATTAAAAGTAAGATCATAATTCACCTCAATATATTCCCCATCAGGAGCGGTGTAAAGCGTTGTTTTTTTTGTTTTTGCTTCCTGAAAGTTGATGATTTGTAAAAGTGAGAGCGTAGCGCCAAACTCCATTTGATACTTGGCGTAAGTGAAAGTTTTGTTCAGCCCAATACTGTATTGGTTGTATATGTTGTTAGTAAAGGCCAGATTACTGAAGTCAGCAGTTTTGTCTTCAAACATTGCATTACCATAAAAAACAGTTTGAAATGCATCTTTCGGGGCTATCAGAAATCGGTATTGTCGGTGGTGATAGCCAAGAAAAATCTCTCCATCCCATTTCCGCAGGTATCGCCTGTAGCTGATACCGGTTTTCATGTAGTCTTCAAACTTAAGGTGGCTTTTAATTAATGAGTTGGTTCGATCTTTCAGTTCATTTTTTACCGGGCCCTTAAAAAGTAACTTGTAAGTAAGATTTGCCGGAGCTGCATTTGAATTGAGCTGGTAATCAAAATCAACGGTGATTCTGTTATCGGCATCACTTCTTATTTTTTCGTTGAAATATGATGTAATTGAGGGGGAGCTATAGTTGTAATAGTTATTGCGTGGGTTGTACAGTTTCTCCAGTAAGGCATTATGCGTTGAATCCTGTGCGATAGCCGTAAACAAGCCGGCAAGCATCAGCATGAAGACAGTAATATATTTGTTCATGTATATCATTTTCTAAAACAGGGCTGCATAATAGAAATCATCCTTCAAAAAAAGGAACTCAAGGTTTAGCCTGTTGATGAACTGTTGGTTATTCTATGAATTAGAATTTGAATCCTACTTTGTAATTGAACTGAGCCGTAAACGTGATATCTAGTTTATAGTCGCTGTAAATTTTCACATAACCTCCATTGCAGCTAGGCGCTGAAGTGGTAGAAAAATCTGCCTGAATTACTGCGCGTTTACCGCGTTTGATCTTTTCCATTCGGGCTTCGTCAACGTATAGTGGAATTTTGGAACGTTTAGGTGCATCCGCTTTGCAAGCACTGTTGAGTTCAGCAGCAGCAATCAGTTGGTTCGGCAACAAAGAATCTACTACCATCCAGTTCTCGTCATAAATAATCATGGTGAGTTTAGCTTCAATGGGATACTTATTTTGTGCTATCAAGTTGATTACTCCATCGCTGATGCCTTCGATGTTGGTGTTGGTACTGCTCAAATCAAAATCAATGGTATCCAGCAGCAGTAGTTGGTTTGCAATAAGTGAGAGTGGGATATCGGCATTCAACTTTATTTTCAAAGCACTTTCCAGATAAGCAAAGTCTCTGTATTGACCGTTATTGCCATTCAGATTGGTTTTAACCTGCACATCATATTGCAATTGATTGGGCAATATCCCTATCAACTCTTTTATGTTGCTGTTGCTTGAATTTACAGGGAAAGAACTGACGCCCGGCACCAACGGGAAATCAACTGCACGCAATACGTTGAAAGGTTGCCCCAACACCGAGCCACTCAGCGTTCTGCTGCCATTTAACGGGCTGGTAGCCATCAGGTTGTTGATTCGCACTTCTCCATCTATCCCAATGCCGTTTTCAATTTCAAAATTCATATTAACTTCCTCTAAATCAAGTGTGCCGCTTTTGAAAATGTCCAGAAAAGCAAAATCGGAAGTATCAGTTATGGATATGGTATCGCGCCCCGCATATCCTTTTATATAATTGGGCTTTATATTTTGAATTTCGTATCTGAAGTTCAGCGAGTCGGCAGCAGTAATATGTCTTGTTAATCCCGAAGAATCCATTCGCGCTTCAATATGTTGTGTATAGGTATTAAACTTACTTCCATCTTTACCGGTCAGGTTAATGGCTACTCCCGATATGTCTATGAGTCTGTCAATGGTAGACTGCCCGCCTGGGGGTGCCGGAGGCACAGTGCATTGATTGTAATAGGGCTGCCATTTCTATCATAGGCCCCTTCCAAAGTGTATTTGAGATACAACTGTTCTTCCACCGAACTGGTCACAAATACATGTATCTGCCCTTCACGCGCATCTACATAGGTAAACTTTCTGTCGCCTATAGTCTGCGTTACTTCCTCGCGCTGGTCCACTACGTTCTGCGTGGGGAATTTTGCCCATGCCTCGCTGGCGGTCATTTGAAACACAAACATTCTCAACTCGAGATAATTGCTGGTGTCAATAGGAACCGAAACGCCATTACTCCCCGGTGTGCTCAGAGATGTTATGTAGAAGTCGATGGCGTTCGTTAGCTTTTTACCGGCCATCTGAACCGTAAAATAAACCGAATCATTCGCAGGTATGTTCGGGATGGTTTCAGTAGTTATAACAGAATTGTCAATGTGATTTTTAAGCTGGCAAACAATATTGGTGAGTGGAATAGGCATATTATTCACCGCCCATATCTGTATTTCACCACCGCTCAGGTAAGCACTGTCAAAAAAAGCGCTGGCATCAAACGTAAATGGAGCACCCGGAGCCAATCCATTGACAGCGGGCACAGGAATGCTGGTGCCGTTTTGACCAATCAGGAAATTACCTAAAAACTGAACGCCACCATCCGGACTCAGGGTCATGTTACGGGCCAAAAAGCCGAGGCTCATGCGGTGATTAAATTTCTGATTGGGTAGCTTTAGTTCGTTCAGCGAAAACCGTTGTCCAATGGATGTGTCGGGGATATTAATTACCTGTTTGGCCAAACTGAATTCATACAGCGTGTTGGAATAGGCCAAACGAAGTGAATTATCGCTATTAGCTACAATGCTGGAGTCTTTAACCAGATTTTGGATAGATAACGATGTGGTCGCTATAGGAACCAACATTTCAGTATCCCAACTCGTTTTTGTTTCCTTTTTGCAGGCCGACCACAAAAGTACCAAAAGAATAGAGGAGGCGCAAACAAATTTGTTGCTCAAAAAGCGCATATTGGTTTATTTATATTTTCGAAAATAGAAAAGTTCATCGTTTGTAATCAGAAGTTGTTATTGCAGAACTGCCTCGAAATTTCAGTGAAGCAAAACAAAGCACGTTACCATCAATCATGTTTTCAATTATCATACCTACCTGGAATAATCTCCGCTATCTGAAACTGTGTATCGAGGGCATTCGGTCAAATTCAGCCTTCCCGCATCAGATATTGGTGCATGTTAATGACGGCTCCGATGGCACTCTGGGTTGGGTAGAACTTCAAAATATTGAGCACACACATTCCCCAGAAAACATAGGTATTTGCAAAGCAGTCAACAAGGTTTCCGAAAAGGTAACAGGTGAGTACATCGTTTTTATGAATGATGATATGTATCCGCTGCCGGGCTGGGACATTGCTCTTATGGAGGAAATTAAAAATTGCCCCACGGACCTATTTATGTTTTCTTCCACCATGATAGAACCATATCAAACCGGTAATAAATGCGTAATAGTGTCGGATTTTGGCAGAGACTCCGACAGTTTTGACAGTCAAAACTTGCTAAATACCTACAATACCCTGCCAAAAGACGATTGGAGTGGTTCTTGTTGGCCACCTAATATCGTTCATATTAAATGGTGGAGAAAAGTAGGAGGTTACAGCGATGAGTTTAGCCCCGGCATGAGTAGCGATGATGACTTTGCCATGAAAATGTGGCAGCAGGGGTGTCGTATATTCAAGGGAGTGCAGAAGAGCCGCGTCTATCATTTTGTGTCCAAATCCACTGGCAGAATTGACCGCAACGATGGCCGAAAGCAGTTTCTGAAAAAATGGGGTATCAAGCAATCCATGTTTCATAGCTACTATCTGCAAAGGGGTGAAAAATACATGGGAGAATTGCAGGAACCCCGCAAAACGCTCGGATATTGGTGGAATAAAATGCTAGCAGTTTTATCGGCAGGATTTTAATAAACCCATCACAAAGATGGAGCATGTTCAACCACCCAAAAAATGACAATTAAATGACAAACCATTTAGGTGGTAATCTTGTTTAGGAATTTATATTTGTTCGCTTTTTAAAAGAATCACTATTTAAACACTAAAGAATTATGAAGAAGCAAATTTTACTTACCGGCACTACTGCACTTGCAATCGTAGCTATTGCGGCATTCGTATTCCGCGCACCCTCAATGGGCGAGTTTCGCCTGGAAAAAATAAAAGAAGAGGGCAATAACAAATCCATGCGGGCCAAAGAGGCTTATGAATACCGCATGAACAAACTTAAAGACGAGAACGGTGAAGTGAAAGCCGAGTATTTTGATAACGCCATTAATCAGGCTAATCAAATGAAACAGTTGAGCAACCGTGCCGGTGCCCTGAACCTTAACTGGGAAGAACTCGGCCCCGACAACGTAGGTGGTCGCACACGCGCTATCGTTATAGACAAACGCGATCCTTCCAATAACACGGTATATGCCGGTGGTGTAGGTGGTGGTTTGTGGAAAAGCACCGATGGCGCTGATACATGGACTCGAATTCAAAATTGGAACGAGTGGTTAACCATATCTTGGATGGATCAAGGCCCGGCACCTGATTACACTATTTATGTGAGCACAGGCGAGGGATTTGCGTATCAAGGATCTTCCAAGTTTTCTTCCGGTTTGGTAGGAAATGGAATTTACAAGCTAACATCAAATGATGTTCCGGTTCGTATTACTCCAAACGCTTTCAACGGCACTTCGGTGACGGATGCCGACAGGTGGAGTCAGGTAAACCGAGTAGCCGCTAACCCAGCTGATGCCACTCATATTATGGCAGCAACTGAAACAGGATTGTTCGAGACACGCGATGCCGGAAATACCTGGACAGCTGTTCCACTTCCAAGTGGCACCAGCGGTGCAGCAGCAGATGTCCGCTTCTCACGCGATGGAGTGAATGTATACGCCATCGTAGGAGGTAGAAATAAAATGGTAAGATCAGGAAATGGTGGTATTTCGTGGGATCGTGTATCGCAAGCCAATAACCCGGGCTTTCCGGCCACGGTTGGTAGAATTGAGTTGGCCGTAGCTCCGTCAGATAACAATGTCGTTTACATTTTGGTAGCCACAGCTATCGGTGCTACTTACGGGGCTTACCGTAGTGGCGATGCAGGCTCTACTTGGACCACCATAGGTACTAAAGGACCATTATTCGATCCATTTAACGACCAAAATCAGGGTTGGTATGATAACGTAATATGTGTATCACCGGCCGACCCCAACAAGTTATATGCAGGTGGTGTCGATTTTTATACCTGGAGCGATCAAAGTGGTTGGAAATTAGCTGATGCCGGTTTAGGAGCCAGTGAAGTAAACCCCAATTACATACATCCCGACAAACACTCTATCGTTATAGCTGACAACGACCCTAACTTGATGTATGTGGGCTGCGATGGCGGTGTATACAAAAGCACCAACGCCTTATCAGCTTTCCCTTTCCCTAATTATGTGGTTAAAAACAGAGGATACAACGTTACTCAGTTTTACTCTGTAGCTGCAGGCCTATCGGGCGATGTAATGGCTGGTGCACAAGATAACGGAACACAATATATTAACAGAAGAGGAAACACAGTGATGGCAGCTACCCGTGTTACCGGAGGAGATGGAACCTATGCCGAGATTTCTCATATTGACCCACGCGTTTTGTTTGCCGGAGTTTATTTTGGCTCTAATTATCGCTCGGGTAACGGAGGTTCATCCTTCGAAGGATTCAACGATATTAAGATTGACCCGCAGGGTTTTGGCCAGCCTTCTGTATGTGGTGGTCAGGAAGACGCCAACGCACAGTTTATCTCTCCATTTTGGTTGTTTGAAACCAAGAATGCAGCAGGTGGTTTACAAACTGCTACTTTTAAAGCTACCGACCGCGCTTACACAGCCGGTGAGCAGGTAATGGTGGAAAGTAAAGTAGGTAAATTCAAATTCCCTTTCACCCTAACCTCGGATGTGGCACAAAATGCTACAACACAGGTTCCAGATCCTATTCGTTCACGGTACTTTGCCCATTCCAACTGTGGTGTTTGGGTAACTCCGGATGCTTTGGAGCTGGGCGCAATCCCAAGGTGGTTCCGTTTAGCTCCGGCTTTGAGTGGTCTTCCCATCTCTATGGCTAGTTCTCCTGATGCTAACACTGTGTATGTAGGAACTACCGGTGGTCGCGTTTACAAGTTCCCTAACTTTAATGCACGTATGGATACAGCTACCTATAAATCGGGAAGCACCGTTACAAACGTTTACACCAACACTTCGCAGTTTACAAATACCATAGTATCCAGCGGACGCGAAGTAGAAGGTGTAGCAGTGGACCCTACTAATTCTGACCATGCTGTATGCGTGTTTGCAGGATTTTCGGCCAGTAACGTGCCGCATGTTTACGAAACCACCAATGGTGGTGTTACCTGGTCACCTATTACCGGTTTGCCAAACATGCCGGTGTATGATGTAGTGGTTCATGGCCCTGACCAGATAATTGTAGCCACAGAGCTTGGAATTTGGAGTTGGGATGGTAGCCAGTGGAGCGAAGAGAACGATGGCTTCCTGGTGGCTGGAGACAATGGAATGCCAAGAATGCCGGTGTTCCGCCTTATCGAGAAATCATTATACGAAGATGATTGCAAAGTAATCTATGCCGGCACCCATGGTCGTGGTATGTGGCGCACCACCACGCTCACAGGCGCTGCCTGCAAAACAGTGGCCGGAGTTAATGACCCTAAGGCGGACAATGCTGTAAGTAATATCAACGTATTCCCGAATCCGGTTTCCAATGCAGGTAAAGTATCACTTTCATTAGATAAACCCGCTGACGTGACCGTTCGTATTCTAGATGTTACAGGTAAACTGATTAGCGAACAGATTTACAAAAATGGTCAGGCGGGTGAAAATACCTTTGATTTCAGTGCAGATAATCTGCCAAGCGGCACTTATTTGCTGGCGGCTACGGTAGCTAACACGCGCACACAAGCCAGATTGTTTGTTGTTCGCAAATAGAAGATTGCCATTCCAGTTTATTCAAAGCGGGGCATTAATGCCCCGCTTTTTTTATCACCAAAAGAATTTGATAGCAAGACCTATTTGCCTGTGCCGAAGTGTGTGATTATTTTTCAGTGAATATGGCCACAAAAAAAAGGGCAATCCGAATGGATTGCCCTTTTTGTAATAAAGTATGGCTTGCTTAGTAGAAGTTAAGTGCTACTTCTGCAGCCAGATCAGCCAACTGCTTCTCTGTGGCAGCATCCATCGGGTTTCTCAAACTCTTCAGCAAATCAGGGAAACGGGTTTCCAATTGAGTAATAAAGTCCTTTTCAAACTCGCGCATCTTGTTCACCGGAACTTTTGAAGCCAGGTTTTTAGTGCCTACAAAGAGTATAGCAATTTGCTTGTCTACACTGTAAGGGGAGAACTGTGCTTGCTTCAGAATTTCCACGTTTCTAGAACCTTTGTCCAAAACCGCCTTAGTAGCAGCATCCAAGTCTGACCCGAATTTAGAGAAAGCCTCCAACTCGCGATACTGAGCCTGATCCAGTTTCAAGGTTCCGGCCACTTTCTTCATTGATTTAATCTGTGCATTACCACCCACACGGCTTACAGAGATACCCACGTTAATAGCCGGGCGAACACCTGCATTAAACAAGTTTGATTCCAGGAATATCTGACCATCGGTAATTGAAATTACGTTGGTTGGGATATAAGCGGATACGTCACCAGCCTGCGTTTCAATAATTGGAAGAGCCGTCAAAGAACCTCCACCCTTAATAATAGGGCGTATAGAATCCGGAATATCATTCATATTCTTAGCTACTTCGTCATTCGCATTTACCTTTGCAGCTCTTTCCAAGAGGCGGCTGTGTAGGTAGAATACATCACCGGGATACGCTTCGCGGCCCGGAGGTCTGCGGAGTAGCAGCGATACTTCGCGGTAAGCCACTGCTTGCTTAGACAAATCATCATAAATTATCAAAGCAGGCCGGCCTGTATCACGGAAATATTCACCAATGGCACATCCGGCAAATGGTGCATAGAACTGAAGCGGAGCAGGGTCTGCAGCGGAGGCAGATACTACAACGGTGTAAGGCATTGCTCCGTTTTCTTCCAGCGTTTTTACCACGCGGGCAACGGTGGATGCTTTTTGTCCGCAGGCTACATAAATACAGTAAACCGGTTCGCCTTTTTCGTAGAACTCTTTTTGGTTTATAATAGTATCAATAGCCACTGCGCTCTTTCCTACCTGTCGGTCGCCAATAATCAATTCGCGCTGTCCTCTTCCAATCGGAATCATAGCGTCTATCGCCTTGATTCCGGTTTGAAGCGGCTCATTCACGGGCTGACGGTAAATAACCCCGGGCGCTTTTCTTTCCAATGGCATTTCATACAATTTGCCGGTGATAGGTCCTTTTCCGTCAATGCCTTCGCCTAGTGTGTTGATAACACGGCCCAGCATGCCTTCACCAACTTTTATTGAGGCAATTACTCCGGTTCTTTTTACGGTATCGCCTTCTTTAATTTGGTCGCTGCTACCCATCAATACTACCCCTACATTGTCTTCTTCCAGGTTCAATACGATAGCTTTTACGCCATTGGCAAACTCTACAAGTTCACCGGCACGGGCATTGGTTAATCCATATACACGTGCAATACCGTCTCCAACCTGAAGCACGGTGCCCACTTCTTCCAGTTCCGCAGCACTTTTGAAGTTGGATAGTTGTTCGCGAAGTATCGCTGAAATTTCATCTGGTTTTACCTCTGCCATTTCTTATTGAGTTATAGATTTAATAATAAAGTATAGATCGGTGCCTTTTCTAAGGCGCGGCAAAAATATCAGAGGAAAGCAGAAATACAAGGAGATATAATCAGCTGGCTTAAAACCTTACGCACATAAACTTGATTTAGCAAACTTTACGATGGATAATTGTCCAAAAAACAGTTATTTGCATCCATCAAGCCCCATTTCATGAAGAATACGTTTTTGGTCCTGTTGATAATACTTACAGCAGGTAAATCATTTGCCTCCCAAATCGTTATCCCCATGGACGAATCGCAGACCAATCACATGAAAGCGTACGGCATTGCCTACTGGGTGCTCAAGCAAAATGTGACCATTGATTGGTTGTTGAATTACCGGGGAGGCAGTTTTGCAATGCCCTTGGCCACCGATATTGAAAAGGAATGTAAAATACGTGGCGTGAGTTATGAGGTGGTTCCGGCCGGACAATACAACCTCCTGTTGGCTGATATTGCTAATCCGGAGCAGAATATGGATGTGATGAAGTTGGAAAAAGCGCCTAAAGTGTGTGTCTATTCTCCCAAAACAAAACAACCATGGGATGATGCCGTTACGCTGGTGCTCACCTATGCTGAAATTCCTTATGAGATTGTATATGACGATGAGATACTGGACGGCAAATTGCTGCTTTATGATTGGCTGCACTTGCACCACGAAGATTTCACAGGTCAATACGGCAAATTTTTTGCCAGCTACGGTGGCGCACAATGGTATCAAGATGAAGTAGCTGATCAGGAAGCAAGAGCTAGACGAAGAGGTTTTAAGAAGGTTAGTGAAATGAAGCTGGCAGTTGCCAAACAGATTCGTGATTTCATAACCGGGGGTGGGTTTATGTTTGCAATGTGCAGTGCCACCGACAGCTATGATATTGCTATGGCCTCCGATGGTATCGATATTTGTGACAACGTATTTGACGGTGATGCACAGGATCCGGAGGCTAACAACAAGTTACATTACGAGAATTGCATGGCGTTTGAAAACTGGAAACTGCATACAAACCCTTACGAATACGAATACTCCGATATTGATGCCACTCAAACCCGAAACGTGCAGAAAGATGTAGACTATTTTACACTCTTTGATTTCAGCGCAAAGTGGGATCCTGTGCCAACCATGCTTTGCCAAAACCACACCAAAACAATTAAAGGTTTTTTGGGTCAAACCACTGCCTTCCGAAAGGAATATATCAAAAGTAGTGTGCTGGTGATGGGCCAAAACAAAGCGGCTAACGAAGCCCGTTACATCCATGGAGAATTAGGCAAAGGACTATGGACCTGGTACAGTGGACACGACCCCGAAGATTATCAGCATTTGGTGGGTGACCCACCTACCAATCTGGATTTGCATCCTAATTCTCCGGGCTATCGTCTTATTCTCAATAATGTTTTGTTTCCTGCGGCTCGCAAGAAGAAGCAGAAAACATAACAGGTTGATGCTATCTTAAATCCAATAGCCCGAATCGCTTATCATGTTTTTTTATCGAAGATTATTTTCAACGACTTATTTGCTTGCCTGTTTCTTTTTGTCCCATGCACAGACCAATCTTTCGGGAATCATCAACGATTATGCGGCAGTAACAGCCATAGACAAATGCGCTAACACAATCTCCGTTTCGGATGTACAGAACTTCTTTATGGGCGAGCAGGTTATGATAATTCAAATGAAAGGTGCGGCCATTAGCACCTCCAACAATGCCACCTATGGCGATGTTACAGACTATCAGAGTTGTGGGAATTATGAAATCAACACGATTAAAACCATCAATGGAAATACCATAGAATTTCAGTTTGCTATACTCCGAAGCTATGATGTGGCCGGGTTAGTGCAATTGGTATCGCTAAATAATTATGGAACTGCTGCTGTAAATGGACCGGTTAGGGCGCAACCCTGGAACGGACAAACCGGGGGGATTGTGTTGCTCAAAGCCGACACCCTTATTTTAAACGACTCAATTTCTGTATCCGGGTTAGGATTTCGGGGCGGAATACTGGAAAATGATAATGCTGGACAGGCCTGTGTTAATAGCGGCAATGGAGGTTCCACCGATTATTTCTGCACCACCATAAATTGTGGTGCCAGAAAAGGCGAAGGGATTGGTGGGGCGCACGAATATGGCCGTGGTAAAAATGGTTGTGGTGGTGGTGGTGGTGACGACCACAATACTGGTGGAGGCGGAGGAGGTAATTTTGGTAAAGGGGGAATTGGGGGCATTCGTTCCAATACATCCAACTTTAATTGTCCTGGCCCTGCAGCAGGAGTGGGGGGACTGGCATTAACATATTCTAACCTTACCCAAAAGATATTTTTGGGCGGAGGCGGTGGTGCAGGCGACTCCAACAATAACCGGGGAACAGGTGGCGAAAATGGCGGAGGTATAGTGATTCTGATGGTGGATGTATTGCAGGCGAATGGGAAATCGATAAAAGCGAACGGTAAAAACGTGTTACCGATTGCAGGAAGTGATGGTGCTGGTGCAGGTGGAGCAGGAGGCACTGTTTTGCTGGCAGTGAATAGTATTGTTGGAAATTTACGCGTTGAGCTAAAAGGTGGGAATGGTGGTTTTCTGGATAATGATGGTGTTATTTCCCCACAAGCACATTGCATGGGCCCCGGTGGGGGAGGAGGTGGTGGATTACTTTGGCTGAGTGGCTCTGCCGTGCCCGCTCAGATAACTGTAATAGATACGGGTGGTGTGAATGGTCATAATGTTTTTGTTCCGGTATCTCCGGTTCCCGGCTGCCCTACCGGAACGACCAACGGAGCATCGCGCGGTGATGCCGGTGGCACCTTGACAAATCTTATCATTCCTGTCGCCACTACTCCATTTGTATTGCTTACAGCTAATGCATGTTGTGACGATACCGTTTGTCCGGGGCAAAATGTATTTTTTCAGAGCACAGCTTCAGGGACACCGCCTATCAATTTTCAGTGGAGCAGTGGCAGCACATCCCAAAACTTTACCGAAGCAGTACAGCAAACGGCTACTTATCTGGTTTCAGTTAACGATGCATCGGGTTGTGAACTGGTTCGTTCAGTCACCATCACCGTTTCTAACAATCCGCCCGATGTGCAGATTTGTTGCGATACCGTAGTTTGTGCCGGCCAGGCAGCCAGCTTTAGTGTTACCAATAATTCCGGCAATAGTTTTACCTATAACTGGAGTTCGGGGCAAACTGCCTCCAGTATTCAACAGAACATTGACTTTTCACAGACTTTTGTGGTGTCTGTTACAAACACTGAGGGTTGCGAAATAGTGAAACAGGTAAATGTAGTGGTGCCGGTAGTGCAAACTTCAATTAGCGCGGTGCCCGACACAGCCGTGTTGCCTGGTCAAACCGTGCAGTTAAACGCTTTAGGCGATACCACCTATCAATTTTCCTGGAGCCCTGCAAATAGTGTGAACAATGCTGCTATTTATAATCCGATTGCAACACCGCTTGCTGCTACTACCTATTGTGTAACAGTTGCAGCTTTGGCCAACTGTTCGGCCTCTGCCTGCATCCAAATTGATTTGGTATTACCGGATGTTAAAGTGCCGGATGCGTTTTCTCCTAATGCTGATGGGCAAAATGATGTATTCGAAATTTTCCCCATCCGATATGCGCAGGTATACGCCATAAAAATTTTTAATCGTTGGGGTGAGCTGGTCTTTGAGCAATACAACAACATCGCCTGGGATGGAATGTATAAAGGCAAACCACAGCCGGCCGGGGCTTACACGTGTGTGGTAGAATTTGGCAGCCCGTACAATTCCGAAAAAAGAAAACAACTTGTTAAAGACATCGTCTTGATTCGATAAAAAGCTATTACACTCCTAATCAAGAGAATGTAAATGTTTAACCGTTCACCTTTGCGTGGTCTGCCAAAAACTGCTCTAATCCGCTTTTGGTAAGTGGATGATTGAATAAATCGGTTATTGATTTTAAGGGACAGGTGGCTATATCGGCACCTGCTTCGGCACATTTGAGAATGTGTAATGACGAACGGATAGAGGCGGCAAGCACTTCTGTTTTGTATCCATGCACCCGGTAAATGTGTACAATTTGAGCAATCAATTCCATGCCATCCCAGTTGGTGTCGTCTATTCTGCCAATAAATGGCGATACCATAGTGGCTCCTGCTTTTGCAGCCAGTAAAGCCTGCGCAGCACTAAACACCAGTGTGCAGTTTGTTTTAATGCCTTTATCCGAGAAATACTTTATCGCCTTGATTCCTTCCTTAATCATAGGAACCTTTACCACTATGTTTTTATGTAAAGCCGCCAGTTTCTCCCCTTCTTTCACCATTCCGGCAAAGTCGGTGGATATTACTTCGGCACTTACCGGACCATCCACCAGGTTGCAAATAGTGATGTAATGTTTCAACACGTTTTCCTCACCCTTAATTCCTTCTTTGGCCATCAAAGAGGGGTTGGTTGTTACACCATCCAGCACACCCAGTTCAGCGGCTTCTTTAATTTGTTCCAGATTGGCGGTATCAATGAAAAATTTCATAGAGTGATTTTTTTAGGGAGTGTGAATTGTAGAATTAGCGAGGCAAAAATCACAGATGCTATGAACAAAGCAGCATTAAAAATCAACAGAATGTGGACTAAGAAAGGAAGGAGGGTAGACAGAAAAAAAACGGGCAAGTTACTCATATCGCACCGCTCAACCGCCTACCTTTGCTTGGTTTCCCATCTGGAGGAGTGAGCAGGAGCTGGTCGTATAAGGCTCGCCCGCGAGGCGCGAAAGTAGGAATGTTGAACAAAAAGTGAAATCTATTTGACTGGCCCATAAAAAAGAGTTAAGATAGGTGATGGGCAATTTGATACTTTTACCCCATGTCTATGATTCAACATTCAGAGCGGATTTTACAACGTGCCAAGCGGCTAGCCGAAGAGCACAGGCGATTGAAGCAAAAGGTAGAAGCGCTGGAGTTAGAAAAGGCTGAAATGAAGAAACAGGCCGAATTGGACGCTACAGAAATCAGTTTTTTATCCGAAAACATTAAAATAATTAAGTTAGCGCGAAATATCAGTTCAGAAAACCACGAGAATGAGAAGGCGACCGAGCTGAAACGAAAAATTAACGAATACATAAAAGAGATAGATACCTGTATTGCCATGTTGAACGAAGATGATGAGTGAGATGAATGAAACAGTAAACATCCAAGTGCTGATAGCGGAAAGAAACTATCCGCTGAAGGTTTTAAAGAGTGATGAGGAGACCGTGCAGAAAGCGGTCAATCTGGTGAACGAAAAACTGAAGGAATACCAGACAACCTTCGCGGGAAAAGATAGACAGGATTACATGGCCATGTGCCTGTTAAATCTGGCAGTCGAAAAAATGAATCTTTACCAACTTCATGATCAGCAAAATCGTTTACTAGAGGAGAAAATGAACAGTATTGAGGATTTACTTGCCTCGGTTACTTCATAAAGCACTTTCACTCACTTCCATTTCTTTATCGTTCACTCTTACAGTTTATCTCTTAAAAACGAGTATAAACTTTTTATTATTCATCATAAATCAACCTAAACATGGACAACAACATCATTATAGTTATTGCTGCTGGTGTAGCTGTGGTGGCTGCCATTATAGGTTTGTTGGTGGGACGTTCCATTACGCAGAAATCAAACAGCGAAATTGAAGCGAAAGCCGAGGAAGAGGTTAAGAAAAAAATCTCGGAGGCAAAGGCCCAAACCGATAAACTTGTAATTGATGCCAAACAGCAGGCCGACAAGTTGCTGGCAGATGCACAACGCAACGCAGAAAATGTAAAAAAGGATAAAATGCTGGAAGCCAAAGAGCATTTTATTCAACTAAAAGGGAAACATGAAATTGAAGTAGCCGAGCGCATCAAAAAGGCTACGGAAAAAGAAGCTCAGTTAAAAGCGCTGCAAACAGAGACCAATTTGCGCACAGCCGAAATATCCAAAAAGGAAAAAGAAGTGGATGTGCTGAAAGATAATCTGAATAAGCAGTTGGAGTTGGTGAACACCAAAAATGAACAGCTTAAAAAGAGCCATGATATTTTTGTTTCTAAACTGGAGCAAATCAGCGGTCTGAGCAAAGATGATGCAAAGAGAGAACTGGTGGAAAGCATGACTAAAAGAGGCTGAAACCGAGGCACTCTCCTTAACGAAGACACTTATAGATGATGCCAAGTCGAAGGCCAACAAGGAAGCAAAGAAGATTATCATCCAAACCATTCAGCGGACGGCTGCAGAAAATGCCATCGAGAATACGGTTTCGGTATTTAATCTGGATAGCGATGAGCAGAAGGGGCAAATCATTGGGCGCGAAGGGCGCAACATACGGGCGTTAGAAGCTGCTACCGGCTGCGAGTTTGTAGTAGATGATACTCCGGAGGCAATTATCATATCGGGTTATGACCCCATTCGCAGAGAAATTGCTCGCTTATCGTTGCAACGCCTTGTAACCGATGGACGAATTCACCCCGCCCGTATTGAAGAAATTGTGGCTAAAACCAAGAAACAGTTAGAAGAACATATTCTTGAAATAGGCGAGCGTACTGTTATAGATATGGGTATCCAGGGGCTACATCAGGAATTGGTTCGTTATGTGGGCAGAATGCGTTTCCGTTCATCTTATGGACAAAACTTATTGCAGCACAGCCGTGAGGTGGCTAATTTGTGTGCCACCATGGCGGCAGAACTGGGCTTGAATCCAAAGTTGGCAAAACGTGCCGGCTTGCTGCATGATATTGGTAAAGTGCCGGATGAGGAAAGTGAATTGTCGCACGCGCTTTTAGGAGCAAAGTTGTGCGAAAAGTATGGCGAGCATCCAGCCGTAATCAATGCAGTGGGAGCCCACCACGATGAAATGGAAATGAAATATGTGATATCACCTATCATTCAGGCTTGTGATGCTATTTCGGGCGCAAGACCGGGAGCTCGCAGAGAAATGATGGAAGGATATTTACAGCGTGTGAAAGATTTGGAAACTTTGGCTCAGGCCTATGAAGGCGTAGAAAAAGCATACGCAATTCAGGCAGGTCGCGAGTTGCGCGTGATTGTGGAAGCCGATAAGGTGGATGACAAAAAGAGCGAGGAGTTATCTTTCCTGATTTCTCAAAAAATTGAAAAGGAAATGACTTATCCCGGTCAGGTAAAAGTAACTGTCATTCGTGAAAAACGGAGTGTGAGTGTAGCCAGATAATTTTATAGCAATTGGACAATAGAAAAGGCGACAGATTTCTGTCGCCTTTTCTATTTGTGCCGCTTAGGCAGTATTGGTCATGTATCAATCGAACTTTTGAAAGGCGAAGAAAACCGCTGCTACGATAAATCCGAAACTGACCAGGTAGTTCCATTTCATTTCTTCTTTTAAAAATAATAAGGCAAAAACAATAAACACGCTGAGTGTAATGGCCTCTTGTGCAATTTTGAGTTGCGTAGCCGTAAATGTTCCACTCATAAATCCCATTCGGTTAGCGGGAACCATCAGGCAATATTCAAAAAAAGCAATTCCCCAACTCACCAAAATTGCTTTCCAGAGTGGCACTTCTTTAAATCTTAAATGCCCATACCAGGCAAAAGTCATAAATATATTGGAGGCTATGAGTAGAAAAATTGTATTCATCATTCGGTTTTTTAATTCGATACTCGCGATAATCTCCCTGAGCAAAAGGGAGTCGCTAAATGGCTGCAAAGAAAGTTGAATGGTTACTCCGGAGTGCACCGCCATCCGGCATCTTTTCGGTTGAGGAGCTCAATAGTATTGTTGGTTTTGGTGCCACAAAATTTTTCTGTTTTTGATACAGAAGTATCTGAACACACCCAGCCAAGACCCGGAGAGGTAAGTGAATCGATATACTCGTTAAAGTAGGTTTCGCCCAGAATGTCGCTACAAACCTGAATGGTGAGCACGGTATCAGTATGTGTATTATCGTAGCATACTCGGCACCAGTTGTTACATGTATAGCACTTTTCGCAAGACGATATGCTGAGGAGAAGAGCAGCAGCTACAGGAAGTAGGATATTGTTTTTCATATACCGAAGAAAGTAGGTTTATTCAATCTGTAAATACTAGTAGAACGGAGTTATACTTTTTTAGTGGCATGCAACAAATAAGCCTTGAAGAATTCGTCTAAATCCCCGTCCAGCACGGGTTGTATGTTCCCTGTTTCGTATCCGGACCGGTTGTCTTTAATAAGTTTGTAGGGATGCAAAACATAATTGCGTATTTGCGAGCCCCACTCGTTTTTCATTTTTGTTCCTTCAATTTTATCGCGGGCTTCATTCCGTTTCTGCACTTCTATTTCATACAACTTCGATTTAAGCATCTGTAATGCTCTGTCGCGGTTATCGTGCTGTGAACGTGTAATTTGACAACTTACGACAATCCCTGTAGGGATATGCTTTACGCGCACTGCTGTTTCCACTTTGTTTACATTTTGACCTCCTGCACCACTGCTTCGGAATGTAGACCATTCCATTTCAGAAGCGGGTATAGTAATTTCAATACTATCATCGGCCATGGGATATACAAATACAGAAGCAAAAGAAGTATGTCTTTTTCCATTGGAATCAAATGGTGAAATGCGCACTAACCGGTGTACTCCGTTTTCTCCCTTTAAATAACCGTACACAAACTCGCCATCTATTTCCAGTGATACAGATTTTATACCCGCCACGTCACCATCTGTTCTATCTACTTCCGTTACTTTAAATCCGTGTTTTTCCGCCCACATCACATACATGCGTAGCAACATGCTGGCCCAGTCGCAACTTTCGGTGCCTCCCGCTCCTGCATTTATCTCCAAAACGGCACTCAGTTGGTCTTCGGGTTGGTTCATAGTAGCTCTAAACTCCAACTCTTCGGTAGCTGCCATAGCTTTTTCGTAAGCCTGTTTCAGTTCGCTGTCGCTCGCTTCTTCGGCCTCGTAAAATTCGCGAATCACTTGCAAATCCTCGAGTGCTTTCCATGCTTCACTGTAGGCGGTTATCCAGATTTTATTGAGCTTAATCTCTTTTAAAACTTCTTCTGCTTTTTTGGGATTATTCCAGAAGTCGGGGTGCAGGGTCGTTTGCTCATCCTGCATGATTTTCATTTTCCGGTTATCGATGTCAAAGAAACCCCCTCAAAGCCTCAAGACGGCTTTTTATACTACTTATATTTTCGTTCGTCATTCTTTCAATTTTGAATAGCGAATATAGCAGAAGGATTTACGGAAGTGATTTTTATCAGCGCAGAAAACGCTTTGGAGCATTAGAGTAACTTAGCGCAATGACAGCAGATGAATATAAACAAGCCGTAAAAGAGCTGATGACTATCCCAGCAGTGGGGCGTACCGTGGCAGATGATTTAATCCAACTAGGTATAAAGAAAGTGAGCGATTTAAAAGGCCTGAAAGCAGAACGACTTTATAGTCGATCGAACAGGGCTGCCGGACTCGTACAAGACAAATGCTTGCTCTATACTTTTAGATGTGCCATCTATTTTGCATCTAATGAGAACCACGAACCCGAAAAACTGTTATGGTATAACTGGAAGGAAGCAGGTGATTAACACATTCTTGTTGCATCTGCTTTTCCGGAACTTATTTTTGTGTTCTAAAAATAATTCAAAGAGATTTCATATCCTGTTAGTTGCAATCATATTACTGAGTTGTTCTTTCATCGCACCTCAAGAGATAGTAGTCCAGTACGGTACACCCGTCATTTGTGAACTTACAGACGATATTACGCTTGATGACAAACCCGGTAAGGCCGTACAAATGGTAGTGAAAGAAGATGTATTGGTGGATGGTGCTGTAGTGATTGCAAAAGGCGCACCTGTGTCTGCTGCTATCCGCGTGAACAATAAACCCAAGGTCAATGCATACACCGGGGAAGAAAAGCTGGGTGAGTTACTAATAGATATTTTTTCGGTAAAAGCAGTGGATGGCTCTGAAGTAAAGTTTCAGGATATTTATATTCAAAAATTTGCAGAGAAGAACTACAACTGGTTCGATAAAAATCGCAAATGGCTGCTGGGAACGGGTGTAGTTAAAAATTGCGCCACACGTCTGACAGTCACTATACAAGTTCCTTAGAATTAGTCGATTTTCAGGAATATGGTGTTTTTTAATTAATCGGGTTACCTTTGTGGTGTAAATTCACGTTTGTTGTTGGTGAGTTTGCAATTAAATAGTAACAACGATTAAACAATTTTTTTTATGGAAAACGGTACAGTAAAGTTTTTTAACGGTGAAAAAGGCTACGGCTTTATTAAAGATGCAAATTCTGACAAGGAATATTTTGTGCATAGCTCCGGATTGAAAAACACAATCAAAGAAGGCGACAGCGTAAGCTACGACCTGCAGGAAGGCAAAAAAGGATTAAACGCAGTGAACGTAACGCTGGTATAAACTTGAAACAAGTCTAAATGCTGAGCCCCGCAAATGCGGGGCTCTTTTTTTTGATAGGATGCGAATCAATGGTGCATTTATTCGCTATCTGAGTTAAAGGAATACCAATCAATTTTTCTTGTCAAGTACATAATCACTGCCAGAATGAGCAATAAACCAAAGCTGCCCATGAGCAAGGCGTAATCCTGCAATTGAAGAAGTGAGTAGAAAAAAGTATAGAGTATGGTGAGCACTCCAAAGGTTAATCCAGTCAGTAAGTTGGAACGGAAGATAGCTTTGGCGTATAGTGTTACCAGCACCAGAATGATAGAAGCGGCTATCAGATAGGATACGTTAAAACTGATGTGTTCGCTTAAAGAAAGTAGTAAGATATAAAACAAGGTAATGGCAAATCCCACTAAAAGGTATTGAATGGCATGAATCCTTTTTTTGTTAAGTACTTCTACAAAAAAGAAAGTGAGGAAGGTGAGAAAAATAAACATGACGCAATACTTGGCTGAGCGGTTTGTTTTTTGATACTCATCTACCGGCAACATCAGTTTTACGCCAAACGATCCGCTGTTGCCAGCGATGTAATTTCCGGTGCCTTGCTGCGGATAATTACGGTTAAGGTGCAGTACGCGCCACTTGGCCTGAAATCCGTTTTCTTCTACTTTACGATCATCCGGTAGAAATTCTCCGGTAAAACTTGGATTGCCCCAAGCGGACTTTAACTCTACAACCGTTTCTTTACCAAATGGCAGGAAATTGATGTCGGTGCTTCCATTCAGGTCAACCGTAAAATTAAAGTTGATTTTTTCTGAATCGCTGATACCTAAAGGGAAACTAACCCCGGACTCAAAAATATCGGAAGATTCAATGCCCGGATTAAAGTCGTATTTCCGGCCACTAATGTCGGCAGTAATTTTTTCACGAACGCCTTTCATGTCAGGTATTCCAAAGCTTATAAACGCATCTTGCATCCTGAGTCGGTCTCGTGAAATTGAAAGTGCCTCGTAGTTGAGTGGTGCAAAATTGCCGCTTACATTTAGCTTAGAATTGTAAAGCACCGCTACATAAATACCCCGATATCTTTTTTCCGGTTTAAGCTGTCCTGTAATGTGCAAACTGTCTGGCAAAAAGTGAGCGTAGGAAAGCACTGTTTCCAGTTTCCCTTCCTCTGTCTTTATTGTTTCGTAGTAAGGAATTGTAATGACAGGGCCGCCAATGGTTTGTGAGCCTCCCCATTTTGAGCTGACTTCCGCGGTAGCTTCATCGCGCAGATTTTCTCTCTCTGATATCAAAGAACTAATCATTCCTGAAGGGATGAGCAGGATGAGTATCAGAAAGCCAACGGCAATAAGTTTGAGTGTAACAGAGTTTCTGGACCAACTGTTCAGCCGGTCAATGATGGATGTTGATTTTTCCATAGTGGGGTTTTGTGGTTCAACGCTACTAGCAATTGAATATTACCCCCGAAGGTCTTAAAAAACGTGAAAGCCTAAACTAGAAGCCAAATAAATCGAGCTGTTGGATTTTGGGCTCTTTTTTCTTTTTAGTAGTTCTTGGTTTAGGTACATCGGCCGCTTCTGCCTCATCATGCTTGCCGCTAACGGATAACACAGAATAGCCAGTTACTACTACTTCACCAAACTCACTCATCTTACGGTTGATTTCCATGGAGCACACTATACGGGTACCATTTTTAAACATCATGCCCGAGTTAATAACCTCTTTTTTAAACTCCTCATCGCACATGGCAAAGCTGATGGTTTTGTTGGCTTGTATATAAATGCCTTTCCATTTGTAGCTGCCCGTTTTTAAAACAGGCGACACTATCTCAATTACCGCACTGTCGTCTTGCTCCGGCTTAAGGGTATCGGCAACCAGCATATAAGTATCAAACTGTTTTCTGTTCACCGTGGATGGTTTGCCGGAAAATGTGCCATCGGCATGAACCAACTGAACTGAAAATTTGGACACTTTTTCGTATCCGCTCAACTGCCTGTAGAAATTGGATTTCAGCTTCAGTATTTTCAAATTGTTGCGGAAGAGCGCTTGGATGTTTTCCAAATCTATCTCTGTTTCGCTGTCGCGTTCAAAATCGCGAATGTCTTTTCTCAACCGGTCTATTGAGGTCTTTGTTTCTTGCTTGTCTTCCTCGCTTACTATTTTTTCGATATCTACTTCTAAAGGGAGTACGTATCTGAAAATGGCAGCAGCCAGACTGATGTTGTATTCGCTTTTGCCACGCAGTAAAAATCTTTCGCGCAGTCCACCTTCGGTATAGGCTTCGGTTTCTACTTGTATGCGGGCATTGAGTGTACTGGAGATTTCTTTCAAGATGCCAAGCAGATACACCTCACATTTGTTCCTGACCAAGGCGTTCATGCTGTGCGAAGTATCTTGAAGATAATAGTGCAGTTCAATTTTGTTGACCGGCTCTTTCCCAATTGTAATCATCAGTGTTTTGTTTTAGTGCTTTTGCCTTTGGCAAAACGGGGAGGCGAAACTAAATTTTTCAATGGCTTTATTTAGACCCTTGGGGTAAATTTACTTGGTAGATTTTGCCCCTACTTCCAAATGCTTAACTATATTCCAATCGTGATTAACAACCTCCGTTTTTATCTCTCAGCCTACAACTTTTTGGCTATGGCTATGTGGCTGTTGTTTTTTATTCAGTTCTTGAGCGCACGTTGCTCTTTAAATGCTACAGGCGTATTGCTTTTGAACGTAGCTCAAGGCATTGCGATACTCGAAATTGTTCATGCTCTATTGAAATGGGTTAAGTCTCCCCTTGCTTCCACCGCTGCTCAGGTGATTTCCAGATTATTCGTGTTGTTGCTTATCAATCTTTTTATTCATCACAATCCTCTTTTACAATGGACACGAACGGGGATTGTGATTGTGGCATTTGCCTGGTCGATTACCGAAATTGTTCGCTACAGTTATTATTTACTATTACTGTATAAACACGAGCCTAGGTGGTTGCTCTGGATGCGGTATTCCTTCTTCATATTACTCTATCCCTTAGGCGTGTCGGGGGAATGGATGATTTTTTTGACTCCGATATTCGAGCAGGGAATTTCATTGAATCTATACAGTATTGTAATAGGTGGAACGCTACTCGCATACTTATACTACTTCCCTGTATTGTATGGTTATATGTGGAAGCAACGAAAACAAAAACTCTAAAAAAAATAGCACATGGAGAATCTAAAATCACCCTTGCAAAAATTGTATGAATGGGAGCAGCAAACTCCTGATAAGGTATTTATGCGACAGCCTTTTCAAGGGCAGTGGAATGACTTTACCTGGAAGACTACGGCTTCTGAAGTCAGAAAACTTGCCGCAGCATTGCAGCAATACAACTTGCCACCTAAGTCTAAGGTGGCTTTAGTTTCTAAAAATTGCGCGCATTGGCTGATTGCCGATATGGCAATAATGATGGCGGGATATGAATCGGTTCCGGTTTATCCGAATGTAGGAGCAGATACCTTGTCATATGTGTTGAAACATAGCGAAGCAAAGATTTTACTGGTTGGAAAGTTAGACGATTGGAATTTTATGAAAGGCGGAGTCCCTTCCGATGTTCAGTGCATCAGTTTTCCGTGGTATGGTCCCAAACAGGATGGGTTTCATTACTGGGAGGAAATAGTAAAGAACGTGGAGCCACTTGCCGGTAATCCGGATAGAGATTTACAAGATGTAATGACCATTATTTACACGAGCGGTACCACCGGCAATCCGAAAGGAGTGGTTCACACATTTTTCAATTTTGCCTGGGCCATTGAAACCGGTAAAAAATCTTTTGGGTTGGTGGATGGGCAAGATCGGTTGTTTTCCTATTTGCCTTTATCGCACATTGCGGAGCGCATGCTGATTGAGCAGGCAGGTATATATTGCAATAGCGAAATATGGTTTGCGGAATCGCTCGATACGTTTGTTCCCAATTTGGCAGAGGCGCAGCCCACTATATTCTTAGCAGTGCCCCGCATCTGGACAAAGTTTCAAATGGGTATTTTGGCCAAGTTGCCACAAAAGAAACTGAATTTGCTTTTATCCATTCCGGTAATTAGTGGAATTATTAAAGCAAAAGTTCGAAAAGGGTTGGGATTAAATAGTTGTCGGCATTACATCACCGGTGCAGCTCCCATTTCTCCATCGCTCGTTAACTGGTGGGCCAGGTTAGGTGTGGCTATCGAGGAAGTGTATGGAATGACGGAGAACTGCGCTATTTCGCACGTTAATAAGCCGCCACAATTTAAGATAGGCACACAAGGCATTCCATTTCCGGGGGTAGAAGTCAAATTTTCGGAGGCAGATGAAATTTTAGTCAAAGTGCCTTGCAACATGGTGGGCTATTATAAAGAACCGGAAATGACTGCGGATACTTTGCGTGGCGGATGGCTACACACAGGCGACCGGGGTAAAGAAGATAACGATGGTTTTTTGAAAATTACCGGGCGCGTAAAGGAAATCTTTAAGACCGATAAGGGGAAATATGTAGCTCCGGCTCCCATAGAAATGAAGCTTTCTAAAAACCAGCACATCGAACAGATTTGTGTAGTGGGTGCCGCACTTCCTCAGCCTATTGCATTGGTTGTGTTGTCGGCCGATGCCAAGGCGAAGGAGTGGGAGGGGGTGCATGAATCGCTCAGCGCTACCCTGAATGATACTAATGCCGAACTGGAGAAGCATGAGCGTTTGCAAAAACTGGTTGTGGTAAAAGATGACTGGACTATTGAAAATGGCTTACTCACTCCTACGCTTAAAATCAAACGCGGTCCCATAGAAGATCGTTACCACGCCAGCTATAGTTTTTGGTATGCAAAGGCAGAGGCCGTTGTAATGGAGTAACTGGTTTGTAGATAAAATAGCAATTCAGGACTATTCTTCTTTGCTTGGCTTTTTGGCTAGTTGAGCTTGATTCATTTATTGTATCATCGCCCGTGTTCCAGAACCTTTTTGTGCTTCCTCCATTGTAACCGATACTCATGAAATTTGAAGAACTAAATCTTAATAAACAATTACTCGCGGCACTGAATGATTTGGGCTATGTGCATCCCACGACTATTCAGCAAAAGGCGTTCTCCGTTATCATGTCTGGAAGAGATGTAGTCGGTATAGCACAAACCGGTACTGGTAAAACGCTTGCGTATTTGCTACCCATGCTGCGGCAGTGGGAGTTTTCTAAAGATCGTTCCCCCAAAATAATTGTTATGGTACCCACAAGAGAGTTGGTGATGCAAGTGGTGGAAACAGCGCAGAAATTGAGCGCCTACATGACCATTACAGTAAAAGGCGTGTATGGCGGCACTAATATCCGCACGCAGATGGCGCATATAAATGAAGGCGTTGACTTGCTGGTGGCCACTCCGGGTCGGCTACTGGATTTAATATTGAATGGAACGGTGAATTTGAAGCTCGTCAAGCGGCTTGTCATTGACGAAGTAGATGAAATGCTCAGCATTGGATTCAGCTATCAGTTATCTACGATCTTAAATCTAATGCCACCTCGCAGGCAGAATTTGTTGTTCTCTGCAACCATTACACCAGAGGTTGAAAATTTGATGAATGATTACTTCAATACACCACAACGGATTGAAGCTGCACCGGTAGGTACTCCACTTGCCAGTATTAATCAGCAGGGTTATGAATTGCCGAATTTTTACACTAAGGTGAATTTGCTTCGGCTACTGCTTCGCGATGAAAATATGAGTAAGGTGCTAGTGTTTGCTGTTACTAAAAAGTTAGCCGATGAGTTGTATCAGGAGATATCCGCTGATTTCCCGGCACAGATAGGAGTCATTCATGCCAATAAATCTCAAAATGTAAGGTTCGAGATGGTAAGGAAGTTTCAAGATGGCAGCTGTCGGGTTTTGATAGCCACTGATTTAATTGCGCGAGGCTTAGATGTGGCCGAGGTAACTCACGTCATTAACTTTGATACCCCCGATGAACCCGAAAATTATATTCATCGGATTGGCCGCACCGGTCGGGCAGACAGAAGGGGAGAAGCCATTAGTTTCATTACCCCCAAAGAAACTCCTTATCGCGAAGCTATAGAATCTTTAATGCGCATGCAGATTCCTATTTTTGCGCTACCGGCTGAGTTGGGGATTTCGGAGCAGTTGACACCGGATGAAATGCCCAAATTAAACATGCCTAACATCCACGAAAAGTTCAAGCTAAAGAAAAACACGGGGGCTTTTCAGGAAAAGGCAGAGTGGAATGTCAAAGAAAATAATCACATGACCCGTGCCGAAAAGATGAAACTTAAATACGGTAAACCCAAAACGCGCGGACAAAAAAAGAAGGGTAAAAAATAGACTAACGCACAATGACTAGCTTCCCAAATCCTTTTTTGAAATAGCGGTCATATCCTTGACTGTAGTGCTCCATTTTTTCATCATCAAGTCGGGTTACCACTCTATAAAAGTAAACTCCGTTGGCCAGCAGGTCTCCATATTGATCGCGCCCATCCCAAGTATACTCAGTAATATTTCTGCCAATTCTCAAAGGTCCTAATTCTTCTTTCATGATTTCTTTCACTACGGTCCCCTTAATTGTCATGATTTGAATTTTCATGAAGTCAGGTATTCGCGAGCCGGTTAGGGTAAATATGAATTTGGTAGCAGTGGTAAATGGATTAGGGTAGTTTAAAACATTACTCACCATAGGCTTATTGATGACTTCAAAACTTGTTTTATAGTCATAGTAAACAGAACCTTCATATCGGTTTTGATTACTACTGTGATTATTGCTTCTATCGCGGTCTTTAATAATCAATTCATATTTGCCGTCTTGTAACTGCTCGGGTTTTAACTCCACTTGCGCTTTGTTTCTACCGTTTGTCAGATTAGCGCTATCCGCAGGATAAAACTTCATTATGATATCGTCATAATTCATTCTTCTTGGGGTAGCTTCTCCCGGATATTTAAGGTATATATTCAGTAGCGCAGTGTCATTCAATGCTAAAAACGTATTCTCATCTTTTAGTGTGATTAAAATATTAGGACGGGCCGATACAATGTCACCATTGAAAATGTGCTGACCATCAAAAGTTACATCCAACAATGGATTGATCTTGTCGCCAAAAGTTTTAAAATTTATTTCTGCAATATTGTTGAAGTGGTATTGCTCGATTTGATCATTGTCCGGGTTGGCCTCCACAATAATTTTATTGAGCCCTTCGTAGTTGGTGCCGGCAATCTGCATGTCAAAAATCAAATGCATGGTGTCGAGCCCTCGCAGCGAATCGTATCGGATGTAAGAATTGGTAACGTTGAATAGTGCATCTCTTACCACATATTTGGTAAGCATACTATCCATGTCTATATCTGTAATACTCTCCAGCCCAATCTCCAGATGCAGATTGCTTCCCAAACTCAGTGAATCGGTGATTACAAAATGAGCTGAAGGATTAATAGCTGCTTCCGGTGGTTTTTTATAGAGTATTCGCCAGTATTGTAGTTGTGCAGGGGTTTGGCTGGTGAGGTCTTTGGTGCGAAGTCTTAATCTCAGATAAGGATACTGTACAGCACTGATAGAATTGGGTCCTGTAAAAAGGTTGTTTTCTAGTGCAGTTGATTGTAATACTGTTTCTACCCCGTTGTTATCGATACCAATGATGTCTACCGTGTCTTCATCTGTAACTATAGGCTCCACACTTTCTTTGCTCCAGTGCATACTGTTCCACTCCACCGCTGGTCCAATTTTTACAGAGGTAAACTGTCCCTGGTACCAATTTCCATTAAATGTAATAGCCGTGTCCAGTGCCGGTGTGTAGCCATTTTGTATTGCTACAAACGAAGGATAGTTTGCATTTCCCTTTTGTGTAAAATAGGCAAATGGGCCACCGATTTGACCGGTCTTTAGTAAGTTGGCTTGTATAAAACCCAGACTGAACATCGTATTCATTAATGTGGTATCCCACTGCAGATAATTACTGTTCAGATTGTTGTTAGAGTAAATGAGAATGTAATTTCCGTTCGGCACAGAATCTATAAAGGTCTTTATAACCTCGCTCCATTTCTTCTGGTAAAAAGGCGCGGAGGGATTAGTTGTTGGGTGTGTGCCCAGAGTTGGGAAATCAAATCCGTATTGCAAGTAATATTTATTCGAACAATGCATGTTTCCATAGGTGTCGCCATAGTTATCGGATACAATGTTTACGCTCGGCATGGCTTGACCCGACACACTATCAATCACTGCAATGGTAATGC
Organism: Bacteroidota bacterium; assembly: GCA_016715625.1. Lineage (GTDB taxonomy): Bacteria > Bacteroidota > Bacteroidia > Chitinophagales > LD1 > Bog-950. The sequence goes on from JADJZU010000014.1 coordinate 60,818, forward strand.
CCGATAAAAATCCGCATCCCCCCATTCTGAATCGGTGCATGTTATAGTCATTCAGATTCCATCCCATTAAATCGGCATCCAAGCTACCGCCCACCGCATCGGCTACACCGGTGGTGAGTTGTATTGTATTTACCGTATTTCTGAATTTGAATTTTCGGTCTTCGTCCAGTCTTATATATAGCGAATCATCTTTCTTATATTGAAAATAATGGGATTGGTTCCACCCGGGGTATTCTCCATTTAAGTAAATGAAGGAGGAGTAGTGCCAGTTTGGTGTAGTAGAGTCGATAGCAACACGCCAATAGTAAACAGTGCTATCGAGGTAGTTAATGGTAGGAGTAAAGTGCAAAACACCACCGGTTTGAAAAACATTGCCCGTTTGCAAAGGAGCAATAAAGAGCTCCGAGGTGTCAATCTGAAATTTATAGTTGCGAGCTGGTGCAAATGGATTTACGGTAGATGCCTTAAGCGTTACCCCCTGCTGAGGCACTATGGCAAACTCATACGGATAAATAGGAAGCACATCATCGCTTTGTATGTATATAGACACCGGTGCCAGTAGTCCGTTATTCATTTCTGCCATTTCATCAACTTCGAAATCGGCCTCTACATAAGGAGAAAATAAGTTTTGACCTGCACCTAAATTGGAAATAGAAGTAGGGAAAGTGAAACGAACGGTGTCTCGGTAGTATGGAGCAGCAATGTATTTTTTTCGATTGTAAACGATGGGAGTGTTGCCATCAAAAATGGTGCGTGTGAGTGAAACAGCAATTGAATCTTTTATGGCTCTGCCTAAGTTTGTAACTACTATGCTCACCTCAAAGGAGTCTTGCCCGGGAGTGATAGTGGCCGGGGTGAAAAATACCGATGATTCATCGATGGCGTAATCGGGCTTTGGGTATTGATTGAGAATTATGCCCGGGTCGCCATGCAGCGTCATTTCATAAGCCACCATCATGTCAAAGTCGCTGCTGCAATTGCAGTTAATCATATCGCGCACAGTTTCTTTGTTCATGGTTCCAAAAGTCTTCTTGTAACTCGGAACGGCCAATTGCTTGTATAGCTTGGATGTAAAACTGTTTAGTCCGCTCGATAAAGAAAGACTGCTGGTAGCTAAGAAAGCCGCTGCTCCTTTGTCTTTGGGCATCACAAATCGCTCGCTGTATCCTTTGCCTGCATCGTGAATAAATCCGGCAAAACATCCATTGGAAATGATAACCGGATATTTCCCATAGTTCTGATAGTTCTCTGGCTCATCAATACTGAAATCAAAATTCCCGGTTGCCGAGTGTCCAAAAAAGGTGAGTAAAGAAGCGCCTTCCTCAATTTTAGCCCGAATGATTTGTGCCTGCGATTCGTCAATCGGAGCACTGGTTTGCTGGGCAAAAAAGGAGGTGACATTAGCCCCCCAAGAGGTGTCTTCAGCAGTCAGTTCATAGCTAGCGAGGTAGTTTCTAAATTGCAACCTTTCACTGGCTCCGGTTCCTCCGCCAAAATGAAGCACTTGCTTTTGCCACAGTTTGTTGGGAATGTCCTGATTGCTGGCGTAGGTATTTTGCGCAGCTTCATACACCTGAATTTTTTCCAGGTAATCTTTTACTTCTAAGCCGGTTTGTGCCGCTAACCTTCCTATAGCCACAATCGGTTCATCACTATTGCGGGATGCTGCAAACAATATATCGGAACCAGGGTAACCAAAGGTGGGAACCAAACATTGATTGAATGCCGTAGTGTTGTAACGCATAGCGTTATATTCTCTTGCCTTGCCTACCAAAAAAACATGCTCAGGCCGAATTGTCCAGCTGTTTTTAGCATAGTAAATGAAATTGCGTATGGCCAATGGTGATTTATGAATACCATAACCGAACTGGTCATACAATTCACTTACTTCCACAACCACCGCCTGATATTTTCCTGCACTTGGGTTATCGTCAATATCGCGATACTTGCGATACTCTTCTACCCAATTCACGCCATTTCCATCGTTGAATAACTTGGAGTTGGAAATAATAATGTAGTCGCCTTGTTTGTTAACGGCAGAAAAATTAGTGAAAGCAACAGCATTTAACGCATTAACGGTGAACAAGGAAGGGGCCGCTCCGCTTATGAGTAGTAAATTTCTCTTTACTCCAGATGGGGGTAAAGCGTACTTCAGTGGCGATACACCGGGCGGCTGTGTTGATTTAAGGACATACTTATTTGTCAAATCATACAGAAGCGGTTGCGAGCCGTTGTCGTTAAGCCGGTGATCTCTATATATTTTTTATTTACCGGGTCTGCATCCAGTGAAAACCAAAACTTGTTCAGACCGGCAGCATCGGTAGTAGCCGGATATTCTATCTCGCATAGCGTGAGTGAGTTTTGTTTATTACTGATAGCTGTGCCATTTTCGCTGTATACAAATGTGTTACTGCCGCTATTCAAAAGCGATATCGGTACGTTTTGATTTACTTTTTGCAGTCGAAAGCCCGAAGCTCCCGGTTGCTGATAAATAGTGGTGCCGTTCAGCGTAATGTTTACCTGATGAAATTCATTGGAGCGATTGATAAACGAGGTTTTGAATATGGCATCAGGCCCACCGGTATAAAGGTTGGTGAGGTTTCGGGTTACTGCATAATTTACTGCTTGGGAGGCATTGCTGGTGGTGCCAAAGAAGGTACTATTTACAAAGCCCTCGCCCTCTTCATAAAGTGATTTGTAAATCTCATCAGGACCTACCGAATAATATTTACCCTCGCTGTAGGCTCCTATGAAATATTGCAGAAAAGGCTTTCTCCAACAGTAAACTTCTTTGGCTGGTAGATTACTTAAGTTATTGGGCACCTCAATATAGCGCGGGTTTACCAAGTTTGGGCGAAGCGTTAGGTAATAAGTGGAAGAGTCTGTCAGCAGATTGGCATACTCGTTATTTTGGTGCGCAGCCGTTTTGTAGTAAAAGCTATCTATCAAGGCATCGTTTCGCTCACCATAAAAATCAATGTAATCATTAACCCCGAGGGTAGTATTGCTTGAAACAAAAATGGGCACGGCAACTCCATTTCGATAGAGCGCCAAATGCGCTGGGTTTACACTTTGAATATTCGGTATAGCAGCACTTAAAACAGAATAGGGGATTCTGTAAAATCCGTAGTCAAGCAGTTTAAATTTGTAATGCGGTTGAGTGTAATCTATCCATTCGTTGCCAAAAGGTTGAGCACGGCAAATCAGACCTGTGTATATTACTAATAGTGCGAGTAGAAGTCTTTTCATACACTACTCTTTTTGTTTCTTGTTAATATCTAATCGCAATGAAATCACATGCGAATAAAGCCCTGCCCCATCATTTTGGTCTTTAATGGTGGTTAGGTTGGTTAAAGCATAATCCAGCGAAATGATTTTTACGTGAACGCCAGCGCCTACATTGGGCGACACCATAAATCTTTTCTTACCCAGTTCATCGGTGGCCCGCTGCAGATTACCAACTCCGGTACGTATAGATACATCAATATCTTTACCTACCACGTATTTCAAATCAAGCCCGGCATTCATGTCTATACTGATGGGTTTAGCAGCTATGAGAACATTTCTTTTACCATCCGTGGTAATAGAGAAATTGATTTCGGGAGTAATGGAGAATTGTTTTTTCTTTCCAAATACACCTTCGTAGGCGGCTCCCAACTGGAATGTCGGCACCGTAACCTCCAACGAATTTTTAGGTAATTCGTTATTGGTCTGCAACAAAACCTGCTTCTCAGCATCCGAAAAACTCATCGTCCAGCCGTTAAAAGTGCCCGTTACATCGCGCGCCATAAAGCCAACGCGCCATTGTTTGATGCGATATTGCAAACCAGCATCCAATCCAAATCCCCAGGCCTTTGCAAACTTTCCGATTTGACGGTAAATGACTTTTGCGTTGGCGCCAAAACTCAGTCCCTTGATGGGTAATGTCTGTGAATAGTTTAATACAAAGGCATAATCAGCAGCACTAAACGAGGTTATTTTGGAATAATCGACACTGCCGTCCGGTTGCACAATGAATAGCGTATTAGGGATGTCATCTATCCCAAATCGATAAAATGAAAATCCTAATACTCTCTTTTTGTTTTGAACCGGAACCGCAAACGACACAAAATCATACTTGGCTATTCCTGCAAAGTATTCGGAGTGCATGATACCCACCTGAAATGTATTGGGAATATGCACCAATCCAGCCGGATTGTAATAGTTGGAATAAACATCCTGCGTAGTGGCTACTTGGGCATTGCTCATGGCTAGTCCTCTGGCTCCCACACCAATGTTCAGAAATTCGTTACTGTATTTGCGAACGGCTTGTGATTGAGCGGTGCTTACCAATCCAATCACAGCCAGTGTTATCAAATATTTTTTCATAAACAGATTACACTTTTAAAAAATCCTGCCACCTATAACGCATCTCCTCATCAATATTGCTCAACGCGGCAAGAAGTTGTTTGTTTTCGAGGTCCGTGAACAAAGTTTTGGTAACGAAGCTGTAAATTTTTCCCAGTCCCCAAACGATACTCTCCAAATCATCGAACCGCTCTAAAAAACGCTTTTCTATATAAAGTTGAAATTTAGGAATAAAGTCTTGTTTTTCAAGAGCTATCCCCATGTGGTCAAAATAGTATTCTATTCTTTCCATATCCGCCAATTGTAGCACCGAATAATACTGCGAGCATATCTCCTTTTGGTGATGGTAAATTTGACGGTCCAGCATCATTTCTACGGCCAGGTGCGAAAGAACAGATAGCCTCCATCTTCGTCTGTCCAAACCTTGCTTTAAACATTCTTGAATGAGTACTGAAACCTGATTTAGAAACAACGGTGAATTGTGAAACTTTTTATCGGCAGCATAATGAGCTAATATGCCACGGTGTATCTCTGCTAAATCATTTGCAGCAGGAATATCTGCACCTTTAATAATTTGGTTATACCGTTTAGAGAAATGAATTGTCAAATCAGGAACAGCTAGTCCGGCTACAAAATAGGGGTTTGTGTTTGGAAGTTCGAAATAGAAATGAGAAAGAAAATTCACTCCGCTTGATTTGCCTGAACGAATATAGATTTTGTCAGGTTGGTTAGCAGGCGATGGGGTTTATATTTGCCAAAATCACTTTTTTTGAAAATGAACTTTGTTGAAGAATTACGCTGGCGCAATATGCTGCACGACATGATGCCGGGCACGGAGGAACTGTTGAGTAAAGAAATGGTCACCGGTTATATCGGTTTTGATCCTACGGCAGAATCGCTGGGTATTGGGAACATGGTGCAGGTGATGACGCTTATGCATTTTCAGCGCTGCGGCCATAAACCTATGGCATTGATTGGTGGCGCTACAGGCAGAGTAGGAGACCCCTCCGGTAAAAGTGCCGAACGTTCTTTGTTGACTATTGACGAAATACAACACAATCTGGATTGCCAGCGTAAGCAACTGGAAAAATTTCTTGATTTTAACTGCGGTGCCAATGCAGCAGAAATTGTCAATAATTACGATTGGTTTAAAGACTTTTCATTTCTTGATTTTATTCGTGATGTAGGTAAGCATATATCCATAAACTATATGCTGGCGAAAGATTCTGTGCAGAACCGTTTAGAGACCGGCATGAGTTTTACCGAGTTTACCTATCAGCTCATTCAGGGCTATGATTTCTATTGGTTATGGAAAAATAAAGGCGTAAAACTACAGCTGGGCGGCAGCGATCAATGGGGAAACATCGTAACAGGCACTGAATTGATAAGGCGGAAGGAGAGTGGCGAAGCGTTTGCAGCTACTACACAATTGATTAAAAAAGCAGATGGCTCAAAGTTCGGGAAAAGCGAGAGCGGGAATATTTGGTTGGATTCCCGAAAAACATCGGTCTATAAGTTTTATCAGTTTTGGTTAAATGCCAGCGATGCCGATGCTCCCACGCTCATTAGAATTTTTTCGCTCAAAAACAGACAAGAGATTGAGTCGCTGGAGCAAGAACATGCAGCCGCTCCTCATCTTCGATTGCTGCAAAAATCATTAGCGGAAGAAGTGACAGCGCGGGTACATTCGCCCAACGAATTGCAACGGGCACAACAAACAACAGATATTCTGTTTGGCTCTTCATTCGAGGCTTTTAAGGAACTAAGTTTACAGGAAGTGGAAGATGCGTTTGATGCGGATGTCACTTTTCGAATATCAAAATCATTACTGACCGCAGGCTTGGATGTGGTAGCTATGGCCGGTGAAATGACCTCCGTATATTCTTCTAAAGGGGAAGCGCGAAAAGGAATTGCCGGAAACGGATTAAGCATTAATAAAGAAAAGGTGGGAGTAGATAAAAAAGTAAGCGAAACAGATTTACTACATAACCGTTTCTTACTGTTGCAGAAAGGGAAGAAGAATTATTATCTGGTAATAGCGGAGTAGTTATGAAGAAGGCGGTTTTATTGATTTTTATTTTTGTGCCTTTTGCATTGCAACTTGAATCATGCACCAAATCGCCTTTCGCTTGCTTTCGCACCTCGCCTGCCGAAGGCGATATTCACGTAAATCAGCCGGTCACTTTTACCGCATCTTGCTCCTCTGATGGTGATGGATATTTCTGGGAGTTTTATGATGATTCAGACTCGTCCTACTTTGGATTTTCCAGAACGCAAACTTTCTACGACACGGGATATGTAGATGTCTATTTGCTGGTAACAAATGGTAGAAAGTTTAATTCTACAAGCTCCAAAATATATGTTAGGCCGTAGCGTTTAACACCTCCATCATCGCGTTGGCCTTGAGGGTCAACTCTTCCCATTCGTTCTCCGGAACAGAGTCAAATGTGATAGCACCACCCACCGGAACTGATATATACATGGAGGTGTCATCATAGAGTATACTGCGAATCACCACATTGAAGTCAAAATCACCATTCGGTGCTATATAGCCAATGCTCCCGCTGAAAATACCTCGCTTGAAGTTTTCAAATGCTTCAATATTTTTCATGACTTCCACTTTGGGCGCTCCGGTCATACTTCCCATTGGGAAAGCGTGTTGAAGAATGGAACTCGTTTGGTTATTGTCTGCTTCCGAAACCACGGTGGAAATCATGTGGTTGACTGTTTCAAACTCATAAATGCCAAATAACTCTTCCACTTTCACGCTTCCTGCTTTGGAACTTTTAGCCAAATCGTTTCGCACGAGATCTACAATCATTACGTTCTCTGCTCGCTCTTTTATGTCACTTTTTAGTTTTTGTTGGAGAAGTTCGTTTTCACTCTTAGTTTTCCCCTTTCTACAGGTACCTTTAATAGGCTGAGAAATCAATTTACTACCCTCTTTTTTCAAAAATCTTTCGGGGCTGGCGCAAATGATGTATTTGTTGTGAAATTTGAAGAAAGCACTGAAGGGTGCTTTTGCTTTTTTGTTTAGCGAATGATAGGTGCTTATTGGGTCTATTCTTTTTCCTTCACTATAAAACTCGTTACAGTAATTGATTTCATAAAAATCACCTTCTTCAATCTTCTCTCTTATGTTATTTACCTGTTGCAAATAAATATCTCGCTCGGTTCTGGATTGAAGCGCTATAGAGCTGTTTTTATTTCCGGTATTGGCATTGAAATTTAGAATGGTCTCCAGCAGTTCAAATGTCTCAGGATAATTTCTGTTTACCGTAAGTTTATCTCCGATTATTTCTAAGGTATACGGGGTTCAAAAAAATAAAGCAGGAAAATCTATACCGGATTGGTTTGCACTGTTCAGCTTTTCAAACTCATTCTTGAGATCATAGGAAAGAAACCCGAATACAGTATCCTGTTTAGATTCTAAGTAAGACCTTAAATCAGAAAATTGGTTCAGGCTAACTTCCTTGGTCCAGTCTTTTTTTTCATCTACTGCTAATTTCCATTGCAGACTTGTATATCGTTGCGGTTGATAGTTATTGGAATCCAGAAGACAAAGCACACCAAACTGATGTGCCCACTGAAGTGCTTTTTGTTTGAACGCATCAACTTCCGTAATAGTAATAGTAGTGCTCTCAGCCATGGAATTAATATATGTTCACTTCCGGAGTTATCTCTATCCCGAATTTTTCCAACACCGATTTTTTAATGGCCAAAGCAAGCTGCCATACTTCACTTCCGGATGCCTTGCCGTAATTAACCAAGACTAAAGCTTGTTTGAGATGAGAGCCGGTGTTACCCACTACTTTGCCTTTCCATCCGCATTGCTCAATCAACCACCCGGCAGGAATTTTTATCTCCTCCTTATTACTCACGTTGGGATAGTTAGGCATCAGGGGATATTGTGCAATCAATTTTTCGAACTGAGCGCTGTTGATGGTTGGATTTTTAAAGAAACTTCCGGCATTTCCTAATTCTTTGGGGTCAGGAAGTTTCAACTGTCGGATTTTAATCACCGCATCACTCACCTGCTTAATCGAAGTTCCATCTGCTTGCATTTCGGCCAGCGTATGTTGAATGTCCCCATATGCCGTCTTCATTTTATAGATGGTTGAAGGCTGTTGCAAATTGGCTAAACGAAGTGTCACTGAAACAATGAAATATTTGTTTTTGAATTTGTTTTTAAAAACGCTTTCGCGATACCCGAATTCACAATCTTGAATCTGAAACTTGGCTAGTTCCCCCGATTGCATATCAATCGCTTCCAACTCGTGAAAAACATCTTTTATTTCTACACCATAAGCGCCAATGTTTTGCATGGGAGCAGCCCCCACAAGACCCGGAATAAGAGATAGATTTTCTATGCCTCCATAATTTTGAGCAATAGACCATATCACCAGACTATGCCAGGGTAATCCGCTACCGGCTTTCACCAATACTTCTGTTTCCGACAGCTTCTTTTCTTCTATGCCTTGTATATTGTTTTTGATAATAAGGCCTTTAAAATCTTTGGTAAAAAGAATGTTACTGCCCCCACCTATCACCAAGCGCTCGTTGGTTTCGTAAACAGAATCTAGCATCAACGCCCGAAACGAATCTACGCTATCAACTTCTGCGAAAAAGTCAGCTAACACATCCAGGCCAAATGTATTGTAAGGAAATAGGGAGATATTTCTACTAATAATCATTTCAGTCGGTTGAGAGCAGCTTTCGCTTTTTGGTCCAGTCCGTTTTTGTATTCGTGTTGCTCAAAGCTAATGCACTTGTTATAGAAAGCTTTCGCTTTTTCTATTTCATTTCGCTGTTCCATTAATTTGCCGCTTTCGTAGGCCGCATTCGCAGCAAAGTATCTTGGAATATCTTTCCCTTTCTCCATGGTATGCTGATAGTAAATAAGTGCAGAATCTTTTTTATTCCAATCGTCATAAACTCGGCCTAAGCGGTATAAATACTCTGTTTGATCTTCTACTGTCTTTAAATTTTTCTGGTCTATGGTATGTAGTAAATCTGCTGCGCGCTGAAAATAATTTCCGTCAAAAAGTAACCTCGCTTGTAGCAATTGTTTGTCCGGAATTCTGTTGCTTTCGGCTTCACGTTGCGCCTGCTTGTCAGCTTCCAGCATGCTGGCTCCCAGGTTTTCTGCCTTATTCATAAAATGTAAATAGTTTACAGTATCTCCTCTGAGCAGATAAGTCCACGCGATTTTTTGATAAGAAGATTTAATATGATTGTCTCCCTTGTTCATTACTAAAAACTGCTTAAAGTAGGTGTCCGCATCATGCTCCAAGCGGTGAAGCTTTGCCAACCCTGCCAGATAATTTAAGTGCGGAAATGGAAGAAATGCATCATTGGGCTTCAATTGTTCAAGAATTTTCAAGGCATCGTCATTGTGCTTGCCGTAAATTCCAATGTGTGCGCAGGCATAGGCTGTCAGTAGGTTGTCGCTTTTAGGAAAGCCATTCTCCTGGAGTACTTTCCAGGCTTTGTCTTTTTCGTTCTGCAATTGAAATAGCAAGAGCGAATAATAAATCACAGTTTCATCTTTAAATATGAAATCATTTTTTTTGCTGTAGTTCACCAGCCTCTCCAGCATGTTCAGGCCCTTAGATACGCTGCCCTCCATTCCCAGCAGGTTAATGCCCCATTTGTATTTGTCGGGTACGCTGCCAATTAATGCATAGAGCACCCCCAACGACTTTTCATTAGGCTTAAAATCCGGAAACTTCTTTTGATTCTCTTCCAGAATTTTGAACGCCTTTCTTATCTCAAAAATGGCATTCATATAATCGCCAAACTTGATACTGAGTGCAGCCCATTGCAAATTTATCTCGGCCTGTGTATACAGATAATAAGGGGAAGCCATGTCTCCGCTGCTAATGTTCACCAAACGCACTTCCTTGTTGCGCTTCAGATTTTCGTAAACGTAACGTGTGTCTGTGGTATATGCCGTTAAAAAATCCGCATAGTTTTCAAGATAAGGCACTATCAGATTGTCGCTGTTTTGGCGAGCCTCTATTTGCAATAATTTTTTCCCTTCCTCTAGTTTGAGCGATAAAATGGCATTGTAGGCTTGGCGGCAATTGCTGTTAAAATCAAATTGCTGTGCGGAGGAACGGTTCATGCTAAAAACAAAAAATCCTACCAGTAAAACTGATAGGATTTTAGAATGTCGTGTAGAATAACTCATTGGCTAAATGCCCATGGGCGTATTAGTTTTTAGCTTCTTTATCTTCCCAACTTACCAAAATGCGACCGCAGTGCTCGCAGGTAATCAGGCGTTTGCGATGGCGAATTTCCATTTGACGTTGCGGTGGAATTTTAGCGTAGCATCCACCACAAGCATCGCGCAATACAGCTACCACGGCCAATCCGTTTTTGTATGCGCCACGTATACGCTTGTAGGCTTTAAGCAATCTCTCTTCTACTTTTTTTGCTTGTTTATCTGAATCTTTTTGAAGGTCTTTTTCTTCAATTTCAGTCTCCTCTATAATTTTCTCTAGTTCTTTTTCTTGGCTTTCAGGTGCTTTTCGCGCTCCTTGATGTTCTTCTGAGTGTCTTCGATGAGGCTCGCCTTTGCTTCCATTTTGGCAGTAGCATCGTTAATCTTCTTTTCGCTCAACTGAATTTCCAGTTTCTGCAATTCAATCTCTTTGGAAAGCGCATCGTATTCACGATTGTTTTTTACGTTGTTCTGCTGTTTTTCGTAGCGGGTAATCAATTCCTTCGCCATAGTCTTGGCGTTTTTGCGGTTCTTGATTTCCTCCTCCATTTCGGTCAACTCGCTCTGAATGTTGGCCAAACGAGTATTCAATCCCTCAATTTCATCTTCAAGGTCTTTTACTTCGATAGGAAGCTCTCCTTTTAAAATCTGAATTTTATCGATTTTGGAGTCAATTTGCTGTAACGTCCAAAGTGCGTGTAGCTTTTCGTCAACGGAGATTTCTTTTGTTGCCATTGCTTATAGGTAATTGATTGGATTAGTAATCGTTTTTGATAAACGGGGCGCAATGATAGGAAATTTTTCCAAAATGAAGTCTTTCAGCAACTCTACCGTAAATTGCTCAGTTTCAAAGTGTCCGGCATCCACCACCACTATTTTACCTTCCGCATCAAAAAAGTCGTGGTATTTGAAATCGGAGGTCACAAAAACTTGTGCCCCCGCGGCTATCGCATCCTTGAGCAGAAACCTGCCCGCCCCACCGCATACCGCCACCTTGGTCACCATTTCTCCCGAGAGCTTGGTGTATCTGATTCCTTTTGCGTTCAACCGTTTTTTTACGAGTTTGAGAAAATCTAATTCCCGCATCGGTTTGGCTAATTGGCCCACCAGCCCGCTACCGACCTGCATATGGTCATTATCAAGTGCAACAATGTCGTAGGCAACCTCTTCGTAAGGATGCGATTTCTTGAGCGCTTGAACAATTTTGTTTTCCAGAAATGCCGGAAAAATGGTTTCAAACCTACGTTCATTTACCTTTTCGCGCTTTCCCTTTTTGCCTATTCGTGGATTAGAATGTTCGTTGCCTTTAAAGGTTCCTTCGCCCGGAGTTGAAAAACCGGCCTCACTGTAGTTGCCGATATGTCCTCCTCCGGCATTAAAGATGGCTTCCGTCACAGTCTCAAAAAAGTCTGAAGGAATAAAGGTGTGTAGCTTTTTAAGTAGTTGGTTTTTTGGGGAGAGTATCCGGGGCGCAATTACGCCAAGTTTGTCGGACAGCTTTTTGTTGACTCCGGTATGGATATTATCCAGGTTGGTATGGATAGCGTAGATTGCGATATCATTTTTGATCGCGCTAATTACCACACGCTCTACATAATTTTTACCGGTTATTTTCTTTAATCCGTTAAACACAATGGGATGATGTGCTATAATGAGATTGCATTTTTCACGTATGGCTTCTTGCATCACCTCCTCGGTTACGTCCAGTGTAATTAATGCATTTTTCAAGCGTGCATTCGGGTTGCCAATTATCAATCCGCTGTTGTCATAACTTTCCTGATACGCAATAGGTGCTACACTTTCCAGATAGTCGGTAATTTCTTTTATTAACATGATACGAAAATAATGATTCGCAGCAGCAGCGTTAAGTCAAGGCGTTTTGTTTCTATACTGCTGTTATAAACACCTGAAATCAATCATCCACTTGGAAGTGAAAAAAATATGCATTATCGCACCCGCTTTTTGAACAGAAGAACGAATGGAAAAAGAGAAGACTAATGAAAATCAATATGGCATTGTAACTCCCGATGTGCCAGAGACGAAGTATTTTTTAAACACCGAAGATTTTGATAGGGCGGTAGCCAAGGATTTTATTAGACATGCTAATCGCACGCTGGAAAAAGGGCAGAAATTCATGGTGGGCTTGTCACATGGCCGTTCACCGGCAGGAGCATATAGCTATATTTTGGAACATTATTCAGAGCTTAAAAATCCGCAGAATATACTCTACACTTTTGTTAATTCTCCCATGTTTCGGCAGCGAAATCTTGATGGAATTGTGGATGCAAGGGAATTTGTGAAAAAGCTTTTTAGAGCCGGTTACATATCTCGCAAACAGATTATTGGTTACAATTTCAATCGTCAAAGTTTAGAGAGTTATGCCGAAGATTTTAATAAATCCGTGTCTGCTTATCTGAAAAGTAATGGTAAGCAGGGCTTCGATTACGTGTTCCTAGCCTGCGATCCTACCGGTCGTGTAGCCGCTATTGAAAGGAACTCCAAAGCTTTTGAATCTGAAGATATAGCTGTGGTCGTCACCAACAGGAGAGAGAAAGAAATTACGGGTACTCCGTTTTTCCTGAAACGCTCTAAGCGCATTGCATTCTTGGCCACCAAAGCGGATAAACGAAGACCTTTGGCTTGGTTATTTGCATCGGATGTAAAAGAAAATGAGAGTCCCGGTTTTCTGCGATACATTCCCAATGTGCAGAAACGCATGACCGTGTTCACTGACGATAAAGCACTTACCTGGCCACAGTTGGAACTAAATCGTGAGTCTAAGTATGGAACAAGCGTTATTCGCGTAGATACTGCTAATCCATACAATGAGGATGCTAAAGTCAAATTGCCGGTTGTGGTGCTGATCCACGGTTTTCTAGGGCTTAACTCATTCGATGGTTTGTTGGCTACTATGCCCTCTCACCTTTACATTGCAGCAGCCATGCACTATGGTTCTATTCCCAACGATTTGCCACCATCCGAATATTCGCATCACATTGCCAAAAACATTGAAGCAGTAGTTGATTTCTTTGGTTCCAAAGGTCATCCGGTTTACATATTTGATCACTCTATGGGCAATATCTATTTTATGATGATAGATAAAGAGTTGAGCAAGTATCCTGCTATTAAAAAGTATTTGAAAGGCAGAATAGGGGCCAATCCATTTTTTGGTGAGGAGGCTAAGCACGCCACGCTTGGTTTTTTAGATAATGTAATACTACCTGCCTTATCGCATATTAAAGGTCTTGCTGCCAAAACATTGGTGATTACCTTGCGGAGTGTAATCCCTTTAGATTCTAAAGGGGGTGTTCGCAGGCGCGGCATCGCACTTTCCGACTGGTTGATTAAAAAAGAAAGTGGAATGCGTGATAGAATCTGGCAAGCCGCAAAAGAGCGCATCCTTTATTTGATGACCAATATGGATTCGTTGCCGCATCTCAATAGAATACCGATAGAACGGGCACTCAACCGGATACCTGCAAAAGTCTTTGCAATTCAAACACATTCTGCATTGGAACAAAGTATAGCGTTCGATACGCAACAGGGGCTGGTGAACATGCCCAAAAGCAATATACCTGTGCTAATACTCAAAAGTGAGCGCGATGGAGTGGCGCGTTATGTTCCGCGCGTATACGAGGGCAAAGGAGTAGAGGTAATGGATGTGACTAATCTACAGGAGGATGATTTGTTTCGCGAGCATTTGTATCACATGGTCCACCCGCATCGCACGACTCAAATCATTGATGAGTTTATTACTCGCACTCTGGGCGAATAATTAAGCGGCTCCGGCCATATCGTTGCGATGTTCGCGTACATCTATTTTAGCTGTCCAGTCTTCATCGTCTGTGGCTTCTTGCAAAACCACAGGATTTCCTAAATAGTCAACCCGTTTACCGGGATAAATGTGCGCGGAAAATAAATACGCGAACAGCGACTCACGGTCCAGTGATGGATGAATAAAGGGGCGTATTTTTTTCGCATGAAAATCAGGGTATAAACTCCAATGCATATTGGGTTTTATGTGGTGTGCGCCATGGTATCCGTTGTTGAATAGAAGCCAGTTAAGAAATGCACCCGTAAAGTTTCTGCTATGATTATAAGGGTGTTTTTCATCGCATCCATCATGCTGAAAATAATTGGTACCTACAATGCCCCAGGCCGCATATTGGTGTGGTATAAAAACAAAAAGTAGAAAGCATTGCCAATTAAGGAAGGCCAACAAAATTTTAGTCCCAATTACCAGCACCATTTCCAATGCATATTGCCGGAACCAAGCTGGGTTATGGGAATACATCTTTCGAGCAAACCGTATTTCTCCTTGTATGATGTCGCCACTCATTATAAAGAAGAAAAAGAGTTGGTTGAGTAAGTTGATTTTGAAGCGTGCTTTAGAGGTTCTTATGGCGTCTTTGGGTTGCTGAGTATACTTGTGGTGACTGAAATTGTGTCCTGGCACATAAGCACTGGTGGAATGCCCGTAAGTGAAGGAGAGCACCACCTGGAAAACTTTGTTCATCCATCGCTTTTGAAAAATGGGCACATGGATAGTGTTGTGCACAATCGTTGCACAGATAAAAGATACAAAGCAGTTTACAACCACCCATGCCACCACTTCGGCTTTGGACATTCCTTCCCATCTAAACCAGGGTGTTATCGCAATAATGAAATAGACTAAAACGGTTAACAGTGTGCGGATATCCGCTCGGTATCGAAGCATAAATTGAAAGTAAAATTATTTGCAAAACCCCGCTTTAGCGAATTGTAGCAATGTGTTTTTGGTGCACTATTCTTGCTCGTGTATTTCTCTATTTTCACAACCAAAAATTTATAAAATGGCAGACATTGAAAAGTTTAAAGCGGCAATAAGTGCTGGATATGAAACCAAAGGTGACTACATAGTGTTGGGGGCTGCCATGCTTGATGGTGCTGCGGTAGAAGGGCTACAGGTAAAAGCACCTTTGAAAACGTTTAACCGTCACGGTTTGATTGCCGGAGCCACCGGCACCGGGAAAACGAAAACGCTTCAAGTTATTGCAGAGCAACTTTCTGCGAAAGGAATTCCTGTTTTATTAATGGATATAAAAGGCGATCTGTCGGGTATAGCTGCTCCGGGCATCTCGAATCCTAAAATTGAGGAACGCCATTCGAAGATTGGGACACCCTGGACCCCACAGGGAAGCCCCGTGGAGTTTCTTTCGTTGTCTAAAGAAAGCGGGGTTCGTATGCGAGCCACAGTTTCAGAGTTTGGTCCGGTGCTGTTTTCCAAAATTTTGGGATTGAATGATGTACAAACCGGGGTGGTCACTATTGTATTCAAATATTGCGATGACAAAAAAATGCCCTTGCTGGATTTAAAGGACTTTAAAAAAGTTTTGAACTTTCTGACCAATGAAGGCAAAAAGGAAATTGAAGAAAACTATGGTAAAATTTCCACCGCCACTGTATCCACTATTCTGCGCGGCATAGTGGAGTTGGAGCAGCAGGGAGCCGAGATATTCTTTGGGGAGAAGAGTTTTGAGGTGGAAGATCTGGTTCGTATAGATGAAAACGGTAGAGGCATTCTGTCAATACTTCGCCTTACCGATATTCAGGATAAACCAAAGTTGTTCAGTACCTTTATGCTCAGTTTATTCGCAGAGATTTATGCCACTTTTCCTGAAGAAGGCGATACCGGAGTTCCCAAACTGGTTATTTTTATTGACGAAGCCCATTTGATTTTTGAAGAAGCAAGCAAAGCCTTGCTCGACCAGGTAGAAACGATTATAAAACTCATTCGGTCTAAGGGAATTGGGATTTTCTTTTGCACGCAGAATCCGATGGATGTGCCCGATGGTGTGTTGGCACAGTTGGGAATGAAAGTTCAGCATGCTTTGCGTGCCTTTACTGCCAAAGACCGGAAGCAGATAAAGCTAACCGCAGAGAACTATCCACTTACAGATTTTTACGATACGGAGAATCTATTAACTTCTCTGGGAATGGGAGAGGCCTTAATTACGGTACTAAGCGAAAAGGGGAATCCAACCCCGCTTGCAGCTACATTGCTGCAAGCGCCACGTTCTCGAATGGATATTCTTACCCCGCAGGAGATGGAAAGTATTAACAACCACTCTCAGCTGATAAAGAAATATAATGAAGTAATAGACAGTCACAGCGCTTACGAAATGTTATCCAAGAAGATTGAAAATGCAGCATCCCCTGAAACACAGCCTACCAAGGCGGGGAGCACAGAGAAGCCCGTTAAAGAAGACCCCGGTATGTTGGAAAAAGGAGCCGGAATGATTGGCGATGCGGTTAATAGCAGTGCCGGCAAGATTATTATCCGCGAAGTTACACGTGGCTTGTTGGGTGTCCTTGGTTTTGGAGGCAGTACTCGGACACGTAAACGAAGTCTGTTTTAACCCTAAAAGGCGCACCCGAACAATCCATCGTGTGCTTTGTTATATTCGCACCGAAAAAATTATCAAATGTCAACAACAACAGAAACAAAATTGAGCTACAAAGTAAAAGACATGAGCCTAGCGGCTTGGGGTCGAAAAGAAATTCTATTGGCAGAAGCTGAAATGCCCGGACTGATGAGTCTTCGTGCAGAGTATGGCAAAAGTAAACCGCTGGCCGGAGCACGCATTGCAGGTTGCCTACACATGACTATTCAAACAGCTGTCCTTATTGAAACATTGAAGGAACTTGGCGCACAAGTGAGCTGGAGTTCTTGCAATATTTTCTCTACTCAGGACCATGCTGCTGCAGCCATTGCGGCTGCCGGAATTCCGGTGTATGCCTGGAAAGGAATGAACAACGAAGAGTTTGACTGGTGCATTGAGCAAACATTGTTTGCGTTTGAAGGTGGCCAACCACTCAATATGATTCTGGATGATGGTGGCGATTTAACCAATATGGTTTTCGACAAGTACCCTGAATTAGTGCAAAACATTAAAGGGATTTCTGAAGAAACAACCACGGGTGTGATGCGCTTGTATGAAAGAGAGAAGAATGGAACACTCTTGTTGCCGGCTATTAACATAAACGACTCTGTTACCAAATCTAAGTTTGATAACAAATATGGTTGTCGCGAAAGTTTAGTAGATGCTATTCGCAGAGCTACCGACCTTATGATGGCCGGTAAAGTAGCTGTGGTAGCGGGATATGGTGATGTAGGCAAAGGTTCTGCTGATAGCTTAAGTAACGCGGGTGTTCGTGTTATTGTAACCGAAATTGACCCTATATGTGCTTTGCAAGCTGCCATGGAAGGTTACGAGGTAAAAACAATGGATAAGGCCGTTTTGGAAGCTGATATCATTGTAACTGCTACCGGAAATCATAACATTATAGTAGATCGTCATTTCAAGGCGATGAAGCACAATGCAGTAGTTTGCAACATTGGCCATTTCGATAATGAAATTGATATGGCTTGGTTGAATACCAACTACGGAAACACAAAAGATGAAATCAAACCTCAGGTGGACAAGTATACCATCGATGGCAAAGACATCATTGTGTTGGCCGAGGGCCGTTTGGTCAATCTGGGATGCGCTACCGGTCACCCATCTTTTGTAATGAGTAATTCATTTACTAATCAAACGCTGGCTCAGATAGAACTGTGGGCAAATCATTCCAATTACGAAAACAAGGTATATGTACTTCCCAAACACCTCGATGAAAAAGTGGCTCGTCTCCACTTGGAAAAAATAGGGGTGGAACTGGAAACGCTCACCGAAAGTCAGGCTAAATATATTGGTGTGGCGGTGAATGGTCCGTTCAAATCAGATCAATACAGATACTAATTCATTTACAACCTATATCGAAACGGCAAACCTTAGGTTTGCCGTTTTTTTATTGCCGAACAATTGCTAATGCATCTTCCACAGAGGTAACAGGCGCGGCACAGGTCTTATTTTGACAGATATATATGAATGTTTCTTGGGTGTTTGTCTTGCCTAATAACGATGGGATAGTGCTATCAGAAACTGCCCCGAAAACGATACAATTGGGTAAGTAATGGAGTTGTAAATCACGCACTAACTGAGCAGCATTTTTTCCTGTAACAGCCACTTGGTATGGTTCTTTTTCTAGCCAGTAACTGAGTGTAGCCCATTGAGCGTAATGCGAAGGATACTGTGCTGCTTTGGGCAGCAAGAGCCGAATGGCCCGGTGTGCCTTTTCAATAAAGCCTTCCTGGTAAAGCAGGTAGCCGGCTTTAAAAGAGATTCGCAAAGCACTGCGTTAGACGATGGTATTACATTGTCCTGTGTCTCCGTCTTTCGGGCAATGAGTTCTTCATCTTGCACGGAGGTGAAATAAAATAAACCGCTCTCCAGGTTATAAAAATGTTGGATAACATATTTCAGTATGCCTTCCGATTTAAAGAGCCATGATTCATCAAGAGTCACCTCATAGAGTGCAAGCAAAGCTTTGCAGGTAAATGCATAATCGTCCAGAAATCCCTGAATAGTGACAGCGTCTTTCTTGTAATTCCTCTTTAAAGAAAAATCTTGAGACAAGACTTTTGAGGTGATGTGCCGGGCGCAACTAAGGGCTCTTTCCAAGAAACGATTTTCTTGCGTTGCTCTGTAGGCATCTATGCAACCTATAATGGCTAGCGAATTCCAGGCCGTTAAAGATTTATCATCCAGTAGAGGTCTTATGCGCAGATTCCGAGCCTGTAATAGTTTATGGCGAAGTGTTTGTGTTCCTTCCGATGATTTACCGGGGAGCAGAGTAAGATGGTTGAGCCCCTCAAAATTTCCGCTATCACTGATTTTATAGGTGGCAGCGAATAATGGAAAATCGTCTTGTAAAATCTGTTTTAGTTCGGCTAAATCCCACACATAAAATTTACCTTCATGTCCTTCGCTATCCGCATCTATGGCGGAGTAAAAAGCACCACTGCAGTCGGTCATTTCCCGAAGTATCCAATCAAATGTTTCATTTAATACTTCGCGGTAAACCGGATTTCCCGTAGTTTGAAAGGCCTTTGCATATAATGACAGCAATTGCGCATTATCGTAAAGCATTTTTTCAAAGTGGGGTATTTCCCAGTATTCATCCACACTATACCGGGCAAACCCGCCACCTACATGGTCGTAAATACCTCCTGCATGCATCCGTTGAAGTGTAATCTCCACCGCATCAAGTGCTCTTTTATTACCAGAATAAAAATGATAGGTGAGCAGATATTCACACACTACCGGCATGGGAAATTTAGGAGCTCCGCGCCTGCCTCCATATTCATAATCCCACAACACATCTATCTGTTGAAATATGGCTGCATGATTCATAGCTACACTACGTCCCGCATCTGCTTCTATCAAATCCATGGCGCGAATGCCGGCAGTTATTTGTGCTGCTCTTTCCATCGCTTCCTCCGGTTTGTTCTTCCAATAACCTTTGAAAAACTGAAGCACTTGTATCCATTTTAATCTGGGGAAATAAGTGCCAGCGTAGATAGGCCGGCCATCGGGTAGGGTAATAGCATTTAACGGCCATCCACCCTGTCCGGATATCAATTGGCAGGCATCCATGTAAATTTGATCTATGTCCGGGCGTTCCTCCCTGTCCACTTTAATACAGATGAAAGCATCATTCATGATTTCGGCCACGGCCGATACTTCGAAACTCTCCTGCTCCATCACATGACACCAGTGGCAGGCAGAATAACCCACCGATACAATCACCAGTTTGTTTTCGTCTTGCGCTTTTTTCCAGGCTGCAGCATTCCAGGCATGCCACCATACCGGATTTTGTGCGTGTTGCAACAGATATGGACTTGTCTCGTGAATCAGTTGATTAGACATAAGAATTTGTAGTGTGACTTACTCACAGCTTTTTTTGATAGCTCTGGTAGCAGCAGTATAGCCCATTTCGGAGGACGTGGATAAATCCAGACATCCTTCCAGCAATTCATTGTTGGCAATTTTGGCAAGTCCTCTGTAGTAATAGGCTGATGGGTCGGTGTTTTCAAAAATCAGATAACGAGTAAAGTCATCAATGGCAGCGGTGTAGTTATGATTCAATACATACACTTCGCCACGTGCTTTATAAGCATAGTGATAAGAGCGGTTTATTTTTACCACTTGGTCATAGTCAGCAATAGATTTGTCAAATTGCTTGTAGTCTCTTTCAATAGCGGCTCGCTCCATATACGCGCTTATCTCTGTAGGGTTCAGTTGAATAGCTTTTGTAAAGGAACTGAGCGCATCGCCCTTCCGTTTAATTTTTAGATATAGTTCACCCATCCGGTAGTGTAACTTACTTTGGCCGGAATCAATGTTCTGGCATTTTTGATACTGCTTCAATGCATTCGAGGTGGAGCCAAACAGGGCGTTCATTTCTGCCATGGCAAACCAGGCATCGTAATAGTTTGGCGATAGCTCAACACTCTTTTCCAGATACTGCTCTGCGTTTCTGAAATTCTTTTCACTCATGGCCTTTTGAGCGCGTTTATAAAAGAAAACAGCTTTTATTCTTTTTACAGAATCGCTTGCCGCCAAGGCCATATCACCCACCGATTGTTTTTTTACCGCGACAGGAATTGTATCTGAAACTCTAAAGGGTTGATTGGTAACCACCGTGTCGGTTGCGGGGGAAATTAAAGTTGTAGCGGGTTTTAAAGTTTCATTGTTTAAGACTTTAGCGGTATCCGATTTTAATATCGTAATGGGCTGAACGCTTGGAACAGTATCTGTTTTTGGGATGTTAGATTTTGACGGCACTACAATAGGAGTAGACGTGTCTTTTACAACTAGTATCGGTTCAGGCTTTGGTGCACGAATAGGTTTAATTACTACCGAATCCAAGGTGTTGGGGATTCTGATTTTTAAGGAAAGAGTAGTGTCTTTCAACATAGCAATCGGATTACTGGCAGAGGTATCCATAATCGGGTTTACTGCACGAGCAGTGTCCCAATATTTACCCCGAACGTAGGTGGGTTGTTCTATCTTTTTCTTTTCGGGTTCAGGTTTCATTTTACCGGCAGTGGGTCCCAGGTCATAGATAATGATAGTGTCAACCGGGTAGTATTGTTTAAACTTTCTGTTTTTCTTCTCAGCTCGGATGATCTCCACTTTGGAAGCATCATCTTTCACAATCTCATCTTCATCCACTTTCACTTCCGCCACTTCAGTGGTTACCCCGGCAGCAGTTGTTGTCGTTTGATACACAATGGTGTCGGTTCCGGATATCAGGGTATCGTTTTTAATAATAGGAACTTCCTCTGCCACAGGTGCCGGAGGGTTAATAATGGCTTCTAGTTTTTCTCTTTCGGAGCGCATTTGCACAATCTCATTTGATAGGCTGTCGTTCAGGCGCACCAGGTAGGGGAGGAGTAACACTTTATCCCGCGACCGCTTCATTCGCTGCAGCATCACCTGTATATTCTTTTCATCCACCGCAGCGCCTTCATCTTTTTTATTCAGCGTATCCATACTTGCTTTCACTCCCTCCAGCATGGCCTCGTTTAACTCCAACATAGCATCCAGGAGCATTAGCTGGTTACTCGCCTCTTCTGGCGACACGCTTGGTGGTGCAATCGCTTCCTGCACCAGTGAAGTGGAATTCAGCAAGGCTAGCTGAGCACTATCCGGCTCAATAGATTTGTGAATGATAACCTTCTCTGCTTCATAAACATACCCTTTAGGATACACTGGAATCCTTATTCGCTGTCCCGGCACCAAATCTTGCTGTACGTTGCGAAGCTTGTTCAGTTTTACAATAATATTCGGATCCACCTGCAAGCGTCCGGCAACCACATATACTTTTTCCTGTTTCTTCACATCATACTTACCAATTTTATACGGAATAGAGTCAGATTGTGTAAAACCAGCATTTGAGCAAAGCATCAAAAGCAATACAAGTGGATACAAAGCGTATTTCATCGTATAACGAATGTATTTATTGATAAGACATACTAATTAGATACATTCCACAGCAGGTTGGGGATTGTCTTTATAAATAGGAATTGAAGAACTGGCTCTCTATCATATTTTTTAGACTTTTACCCCATGATTATATCCATAGTAGTTGCTGTATCCTGCAATCATGCCATAGGTAAAGGAGGCGATTTGTTGTGGCATTTGCCAAAAGACATGAAGCGCTTTAAAGAAATTACCTACGGACATCATGTACTAATGGGACGTAAAACGTACGAAAGTATCCCCGAAAAATTCAGACCATTACCCGGCAGAGTCAATATAGTGGTTTCTCGCAGCCAATCTTATGCAGCCCCGGGTTGCAAAGTGGTAAATACTTTGGAAGAAGGAGTTCTATTTGCTCAGGAAAATGGAGAGCAGGAATTGATGGTTATTGGTGGGGCCGAAATTTACAAGCAAGCGCTTGGTAAATGCAACCGGGTCTATTTATCCTTAGTAGATGCCCATTTTGCTGAGGCGGATGCCTTTTTCCCAGTTTTAGAAGCCGACTCTTGGAGTAAAGTTGCGGCAGAAAAAGTCATTGCTGACGAAAAAAACAAATACGACATCGACTTTCAAATATTGGAGCGGAAGCCCTGGGTTTCAGATTTTTAAAATATTTGACAGCTTTTTTAATGATTTTTTATCATTAAGATTAGATTTGCGCCCTTTAAAGAGCACACACGCTCTTGCTTAACATTTTATTATGAAAAATTTTCCACGCACGTTTTGGCGGCAGTTCTGATTCTAGCTGCGCTATTTATTTCTAATACGGCTTCAGCCTCCCACATCATGGGTTCTGATATTTCATTCCGATGCCTCGGAGGGAATCAGTATCAGGTGGTTGTTACCGTTTATCGCGATTGCAGCGGTATCGGAGCACCGGGTTCTATTCCGGTAGATATTACTTCTACCTGTGGCACTCAGACAATTACCTGTACACAGGACCCGGCTACATCGGGTTTGGAAGTGTCACAATTGTGTCCCACTGCACTATCCACTTGTGTGGGCGGTACTTTTCCCGGTGTTCAGGTATATACGTACGTGGGAACTGTCACCCTGCAGCCCGGCTGCGGCACCTACTCTATGAGCTACGATGACTGCTGCCGAAATCCATCTAACAATATAGTAACTCCCACCAGTCAGGGTTTCCGGGTTACGGCAACGTTGAATAGTAATCTGGTAGCCTGCAACACGGCTCCGGAGTTTACCTCTTCGCCCATTCCGTATTTTTGTATTAACCAACCAGTGAACTACTCCCATGGTGCTATAGATGCGGATGGCGACTCTTTGGTATATTCATTGATTGCTCCTTTAGATGATTTGGGAGGAAACATTCCTTATGTAGCTCCATACACGCCTACCTCACCAATGCCTACTGCCAGTGGTTTCAACTTTGATGCGGCAACAGGACAGATGACATTTACCCCCACGCAGCAAGGTGTGTTTGTAGTAGACGTATTAGTGAGCGAGTATCGCAATGGTCAACTGATAGGAACTACCATGCGCGATATTCAGATTGTTATCATTAACTGTTCCAATAATGCTCCGAACGTTACCAACTGTCTTACGCTTCAAAATGTTTCCGGTGCAGTAGTCTATGACTGTAATTCTTTAGGTGTTTGTCCTGGTCAGTCTATGAGTTTCAGCATTGGAGCCAAAGATGCCGATGGTCAGCCCATCACTGTATCTTCCAACATAGCCCAATCCATTCCGGGAGCCAGCCTCACTACCACCAACGTGGGTACTGATTCAGTGCAAGTTACCTTTAACTGGACACCTTCCGGAGTTGATACCGGATTCAGATATTTTACTGTTCAGTTCGAGGATAACGCTTGTCCTATTACAGGCTTGCAATTATTTACCTATGAGATATCGGTGTTGGACGGTACCGATGCCGGCCCCGATCGTTTTTATTGCACAGGCGGTGGTCCGGTGACCATCCAGGCGGTAGGCGGCAACTTTTTCAGTTGGGATAACACAACCGGTTGGCTGAGTGCCAGCCCGGATAGTTCCACTATCGTAGTGGCTCCGCTGAGCACACAAACCTATATTGTACAAAGCGATTTGCAGGGCGGTTGCAAAAACAGAGATACTGTTACGGTGTTTAACGTGCAAACATTTACTACTGCGACATCATCCCCCGATGATACCATTTGCTTAAACAGCAGCACAGATGTATCTGTATTAGCCACACCGGTTAACCAGGGACCTTTCACTTATCAGTGGGGACCATCCGGCACAGGCGTTCAAACTCCGGGTCAACAGACAACTCAGGTAAAACCAACTGCCACGACCACTTATTATGTTACCGTTACATCCGCTAACGGTTGTCCAATTGTAGATAGTATCGATATTGTGATAAACGGTGTTGGTCCTAAGATTATCGTGAACCCATCCGATAATTATGTGTGTCCCGGTGATATAGTGACGCTCAACTCTATTGTGAAATCCGTAGAGTGTGGCCCTGTAGCCGACCCTCAAAATGCCTGCTTGCCGGGTAGCAGCTATGCCCTCAACCAAGTAGGCACAGGAACCGGTTCTACCACTGTAACCACTCCTTACTTTGGATTCTGGATGGATGCCCGCTTACAATATTTGTATCGTGCCTCCGAACTTCAGGCTGCCGGTTTAAGTGCAGGTTCCATCTTAGACGTGTCTTACTATGTTACCGGCAAGTTCAGCACGCAGCCTTACAACGATTTCACCGTTAAAATGGGCTGCACCAGCTTAGATCAACTTCCGGCCAACTATGTAGCGGGCTTAACGGAAGTGGTAGCTCCATCGCCTTATACAACCGACACCGGTTGGAATACTCACACTCTTACCACACCTTACCAGTGGGATGGTTTCAGCAACCTGATTGTGGAGGTTTGTTTTAACAATGCTTCCTATACCGATTATGACGATATTCAGTTTACAGCTACCTCATTCCCCGGTTCTGTTTTATACGACTTTGGCGATTTGAGTGGCTCATCAGGCTGCACCGCCCTCACCACACCGGTGTTGACGCAAGAAAGACCAAATATGCGTTTTGTAATGTGCAATCCGCCATTGTCAAATTATATGTTTACCTGGACCGGCAGCGATGGCAGCACATTACCTAACACACCTAACCCAACGGTAGCAGTTAATGATGATGTTACCTACACTGTAATGATTGATGATGGAACCTGTCAGGGAGATACTTCAGTAAACTTGTTTGTAGACACTGCAGTTTTAATAAATGCAGGTTTGGATACCATCATTTGTGGCGCTGATACGATTCAGTTGAATGCATTTTTGGAGAACCCGATTACTCCTGTATGTGTGCCCAATTACGACTTGTCATCTATTACATACAACCCAATTGTTCCGGTTGGTGCTGTATCCAATGGTCCTACAGGCGATGATGCAATGAGTGGCGCATTCCCAATTGGTTTTAACTTTGATTATTTCTGTAATACTTACTCCAACTTCTATGTGTCCACTAACGGATTTATGACGTTTACTGCCGGTCAGGGAAGTTCCTTTACTTCTCAGAATATTCCAAACGCAGCAGCACCTAATAATCTGATAGCCCTTTGTTGGGAAGACTTATTGACCAATGCCGGCACTATCACTTACTTTGTAGATGGTGTAGCGCCAAACCGTAAATTAGTGGTTCAGTGGACCAGTGCCACTTTCTTTGCTGCAGCCGGTAACTTTACCGGTCAAATTCAGCTACACGAGACTACCAATGTAATTGAACTTCACCTTGGAAGCATGACAGCAGTAGGTCAGACTTCTACGGTGGGTCTTGAAAATGCTACTGGTAGCGTGGGCGTATCTCCGGCAGGATTTAATAATTCTGCCTGGACGGTATCTACTCCGGTAGCCTTCCGATTCACTCCGCAAACATCCGGTGCAGGTTTGGTTGGAGTTCAGTGGTCTCCATCCACAGGACTATCTGATACCACTATCCTGAATCCACAGGCTTATCCAAGTGTTACTACCGACTATGTCCTGGCCGCAACGTTCAGCAATGGCTGTGTAACTTATGATACCGTTCGGGTAGCAATTGGCGATTTCCAGTTTACCACTTCAGTTTCTCCTGATTCAATTTGTGCCGGAGACGCTGCCCAGTTGCAATTCAATGGTGGTGTTTCCTGGACCTGGTCTCCGGCTGCTTCGCTTAATAGCGATGTGATTGCTAATCCTTCTGCTACTCCATCGGTAACCACCGACTATGTAGTGATAGCTTTTGACTCTATTGGCTGCCGTGCCGAAGATACCTTAACGGTAGTGGTGAGAACTCATCCGGCCATTTCTCTGGGAGCCGATCAATCCATTTGCCCATACGATTCTGTTACCCTCGTTCCCACTGGTGGACCTTACACATCGTATAACTGGAACACTGGCGAAACTACGCCTACTATCACTACCGCATCGCAAGCATCTGTAACACAGGATTACTGGGTGCAGGTGAACGATGGCTTCTGCTTCTTCAATTCAGATACCATAACCATTACCGAGTTTACTTTAAATCCGATTGTGGTTAACCCATCTGGCGATACGGCTGTATGTATTGGCGAAAGCATAACTATTTATGCCGACCAGGGGTATCAAATATACCAGTGGAGTAATGGAGCCAGTACACCGCAAATTACGGTATCTACTCCGGGTCAGTATTCCTATATCGCTATTGATGCAAATGGCTGCACACTTCAGTCTCAGGATACGGCTAATGTCATATCTGTTCCTCGTCCGTCTGCCGATATTCTTGTGAGCGATGCGTCTATATGCGAAGGACAAACCAGTGCCACACTTTCTGTAATTCCGGTAGCAGGTATCGTTTATACATGGACACCCGGTGGCATAGTAGCTACCTCTTTGGTGGCAGACACAGCCGGCACTTACTATCTTGAAGCAAGCGACAACGGATGCAAGAATCTGGATTCTACGGTTATTACTTCTACCGTTCCTCCTGTGGCCAACTTGGGAGCTGACCAGAATATCTGTAGTTGCGATACCTCTGTAGTGCTTGACCCGCAGGTGCAGGGAACTTATGTTTGGTCTACCGGTGCTGTTACTGCTACTCTGCCTGTATCTGCCTCCGGCACCTACACAGTTACGGTAACGGATACAAATGATTGCACCGCAACCGACACTGCCGAAGTCAACATTCGTTGTTTAACTGCCGATGCGTTTGTATCAGACCCAAGCAACGGAACCGTGTTCATCGGTCGCAATGCAGCCATGACAGTTAATGCCAGCTATCAGTCCAGCTTTAATTACCTCTGGACTCCATCTACTTATCTGGATGATTCTACCAACCAAACCGTATTTGCCACAGCACCGCAAACCACTACCACTTATGTGGTCTATGTGACCGATGATGTAAATGGTTGCATCGCAGTAGATACCGTGTTGTTGCGCGTATTGCCTCCGGGCATCCCTCCAATGCCAAACGCATTTAGCCCGAATAGTGATGGTGTAAACGATACTTATGGCCCTTATATTCCGGCTGCCATGCAGGGAATATATACCGTAACTGCTATGCGCATCTACGACCGCTGGGGTAATATGGTATATAACGGAACGGCTAATTGGGATGGCACTTTCAACAATGTGTTGCAGCCTGCCGAGACTTATATCTATTATATCACCATCAATGGTCCGAACCAGAACGACCCAAGCCAAAACATCGATTTCAACTTGGTAGGTTCTTTCACGCTATTGCATTAATAAACAGACCACAAAAACAGTCATGAACGAATTGTCACATTTTTCTGTCTTGGGCAATTATTTCATGACTGTTTAATAAAAAATATTTTCTTTGAACCCCATAAATAAACCCTGTATATGAAAAGAATCTACGCTATTGTAGTATTGATTTTGGGCTCTTTTGTAATGAATGCTCAAGACATTCACTTCTCCCAATTTTATTCTTCCCCGCTTACATTGAACCCGGCCTTAACCGGAAACTTCAATGGATTTTACCGCCTCACCGGTATATACCGCAATCAATATCCGGGTCTCACACAAGGCAAACCGGCTTTCAGCACACCATCGGTGGGCCTGGATTTCAGCTTGCTGCGCGAGAAAATTAAGAATGGAGCATTGGGAGTAGGCTTGGTGTTTTTCAACGATCAGCAAAATGGAAAAACCTTCAACCATAACCAGATTTTAGCTTCTGTAGCTTACAACATGAGCTTCGGCAAAAAATCACAGTTCCAGTTGGGCTTAGGCTTCCAGGGGGGCATCGCCATGACCAAAATGGATTTCTCCAACTTCCAGTTTGGCGAAGGCTTTAATCCTGATTTGACCTACGACCCTAACTACAACGGTGAAACTTTTATCAGTGGCAACCGCATCAAGGGGTATTCAACGCAGGTTTGTTTACCAAATACGAATTTATTCAGGGCATGCGTTTTTATGTTGGCTACTCGTTCAACAATGCCACTCGCTACAAGCAGGATTTCCTTGCCAACAGCGTAGCGTATCGTTTGCCTTTCCGTCACACCTTGCATGGTGGATGGGAGTTTGATATCAAAGACAAAGCAGTCATCATCCCGGGCTTTTTGTTCCAGTCTCAGGCTAAAACTACTGAAACCAACTTCGGACTTACTGCAGGTATCCACGTAATTAAAGATCCGGCTAAGCGCGCGACCCTTTACTTAGGTTTGTGGAACCGTCTTAACAAAGCCAACTATACCATCATTCCTAAAATAGGATTTGAGTGGAAAGGCTTCCGTGCAGGTTTCGCGTATGACGCTCATTTGCTGCAGCAGCGTAAAGACCAGAAAGCTATCGGTGGTGCATTCCCACAAGGCTTTGAAGTTACTTTGAGCTATATCGGCAATCTGTTTGTTCCGAAAGAAGATGTCTACTTGTTTAACCCACGTTACTAGAATCATCGGTAGCAGATCTTAAAATTTTAAACCCCAATAAACTAAACATATACTATGAAGTATTTCCTTGCAGTGGTTTTGGTTCCCCTGATGCTCATGGCCAACGCCCAAGACGGTTCCAAACTGAAGAACTAGAAAAATATCCAAAGTTTAAATGGAAAAAAGCTGAAAATTGCCGTAAAAAGTTTGAAGAGGGTAGTTATTACAATGCCGCCCAATACCTGGAAGATGCGTATAAAGATAAGTCCGACAAGCAGGAAATTGCTCACTTGTTAGGAGAAGCTAACCGCTTTTTGCGCGACTACGAAGCGGCTGAGAAATATTACAAAGCTTCGGTAGACAAAGATGCAGAGAAATACCCTTCGGATGTGTTTTTCCTGGGGCAGATGCAGAAGATGAATGGTAAGTATGATGATGCTAAAACATCTTTCAGCAATTACCAGAAAGCGACTTTAGGCAAAAAAGACGTTAGCTATAAAGCGCTCGCCCGAGTGGAGGCAGAAGGCTGCGACAGTGCTAAGGTGATTTTGGCCAATCCAACCAAAATTAAAGTAGAGAAAATTGCAGGAGGTGTAAATTCTACCTTGCAGGATTTATCTCCAAAACCATGGGGCAAAAACGAAATTCTTTTCGCTTCACAAAAAACAGATACTGCGGTAAACCTGACCGTATCTAAGGACGACCACTATACCGCTATTTACTCCGCTACCAAATCAGGAAACACTTTCTCTAACCGGGTTATGTTGCCTATTCCGCCAAACGATTCTAAGACCAACACCGGAAACGCTATCATTAGCGGAGATGGCAACACTTTGTTGTTCACTAAATGCGGTGTAGATTATCAGGTAGGGAACGAACTCCGTTGCAAAATTTACCGTTCTAAAAAAGAAGGTGCTTCATGGACTGAAGGAGAAGTAGTAAGCGCCCTGAACGGACCGGAAGGTACTACCACCACTCACCCGGCCTGGGGAGTGGATGGCGAAAGCAATCCGATTGTTTATTTTTCATCTGACAGAAGCGGCAAAGGAGGCATGGATATTTTCTATGCTAAAATGAACAACGATGGAACCTTTGGTGCACCCCAGAACGCGGGCCCTGAAGTGAACACGGCCGGAGATGATATTACTCCGCACTACGACCTCAAAAACAAAGTTCTTTACTACTCTTCTAACGGTCGTCCTTCTATGGGCGGTCTGGATGTGTTTAAAGCATCAGGCACTCCGGGTGCATGGGGTGCTGTGGTGAACGCAGGTTCTCCTATCAACTCCGCTGCGGATGATTTATACCTGGCTCTGGATGAAAAAGCAGCAAAAGGCTATATCGTATCTAACCGGGTGGGCACAACCTCTCCGCGCGGACAAACCTGCTGCGATGATATCTGGTCGGTAATTGTGCAGCGCGATGTATTTGTAAGAGGTGTGTATGTAAAGAGAGGCGATGCTACCAATACCCCTATCACCGGAGTGGATGCTTCTATGTATAAAGTGGCCGGCAACAACTTTGAATTTGTTCAAAATGCTATCACTACTGCCGAAGCATTCGTATTCCCTGTTAAAAGAAGTACTTCATATAAGTTCAATGGCAACAAAGAAGGTTACTGGCCATCTATTGATAACCTGACCATTGCCGAGGAAGAAGAGCGCGATACCATTGACCAGATTTTCTATCTGGATCCTATCGTGAAAAAGAAAATCAGAATACCGAACGTATACTTTGCCTTTGACAAGAGCAACGTGATTGATTTCTACAAAACACAGATTGATAGCGTAGTAGCAGTGCTTACGGCTAATCCGGCTTACTCGGTAGAGGTGCAAGGCCACACCGATAGCAAAGGAACCGATGAATACAACGACAAGTTATCTATCCGCAGAGCTACTGAAGTGAAGAACTTCCTGGTGAAAAAGAAAGCGATTGCTGAAAACCGTATCGTGGTTAAAACCTTTGGCGAAAAAGTTCCGGCTATGGCCAACGAACTACCAGGTGGCGAAGACGATCCGGAAGGAAGAGCACGCAACAGACGGGTAGAATTCAAAATTATACCTGACAAAGCAGACGATGCACCGGAGTTTGAAAGCTACGGAGAAGTAGTAAAAGAAGTGAAAACCGGCCCCGGATTCACTTACGGAAAAAAGAAATAAACAGACGCTAGTCTGATTCAAAGAGGCCCTGCAATGCAGGGCCTCTTTGTTTATGTCTCCAACCAACCAGCTTCAATAGATCTTTGGGCGGCATTTAACCCGTCAAAATACCTTTCCGAAAAACCTGTAAGGAATATGAGCCGTCAAAATGCTTTGTAGGAAAACCTGTAGGGCATCTGGACTGTCAAAATACCTTGTAGGAAAACCTGTAAGGCATTTGAGCCGTCAAAATGCTTTGTAGGAAAAACATGTAAGGAATAAGAGCCGTCAAAACGCCTTAAAGAAAAACCTGTAAGGAATATAAACTGTCAAAACGCCTTGTAGGAAAACCTGTAAGGAATATAAACTGTCAAAACGCCTTGTAGGAAAACCTGTAAGGCATCTGGACCGTCAAAACGCCTTGTGGAAAAACCGGTAAGGCATTCCACCGAAAATGGTGACCGGGTTTTGTTCTTTGATAAAGACATTACACCCCCGCATTGCCTTTTTTTGCAAAGCCGTTAAACTTTGTGAACTTCCGTTCATCTTAGTACCACAAAACGCACCTCTATGGCACAGGCTTACTCTACCGCCTTTCAGCAACACCGCAGTTTACCCAGGCTCAAAAGCGCAGCCCGCTCCACCGGCCTGGGTGCCTACAGCGGGCCCTGGACCACCACACAGATCGTCCATTTATTAAAGCGCACCATGTTTGGAGCCGCCAAGGCCGACATCAGCCATTTTATGTCCATGACCATGAGCGATGCGGTAGATGAATTGCTCACAGCAGCTCCCACACCTGTGCCACCACTTAATACATACAACGATGCCAATTACACCGACCCCAACGTGCCCCTGGGCCAACCCTGGGCCACCGCCCCTGCCGACCCGAATGTGAACGGTAAACGCAGAGCCTCGTTTAAAGCCTGGTGGACCGGTCTGATGCTGAACCAGACCCGGAGCATAGAAGAAAAGATGACGCTCTTTTGGCATAATCATTTTGCCACCGAAGCAGCGTCCGTGCCCGACCCCCGCTTTACTTACAAAACCAATGCCCTGCTGCGGCAATATGCGCTCGGCAATTTTAAAACCCTGACCAAAGAGGTGACCATAGACCCGGCATGCTGCGCTACCTCAACGGCTACCTGAATACCAAAAATGCCCCTGATGAAAACTACGGGCGCGAGCTGCAGGAGCTGTTTACGGTGGGTAAAGACCCGCAGCTATACACCGAGGACGATGTGCAGGCGGCTGCCAAGGTACTTACGGGTTATCGGATAGATTCCAATACGATTTCTTCCTTTTTTGATTCTACCAAGCACGACACCTCCAATAAACAGTTCTCTTCTTTTTACGGCAACACGGTAATCACCGGTCAATCGGGGGCTAACGGGGCCAATGAGCTGGACGATTTGCTGACCATGATTTTTGCCCGTCCGCAGGTGGCAGAGCATGTGTGCCGCAAGTTGTATCGCTTTTTTGTGTATTACACCATTGATGCAGGCACCGAGGCTAACGTAATACAGCCCCTGGCCGATATTTTTCGCACATCGGGCTACGAAATAAAACCGGTGCTGGAAGCACTCTTTAAAAGCGAACATTTTTATGATGAATTGAACCGGGGCTGCATCATTAAAACGCCTGCCGATTTTTTTGTAGGTGCCTGTCGCGAGTTTAATGCGGTGTTTCCCGATAGCAGCGATGTGGTGAAGCAATACTATTTCTGGCGTGCGCTGCAGCAGCAACTGGCCGATGTAGGCATGGATATAGGCGACCCGCCCAGTGTGGCCGGCTGGCCGGCCTACTATCAGGCCCCCGGCTATCACGAATTGTGGATTAACAGCGACACGCTACCCAAGCGCACCGAGTTTACAGACTATCTGATTAATACCGGAGTTACCTATCAGGGCACCAACGTCATGCTGGACCCCGTGGCCTTTGTGGCCAACCTCGACTCGCCTGCCGACCCGAATGCCGTTATAAACGATACGCTTGCGCTCTTTTATTCTATTGATACGGATGTGACTTTGTTCAATTACCTGAAAACGATATTGCTGTCGGGACAGGCATCGGATAGTTACTGGACCACCGCGTGGAACGATTGGTATCTCAACCAAACCGACCAGGTGGCGTATGGCATCGTGCAATCGCGCCTTCGGCAAATGTTTCAGTACATCACCAACCTGGCCGAATACCATTTATCTTAACACAAACAAGGCTACCTAATGTGGGCTACGCATACTCTTAGGTAGTTTCAAAAAACCGATAGCATGAAAAGAAAACAGTTTATACGCGATGCCGGTGCCGGAGTATTGTTGCCTGCCCTGCTCAGTGGTTTTTCGTTGCGGGCCTTTGGCGCTTCGCCCTTGCTGGAGGCCCTGGCGCAATCTTCGGTAGATACAGACCATGTGCTGGTGCTCATACAGCTCAACGGGGGCAATGACGGGCTTAATACCGTCATCCCTATCGACCAATACTCGGAGCTATCGAATGCCCGAAGCAATATCCTGATTCCACAAAATCAGGTGCTCAGCCTCAGCGGACTGAGCGGCACAGGATTGCACCCGGCCATGACGGGGCTGCAGTCGCTCTTCAACGATGGCAAGGTGCGCATCGTGCAGGGTGTCAGCTATCCCAACCCCAACTATTCGCACTTTCGCGCCACCGATATATGGATGACCGCTTCCGATGCCAATCAATCATTGACCAGCGGTTGGGCCGGCCGCTATTTGAATTATGAGTATCCCAATTTTCCCACGGGCTACCCCAATACACAAATGCCCGATCCTTTGGCCATTCAGATAGGTTCTGTGATGAGCACGGTGTTTCAGGGGCCGGCTTCGGGCATGGGCATGTCTATCAGCGACCCCACCAATTTTTATAATCTGGTGAACGGTATTCAATCTCCGGCACCGGCCACCCCTGCCGGATTCGAGCTATCGTATATCCGCCAGGTGGCACAGCAAACCGATCAATATGCCGGGGTGATTACTGCTGCCGCCAATAGCGTAACGCAGCAAAATACCTATCCGTCCAATAATTCGCTGGCCGCACAGCTTAAGATTGTAGCACAGTTGATAGCCGGTGGTTTAAAAACCCGAATTTATATGGTAAGCATGGGAGGCTTTGATAACCACTCGAATCAGGTGGTGGCCGGCAATACAGCCACAGGTACCCATGCAACTTTGCTGCAGGAGCTGTCGGATGCAGTTAAAGCCTTTATGGACGATTTGACGTATCTCAACATTGCCAACCGCGTGATGGGCATGACCTTTTCGGAGTTTGGTCGCAGAATTATCAGTAACAATAGTCTGGGTACCGACCATGGCGCAGCAGCCCCCATGCTTATTTTTGGCAATCAGGTAATGCCCGGCATGTTGGGCACCAATCCGGTGATACCCGCAGCTGCGCTGGTGAGCGACAATATTGCCATGCAATACGATTTCCGGTCGGTATACGCCTCTCTGCTGCAGGATTGGTTCTGCGTGCCCAATGCCGACCTGAACACCATTTTGTTGCAAAATTTTCAAACCCTGCCTTTGGTGAATGGGACAGATTGTTCGGCTGCTGCCCTTCATCAGATTAATCAGTCGGCCGGCCTCGATTTGCTGCGCATTTATCCCAACCCGATGGTGACAACTGCGCGTGTCAGCTACACCACGATGGGCGGGCATATTCTACTACAATTGTTTAACTGCGAGGGTCAGGTGGTGAAGACCCTTCTCGACCGGGAAATGGCA
Organism: Bacteroidota bacterium; assembly: GCA_016715625.1. Taxonomy (GTDB): domain Bacteria; phylum Bacteroidota; class Bacteroidia; order Chitinophagales; family LD1; genus Bog-950. The sequence goes on from JADJZU010000014.1 coordinate 96,023, forward strand.
GCCGGCAGCTTTGGGGCTACTTTAGAAAATGAAAACTACCCCGCAGGAGTGTATTATGTGCGCTTGCAAAATCAATCGGTGCAGCAGGTAAAGCCGGTGGTAGTGGCTCGTGGGTAATTGATTTTTGGAGACCTATTTAGTGACCGTGATTGTGATAGAAATATCAACTTTCGGTCTGCCGGTATGCCTCCGTGAGTAAAATAGCCTCCTGCGCTTCGCGCACATCATGCGCGCGCAAAATATGTGCGCCCTGCAGCAGTGCCAGGGTATGCAGCACCGTGGTGCCGTTGAGGGCCTCCTTCGGGCCGGATTGTAATACCTTATACACCATGCTTTTTCGGGATACCCCGCAAAGGAGCGGCAGATGAGGCGGGGCTAGTGCCCGCAGGTATCGGAGCAGGGTATAGTTGTGCGCCTGGGTTTTGCCAAATCCAAAGCCGGGGTCCAGCACCAGATGACGAATGCCGGCTTGTGTGCAGGCCGCTACTCGTTGGATGAAAAAGGCCGCTACTTCCTGCACCACATCGGTATAGGCAGGCTGCTCTTGCATACTGTGCGGCAGACCTTGCATGTGCATGAGGCAGTAGGCCGCCCCGTGCGTGGACACCACTTCCAGCATACGATGGTCGTAGGTGCCTGCGCTAATGTCGTTTATCAGGTGTGCGCCTGTTTGCAGGCAGGCTTCGGCCACAGAGGCCTGCAAGGTGTCTATGGAAAGAATACAATCGGGAAAGTACTGCAGCAGCAAGTGCACTGCGGGTTGCACGCGCTGTAGTTCTTCGGTGGGCGAAAGCAACAGCGCCCCCGGGCGCGAGCTCATGCCGCCCACATCGAGCAGGGCGGCCCCTTCGCGCAGCATCCTCTCGGCCTGCAGCAGCAGACTGCGGTCGTCTTTTAACTGTCCGCCATCGTAAAATGAATCGGGTGTAAGGTTCAGTATGCCCATGACCCCCGGCCGGTGCAGCGACAATATTTTGTTTCTACAGGTGAGCTGCATTTTTTTACAAGAGCTTGTTAAGGGTTGAAAACATACCGGTCATATCTGTGTCGAAAATATATTTTTGGCCCAATGGCAAACACAGCGAGTCAATTTGACGAGCAGATTCAGGTCTGCAGAAACATATTTGAGAAGAAAACCCACGACTACGGCACCTCGTGGCGGGTGCTGCGGCCAAAGTCGCTCACCGACCAGATTTTTATCAAGGCACAGCGGATTCAAACCCTGGAAGAAAAGCAAACCCAAATGGTGGCCGAAGGGGTGGAAGAGGAGTTTGTGGGCATTATTAACTATGCCATCATGGGATTGATACAAATGGAACTGCAGGGCGACCCCCGCACCGATTTGCCCGAGGCCGAGGCCGTGGGCTTATACGAAAAACACGTGGGCGAAATCAAAACGCTGATGCTGGCCAAAAACCACGATTATGGCGAGGCCTGGCGCGATATGCGCATCAGTTCATTTACCGATTTAATATTGATGAAATTGCTGCGCATTAAACAGATTGAAGATAATGCCGGCAAAACCATTATCAGCGAGGGCATTGATGCCGGCTATCGCGATATTGTGAACTACTCCATTTTTGCTTTAATTAAACTATCTGAATCCTCTACTAAATAACTCAATGCTATGACAGTCTATCACATTTTTGGATACGTAGGTGCCGCAGCTTTACTGCTCACTATCTTGCGTTATTTTCTGGCTCGTCCATCGAGCTTGCTTGTTTGTTACCTGCAAAATTTTGTGGGGGCTTTATTCATCTTCTCGGGCTTTGTGAAAGCCGTGGACCCGCTGGGCACTTCTTACAAAATGCACGATTACTTTACAGCCTTTGCTGCCGAAAAGTTTTTTGAGAATGCCCGCTACCTGGCACTTTACGGCAATTTTTGGGATTGGGTGGGTAGCTTCTCTACGCCTATGGCTATTTTTATGATAGCAGCAGAGTTGTTTTTCGGTTTTATGTTGCTTATTGGCTGGAAACCCAAATTTACCGTAGCCATCATCTGGGCGCTCACGGTGTTTTTCACTTTCCTTACCGGCTATACCTATTTATCGGGCTACTCGCTCACCAATGCATTTATGTTAATGAGTGCAGCGGTGATGTTTATTTGGGTGCTCATTGGCTTTCAGCCTTCCGACTCCAAAAAAGGGAAATGGACTTTGCTTTCGTTTGCTTTGCTCCTGATGCTCATTGCGTTTTTTATGTCGCATGCATCTACTCATCCATTTGACGAAGGCAAAATGAAAGTGACCGACTGCGGTTGCTTTGGCGATTTCATTAAATTAAAACCTTGGGAAACATTCTGGAAAGATGTGATACTGGATGCCATGATTTTGCTTCTGCTGCTGAACACTAAGCACATTCGTCCGCTCTTGGAAGGTAAACGCTCTGCGGTGGCAGCCTTGGCCGGGGTGGTGTCGCTGGGCTTGTGCTTGTATTGTGTGTATTGGAGCGAACCGATTATTGATTTCCGTCCTTACAAAATAGGCAATGATGTGCGCGAGTTGCGCAAGGTGAAGCAGGAACCAAAAGTGGAAATGCTGTTTATCTACAAGAATAAGGCTACAGGAGCCGAAAAGGAATTTACAGTGAGCGACTTGTCTACGCTGAACTACAGCGAGTGGGACTACAAAGACCGTAAAGATAAAGTGCTGGATCCGGGCATCCCCGCCAAGATTACCAATCTCTATATCGAAAACGATGAAGGAGCACAAATGGCCGATTCTATTTTAAACAATCCCGGTTACTCTTTAATGGTGGTAGCTTACAACTTAAACAAAACACACGAAGCTGCCTTTGTCAAGTTGAATGCCATTGCCAGTGGATGCGATAAAGCCGGCATCGACTTTTTTGCGGTCACCGTGAATGACGGACATATCGATGAATTTCGCCATCGCCTGCAAACGGCTTATCCGTTTTATCATGCCGATGAAACACCTCTGAAAACCATCATCCGTTCCAACCCGGGTTTGGTGTTGTTGAAAGACGGAGTAGTAATCAATAAATGGCATTACAGAGGCTTGCCCGATTTTGAATCGTTGAATCAGCAATACTTCAGCCAACCATAGGATGAATCTACTGAAGTATATTTTTAAGCGATTGCTGAACGGCCTCACCGTGATGTTTGGGGTCGTGCTGGTCATCTTTGTGTTGTTCAATATTTTGCCGGTGAACTCGGCTCGTATGACTTTGGGCCAACGTGCCGACACCGCCAGTATTGCTGCTATTGAACGCGAGTTTCGCCTGAACTTACCTTGGTATGAACGTCTTGGTTTATACTTTAATGATTTATCACCCGTGTCATTCCACCGGTTGGAAGATACCAACGCACCCAGTTATCTGAGCGAAAGCGATTGGAAGTTTACCAAACTATTTTCGGTAGGCTCGGTGAGTGTGGTGGTCAAGGCTCCGTATTTAGGCAAGAGTTTTCAAACACGCAGAAATGTGAGCGAGGTGATTAGCGAGCGGATTTTTCCTACTTTTTTGCTGGCGGTATTTGCCATGTTGCTGGCTTCCTTTGCGGGCATCATAGCAGGAGTATTGGCTGCCATTCGTCACAATACCTGGGTAGATGATATGGTGGTAACGCTCTCCACACTGGGCACTTCGCAGCCGGGCTATGTTACCGGTTATATTCTAGCCGCCATCTTTGGCTATTACCTCAGCAGCTACACCGGCCTGGGAGTGGTGAGTCAGTTGTATGAATATGATCTGGATGGCGAAAGAATTGTGTGGAAAAATCTGATACTGCCCGTTGTGGCTTTGGGTATTCGTCCCATATCGCTCATTGCACAACTTACCCGCAGTGCCATGCTGGATGTGCTCAGTCAGGATTACATCCGCACGGCTCGATCAAAGGGTTTATCGCAGCGGACTGTTTTGTTTAAGCATGCGCTGCGCAATGCCATGAACCCTATTCTTACTTCGCTCACCGGTTGGTTTGCTGCCGTGCTCACCGGAGCTTACTTTGTAGAAAAAGTGTTTTCCTACAACGGGTTGGGCTTGCTAACCATCGGGTCTATTCTCAACTTCGACTTTCCGGTGGTAATGGGTTGTGTGCTGCTGGTGGCTACTATTTTTGTAGTCATGAATATTATCACCGATATTTTGTACTCCCTGCTCGATCCTCGCGTGGTCATTAAAGGCTAAAGCGCATGAAACCGGTTTTTATCATTGGTTTTATGGGAGCCGGCAAATCTACCCACGGCAAAAAGTTGGCTACTGCACTGCAACGCAGTTTTGTTGACCTGGATGATGTAGTAGCCCGCGCACTGGCAATTGAGTTGGACCTGCCCCCGGCTCCCTTGGCTGCGCTGATAGCGCAGGCCGGCATGGACCGTTTTAGAGAAGTGGAACGGGACGAATTGCGCCACACCGATTGGAAGCATGTAGTGATTGCTACTGGCGGTGGAACTCCCTGTTTTTACAATAACCTCAATTGGATGAAAGAGCATGGACTCGTAGTGTTTTTGGATACTCCGGCCCCCATTGTTCTCGGTCGCTTACGGCAGTCTAATTTGGAAGAAAGACCCATGTTGAAAGGATTGGATGATGCCGCCTTGCAGCAGACCATTACCGGACTCCTGGTCGAACGGCTGCCTTACTATAAGCAAGCGCATCTTCGGTTTGAACCTTCTACCGAAACGATACCCGAATTGGCCCTGCGGATAAAGCGCTACTCGGAAACTATTTAAGCACTCCGGTAATTACTTTTCCTACACTGCCGTTGGGCTCCTGGCATTTTACCATTGCGGCAATCGTAGGCGCAATGTCGGTTATATAAACCGGTGTGTAATCGGAAGCAGGTTTCACTTTCCAACCCATAAAGAGCAATGGAATGTGGGTGTCGTATGGGTAGATGGTGCCATGGGTGGTTCCTTTGGCAAAACCCTCCACCCAACCCGGCTTCGTGAGCAGAAATATATCGCCAGAGCGACCGGGGTAATAACCATTAATGATTTTACTTTTCATGTCAGCGTTTAGGGTGGACTCTTCTATTTCTTGCATATCCAAAGCATCGGCTACACCATCCTGCTTCAGGCAGTAGCTGATAATGATTTCCTTAATTTCTTCTACATCGGCAGCCGAGTCGGCTATCAACTCTTTATTTAAATAAAACTGCATGTTGTCGAAGGTGAGAATCCATTCACCTGCACCCATTTTCGTCTGTAAGATGCGGTTTAGCTGATCGACTAGTGTATCCGTGTTAAGTGAACCAGCAGGTATTTTCTTTGATTGTAAAAATCCGGGAGCATGGGCTGCACCATGGTCGGCTGTTAAAAACAGGAGGTAATTTCCTTTCCCGATTTTGGCATCCAGAAAATTCAAAAAGCTTTCGATGTCTTTATCCAAGCGGAGGTAGCAGTCTTCAGCTTCTACACTATTGGGGCCAAACTGATGGCCGATGTAATCGGTTGATGACAAACTGATGGCCAACATATCCGTATTTTGGCCCATGCCCAGTTTTTCATTTTCAATTGCTGCTTTGGCAAAATCCAGTGTAAAGGAATTGCCGAACGGTGTGGCTCTTATGATGTCTAAGCCGGGCTTGGCCAGTTCACTTACTTTATGCTCAAACACGGGCTTGGCTTCGTTTCTGAACGCGCTTTCGAAAGGCACATCGTCATCGTGGCTTTCGAAATATTGCGCCAGGGGCAATAAGGTATTCCAATTGCCTGACACATATGTGGCAGCGAGTTTCTTGTCGTTAAAAGCAGTGGCCCAGGCAGGCAAAGTGTCCATGTAGTAGGAGGATGTAATCCAATTGCCACTGGCTCCATCATAAAAATAAGCTGCATTGGCACTGTGGCCGGCCGGTAATATGGCACCGCGGTCTTTGAGTGCTATTCCAATCGTTTTAGAGATGAAGTTGCTGCTCAGTTTTATCTCATCGGCAATAGAAGTGCTTTGCATGCGCACAGGCGACATGAGTCCGGCTTTGCCTGCTGCGCCTACTGTTTTGCGCGTGGTGTCCTCGGTGCAGTAGACCACTTTGCCTGCATCGTAATCGTACCAATAATTGCCGGTAATGCCATTTACATTGGGCACAGAGCCCGTGTAGATAGACGCATGACCCGGAGCGGTGTAAGAGGGCGAGTAATTGATATGTGTATTCTCGCATTTGTATCCTTCGCGAAGCAATCGCTTAAATCCATTCTCTGAATACTTCGTGGGATATCGATAGAAAAAATCCCAACGCATTTGATCCACCACTAAGCCTACCACTAACTTTGGAGTAGCGGGTGCCGGGCTAGTTTGAGCCGATATGGATAAGGAGATAATGGTAAAGAATAGGAGTAATCGTTCTTTCATAAGAGACATACTAATTTGATAGGCAGAAGAAAATCACGCGAAGCTAAAAATCCATTTAAAGAAATAGCGCTGCGCTTTTAGGATAGAGGTAAACGAATATATTTGCGCCCGTTTTGGCGAGGTAGCTCAGCTGGTTAGAGCGCAGCACTCATAATGCTGAGGTCGGGGATTCGAGCTCCCCCCTCGCTACTGGTGCCAAACCCAAGCGGAGATTTTCTTCGGAATTTCTCGGACCCAATCGGAGCAATCTGATTGGGTCTTTAATTTTAGCTTCAGCAGCCTTAACACACTTTGGTAAGCCTTTGAGCGGCTGTTTTCTATTTTCGTCCCCGTTTTATGAGTAAAAAAGGAAGAGTATTGGTAGCCATGAGCGGTGGAATAGATTCTACCGTTACGGCTGTTATGCTGCATGAGCAGGGATACGAAGTGGTAGGCATTACCATGAAAACATGGGACTATGCCACCAGTGGAGGAAGCAAAAAGGAAACCGGTTGCTGCTCGCTCGATTCTATCAATGACGCCAGGCAGGTGGCTGTAGATTTAGGCTTTTCACACTTTATTATAGATATCCGCGAGGAGTTTGGCGATTTTGTTATCAATAATTTTGTAGACGAATACATAGCGGGCCGCACTCCTAATCCTTGTGTGCTCTGCAACACGCACATTAAGTGGGAAGCACTGCTCAAGCGAGCCGATATGATGGATTGCGAATGGATAGCCACCGGCCATTATGCGCAGGTGCGTGCGCAGAATAACCGATACGTTATTTCAAAAGGCCTAGATGAAAATAAAGATCAGAGTTATGTATTGTGGGGCGTAAGCCAGAGCTGCCTGAGCCGCACCATGTTTCCGGTGGGGCGTTTTCACAAGCCGGACATTAAACAAATGGCGCGCGATATGGGCTATGTGGAACTGGCCAACAAGAATGAGAGCTACGAAATTTGTTTTGTCCCCGATAACGATTACCGCGGATTTCTGAAAAGACGTTTGCCCGATTTGGAGCAGCGCGTGGATGGCGGAAACTTTGTAGATGCGCAGGGCCACGTGTTAGGCAAGCACAAAGGATACCCTTTTTATACCATCGGCCAGCGCAAAGGCCTGGGCACCGCGTTCGGCAAGCCGGTGTTTGTAACGGAAATTCATCCGGAAACCAACACGGTGGTTTTGGGTGAAGAAAAGGACCTGGAGCGCACCGGCATGTGGGTGGGTAAACTGAACCTACAGAAGTATGAACAGCTACAAGCGCCCATGAATGCCATCACCAAAGTGCGTTACAAGCACGATGGCGAATCAAGCATCCTTACCCAGATGGGCGACCGAATGAAAGTGGAGTTCATGGCTACCGTGTCGGCTATAGCACCGGGCCAAAGCGCGGTGTTTTACGAAGGTGATGACATGATAGGCGGAGGCGTAATCTTCTCCAACTTTTCGGTGAATGAAAGCCGCAAAGCAGAGGAAGCTGGCGTAGTCAGTTAATTACTTTAACTCAGCCAATACTTTATTCAAAGCTTCAAAATTTACCTGCACTCCCGGATTAGCGGTCGTTTCTGCGTAGGCAATGTTTCCTTCTTTGTTTACTACTACCACCCCGCGTTTGGCTACGCCCTTCATGCCGAAGGCAAAGTTGACCTGATACATGTCGTAATCGTGAATCAGTGTTTTGTTGAAGTCGGATAGCAAGTCGAAGTTGATGCCGTTTTTTTCTTTGAACACACCAAGCGAAAATGGCATATCCACCGAAACGCCTACTACTGCGGCATTCAAATTGTTGTAATCGGCCAGGGAATCGCGGCTGCTGCAAAGCTGCTCGGTGCAAACACCCGTGAAGGCAGCCGGGAAAAAATGAATAACCAGATTTTTTCCGGTAAAATCTGAAAGAGAAACCGCTTTTTTATCGGTGTTGAAGAGTTTGAAGTCCGGAGCTTTGGTGCCTGCTGCTAATGCCATGGTGTTTGTTATTTAGTTGGTTTTTGAAATTGAGCGCAAGTATAACAAACGAAGTTTTGTTTCAGTTCGGTGGATTGGGTTCATGACTACTTACTCCCGGTCATTTTCATTCAGTAGTGATGCCGAGTCGAGCGGGGAAACGAGTTGTTTCGCCCGTCCATGGAGTTGCAGCGAGGAGAGTAATTGTGTAGTATCCTGTTCGTTGATCCAACCTTTGGATAACATACGGCTGCTGAGTATTTGAAAATATCCGCTTAAATATGGTTTTAAATGTCCGGATGTATCGAACTGATATTTGAAATAGATAGGATTGGGAATAATGCCGGCCAGAAATATGCATTCCGATAAATGCAGCTCGGAGGGTTTTTTGTTGAAATAAAAAGCAGATGCTTCGCCAATGCCATACACACCGGGTCCCCATTCAATTACGTTGAGGTAAATCTCCAGCATTCGCTCTTTGCTGACCCATCTCAGATTTTCTATCAAGTATACAACGAGTGCTTCTTCTGCTTTTCGGGCAATGGTTTTGTTACGACTTAGAAACACGTTTTTTACCAATTGCATGCTTATGGTGCTTCCTCCCCTTGCGAAACGTTTTTCCTTGTAGTTTTTAATAATGGATTCGCGGAATGCTTCAGACAAAAAACCACGGTGCAGCATAAAGGAAGGGTCTTCTGACTGCAATACTGATTTTATGAGATAGGGATGTATGGATGCCAACGGGGTAAACGTTGGATTGTGTGGGCCAATGTGTATAGTCCGAACGAACCTATCTTTGTTGTAGGCCTCGTAGTCAAAAGGCGCGTTGATTCGGGGGTAGTTCTCTTTCCCGAATTTTATGATTTGTAGCTTCTTGTTGGATAAGGATGAATAAAATTCTAATGAATCCGGTTGTTGGGTATCCATCGAAAAACGTAAGTCGTAAGTCAGTGTTCCGGTAGCGGAGATGCCTTGTAGTGTTTGGAACATACCACCCGGCAGGGCCCTGAAAAAAGAATCAGCATTCGTTTCAGGCATATGCACAGCGCAGGAAACAAGTGCGCTGGCTTTACGCTTGTATGCGGCAAATACGTTTGCATGGATGCTTTTGAGGCGAATAGTGGAGGAGGAGTCTATCTCCACCTGATTGTCCTTGATAAGTAGTAATGCATGTAAACCCGCGTCCGGTATTGTCACATCACCCTCTGCCAATCGCCAGTGAGCTATCGTTAGCGCTTGCCCCGATGCATCCACGAGCAAACTCAGTTGTTGTCTGTTTTCTTCTATCACCATTTTGCAGGAGAGTTCGCGGAATCCCAGCCGAAGCCCCTGCATTTTATTTAAAAACGGCAAACGGGTATTCGTGTCATTCCGATGCTGTGCTTTTAGATAATATGTCTTTTCTTTCTGCAATACGGTGCCTTGCAAGTCTATGGTATCCTTTGTATTCTGATCTATTACCATTGCCGAAAAGCGATGCCTGTCATATTCAAAGCCTGGAATGAATATGCGTTCTGTGGAGGTGCTATCGCGATAGGTGAAGTGTACATCTTGAAGAGCGATTTGAGTGTCAAACAAACGCATCAGTTGCCGGTAGTAGCCTGCGGCTTTAGTTTTGTATCGTGGCTCCGCAGGCTCTTGTATGGTGGTATTATGGCTGTTGTTTTTTGGAACGGATGGCAAATTACTGATGCCGTTTATGTTGACAACGTGTAAATCAATGTGCTTAGCCTGAACCTGGTTAAAAGATACTACTCCACGACACAACTGAAAAACGGCCAGGTCTAGTTTAAGGGCATCGATAATGAGCAGTGTGTCGCCAAGACCTGGTAGCAACATCAGGTTTTTGATTTCAATATCATCTACTCCTGAAAAAGATACGGATTCAGCGCTAAGCGCAAGCTGATACCTGCCCTGCATTCGTTCTCCTGCTTTTTTAAAAGCCCATTGCAGCAAACTGTTTCTTGCTATGAAGAGCATGAGCACGATAAAAACAACGGAAAGAAGTAAGAGAATGAGTCGCTTAATCATGAACTAATGCGTTCAAAAAAAGCAGAAATAACACAGCTAAGAGAAATTACTTAATCGTGTCAATGGAGTTGAGCAACTCCTGTCGATAGTTTTTGCTGACGGGGATGTGCCTGCCGCCCACGACCACGTGGAGCTGATCTATGCTATCGAGATAGGCCAGATTGATGGCAAAACTGCGATGCACGCGGATGAGCTGCAACTGGGGATAATTGCCCATGAATTCTTCCAGCTTGCTGCGAATCATAAATGTTTTTTCCATGGTATGAACGTGCAGATAAACATGCTCACTTTCAATGACCATAATGTTATTTAAAAGCACTTTCTGAAAGGCACTTCCTTCTTTGATAAAGATGAAATCTTTTGGCTTGGCGGGTTCTGCTTTAGCGGTTGCTGCGGGGCTTAAATGAAGATTGAAGTTATTGAACGCAATTTCGATAGAGGTGTAGAGGTCTTTTTCGTAAAACGGTTTGAGCAGATAGGCAGATGGACGCACCGCTTTGGCTCGCTGGATGGTGGCCTCGTCACTATTGGCTGTGAGGAATACAAAAGGAATATGGAATTGGGAATTGATTGTTTCGGCCAGTTGAATGCCGTCTTTGTCGCCTTCGATGATGATATCGAGCAGTAATAAATCAGGCGATTCGGTGCTAATCATTTTTAGGGCATCCGTATAGTTGCGGACGGGCTTCAGGGCGGTGTAGCCCATTTTTTGGAGCAGAATGGAAATGTTTCTTGCTACCAGTAATTCATCTTCTACAATACCGATTCGTAATGGGGTCATAAGCTTCACAGGTTAACGCTGAATATAAAAATAAATTCACTTCCAGCGGTGTTGTTGTAGGACACTGTAGCGCCAATTTGCTCCGACAGCAGGGTGATGAGCTCAACGCCCAGTGTGCCGCCTGCTGCTGCTTTTTGATGGAAGTCGAACCCTTTTCCGTTATCGCAATAGCGCAACACAATTTTTCGGCTGGTAGCAGGATTCTCCGCTTCACTTTCATAGGGTTTTGATTCTATCCATATTTCACCGGCTGCGTGGTTCGGAAAAGCATACTTGAGCGAGTTGGTCAACAGTTCGTTTAAAATTAAGCCGAGCGGTATTGCTTTATCAATCAGCACCTGCGTGGGGGGTATTTGCAGATGAATGGTTACCGGGTCGGCTTCGCGGTGGAAGAGGGACGTAATTTGCCCAACAAGGTCGCTCATAAAACCTCCTAGTTCTACTTTTTCGAGTCCCTCTGTTTGATAGAGTTTTTGATGCACCAGCGCAATGGACCGAACGCGGCTCTGGCTTTCCAGAATGGCTTTTTGTGCCAGGTCGTCTTGCAGCACTTCACCTTGCAGCATGAGCATGCTGGAGATGGTTTGCAGATTGTTTTTTACCCGATGATGAATCTCTTTGAGCAGCACTTCTTTTTCTTTGAGCAGCGATTCTTTTTCGGTCAGGGCGGCTTCCACGGTTTGTTTCTGTTGCTCAATGACCGTGGTGCGTTCTTTCACGGTAGCTTCCAGTTTTTTGTTTCGCTCGCGCAATACGCGCTCGCGGGCTTTAATAAAAAAGTAAAATGCCCCCATGACCACCAGAACCGACAGGGCATAGAACCAACCCGTTTGCCACCAGGGTGCCAGAATACGAAATGAAAAAGAGGCCAGCTCTTTTCCCGCTATGCCATCGCGGGTAATAGTACGCGCCATAAAAGTGTAACTGCGACCGGGTGCAAGGTTAGAAAAGGTAACTTCAGGATTATCGGTAGGAGCGGACCAGTCGCTTTCCTGCCCGTCTAGCTTTATCTGATACAAAACATGCGTGGTGGTAAGTGCCTGTACATGGAAGGTGAGGTGGTTTTTGTGGTGTGGCAACACGAGGCGGTAGGGGAGATGGGTGCGGGCATCGGTGGAGTCGTAGTAATCTTTCAAACTTTCGTTGCCATAAAACAGGCGGATGTCTTCTATCTGTATTTTGGGTGACCGGCCTCGCGGGCGCTCTGCTGAGGCGTTATACTTCCAGAGGCCCCGGGCGGTGGCTATCCAGAGTTGTTGTTCATTGTCTATAAACAAGCCATGCTGGTTGACGGCTGTGGTGGTGAACCCGTCCTGCTCGCGGTAATTGGTGATTTCTATCTGGTGTTCGTTGATGCGCTTCCACTTATCGAGCCCCTTTTCGCCCGCCAGCCACAAGCAGCCGGAGTTTTTATCCCAGGCAAGTGATGGAATGTAGTCGGTGCTGAGGCCCTGGAGGGTGTTGATGCAGGTTGTTTTGCTGCCTGATAAAATGCATAACCCTGATTCGCCTGTGCCGAAAAACATGTTGCCGTTATCCCCTTCGGCAATGGACCAAACAGCCTTGTCTTCTATGGCTATTTTCTGAAAAGCAGCATCCTTGTATTTATAAACTCCGGCATCTTGTGTTCCTACCCAGAGGTGTGAGCGGCTGTCTTCAAACAAGGTGAGAATTTTATTGCTGCTGAATTGATTATTGGTGTTAAACACCTTGCTGCCCGCGGGGTTCAGGAGCAATAGTCCGGAGCCATACGTGGCTACCCAGGTGTTTCCGCGACTATCGTGAAGTATACTTTGCGGGCTGATGATAGCCTGCCCGTTGAGGGTTTTGATGGTTTTTGAAACGCTGTATTTATTGCCTTGCAGCGCTACTACAAAGATGCCTGTTTGCGCAGCTACCCACAACAGACCATTGCTATCTATTGCCAGCGAGGAGATATTGGCATGTGTAAGTGGCGGTAGCTGGTCTATCTTTTTGAAATCATTTTCATGCAGGGTGTATAGCCCGTCCGCAGTGCCAATAAAGATGGTATTGTTCTTTTTATCCTGACAAACGGCAGTTACGTTCTGGCTGCTGAGTCCTTCTTTTTCGGTATAGCGGGTGAATGCCTGGCTTACGAACTGTATAGCGCCACCGTTCAGGGTGCCGGCCCAAATGTTGTTTTCGTAATCGGCCATGATGGTTTGCACGGTGTTGGACGGCAAGCCCTGCTGCTCGGTGAATGCCGTAAAAGTTTCTGCCCCATACTTTAATATACCATGGTCGGTGGCCAGCCAAAGGTAATGCAGACTGTCTTCGGCTATTCCGCCTATAAAATCGTTTTGGTAGGCCGGGGGAAGGGCTATGGCGCTAATCTGTCCGTTGGGTAATATCCGGATTAAATCGCCCGTGGTGCTGCCCATCCACACCGTGCCGCTGTGGTCGGTGAGGGAGCTGAAGAAGGTTTTGTCTTGTATGGCGGGGTGCCGGGTATAGTCCGTTATTTTGCCATTGCGGTAGGCGACAATGCCATTGGCGAGGCCCATCCACAAAGTGCCTTTTTTATCTTCCGTGATGGTGAAGGTTTCGTTGGCGGGCAGGCCGGTGGTGGTATCGAGCCGGATGATGGTATTGGCTCTCAGCCCCAGAATGCCGGCATCGTTGGTGGCCAGCCACACCGTGTTTTGGGCATCTGCGTGAATATCGTAGACTATGCCATCGCTGAGGCCCTGCTGCAGGCCATAGGGGGCAAAGCGGGTGCCGTTATACCTGCAGGCACCGGAGGCGGTGCCTATCCAGATGTGGCCCGATGGGTCTTCGGCTATGCAGGTAACATCGTTATTGATAAGCCCCTGTGCGCGGGTGAAGTTTTTGAAAGTTTTGCCATTGAACCGGCTGGCTCCGCCTCCTTGTGTGGCCAGCCAGATATAGCCTTTGCTATCCTGAAAAATATGGTTGACGCTGCTGCTGCCCAGTCCCTGCGCGGTGGTGTAGTTGATAAAGTTGTAGCGCTGCGCGGTGGCCGGCAGAAAGGAGAGGAGGGTAAGCAGCAGGACGAGGATTCTTGTCAAGTGTTTTTTGTTGGTCATTGGCTACAGCCAGGGGCAAAGAAAAGGAGAAAAGGTATATTTTTTGTTTAATGCGGTTGGCTTTGGGCGATTGGTTTAATTGGCCATGGGCTAAAGCCGATGGCAACGAACATTAGAAAGGGGGTTTGTTTGGTGCGGGGCCCCGGCCCCGCGGTTTTGTGGGCTTAACATTAGAAAAGGAATTTTATCTGTTTGGTGCGGAGTTTAAGCCCTGCAGGTTAATGCAAGGTATACCCCAGGGTTTCCATTTCATTTTCAAAGTTTAGGTTTTTATGATGTTCCTCCTGATTCAGGATGTATTGGCGAATTTGAGTTACTCGTTCGGGCGATACAGATACGGCATAATAATCGTCTTGCCACTCAAAGTATTCTTCGGTGAGTTGCACCTGATTTATCCAGTGCGATGACTCTCCTTTTAAGTGTTGTGCAGCAAGTGCTAATGTAATGGTGGGTGGCAGCAGAAAGAGGCAATGGCAGTGGTCGTAGTAGCCGTTTACATAGTCCATTTCCAGTCCGTTGTTCTTCCCGTTTTTGAAGATATGCAGGAATACTTCTTTGCGGATGGCCGTTGTGAGTAATGGCATTCGGTATTTGGTGGCAAATACCATGTGTATCCAGTTTTTGGTGATAGACATTTGTTTATTGTTTATAGCCATGGGCTAAAGCCGATGGCAACGAAAATTATAAAAGGAATTTTATCTGTTTGATGCGGGGCTTAAGCCCCGCTATGAATAGATATTTTCCGCTTATCATTTTGTAGGGGCCTTTAGGCTCCGGTTTTTTAAAGTGCCATCGGCTAAAGCCGATGGCAACGAACATTAGAAAAGGAATTTTATCTGTTTGGTGCGGGGTTTAAGCCCCGTTTTATTAAAGAAACATTCCGCTTATCTGTTCTTGCAGTTGCCTTCAGGCAACTGTTTTTTTAATACACACACACCCTGGCCTTGTAAATGCCTGCAGCCGATTCGGCATAGAGCAGGTAAATACCGGACGCGAGGGACGATACATCCACCGCGTGGGTTGCCGCCTGCAGGGTGGCTACCTTTTCGCCCAGGGCATTGAGCACATAGGCAGCGGTGGGCCGGCTGCCATCGCTGAATTGCAGCTGCATGGTTTCGGTGGCGGGGTTCGGATAAACGGTT
>JADJZU010000015.1 GCA_016715625.1 Bacteroidota bacterium
CGCACCATGTCCGAAAGCGGCATTGTTAAATCCCGTTGTATTGAATTCCGATGCATTAACACCAAAGGCTGAATTCTGATAACCTGTGGTATTGTTTCGCATTGACCAAAAACCCATGGCGGTGTTTGAAATTCCTGTAGTGTTGCTAACCAGTGCCTGATAACCAACGGCACTGTTATTAGCCCCCGTAACATTAGACTGCAGCACTCCGGTGCCTACCGCAGTATTGGCATTTCCGGTGGTATTTGATTTAAGAGAAAAGTAACCAACAGCAGTGTTATTATTCGCTGTTGTATTTGATAAAAGCGCCTGGTAGCCAAATGCGGCATTATTAATGCCGGTGTTTACATTTAGTGTCTGGTAACCAAACCCTGTGCTAAATGGAGTAGCGTAATCAATATACCCTGCCGTTTGATTATTTACTTTAAACATCAATGCCTGTGCATCGGTGGTGCCTAGAAAATTAGTGCCCACGGTTGTTCCGCTGTTGCCTTTTATTTTCCAGTAAGGGAACACGGGGTTCTGAATCTCGGCCTGGCTGAAAGCGTTACCTGTTGTTGCTAAAAACAGCATCAGCAGGATTTGGTGTTTCGTTTTTATTTGTATGCCTCCGATAGTACAAGCCTTGAAATAAAAACACAAACCGGTTTCCATTACGGATTGGTTCCTGGTATCCATCATTATTTTTCCGGTATTTAATATATCGCTGAAATGATTGCGAAAGTACCTGACGGTGCCCGTAAAAAAGTTGTCTTAAGACAAGTTCGGTGAGAAGTAGAGAAATTAACCTTTTCGCTATGCGGGCTCTGATACGCGAAAGCGAGGTATCGGTAATGCAGAGGTAAGAGGCAAGGTCTTTCTGCTTTATCCTTTGTTCCAGATTCGGGTAAGTTTTGCGAAAATGGAGATAACGTTCTTCGGGTGTGTGCACGGCTAAAAAACGTATTCGTTCAGCCGCTTCTGATATGATCTGCTTATAACTTTGGTTCAACATTTTCATCACACGGATATTTTTATCGGCTGTTTTTTCCAGTTCCCTCACATCGGCACAAAGCAAAATAGTGTCTTCCAGCGCCATAATATTTTCATCAGCCGCCTTGCCGGCCATCATGGTTTGCATAGCCCCCGAGTTCATTCCTTCAGGCACAAATAGCAACGCCTTTTCCATACCGTTGTCATCAATCACGTAGTGGTATAAAAGTCCTTTCAAAACTTTAACGGCAGCGTAGTTATACTCGCCCACACGCACCAGGTGTTCGCCTTTCTTGAGCTGCCTTATTTTAATGATGGACGCGAGTTCCATCAGGTCATTTGGACCGAGAAAAGTAAACTGATGGAAAGCTGCTTTTATATTTTCTAGCATACGAGGTTTAAAAGTCTAAAGCTAAAAAGGCTTTATAAAAACTTGCCGCTAAGGTTTTCAATTGCGATGGCGGGGTGTTTTATCGGGTGCTGGGGTACACGCCCGGCCTTCTGCTCTGCTGCAGGAGAAACAGCGGGACGCAAGCAGACAAGTGACGGGTGCGTCACTCACCATTAAGAAATATGATACAAATTAACGCCAGCTAACTGCTCATCTGCAGAGCGAAGGAAGCCGTTTGGGCAGTTGCGGTTGCGATTTATCTGTTTTGGTTGGTGGTTTGTCTGTTTTGGTTCGCGATTTGTATCATTTAGGTCGCGATTTGTCTGTTTTAGGTCGCGTTTTGTCCTTTTTAGGTCGCGATTTGTATCATTTAGGTCGCGATTTGTATCAAAAAACTGCGGCTGCTGCCTATAAACAGAGCATCTTCCGCTTTACGGGAACGAAGAGGCAGGGCGGGCAGCGGCAGTTTTGAGTGGGCAGGAGGCCGCGGATAAACAGAGCAGATTCCATTAATAATGTTCCTGGCCTTCGGATTTTCTTAAAAGGGAACAGCGCGGAAGATTAGCGGGTAGGGTATTTTTTATTACCGGTAGGTGCCCCAACTACCGAAACATTGTAGTATGGTAGGTATACGCTATCCACAAGGTCAACTATCCCGAAACGATTACAAGGCATTCTGCTGCCTGCGCAGCACATGGGCCAGCACCATGCGCACCTCGTTGCCGTCATACTTTTCGCCATACTTGCGAAACACAGCCGCCACGGTTTTCTCCTCGCTGTTTTGCAGAAAGGCGGCAATCGTATCTACGGTATCGGCCGGCAGCACGTCATAGATATTCAAATCGCCCGACTGTATCCAGCGGGCCAGGTGCCCTTTGATGGTGCCCACCGTCAGGCTGCGGATGGTGGCTATTTCTTCAATGCTTTTGCCCTGCCGCTGCAGGTCGAGGGTGTCTTTAAAGGTGCCGCCCTTTTCTTTTTTGCCCGAGGTGGTGGAGGCCTGGATGGGTTTTAAATCGGTCTTGGAGAATCGCACCGAGCCGGTGTAAATGGGCTGGTCCATAAAGGTGGCCTGATACAGTTGGTTGGTCTTGCTCCAGAAACTCTCCTTCACGTATTGCAGCACTTCCACATAGCGTTTCACTTTGCTTTTGTAGGCTACCTCGGCTATGTGGTTGTGCAGGGGGCCAATGAGTCCGTTAAAAATCTGGTGGGTAAAATACTCCACGGCTTTGTGGCCGCGCTCCAGCACGGGAGCCACCTGGGTGGCATCGCGGTTGAACTCGCGCAGCAGTTGGTTCAGCTGCCCTTCAAATTTGATGGAGGTGTTTACAATCGACTCAATGGTAGTGGTAATGGTGTCAAACAAAGCCAGTGCCTTTTCCTTTTCCGGTATTTCTTTTTCAAACAGCACTTCTTTCCACTCGGCAATGCGCTCGCGCAGTTTATGAAAATCGAAGAGGCGCTTGAGCTGGTAATTGGCGTATTCTACCTTGGCCTCTTCCAGCAGGGTTTTCAGTTCCTCGGCTCCGTGATGCGACTCGCTGAAGTCGGTAATCTTCTCATCGCCATGCAGCGAGTTTTGGGTAATGAGCGAGTGCAGCACAATGCCCTCCAGCGTGCGGCAGCGCGAGAGCGCTACATACACCTGCCCCGCAGCAAAGGAATGGCCGGCATCTATAATCACTTTATCAAAGGTCAATCCCTGGCTTTTGTGAATGGTGATGGCCCAGGCCAGCCGAAGGGGATATTGGCTAAAGGTGCCGGTCACGTCTTTGTCTATCTTATCGCTCTTTTCATCTACGGTGTAGGTCACGTTTTCCCACACTTCTTTTTTGAGCAGATATTCTTCTCCGCTGTCGTTGAACGTAACGGTAATTTCTTTGCCGTCTATGTGCGTTACCTTGGCCAGCTTGCCGTTAAAATACTTTCCCCCCTCGGCATCGTTGCGCGTAAACATCACCTGTGCGCCTTCTTTCAGTATCAATTGCCGGTCGCAGGGGTAAATGTGCTCGGGGAAATCTCCCGTAATCTCAGCCTCAAAGCCATAGGGCCGGGCATCGAGGCGCTGCAGTTCTTTTTCGTTGACCTGGTTCGCCTTATTGTTGTGGGTAGAGAGCAGAATGTATCCTTCCTGCGGACGAAAGTCAGGTTAGTATCGTTCTTTCAGCGCTTCATAGTCGCTTTCGTCCATCTGCCGGTGGCGGATGTTATTCAGCAGCTGCACAAACTTGCGGTCGCTTTGGCGGTATATCTTTTTGAGTTCTATCTCGGCAGCATTCAATTGCTTCCACACCAGCGAATCGAAAAAATAAGGACTGGGGTAATAGTTTTTGAGCACGGCCCATTCCTGTTCTTTCACCACGGGGGGCAGCTGATGCATGTCGCCAATGAGCATCACCTGCACCCCGCCAAAGGGCTTTTGATTTCTGCGCACCGTGCGCATCACAAAATCCATGGCATCCAGAATATCAGCCCGCACCATACTCACCTCATCCACTATCAGCAGCTCCATTTCCTGAATCACTTTGCGTTTCTCGCGCCTGAATTGCAAATGCTCTACCAGCGCCCTGCGGTTGGTAATCAGGTTGAGATTCACCGCATCGCTGTTGGGGATAAACGAGGTAAGCGGCAGATTAAACTGCGAATGAATAGTCACCCCTCCGGCATTGATGGCCGCCACCCCGGTGGGGGCCACCACCACAAAGTTCTTAGTGGTCTTTTTGGCAATCTGGCGCAGCAGGGTGGTTTTGCCCGAGCCGGCTTTTCCGGTCAAAAAGAAGTGTTTGTTGGTATAAAGGGCAAATTGTTCGGCTAGATCGAACTCGGCATTTTGCATGGCGCTGCGAATATAGATTTCCTGCACCCTTAAAGGAACCGATTCGTTTGCTATTGCTTGTTGAAAGAATAAGTTTGTGCTTTGTGAACCTCACCGAACAAATAAAACTAGCCCTCCGCGCCATTCGCGCCAATGTGCTGCGCACCTCCTTAACGGTGTCCATCATTATGTTTGGCATCACCGCGCTCATTGGCATATTAACCGCCACCGAGGGCATCCGGACCAAAATGGTGAGCAGCTTTACCGAAATGGGCAGCAATACCTTTACTATACGGGGCGAGGGAAACATCCGCAAACGTGGCGGCCCCCGCAAAAACCGAAAGTCCGAAAACCCGCCCATCACGCTGCAGCAAAGCCGGCAGTTTAAAGAAACGTTTCAGTATCCTGCGGTGGTGTCGGTGAATTGTGCGGCCAACAGCATTGCGATAGTCAAATACCAGTCGAAGAAAACCAACCCCAACGTGCGCATTATCGGGGGCGATGAAAACTACCTGAAGGTGAGCGGACAAACTATTGCCGAGGGACGAAATTTTTCTAAAACCGAAATTGAAAACGGCAGCGATGTTATCCTGCTGGGCAAAGATGTGGTGGCCAAAATTTTTGAACCCTACGATACGGTCATTGGCAAAACCATCACCATCGGCACCAAGAAGTTTAAGGTAGCGGGCATCCTGGCCAGCAAAGGAGCCAGCCAGGTGAGCAGCGATAACCAGGGCATTATTCCGCTGGAAAATGCACGCTATAGTTTCCCCTCCGAGAACACCTCCTATGCCATCAACGTGATGGTAAAAGATGCCGGTGAACTGGATTTGGCCATTGACGAAGCAACGGGCCTGCTGCGCGGCATCCGAAAACTGCGCCTTACCGATGCGCAGGACTTCGACATCGGCAAAAGCGAACGACTGGCCGACCAGATTCTGGACCAGCTGAAGTATGTAAAAATTGCCACCATCGTTATTGGCATTCTCACGCTGATAGGAGCAGGCATTGCCCTCATGAACATTATGCTCGTGAGCGTAAACGAACGCACCCGCGAAATAGGCATCAGCAAGGCTCTTGGTGCCAGCAAGCGGGCCATTCGCATTCAGTTTTTGACCGAAGCCATTGTCATTTGCCAGATTGGTGGTGTGCTGGGCATTATTCTGGGTCTGGCTATTGGCAATCTGGTGGGCTTTTTCCTGAACACCGGTTTTCTGTTCCCTTATCAATGGGTAGCCGGTGGAGTAGTGTTTACGTTTACCGTGGGCCTGGCCGCTGGCTATTACCCTGCTGAGCTGGCTGCCGACCTGGACCCCGTGGAAGCATTGCGCTATGAGTAAGCGAAATCTTAGTGCGCCAACTGCTCCTTAATATACTCATCCACATCTTTGTTTACTCCGGGCAACACCGGCAAAGTCTGCAGTTGGTTTTCAATAAAGAACTTCAGGTCAAACTTGTAAGGGATAAAATAAAACATGAGCGCTTTGGCCACATTCTTGCGGGCTTTGGCTTGATGCGATTTGTGTTTTTGCAACACGGGCAGCAAGTATTTATACAATTCATTTTTAACCGTAAAAAAATTATCTCCGGCATATCCTTTTCCGTTCATCTGTATTTTATCAAACTTCAATTCGCTGTAAATAAGCGTAGAGGCCGGCAACCAGACTTCAATGGTTTGCCCATCGCGAAACACGCGGTAGTTGCGCACCGATAAATCGACCCCATAGCGACCATAATACGGCACTGTGAGTTCGAGTGAGTCGGAAATGGTGTAACTTTTTACAGCCTCCAAAAGCGCAGGCGCTTCTGCTTTGGTGACCACAAAAGTGATGCTGCTGTCGATATCGGTCAAGGCACCATTCACTACATATTTAATGGTGGGATAATTGGCCACCAGTCCATCGCGCACTTTATTTAATCCATAAAAAAAGGCCGTTCCTATTGCTCCCAAAAAGAGCACCACCAACAATACCGGTTTTAAAACCTTCATAGCTTTCCAATTTTAGATGTATGTGGCTAAAGTAGCATTTGCTTCCAAAAAAATTTTAGGTTTGGCGCAATGAGTTGCAGCTTATTTTACAGGACCTCCGCCTTGGTGTTGGGTTTGCTTTTTACTTCGGTAAGTTCTTTGCGGGCGCAAGGCACTTTTATCAACTTCGGCAACGAAGCCAATTACTATGTAGACCGCCTGGACATCAAATACGGCAAAATACTTCCCGTAACGCATACCTCCGACAAACCTTACCACCGTGGCAAGGTGGCTAAGATGGCCGAAACGCTGTTGCTTTCGAACATTAAGTTTTCAAAAGTGCAGCAATCGCAAATCCAGTTTTTGATAGACGAAAACGGAGAGTGGCTCGATAGCCTGGAAAGCAAAACCAAACGCCCGGCCTGGAAATTCTGGCGCGAGCCGGCCAGCTTTCTTCACTACAGCACCAAAAAGAAAGGGCTGTTTGATGTGCGCCTCAATCCGATGGTGGATGTGCGTGTAGGGGTCGAGAGTTATAAATCAAGATTTGTGTTTACCCGTTCGGTGGGGGTGGAAGTGCGCGGAAACATTAAACGCGTGTTTAGTTTTTATTTTAACGTAACCGGCAACTCAGCCCGTCCGCCCGCCTACGTGGCCGATAAAATCAGAACTACCGCCACCAATTATCCGTATGTGCCGGGTCAGGCCTACTGGAAAGATTACTCCTCCAAAATTTTCAAGTTTGATGATGGCATCGATTACTTTGATGCCCGCGGATATATCAACATCAACACGCTTAAATACATCAACATCACCTTTGGCCGCGACAAACATTTTATTGGCAACGGTCAGCGCTCTTTCTTCTTGTCCGATTTTGCGGCACCGTATCTTTTCCTGAAGTTTAGTGTAGATGTGTGGCGGGTGCGCTACCAAAGTATTTTGGCCGAGCTCAATTCACCTTACAACCGCGGGGCCGATGCTTTGCTGCCCAAAAAATATATGGCGGTGCATCACCTGAGCATACAGGCGGCTCACTTCTTGAACATCGGTTTGTTTGAGGGCGTGATTTCCAAGCGGAGCAATCACTTTGAGCTGCAATATCTGAACCCCATCATTTTTTACCGAGCCATTGAGCATGCCGTGGGCAGCCCCGATAATGTGCTCATTGGTGCCGATATAAAAGTGAACCTCATCAACCACTTATCTATTTACGGACAGGTGGTGCTCGATGAATTCAACTTTAAATATGCCTTTAACCGAAGCGGATGGTGGGCCAATAAATGGGCCATGCAGCTGGGGGTAAAATACATCGACATTATCAAGAACCTGGATGGCCAGGTGGAGTTTAATATGGCGCGCCCTTTCACCTACACAGCCGGCACCGAAATCAGTTACTCACATTATAACCAACCACTCGCGCATCCGCTCGGGGCCAATTTTTACGAAATCATTTTACAGTTGCGCTATCAGCCTTTGCCAAACCTGACCATGAATGCGAAGTTTATTACCGCGCAGGTAGGGGACGACACCTTAGACCTGAGCCTCGGCACGCCCGCCATGACCAATTATGGTGGCGATATTTTGCGTAACTCGGGAGGTGGCACTACCGTATCGCGCGAGTTTGGCAATAAACTACTGCAGGGCGCTAAGGGCAGCATCAACTATTTCCAGTTCTTGCTCACCTATCGCCCCTGGCACAATGTATACTTAGATGTAGACATGACCTACCGAAGCAAGTCTTCGGTGAAGTCGGTCAACAATCCTACGTTCATCAACTCCTCCTTCATGTTTAGTGTGGGAGTAAGAATGAACATAGCCCCCAAGAGCTACGAGTTTTAACAACTCGGGCAGTCTTAACTATACCTTATCAACAGCTTAAAGCCGGCCACTATTACAGGCAGTTAAAAAGGATAGATTTGCGCCCCGTTTTTTGCGGACAAACACTGTTTATATGTTAAAGAAATTTCTAGCGCTGTGGATAGCCATCTGTCCTTTTATCGTGATGGCTCAGCTAAACACCGCCACAGGGTTCATTCAGGAAGTAAACACGACCGAGCCTGCGGCCAAAGCTATTGTTACCTTCTCCTCTGACTCCAAGTCGTTTACCACCACTACGGATGAAAGCGGCAAGTTTGCTGCCGATGTGGAGCCGGGCACGTATCGCATTAGTGTAAAAGTGGGCGACAAAGAATACGAAGTGTTACCCATGTCTATCGATGGAGAAATGTTGGAGGGCAACCAACCCAAGATTGACAAGCGCCTGGTGAACCTAGGCACTATGGTGTATAAAACAGCAGAAGGGGTAGAAGATGATTCGCGCCAAAATCAGGAAAACATTCCCACCGTCAATTTATCGGAAACCGACAATCGCGATGGCGGGGCTCAAAATGTGTCAAGTGCGCTGAATGCTTCGCGCGATGTGTTTCTATCTACTGCCTCTTTCATCTTCGGCAATGTGCGTTTCAGAATGCGCGGATACGATTTTGAAAATTACGTTACTTATATGAACGGTGTGCCGGTGAATGATTTGGAAGATGGTGGCACTTTCTGGGGACAATGGGGCGGACTGAACAACGTGATGTGGAACCGCGAAAATACCCTAGGTCTGCAACCCACTACCTTTACTTTTGGAGGTGTAGGAGGGGCATACGCTTTAGACTCACGTGCCTCCAAGCAGCGCAAGCAATTGCAGGTATCTTATGCTACCACCAACCGTAACTACCGCCACCGCCTGATGGCTACTTACAGCACCGGTTTGCTGAAACACGGCTGGGCAGTATCTGTGTCTTTTTCGCGCAGATGGGCCGCAGAGGGCTATGTGCCAGGCACTTTCTATGATGGATATTCCTACTTTTTATCGGTTGAAAAATACTTTGGCACCAAACACTCGCTGGCACTCACTGCCTTTGGCACACCTACCCGCAATGGCCGAAATACCGCAGCCGTGCAGGAGATGTATGATTTGGCCGGCACTAATTACTACAACCCTAACTGGGGCTGGCAGAATGGCAAAAAGAGAAACGCTACTGTAGGGAAAAATCATCAGCCGATGATCATACTCACCCATGAGTTTAAAATCAACAACCAAAGCAATCTGACCACCGCGGCTGCCTTTTCGTTTGGCATTCGCAGCTCCACCGCTTTAGACTGGAACAATGCCAGCGACCCTCGCCCCGACTATTACCGATACCTGCCATCGGCACAAGACGACACTTTGCAGCGCGCCTACACCGAAAAACTGTTGCGCGATGATGAGAACATCCGTCAGATTAACTGGGACCGATTATATGAAGCGAACTATACCAGCCTGGAGACCATAGACAGCGTGAACGGCATTGCCGGCAATAGCGTAACCGGCAAGCGGGCGCGATACATTATTGAAGACCGAATTCAAAACAACAAACGCTTCGACTTTGCTTCTACCTACAACACCAGCATCAACGACCATGTGTCAGTGACGGCTGCGCTCACCTACCAAATGCTGATGACCGAAAACTACAAGAAAGTTGATGACCTGTTGGGAGCCGACTTTTATGTAGATGTCAATCAGTTTGCGGTTCGCGATTTTCCGGACAGCTTTTCGGTAGCGCAAAACGACTTGAATAACCCCAACCGCATTTTAAAAGTGGGCGACAAATGGGGATATAACTACGAAAGCCACATTCACCGCCCGGGGCTCTTTGGTCAGGCGATGTTTAAATACAACCACATCGATTTCTTCCTAAGCACCGAGCTCTCGCTCACCGCCTTTTGGAGAAACGGAAAAACGCAGGTGGGCCTTTTTCCGGAAACCAGTTTTGGCAAAAGCGAGGTGCAGAAGTTTTTCAATTACGCCTTTAAAGGAGGACTCAATTACAAAATCAACGGAAGAAATTATTTGTATGCCAACGGCTCTTACCTGACACGGGCCCCAAGTTTCGATAATTCGTTTGTGTCGCCCAGAACCCGAAACACAGTGGCGGCCAACCTGGTCAACGAAAAAGTGTATAGCGCAGAAGCAGGCTACCGCCTAACCACTCCCCGGGTGAAACTGCGGGCCGGTTTCTTCTTTGCGCAGTTTAACGACCAAACCAAAAACATCATCTATTTCCACGATGACTTCAGAACGCTGGTGAACTATACTATGACCAATATTGATACCCGCCACTGGGGATTTGAGTTGGGAGCCGAAGCCAAAGTGTATAAAGGATTTTCGGTATCGGCTGTAGCCTCTATGGGCCGATATACTTACGTGTCGCGCCCAACGGCTACTATTACGCAAGATAACAGCGAACAAGTGGTGAACAACGAACTGGTGTATGCGAAAGGGTTTAATGTAGGCGGCACACCGCAGTTGGCCACCTCTTTTGGTATCAACTATCGCGACCCTAAGTTTTGGTTTGTAAATGTCAACTTCAACTATTACGACTGGATGTGGTTAGACTTTAGCCCGGCTCGCAGAACCGAAGGAGCCGTGGAAACAGTAGATCCTTCATCCTCGCTCTTTAGCCAGATTGTTAATCAACAGAAACTGAAAGGTCAGTTTACTATGGACATTTTTGCCGGCTATTCCTGGTTGCTGAATAATCAATTCCGGGATTTGAAGAAACGTCACTTCTTAATATTTAACGTAGGGGTAAGCAACGTAACCAATAATAAAAGCTTCATAACTGGAGGCTTTGAGCAGGTGCGTTTCGATTTCAATGAAAAAAACGTAGACAAGTTCCCCCCCAAATATTTCTATGGCTATGGCACTACTTATTTTGTGAGCCTGGCTTACCGAATGCAATAATTAAACAATCTCAAAAAAGTTCCATACCATCATTTCAAATCCATTTCTCATGAAAAAGTTACTTCCCGTTTTTGCTGCTCTTTTTTTCCTGGCCGGTTGTATAAAAGACAACTTTGATGCTCCGCCCGTAGGCGGCAAAGACCCTGACATGACCGCCAATATTACGCTGGACTCGGTAAAGGCCCGCTACACCGGCACACCTATGCAAATCACCCAAGATTGGGTGATAAAAGTATTGGTAGTGGGAGACGATAAAGAGGGCAACCTGTATCAAATGCTGGCGGTGGAAGATTCTACAGCCGGCATTGCCCTTAAGCTGGACCGCAGCAGTTTGTATGCTGACTATCCGGTGGGCCGCAGATTGTTTATTAAACTGAAAGGGTTATGGATGGGGGACTATGCCGGTGTGATTCAAATTGGGGGCTACTTAAACAGCGAGGGCGAAGTAGACAATATTCCCAGTGCTGCTTTTGATCAGCACATTTTTAAAGGCGTGTATGGCTTGCCAGTGGTGCCGCATGTAGTGTCTATTTCGCAGCTGAACGAAAGCTACCAGAACAAACTCATTGAACTGAATGGTGTAGAATTTCAAACGTCCGATGTGGGAAAAAACTATGCCGATGGTTACAACAAAGTATCGGTGAACAGAACCTTGAAGGACTGCAACGGAGGAACTATTTTGGTGCGCACGAGCGGCTACGCATCGTTTGCCAATTCGCCTACGGATGCCGGCAACGGAAAACTACTGGCTATCTATAGCAGCTACAATGGCGATGCCCAATTATTGATCCGCTCGCTGAACGATGTGATGCTGGACACTACCCGCTGTGGCGGTGGGGTAATTATTGGAGGCGATGGTATCCTCGGTTTGCGCGCTTCATATGGCGGAAGCGATGTCACCATTCCTTCGCCTAAGGTGATTAAAGGAATTGTGATTTCAGATGCTTCCTTTGCCAACACCGACCCTAAGAACATGGTGCTGCAGGACTCTACAGGCGGCATTGTGGTTCGCTTTACGTCTAACCACAGTTTTGTGCCGGGCGATGAAGTGGAAGTAAATGCAGGCGGGCTTACGCTATCGGCTTATAACGGACTGGTGCAGATAACCAATGTGCCGGGCAGTGCAGCTACCAAAACCGGCACTGGTACCATTACCCCGCGCCTGGCCACCGTAGCTCAAATTCAGGCCAATGCGAATGTGTGGGAGTCTACCCTGGTGCGGATTCTGAATGCCACCATCAGTGGCTCGGCTACCTGGAGCGGCACCACGCAAATCAACGATGGAACAGGTATTTTAAATCACTTTACCCGCAGTGCAGCTACTTTCTCGGCCACGGCACTGCCATCAGGCAACAAGACCTTCACCGGCATTGTGAGCAATTTCAACGGAGTGCAACTAAACATCCGCAATCCGGCTACCGATGTGCAATAAGCTATTGCCGGTTGTAACAAACCATAAAAAAACGCTGCCTCGGCAACGTTTTTTTATACCCATTGCGTAGCGTCAAAATCATTGGTGATTAAAAAAGGGCCGTCCAGGTCGGCATAGTCACAGAGCGGAGCCAAAGCAGCAGCGGAATTGCAACCTACCGAAGATTCGCTCATGCAACCGATGAGCACCTTCAAGCCAAGCGCACGCGCCTCTTGTATCATTCCATACGCCTCGGTGAGGCCACCGCATTTCATCAGCTTGATATTGACCCCATCAAATGCTTCGGCCAAGGCCGGCAACTGATATATACGCTGGCAACTTTCATCGGCAAAAACCGGAAGGGCCGACTTCCGCTTAAGCGCAGCCGAAGCGGCCAGATTCTCTTTGGCGAATGGCTGCTCCAGAAACAAACATCCCTGCTGCTGCAAGGTGTGCGAAAGCGCTACTGCTGCGGTCACGCTCTGCCAGCTTTGGTTGGCATCCACCGCAAAGGGCTGTGCAGTGCAGGCCCGAAACCAATCCAGCATGGAGGCAATGTTTTCGTCTATCAGCTTGAGCTTAAAATGTGTGAATCCGTTTTGCAAACCGTGTTGCACCCGCATTTGCATCTCCACTTGCGAAGTGCAGGCGGATATCGTATAAAACGAGGGTGGCTGCGGAGCTGCGGCCAACGGCAGCAAGAGGGAATGGCCGGGCTTTGTTTGGGCCAAGAGGCTGTGCAGGGCCATATCCAGCGCGGCACGGGCCGGCATATTGGTTTGCTCTGCTTGCAAGGCGGCCAGCAGTTGTTCCGGCTGCCAGTTAGGATGGACCTGCAGAAAGGATTGTATAAAGTGACCTACGCTCGCCTGCGTTTCGGGCAGGTAAGGCGGCAGGGCCGCCTCGCCCCAGGCGGTGTGCCCGCCCAGTCGGAGTTGCAGATACACCACCGCAGTGTGCGTGCGCAGCCCATGAGCTATACGAAACGGAAAACGAAACTGCAGTTGATGATTAAATATCCAATACTCCATAGCCACCCCCTTAGGTCTAGGCAAAGGTAGAAATTGAACGATTATCAGTTAACAATGAACAATAGCAAGGTTAGGCGTGCGGAGCGGAGCGTTTTTTTTGCCTTATTGGTTTTTTCCTTTAGATAAATCTGAGGGTGGGAAGGGCGAAATGGAATGTTTTTGGTGTATATAGTTGGGTGACGAGATACATACGCTTATGGGATAAAAAAACGACATCGGTAGTGGATAGTCTACTTCGATTTCACGATTGTCGCCTCCTTCTGCCCACTTATCCGCTTCAAAGTGATGCATTTCCGCATGGTTTTATCCTTGCTGCTCCACTTGTCTACATAGCTTCATACCGCTTTCCTTTTCGGGTTTCAGCATATTTCAAAAAAAACCTCCGCATCTGCAGAGGTTTTTTATTTAAAGATTTAATGAAGTTTATCGTAGCAATGTAAAGGAACCTTGATATTTCAAATCCTTCGTAGAACCCGGCTGCTGAATATCCGGCACATTCACCACTACATAATAGACATAAGTGCCAGCAGGCTGTCCGGAATTTTTAAAGTCCCCGTTCCATGGGTCAGTAGAAGAATGCACCAACTCACCCCAACGGTTATAGATTCTGAAATCAGTCACCTTTTGGTAATTACCCAGCAACACTGGATAGAACACGTCATTCTTGCCATCTCCATTCGGAGTAAAGGCATTCGGCATGGCTACATTATCCGGAAATATCACATACACCACTACCGAAGCACTGTCTACACAGCCATCAGCATCTACTACGGTTGCCGTATACGTTTGGTCTGCCACCGGGCTGGTGAAAGTGCAGGCCGCATCCGGAGAGCTTACCAGCGCTCCAGGAGACCACAGATAGGTAAAAGAACCGCTGAAATCTGTATTCACACAAATCTGTGCTGAATCTCCAATAAAAATAGTATCCGGATTGGCTACCGCAACCGCATTCAAATTCTTAATAATCACACTACTGAAACTGGTAGCGGTGCATCCATCGCTGTTAGTAGCGGTAACGCTATATACTTCCGTCACGTTATTGGTCGAAGAAACAGTTACGGTACTGCCCGTGCTCTGATTGCTCCATAAATAGCTGTAGCTTTGACCCGGAGCCGGTTCCAGCACTACGCTGTCGCCACAAGTCAACACAAATGCCGGAAGACTGATACTAGGAGTATCTGAAGAAGTAATATCCAAGGTATCAAAAGCAACACAGTTATTCAAAGTAGCTTCCACCACATAGGTACCTGCAGTGGTTACTTGAATGCTGTTTCCGCTGCCGGCAGGGAACCATACATAGCTCACACCCGCTTCGCTGTTCACACTTAAAGTGCTGCTACCTTGGCCCACACAAATGACTGCCGGTACCGCTGTAATATTTGGATTCGGCCTTGGATTGTGCGTCACCACTACACTGTTAGAGGTCACAGTGCAATTGTTTCCATCCGTAGCAGTATAAGAATAAGAACCCGGATTCACAACCAGTGTGGTACTGCCCGGCAGGCTGTTGCTCCAGCCGTAGTTATTAAAACCTGGCTCTGAAGTAAGAATCACCGGCTCACCCGAACAAACAGTTGTATCGCTGAATGCATTAGGGGTTGCTACTTGTATGTTGCTCAAGGTAAAGGTATCAGAAGGATAGCTACACTGTCCATCATTAACCAATACAGAGTAATTACCCACGGTGCTCACCGTAATGGTAGGGCTTACAGCAGTATTGCTCCACAAATAGCTTACGTACGGAGCGCCACTTGGTGTCACCACCACGCTGGCACCGGGACATACCGAAGTATCAGCATTCAGCAGAACAGTTTTAGGGGCGTATTGATACACTTCCACAGTATCAAATGAAGGGCAGAAATTATCACTCACCCGCACGTTGTATGTGCCAGCCTGGCTCACAGTAATGGTTGAAGTTATCTGGTTGCCGGGAGTCCATAAATATTGCAGGTTGCCGGCAGCACCGCTACTAAGGGTGGTGGAACCACCAATACAAATCGTGTCGGGGCTGGCAGTTGCGTTAACTGCAGGAGGAGTGCCCATAGTTACATTAGCCGTATCAGAGAATGCAGGGCATCCGTTTTGGTCTTCGCCTACATACCAGAAAGTACCGTTAGCCGACACCTGAATGTCAGTAGTTTGCGCTCCCGTGCTCCACAACAAATCGGTGAGTGTAGGCAAAGCAGACAAGGTGATAGTTTCACCTGGACACATTCCGGTATCGCTTAGAGCAGCAATGGTTTCCGGGTTGATGGTAATTACTACTGTATTAGACACTAATTGACATCCTGTTATAGGATCTACCACCGACACATTGTAGCTTCCACTCGTTGACACCGTAATAGAAGGTGTAATCTGCGTGTTGCTCCAATTATACGAAGTGTATGGTCCACCGCTAGGGTTCAGCGTAAATACATCACCCGCGCTTTCGCAACCTTGCTGGTCAGAGCCAATAGAAACAGGTGCTGTGTTATATTGGAATACCTCTACGGTATCTCTGGTAGTGCAGAATTGGTCACTCACAGCCACTATATATATTCCGGCACTGTTCACCGTAATATTGGAAGTATTTCCGTTGCCCGGTAGCCAGTTGTAGGTTAAGCCTTGTGCTGCACCCGATGACAAAATAGAACTTCCACCGGCACAAATAGTATCGGGGCTGGCAGTAGCATTCACAAAAGGTGCTGTGCCTATCACGGTAGATATAGTATCAGAATTCACAGCACATCCATTGTTATCATCAGCACTGTAGTAGAAAGTCCCGGCTGTTGATACTAAAATAGTATTCGTTGTTTCACTAGTGCTCCACACTACATTTGTAAAACCGGCATTAGCAGACAATACAATTGTTTCGCCCGGACAAAAACCGGTATCACTCAAAGTAGCAGGAATAACCGGGTAATAAACAATAGTAACAGGTTGTGAAACCAACTCACATCCTGTGGATGTTTCCACCACCGTTACATCATAAGTGCCTGCGGTAGTCACAGAAATTGACGATGTAGTTTCGGTAGTGCTCCAATCAAAAGAGGAAAATGGTCCACCGGTAGGTGAAAGCACTACCGGAGTAGCTGCAGCATCGGGACAGATATTCTGATCAGGACCTAGACTTGGGGGAACCAAATTATAAACGTTTATCGTTACCGAAGAAGTGGCAGAGCAGCCTGAGTTTACATCAGTTACTGTTACATTGTAAGTAGTGGTCCCCGGAGGATAAGCTTCTGTGATCTGAATGGTATCGTTTTGCAAAGAGGCAGAGGGAGACCATTGATAAGTCATTGGTCCAGTATCACCCGTAGTGGAAACACCTACCTGTGCAGTATCGTTTGGACAAACGTTATTGGTGGGTAGACCCTGAGCTTGCGCTTGCAGGTTGACTACATCAACTGTTACCTGATCGGTTCGCACACAAGTGCCGAAGTTGGTACTCACTGTGTATGTAGTAGTAGCTGTAGGCGTACTGGTTGGATTGGCAATAGTACTGTTGGAAACATCGGCAGGCGGTGACCACGAATAATTAGTAAATGGTGCGCCTGTGGCGTTGAGTTGTACTTGTGTTCCGGCACATATGGTAGTATTGGGTACAACAGTTGCATCTATGTCAGGTGTTTCCACCAGGTTAATGGTGGCTGAGCCAATAGGTTGACCATTACATGGGTTTAAAACTGTAAGTGTAACCGATTCAAGCGGTTCGGTTGAACCATCAGTAATCGGGTCAACATATACCAGTGCTGTGCTGGTCCCCGGATTGACAAAGGCCGTGCCATTTAAGTTCAGATAATCAACTCCATTGGTAGCTGTGCCACTCATAGTGTAAGTAATGGCAGTAGACGAAGAGGCCAGATTAGGAATAGTAATAGCAAACTGACCGCCCACACAACCTTCGAACATCGTATTGTAAGCCGGGTCTACAACACTACCTACTACAGTAGCTGTCTGTGAGGTAAAAGAGCTCGCCTCTAAAAACACACCGGAATCATACACACCATCCCCCACATCACCAATCGCCAGCTTTAAAGTATAAGTCTGGCAAGGAACAACTGAAACAATAGAGGTAAATACAGTAGTAAATCCGTCATATACGATGGTATTGCCTCCGTTATTTACATAGTAGCCGGAGTAAGCCAATGATTGGCAACCTGCAGCACTGTATCCCGCACCAGGCGTGCCCGAGTTTACGGTATTAATGGCAACAGAGGTGCCTGTTCCGGGTATCAGGGCAATGTTATTGGCATTGTAGGCCGGGCCACCGGGATTAGGTCCGGTGATAAAGAATCCGAATACATCGTTAAAGTTGGAACATACATACTCCGGATATTCTTCAGAGCCAAACACATAGTCGAAGCGCAGCTGATTACCCTGCGGCACAATCTGGAAAGTAAGCACACATACATCCTGTGTGGCAGCCGATGCAATAGAGTTCAGATTGGCATCGCCCCCGTTTGTGTTGTCGGTAGAGGCAAAACCTCCATTGCCCTGCGGAATGGCCGCCACGGTGCCGGTGGTTAAAACCACACCGGAGTTAAGCCCGAGGTTGGTGGTGTTACCATTATTGAAGGTGCCCAATGATGTAGCCGGACAGTTGATAGTAGCATTGCTGACAGTAACACCAGAACCGGCAAGCACCTGAGCCAGTTGGGTGGGGTTATTATTGTTTACAACCGTCAACTGGGCAAACGTATTGCCCATCGCAAAGATTATAAATGCGACTGCGAGTAGATTTTTTTTATTCATAGTATCCTGATTCAGGGGGTTTAGGGGTGACAAATATAATCGGCAAATGCGTTTTGTAAACATTTGACGCCAACTAAGAAGTGAAAAAAAGACAGGGCGTTGCACCACCAGCTTATCAGTTTATACCCATTTTTTGGATTATTTCGACCAAATAGGGTCCGTTGTCGGGGCCAAACCAGCCCATGGTGCGGGTTTCGTAAGCATTCAGATGATACCATCTGCTATCGGTGACGTATCCTATATATCCGCCATTGAAACTTGTAACATTAATTTTGGGGGCATTTTTGTCGCGCTGCTTGTTTATGTCGTAGATCAACTCCCCGCTAAAGTCGCAAGGCGTTCCGGCAAAACAGACGTCTCCCAACTTCAAAAAGTGAAGAAATACAGGTTCGTCACCAAATAGCTTGCGAAACAACCAAGGCCTCACAACGATATTGTCAGTAACCCGAAAGTTAGGTTCACGCAATAATAAAGGTACGCGCAGCATATTTAGCCGGGTGGTATAATCGGTTTTTATGTCCTCGAAATTTGGGGCTATTAGTTCACTCACACCCTTCGCCATATAGTTCAATTCCTCTTCCTGGTTTTTGGAATGTTCAAAAGGACCATGACTCCCAACTCCTCCTGCACTGAAACTGGCCATATTGCACACTCCGGATGTTTCCAGTGTCCGCATAGCTGTACCGGCCCAATCGGCTGATAGGTTCATAGCGTTCTCGTGAAAAATAGTGCAGTGCGCAGAAAAGGTAAACAAGGCTGCGGTTTTACCAGCATCACTTTGAATCTTCAAAACTCGCAACGTAGAATCTACCCGTCCTTTTTCTTTCACCAGCCGATTAAACACCAGGCGAGGGGCTGCCACTTCGGTATATCCAAACCGGGCCGGTCGACAAGCGCCTTCCGCTTCGGTAATGGCCTGTTTAAAGCATTGAGCCAAATGTGCTGGCACTCGAGGGTCATATTTGCCGGCAAAAATTTCCCCCACCAGGCTAGGGTGCCAGTCATTTAGGCTGGTGTGCGTATGTGTGGCCGAATAAAAAATGTTAGATGAACTAAATCCACTTTCCTCCATTACCGAGTCCATCATTTTAACTACGAGTGGAGGCACAATCAGCAAATCGGCACTGATGAACGCTACTTTTTCTTCACCCTGCTTAAACACAAATGCCCTTACATAGATGGAATCGCGAATGCCTTCAAAATGGCGGCCTCCCCGCGCAGCATCAATGGCAATAGGCGTGGTAAAAGGCGGAAGCAGATTTACCTTAGCCCATCCGCATTGCACGGTATCTGCTTGAAGTTGTCGGGGATTGAGCTGTAAAATAGAATCGAGCAATTGTATTTGTGCCGGATAAAAAGAAGACTCGCGATAAGGAGTGTTATCCAGCCAACTGAAGCAGCTAATACCGATAATGAATACAATGAAGAGAATCGATGCCGCTAGTCGTTTCATTCGCTTGTTTGCATTTGTTTTTTCCAGACTGTGTAGCCGTAGACAGCAGCAACGGTGTATACTACATATAATAACGCGGTTATGTATGCTTCTTTCCCAATATAAAGGCCGGTGGCTATCAAGTCAATAACAATCCACCAAACCCAGCTTTGCAACATCTTTTTGGCGGTGAGATAGGTAGCCAACAAACTAAAAACAGTAATACCCGCATCCAAAAATGTAAAGGTTGTTTTTAAAAAAGTATAGGTCCCATACCCCAGTAATAGTGAAATAGGGATGGCGAATACTACCATTAAAAATTGTTTTGCTATTGGCATCGTTACAATGCGGATAGGTTCATCGCGAGTTGCGTTCCATTGCATCCAACCATAAATACCTAAACCAACATAAAACAACTGAAGTGCTGCATCGTAGTAAAGCTGCCATTGATAGTTAAGATAGATATAGATAGCGCTGCTAAGTATACCAAATAGCCAACATCCTACGTGTCCGCGTGCGGCTAATATTACATACGCCACTCCCAATAAGAAAGCTGCATATTCGATTGCATTCAAAACAAAGATGCGTTTTGATTTGTAACCTCTAACTTATACTTACGACCCATTACCAGAGCGCGGTTATCGGGTATGTGGCCGGCCGGAAAACCAAAGCATACAGGGTAGTTAAATTCCTGTACGTGCTCCGCTATGATTTCGTAAGCGTTTTTACCGAAGGAGGTTTCGTTGTCATGCATATCTGAAAATCCGCCCACCACTAATCCTGCCAGGTCGTGTAATTTGCTGCTTCTTTTCAGGTTCATCATCATGCGGTCAATGTGATACAGATATTCGTCCAGATCTTCGAGAAATAAAATTTTTCCCGAGGTGTTCATGCCACTTTTGGTGCCGGTAATGGAATAGAGTATAGACAGGTTACCGCCAATCAAAAATCCTTCGCCATTTCCGATTCTATTTAAGGGATGAGGTTCTACATCGAAACAGCATTTATGGCCGAACAATTCCTGGCGCATGGTTTCCAATGCTTCGGGTGTTTTTTTATCGAGTGCAAAAGGCATGCTGCTATGCAGAGTTTGGATGCCGATGCTGTTGGTGACATGCACATGCAGATAGGTAATGTCGCTGAATCCCACAATCCATTTCGGATGCTTCATAAATGCATCGAAGTTCAGGTCGTCCATCATGCGCACGGTGCCATAGCCACCGCGGGAGCAAATGATTGCCCGAACATCCGGGTTGTCTAGTGCGGTTTGAAAATCATCCTTCCTGAGTTGGTCATCCCCTGCAAACTGATGCTGTTCTGCGCCAATGGTTTTTCCCAGGACCACTTGTAGTCCCCAACTTTTAAAAGTGGCGATGGCAAACTCTATTTCAGCCATACTAATTTTCCGGGCAGTGCCCAGCAGGTATACAGTATCGCCTTGTTGCAGCGCAGGGGGTCGTAGTAGCATGGCGCTAAAGTAAAATCAGCACTGACATCTTTTTATTATTGATATGCTTTGCCCAAAAATTTCAACTTTGCCCGTCTATGAGTAAGAACTGGAAACGATATACCATCACGGCTGCTTTACCGTATGCCAATGGCTCCAAACATATTGGCCACTTGGCAGGAGCCTACCTGCCGGCCGATTCTTATGCGCGCTATTTGCGCTTGCGCAAACGCGATGTGGTGTTTGTGTGTGGCAGCGATGAACACGGCACCGCCATTACCATTCAGGCCATTCAGGAAAACACAACGCCCCGCGCCATCATCGACAAGTATCATGTGCTCATCAAAAACAGTTTTGAGAAACTGGGAATTTCTTTTGATATCTACCACCGCACCAGCGAGCCCGTGCACCATGAAACCTCGCGAGAGTTTTTTCTGGATTTTTACAACAAAGGCTTATTTAGGGAGGTAACCAACGAGCAGTATTATGATGAAGAGCAGAAAGTGTTTCTGGCCGACCGGTACATTATGGGCACCTGCCCCAATTGTGGTCACGAAAAAGCCTATGGCGACCAATGTGAGAAATGCGGCAAATCACTTTCGCCCGCTGAACTGATAAAACCACACAGCACACTGAGTGGAAAAGCCCCGGTGCTGCGTCCCACGAAGCACTGGTATTTGCCGCTGAATGACTATGAGCCCTGGCTGCGCACCTGGCTCCTGCGCGACCACGCCAAAGACTGGAAAACCAATGTGTATGGCCAATGCAAAAGCTGGATTGAAGGCGGCTTGCAGCCCCGAGCCATGACCCGCGATGGAGAATGGGGTGTGAAAGTGCCCGTGAAAGATGCGGAAGGAAAAGTGCTCTATGTATGGTTCGATGCGCCCATTGGTTACATCTCTGCCACTAAGCAATGGGCGATGGACCACAACAAGAGCTGGGAACTCTATTGGAAAGACTCCGACACCCGGCTCATTCATTTTGTGGGAAAGACAACATCGTGTTTCACTGCATCATTTTTCCGGTGATGCTGCACATGCATGGCGACTACATTGTGCCCGATAATGTGCCGGCCAATGAGTTTCTGAACCTGGAGGGCGACAAAATGAGCACCAGCCGAAAGTGGAGTGTGGAGATGCATGAGTATCTGGAAACCTTCCCCGAGAAAGTAGACGAGTTGCGCTATGTGCTTACCTCCATAGCCCCAGAAACCAAAGACAGCGAGTTTACCTGGAAAGATTATCAGGCTCGGGTCAACAATGAGTTAGTGGCTATTCTCGGCAATCTGGTTAACCGGGTGATGGTACTTACCGACAAGTATTTCGACAACCGGGTGCCGGAAGCCGGCCCTTGTTCCGATTTACAATTGTTTGTAGAGCAGCAGCGCGATAAAATTGCCGATGCCATGGAGCAATTCCATTTTCGCGAAGCGCTGGCCGAGGTGATGAATCTGGCACGGCATGGCAATCAAATACTCAGTGATAAAGAGCCGTGGAAACTGATTAAAACCGACCCGAAACAAACCGGCATTGTGTTGTATGACTGTCTTCAGATCATTGCCAACCTGGCCATTGTCTGCGAGCCTTTTTTACCCTTTACCTCACAAAAGATTTTTGATCTGCTGCAACTCAACAAAAGCGACTATAGCTGGGAGGATGTTGGAAGTCAGCTGTTGGTAAAGCCCGGACACTCTCTGGGCAAAGCCTTTTTGCTGTATCAAAAGCTGGAAGATGAAGTTATTGATGCACAGATCCAGAAATTGCAAAAAACAAAAGCACTCAGCCTGCAAAAAGAAGTTACCCAAAAGATGAACGAAACGACTACCACCCCCGAAGCCAAAGGCGAAATTACCTACGATGATTTTTCGAAACTGGACCTGCGCACCGGCACCGTACTGGCCGCTGAGAAAGTGGAGAAAGCCGACAAATTGCTCAAGTTGACAGTCGACTTAGGAGCGGAAGTGCGCACCATTGTATCGGGCATTGCTGAACACTTTAAGCCCGAAGATTTAATTGGCTTGCAGGTGAGTGTGGTGGCCAATCTGGCCCCGCGCAAAATCAGAGGAATAGAATCAAAAGGTATGATACTGCTGGCCGAGTCGGAAGGGAAGCTGCATTTTGTGTCGCCTGCCTCTGCTATGGCCAACGGCAGTGTGATTCGCTAAAACATTTTACATTCGGTTATCTTTTACTTAACTCAAACCATTTCATTATGAAACTCAGATTTTACGCTCTTGTTACTTTAACCCTGGTAACGGCTTATACGTTTGCCCAGTGCGGACAGCGTTACAAAGACCAAATTTTCAGTGATGTAACCATTACATCCGATATCACTTACTCTACCGCTAATGGCACCACCTTAAAGCTGGACTTTTACGAGCCCACCGGAGATGTGGAAGCCCAGCGTCCGCTTTTGATTATGGCGCACGGTGGCAGCTTTATCGGTGGCAGCAAAACACAGGATAATGTGTGCACCCAATATTGCAATGCCTTTGCCAAGCGCGGTTATGTGTGCGCTTCCATCAATTATCGTCTGGGTAATGCCTTCCAGATGCTCGATTCTTCCAGCGCTATGGAAGTAGTGATGAAAGCCATCAGCGATGGAAAATCGGCTGTGCGCTTTTTCAGAAAAGATGCCGCTACGACCAATACTTACCGCGTTAATCCCAACATGATTATTGTAGGCGGCAACTCAGCCGGAGCAGTATTGTATATGCACGCTGTGAATATTGACAGCCTGAACGAAGCGCCTGTTCACCTGCGAAACATTATTACCCAGAACGGGGGCATTGAAGGCAACAGCGGCAACGATGGCTACTCGTCTGAAATGCAAGGTCTGGTGAACCTGGCCGGTGGATTGAATGTGCCTGAATTTGTGGGCCCCAACAGCAAACCATCGTTCAATGCGCATGGCGATTCGGACAATACTGTTCCTTACAACTGCGGCAATGCACAAGGCGGATTAACCCCGGTGCGCTTGTGCGGACTGGGAGCGGTGGAGCCTTTGTATCAGCAGTTTGGTATCAATCATGTGAGCAAGGTTTATGTAGCTGCGGGCCACGTGCCTTGGCAGAGCGATAACAGTATGTATGTGGAAATTGATACGCTTACCGCTAACTTCTTCTACGATGTAATATGCACCAGTGGTGTGGGCATTAAGGGTGTAGAGGCCGACAAATACATCGCTGTATTTCCGAACCCGGCTAAGGACCAGTTCTCTGTAACGCTAACAGGTGCCGAACAATATGCATCTGTTCAATTGATGGATCTGCAAGGCCGAGTGTTACAGCAAAAAGCAGTGGACAACACCACGATGGTGTTTCAAACAGCCGATTTGGCTAATGGCGTTTACTTTATCCGGGTGATGAAGAATGACGGAACCTTTGCCACTAAAAAAGTAGTGTTGCAGTAAGCCACCTACTTCCAATAAAAAAGGGCGGTCAAGTATTTGACCGCCCTTTTTTCATTGATGCCCTGCGCAACTTTACTCCGGCTTCTTCTTTTCATTCTTCTTCAGAGTTTCTTTGCTCAACAGAAAGTTAACGCCCACATTAAATCCAATGTTACTGAAAGGGCCGGTAGGTCTTAAATCATCTTTTGCTTTGTCTTTATCATACGCAGCATTGTAATCGGCATTATTGGAGGTGTTGTTTAGCTCATCTACAAAATTGAAATGCGTGCGATACTTTCCACGGTCTTCCAGACGGCTGTTGCCATCGGTATCCCATTTGGTGATTTCGGCACTTTTGGCGCGGGTTACCAAGTGCTGTCCGTTAATTTCGGCAGTAATAGCTAAATAAGGCAAGGGCCTATAGGCTACGCCCAGTGCTCCGTTAAAGCCCAGCGATACGGTGCCCTCGGTCTCTAACTCCACTTCGGTTTTGCGCCCCAGGAAAAAGGGCGATTGATTAATCAGATTAGCCAGAGCGGGTGCTTCGCTAAAGAGGCGGTCTTCCACATCAATAGAGATGGTATGCTTTAAGGCACCATACACCGGCAGCGAAATGCCGAGTCGGCCGTAAGGATATACCTTCCAGCCGGGCTTGGCGCCCTGCACCACCAGCGCGGGCATCAGCGATAGCCCAAAGGCTTGTGTTTCTATATGTGCATTCATAAAATAACCTACAGCCGAATAGGCCGGAGGATTGCCAAATCCGGTTTGGATGGTGAGTTCGCGGGTTTGGTCGCAGCTGATTTTGGCGCTTTTTAAATACGACAATCCCATCTCCACACCAATGTAATTATTAATCATGTAGCCAAAGGCAAAGGTGAAATTGCCGCCCTGGCCATAGGAACCGTTCACGATTTTGAACGAGGGAACAGAATCGTTGATGTTGGACATGGCCAGCAGTCCGTCTTTTTCGGGGCTGTACGGGTCCACTTTGGGGCCCATAATGCCCTCGCTGCGTTGCAGCCCCGGAAAGGCATAGCCGCCTGCGGCCCGCAGGGTAAAATATTGCGCCTGTGTGTGTAGGGTAGCGGCCGCCAGGCAAACAACCGGGAGTAGTTTTTTGAACATGCGTTTGGTTTTAGTATCTGCAATATAGAATGGCTTTTGCCAATCTACAAACAGCGCAGCCGTTCCCTGCGGGAACGGCTGCGCCAGGCATTACTTTATTCCCAGTCATCAAGGCCGGCTGATAACCACCTGCCGGGTGATTGCGGAAGCTCCCTGCCCAACGGCCACTACGTAAGTGCCATTGTATAAAGGCTGCGCATCTAAGTAACTAATGGTTTGCCCGGCCAGCACCTGGCTGGTAGCCAGCAAGCGGCCCTCGAGGCTATAGAGTGCTATGGGCAGTGTTTCGGATACCAGTCCACTCACTTGTATAGCAATAATATCGGCTGTGGGATTCGGGAATACCGTTACTGCCGCATCGTTCAAAGCAGCACCCGCCACACCCGATGCAGCGGGTGTATACACGGTGGTGGATTCGGACACACTAGTGACCTTGCGGTTGGCATATACCCCATAAAAGGTGGGCCCCACGGCATAGGGATACGCTGAATTGTGATTGGCATCCACCGTGCAGAAGTAAGCATAGGTGCCATTCGGATATTCAGGCGTTACACAAAAGCGGCCGTTGTGCACATCCAGATAATCGGGGTCGCTGGGATGAGCCACGAACTCATAGTCTTCTCTGAAATAGCCCAGCGGATAGGTGGTGTTCACCACAGGGCCGTCCGGCACATCGGTGCCATCGGCATGCACCGTGCGGCTGGTCATATTGCGCAACTGGTAGCCGCTCTTTATACGCGTAATGCCTCCGCTGCCATTCGTATTTTTGTAGCCGTAAGCCCCATATATAGGGTACCCGTCATACGCAAAACCAAGGAGGGGGCTATGCTGGGCAGAATCAATTACATAAAGTCCATCGGCATCGTACAAGTTGCACACGGTGGAAATAACATTCTTATCCAGTTTGAAAGCCGAGGGGTTTTGGTGGTGATGATAGTTGCCCATAGCCGGATGGCCTTTGGAACAATCGAAGCCGGGGCGCTCGGCCGGCACGGCATCGCGATTCCAGGACATAGCGGCATTGGGACCGCCCGGACAGGTGGGGTTGCCGGGGCCACCGCACAGGGCGTTGGTGTTAGTGTTCCAGGCCACGCCATCGCGATAGTCGAACAGCGCCACACCGTTTATAAACACCCCTATGTTGCCCCCGGTGGTAGGGGTGGGAGTGCCGGTGTTTTGCTGCGGCTGCAAGGGGAATTTAAAAATGGCGTTCTGGCTTTGGGCCTGAGAGGGGTTGCCATCCTGAAAAGGCCCCGTAGCATAAGCAGGCACCCCCTGTGTGGTGATGTAAACATTACCGGTGCTGTATTCCACTTTTTGGCAGTTGACCAAAATGCCGTTGCCGATGGCAGTAGGGTTACCGGCCACGTAGTAAGAGCCGGTTTGAGTGGTATTTTGCAGCCAGGCTGTAATGGCAGGACTGATTTGTGCTTGTGCGCCAGCGGCCAGCAAGCAAAGCCATAAAAGCGGAAAACATGATTTCATGCTGTAGATTTTGGGTTTAAAGGTTAGACGCCAGGTCCGGCTCTTTTCCTTTGTAAGCCCCAAATGTAATTTATAGGCGGCAAGTATAACCCCGGGCATTTTTGCCTTTCTGTATTCGGTTGCCCCGATTCTGAACACAGAACTGCATTTTAGGAACGCAGTGTCCCCGACTGAATACAGCAATCAGGCTTTCCGCTATAGCGGAAAGCGTCACCGCCATACCCTTTGTCCAATCCGCTATACCCTTTGCCCGTTCCGCTATATCGGAAAGCGTTACCGCTGTATCGGAAAGCGTCACCGCTATATCGGAAAGCGTTACCGATGTATCGGAAAGCGTCACCGCTATATCGGAAAGGGTTACCGCTGTATCGGAAAGCGTCACAGCTATAGCGGAAAGGGTCACCCGTATACCTTTTCGCTTTTTTGGCACAAAAACAGGCCTAAATGGGGGAGCTTTGGCCCTATTTTGCCAAAAAGGGTCCGGCACTCTTGCAGCAAATGACTTAATTGGACCATCAGCACCCAACAATGAGCAAGCCCCAACCCAAAACCGGAACCCTTAAGCGCCTGGGGAAGGCCATCGGACCGCTGAGGTCTCCCAAAGCCGAGTCTGTGCGCGAGCGGGAACCATGGCGTATGGAATCTTTGCCCCAAGCTCCTCTGCGGCAGACAAAAAGCGACAAAGAATGGCTTATTGCCAATTGTTCATTATTAATCCTATCATTCTCCATTCTTAGCCCCCCGCCCCCTGCCCTGTTTATCGAATACTGCTTATGCCCCCGTCCACCCGGAGGATTTGGCCGGTGACCCAGGCACTGCTGTCCTGCAGCAGAAACACGGCAGCGTCTGCCACCTGGTCGGGGCTGCCTATCTTTTTTAAAGGATGGCGCTGGGCCTGAGCCTCTATTTTTTCGGGCGTGCTCAGCAGGGCCTGAGTCATAGGCGTGTGGGTAAGGGAGGGCGCTATGCAATTGACCCGTATAGTGGGCGACAGCTCGGCCGCCAAAGCCCGGGTGAGCCCTTCAATGGCCCCCTTGCTGGCACTGACCACGCTATGGAAATTAAACCCCGTTTGCACCGCCACCGTGCTAAAAAGCACGATGCCGGGCTGCGGGCTGTTCTTTAAGCGGGGCAGGCAGGCCTGTATCACCTTTATGGCACCCAATACCTGCAGTTTGTAATCGTTCAGGAAATCGGCCTCGCTGAGGCGGGCAAAAGGCCGCAACAAAATGGCTCCGGGGCAGTAGACCAGTCCATCCAGGGCAGGGGGCAAAAAGCCGAGGTCCGGGTCGGGCTGCAGCACATCCAGAAAGTGGGTGGTGGTATTTTGGGGCAGGGTCTGCGGCTGATGCTTGCAATGCGTGCCATATACGCGGTGCTCCGCGCTCAGTTTTTGGGCAATGGCCTGTCCTATTCCGGAGCTGTGGCCTACAATGAGATATTGATTCATACGCGAAGAAATGAAAGGTTAAGTTTCATTAACCCCTCCGGTGCCAAAAAGTTCGGCAACGCAGCCCGGGCCCTGCTCGTGTACCTACTACCAGCGCAGCACAAAAAACAGAAAAAGAGCCAGCCTGGGCAGCCGTGCAGGATGCAACCCCGCCCACCACTTCCGCGTTTACTATTTTGGAATAGATTCGCTACCGTTTTTTTAAACCAAATCCATTTTTTCATGAGAAAAATCTTCTCGTTTCTTCTGCTGGCCTTGAGCCTTTCCACGGCTATGGCACAGCGCATTTGCT
This sequence comes from Bacteroidota bacterium, assembly GCA_016715625.1. GTDB lineage: Bacteria > Bacteroidota > Bacteroidia > Chitinophagales > LD1 > Bog-950. Next base: position 28,722 of record JADJZU010000015.1, read on the forward strand.
ACACCACCGAGGCCGTTAATCACCGCAGAGCCATCGACCCTTTGTATGACCATTTAATGCAGGAAGCCGAGCAGGCCCTGCTCAAGCATCAGGCCACGGGTTATCAGGACCCCTTTTACAGCAACCGGGCGGTACGCACCATACCCGTGGTGTTTCACATCTTATATAACACAACTGCACAAAACGTGTCGGATGCCCTGATACAGCAAACCTTGGCACAGGTGAATGCAGACTATCGCAAGCTGAACAGCGACTTTAACACCGCCCGCTCGGTGGTGCAGCCACTGGGGGCCGATGCACAAATTGAATTTTGCCTGGCCACCGTAGACCCCAATGGCAACCCCACCAATGGTATTATTCACAAAGCCACCAACGAAACCTGTTTTGATTCCAATACCGAAACAGACAAAATGAAAAGCAACAACACCAATGGCGATAATGCCTGGAACCCCCTGAAATACCTCAACATTTGGGTGGTGAACATTTGCGGTTCTTCGCCCTCCACCGGTGGAGTGGCGGGCTATTCCTACGTGCCGGCCACCGGCAACGGATTGCACGGCAGCAGCATTGATGGCATTGTGGTAGCCTATAACATTGGCCTGGGCAGCGGCAACCGAACCCTGACCCACGAGATAGGCCATTACATGGGCTTGCACCATACCTGGGGCGATGCAGCTTCCAACGCCTGCGGAAACGTGTTTCCGCAAACCGATGATGGTTTCAGCGATACACCCGATTCCAAGCAAGCCAACTTTGGCTGCTCGCCTGTTACCTCCTGCGCGGGCAACTCCGCCTATGGCGACCAGATTGAAAACTTCATGGATTACTCCGACTGCACCGTGCTCTTTACCACGCAACAGGCCAACTACATGAACACCGTGCTCACCAACATCCGCTCCAGCTTAGTGACCAACAACACCGCCTGCGGCACCAGCAACGGCCCCGTGGCAGCGTTCACTGCCAGCAGCACCAGCATTTGCAGCGGACAAACGGTGACTTTCACCAACCAATCCAGCGGCAGCAATTTGACCTATGCCTGGCAGTTTACCGGTGGAACACCGTCTACTTCTACCGCACAAAACCCCACAGTTACTTACGCGGCAGCCGGCACTTACACGGTTACGCTCACCGTTACCTCGGGCGCACAATCAGATGTGGAAACCAAAACGGCTTACATCACCGTATCGGGCTCTTCGGCTCTGCCACTGGTAGAAGGCTTTCAGGGCACCACCTTTCCACCTGCCGGCTGGAGTTTAAATAACCCCGATGCAGCCGATACCTGGCAGCGCACCACCTCGGCCGGAGGCTTTGGCGCTTCTTCGGCCTCTGCGTATGTCAATAACTTCAACTATAACGGTGCCGGGCAAAAAGACTGGCTCATTACGCCTTCCTATAATTTTTCAGGCGTATCGGGCGGACGGATTAAATGGGATTATGCCTATGCCCGCTACAACCAAACCGGATACAATGATTCGCTTGAGGTAATGTATTCCACCAACTGTGGAGTCAGCTGGACTTCGCTCTGGAAAAGAGGCGGCACTTCGCTGGCTACCGCCAACGCCACCACCAATAATTTTGTGCCCACAGCAGCCCAATGGAAGCAAGACTCTGTATCGCTGAGTGCCCTGGCCGGCCAAACCAATGTGCGTTTTGCCTTTGTAAACATCAGCGACTATGGCAACAACATTTTTGTAGATAATGTGAATCTGTATAATGCCACTCCGCAACAGGCTGTGGCACCGGTGGCCAACTTCTCGGGCACTCCCACTACCGTCACCGTAGGCAGTTCGGTATCGTTCACCGATTTGTCTACCAATACCCCCACCACCTGGGCATGGAACTTTGCAGGAGGCACTCCGGCTACTTCTTCGGTTCAAAACCCGGTTATTACCTACAACACCGTGGGGCAATACACCGTCACCCTCACAGCCGGCAATAGTGGCGGCAGCGATGGCGAAACCAAAACCAACTACATTACCGTAGTGGCAGCCGGTGGCACACAGAGCTGCGATACGCTTTCTAATCTGTTTGCCAACGATACGCTGACCTATTACGTTTACAACCCCGCCAGCGGGGCTACCGGATATGTATCGGGGCACAATAGTTATCAGGATAAAAGCAAAGCCGAGTTTTATGTAAACCCTTCACCGGGGGCACAGGTAACCGGTGGCTTGTTTTATTTCGGACTGGCCAAAACGCTGAACCCGGCCACTTCCAGCATCACCGCCAAAGTGTGGGATACTACCGGAGCCGGTGGCTCGCCCGGCAACACGCTGGCATCGGCCAATGTGCTCATCAGTTCTATTGCTGCGAATGTAGCGGCACAGTCGCTCACTCCGGTTACCTTCTCCTCTCCTGCTACGGTGAATGGAAACTTCTTCATCGGTTTTGAAATGACTTACCTGGCGGGCGACACCGTAGTGTGTGTCACCACCACCTTCAACTCACCTTCGGGTGGCGATGGCTGGGAACAATGGGACGACCTGACCTGGCACCCCTACGATTCGGTGTTTGGCAATGGCATGAGCAATGTGATATTCCCCATCCTGTGCACCACCAGTGCCGGACAAGGCCCTACCGCTTCGTTCAACGCCAACGACAATACCGTGTGTGCTGGCAGCACCGTAACTTTCAACAGTACTTCTACAGGCTCTCCTACCGGCTATAGCTGGTCTTTTGCCGGAGGCACACCGGCCACCTCCAGCGCATCCAACCCGACTGTAACATATGCTACAGCCGGCAACTACAATGTAGTGCTCACCGTATCGAATGCCAACGGCAGCAACACCTCTACACAAACAAATTATGTGACCGTATACGCCAATCCTACTGCCAGCACCAATGCCACGGCAGTTGCTTGTTTTGGCGGAAGCACGGGCAGTGCTACCGTAACACCGGCCGGTGGACAGTCGCCTTACTCTTATAGCTGGAGCGGTGGCGGTACCTCAGCTACCATCAGCAATAAAGCAGCCGGCTCCTACACTGTAACTGTCACCGACAACCGTCAATGTTCAGCCACGGCCACGGCCAATATATCGCAACCGCTCGGCCCACTGGCACTGAGCCCGAATGCAAACGATGCCATTTGCAATTTGCAAAACGGCTCGGTATCGGTGGTGGTAACCGGTGGTTCCGGAAACAACGTGTATGCCTGGAGCAATGGAGCTACGACACAAACCGTAAACAATGTGGGCCCCGGCAGTTATTCCGTAACAGTAACAGACGCTAACCAGTGCACGGCTTCCACCGCTATGACGGTGAACAATCAAGCCAGTAACTTTACGGTGAGCGTGTCTACCACCAATGCTACCTGCAACCAGAATAATGGAGTGGCAACGGCCATCACCAACGGTGGCAGCAGTGGAATTACCTATAATTGGAGCAACAGCTCCACAGCCGGCTCCATCACCAGCCTGGCAGCCGGTACATACACGGTAACTGCTACCAACAGCAACGGATGCACCGCTACAGCATCGGGAAGCATTTCTACCACACCATCTACTTTGGGGATAACGTTTGGCACTACACAGGCGGCCTGCGGTCAAAGCACAGGTAGTGCCACTGCCACCGTGAGTGGCGGCACCGGCCCTTACACCTATAACTGGAGCAATGGAGGAACCAATGCAACAATCAGCAATGTGGCAGCCGGAGGATATACCCTGACTGTAACCGATGCAACACAATGCACCATTGCCGGTGTGGCGAACGTAAGTAATGTGGGTGCACCTACCGTTACCATTTCGTCTACTGCACCCAGCTGTTTTGGGGGTAGCAATGGCAATGCATCTGTTACCGTAACCGGTGGCGCTTCTCCTTACACCTACAATTGGAATACCGGAGGCAGCGCCTCCAGCATCAGTAACCTGGCTGCAGGTATTTATGTAGCTACAGTAACCGATGCAGCGCAGTGTCAGGCAGTGCAGTCGGTGGCCATTTCCAATCCGGCACCCATTATTGCCAGTGTGAATACCACCAATGCAGGTTGCGGCACAGCCAATGGCTCAGCCACCGTATCGGCCAATGGAGGCACCGGTTCATTTACCTACCTTTGGAGCAACAGCAGCACACAGGCCACCGCCAGCGGACTGGCACAAGGGGTATACACTGTATCGGTGTTTGATGCCAACCAGTGCAGCGCTTCAGCAGCCGGCAGCGTGGGCGTTAGTTCTTCTCCTATTCCGTCTGTGCAAACTACCAATGGCACTTGCCAGCAGGCTCCGGCCATCAATTTAACGGTGGTGGGTGGTAGTGCTCCTTATTCTTATTTGTGGAGCAATGGTGCCAGCACCGAAGACCTCACCGGTATTGCTGCGGGGGCTTACACTGTAACCATTACAGATGCAGCCGGATGTGTGGTAACACAAGTGGCTACCGTGCTCGATAACTCCAACATTACGGTGTCGGTATCCGGAGTGAATCCCACACAAGGAAACAACGGATCGGTATCGGCATCGGCCAGCGGTGGAGTAGCTCCATATACCTATGCCTGGAGCAATGGCAGCACCACGGCCACCGCCAGCAACCTGGGCGCAGGAACTTATACTGTGACCGTTACTGATGCGAATGGCTGCGTAAAGGTGCAGAGTGCCACGCTCACTATTGTAGGCATCAGTGATGCTTCTATACTATCAGAAGTTAAACTGTACCCTAACCCGGCCAATCATTCGGTGAGTATCAGCATCAGCCTGGCGGAAGAATCAGAAGTGCGCATGGATTTCTTTAACACCATGGGGCAAAACTGCATAAGCAGAACCATTCTCTCTACCAACACAGCGCTGGAAACATTTAACCTGGAGGCCCTGGCTGCAGGAGTATATTACGTAAAAGTAAAAGCTAACAGAAGCGAAAAAACACTCCGATTGATCAAAGACTAATTCATCCATGTTCTTTTTCAAAAGCGAGCCGGAAAATTTTCCGGCTCGCTTTTTTATGTTGATTTTTTCAAACAGTTGTTTGAATTTGTCGCCTACTACTTTATCCTTGCAAAACAGAACACATCTTTACATCCTCAATCAACAAATATGGCTATCAATTATCAGAAAGACGAAAACAACATTGTAACCCTTACCATGGATTTGCCGGGGAAATCTGCCAACGTGATTAATATGGCATTTGGGGAGGCCTTTAAAGCTGCCGTAGCCCGACTGCAACAAGAAAAAGACAGTATTGCAGGTATCATTATTGCCTCAGCTAAAGAAACCTACATGGCCGGTGCCGATATTGATGAGATGTTTAAAGAAACATCGGCCCAGTATTTTTTTGACAGAGCTAATGAGTTTAAAGCCGGCTTGCGCTATATAGAAACACAAGGTAAACCGGTGGTAGCGGCCATTAATGGCACTGCGCTGGGTGGAGGGTTTGAAATTACGTTGGCCTGCCATCGCAGAATAGTGATAGATCATCCCAAAACACAACTCGGTTTGCCCGAAGTAACGCTCGGTTTGTTGCCGGGCGGTGGTGGAGTAACTCGAGTGGTTCGCTTACTGGGTTTGCAACCTGCATTGGGTTATCTAACCGAGGGCAAAAAAGTAACTCCGGCACAGGCATTAGCCGATGGTTTAATTCACGAACTGGTAAAAGATAAAACGGAGCTTATCGAAAAAGCAAAGGCTTGGATACTGGCCACCAAAACCGCGAAACAACCTTGGGACGAAAGCGGTTATAAAATGCCGGGCGGAGCACCTACCAATCCTAAAGTAGCACAAATGCTGCCGGTGGCCCCTGCGGTATTGGCCAAAAAAACATATAACAACTATCCGGCTCCCCTGGCGATTATGTGCACCGCAGTGGAAGGCGCACTGGTAGATTTTGATACCGCAACAAGAATTGAGTCGCGCTACTTTGCACAACTGGCCACCGGTAAAGTGGCTAAGAATATGATTAAGGTTTTCTGGCAACAATTGAATGCTATCAATGCCGGAAACTCGCGTCCCAAAACAGAAGTGAAAGGAGAATTTAAAAAAGTGGGCGTGTTGGGTGCCGGCATGATGGGCAGCGGTATTGCCTATTGCTGCGCCATGAGTGGTATGGAAACAGTGCTGAAAGATGTAAGTGAGGAAGCAGCAGCAAAAGGCAAAGCCTACTCCGAAAACATTTTGAAAAAGCGCGTGAGCAAAGGGAAAATGAGTCAGGAAAAAGCAGATGGCATTTTGAATAAAATCCTGGCTACCTCCAAAGCAGAAGATTTAAAAGATTGCGATTTAATTATTGAAGCGGTGTTTGAAAACCGCGAACTAAAAGCGAAGGTGACTGCAGAAGCAGAAGCACAGATGAATCCGTCAGGCATTTTTGCTTCAAACACTTCTACCCTACCCATTTCCGGTTTAGCTACGGCATCAGTTCGCCCCAAAAATTTTATCGGACTCCACTTCTTTTCACCGGCCGATAAAATGCCTTTGGTAGAAATCATCGTTGGCAAAGATACCAACGATGAAACGCTTGCCCGCGCTTTTGACTTTGTAAAAGCCATTAAGAAAACACCGATTGTGGTCAACGATTCCAGAGGGTTTTACACCTCGCGCGTATTTGCTACCTACGTATTGGAAGGCATTGCGCTGCTGCAAGAAGGAAATAACGCACGCACCATAGAAGCGGCCGGTTTGCAAGCGGGCATGCCGGTGGGCCCATTAGCACTCACCGATGAAGTATCGCTATCGCTGATTGCACACATTCGCAAACAGACTATCGAAGACTTGAAGGCAGAAGGAAAAGCAATACCCAGTCATCATGCTTACGAAGTGATTGATAAAATGCTGGATCTAAAACGAACCGGCAAAGCATCCGGTGCCGGCTTCTACGAATATCCGAAAGACAGCAAAAAACATTTGTGGAGCGGTTTGGGTGAACTGTTTGGCAGCAGCAATGGGAATAAAGAATTGTCACAGGCAGAAATGATAGACCGCATGATGTTTATTCAAGCGATTGAAACCGTACGCTGCCTGGAAGAAAATGTATTGCGCAATGTACCCGATGGCAACATTGGCTCTATTTTCGGGTGGGGCTTTGCTCCCTTCAAAGGAGGCACTTTACAATTCATCAACGATTATGGCGTAAAGGAATTTGCCGCACGTGCTGCTGAATTGCATCAGAAATACGGAGAGCGTTTTGCGGTGCCTGCTACCTTGCTAAAAATGGCGCAAGAGGGCAGCGAGTTCAACTAAACACTTTCAATTATCAAAACCGTTCCTATTTTCGGTCTATGAAACTTTATTCTCCTACTGTTTGTTGTGCGTGTTGTAAATCCCTTGGGGTTTGGCAGTAGATTTGTTTTGACTAAAACTTAAAATAGAAAATAGCTGAGCCCTTCACACTGTGAGGGGCTTTTTTTATACCAAAGAAGATGAATACATATACAAAAACAGATTTCCGACATTTACCATCGCGCACCTTGGCGCATCGGTTTACAGATGAACTCATTGACTTTCTTTTCCCCACCGAAGCCGTGTTTGATTTTCAGGAGGAGATTGCAGACGAGCGAATCAGCAAACTGAAAAGAATGCTCCAGGAGTTACTACCCGGTGAACACGCTGCAGTGGATATACAAAAGGAGACCATCCATACCTTTTTTGCCCAACTACCCAAGGTGCAGGAACAATTACTAAAGGATGCTGCATTGTTTGTAACAGCCGACCCGGCTGCAGAATGTATAGAAGAAGTAATTGTGGCCTATCCCGGCTTCTACGCTATCGCTATCTACCGGATTGCCCATGAACTTTATCAACTCAAAATTCCAATCCTACCCAGAATTATCTCCGAATATGCCCATAGCAAAACCGGCATTGATATACACCCGGGGGCACAAATCGGCAATCCGTTCTTTATTGACCATGGAACCGGTATTGTCATTGGTCAAACAGCCGTGATAGGTAATTATGTAAAAATGTATCAAGGCGTAACATTAGGTGCATTGGCAGTGCGAAAAGAGAACGAAGGCACCAAGCGCCATCCTACTATTGAGGACAACGTAATCTTATATGCAGGTTGCTGCATTCTGGGTGGCGATACCACCATTGGACACGAAAGTGTTATTGGCGGCAATGTGTGGCTTACTGAAAGCGTGCTCCCGTTTTCGATTGTATACCACAAAAGTGATGTACACATCCGCGACAAAAGCGAACTGAAGGAAGTGATTGATTTTGTGATTTAAAATCTGACTAGTAAAAAACGTAAACGAAAAAACATACTCTCATGAAACTGAATAACATTCTCGAATCAATTGGCAACACACCTCATTTGCACATCAATCATCTCTTTAGTGAGGCGCACCACGTTTGGATAAAACTGGAAAAACAAAATCCGGGAGGAAGCATCAAAGACCGCATAGCGCTCGCTATGATAGAAGATGCTGAAAAGAAGGGGCTGCTTAAAAAAGGTAGCGTCATCATTGAACCTACCTCCGGCAATACCGGAATTGGTTTGGCTATGGTAGCCGCAGTAAAGGGCTACAAAATTATTTTGGTAATGCCGGAGAGCATGAGTCTGGAACGCAGAAGGTTGATGAAAGCATACGGAGCTACTTTTGAACTTACCCCGCGCGAAAAAGGGATGAAAGGAGCCATTGAAAAGGCCAACGAACTGGCCGCTTCCACTCCAAATAGTTGGGTGCCCCAACAGTTTGACAATGCTGCCAATGTGGAGGCACACGTTCGCACCATAGCACAGGAAATAATCGCTGATTTCCCCGAGGGCATAGATTATCTGATTACAGGGGTTGGAACAGGCGGCCACATCACTGGTGTTGCGCGCGTGTTAAAAGCCCGGTTTCCACACCTGAAAGTATATGCAGTGGAACCGGCAGCATCACCGGTTATCAGTGGTGGTAGTCCGGCCCCGCATCCCATTCAGGGTATTGGTGCCGGGTTTATTCCCGGAAACCTGGACACAAAAATTCTGGACGGTGTGATACAGGTGACTAAAGAAGAGGCATTTGAATATGCTATCCGCGCAGCTAAACTGGAAGGACTTTTGGGAGGTGTTTCGTCCGGAGCCACACTGGCTGCCATTGGTAAGAAACTGAGCGAAATTCCGGCTGGTAAAACAATCCTGGGTTTTAATTATGATACCGGTGAACGTTACTTGTCGGTAGATGGATTGTTTGAGCTTTAGCCGTCATCTGGCAAGTGCGCTGTCGATAGCGGTCTTCAATAATCCTTCTATACCCACCATACCTCCTGCATAAGAGGCGGTAATTTTTCCGTCCTTCCCCACTACCAAACTGGTAGGGTAGGCTCTGATTTTTAGTGCATCGATAAGCGGAATAGCCTCCGGGAAAACGAGATACTCCATCTTCTGCATGGTCATAAACTTCTCTATCGGTTCGCGTTTTTCCCAATTGGGTGCCAGAAAAAGGATATCGCTCCGCCCCTTATAAGTTGCTGCCAGTTCGTTGATAGCGGGCATTTCGTACAGGCAAGGTTTACATAAGCTAAACCAGAAATTGATAACCACTACCTTTCCAATCAAGTCGGTTTTAGTAACCGTATGGCCATTCATATCTTTCAACTCAAACGCAGGGAGCGTATCGCCTAATCGTGGCTTCGGTAAGTTTTCCTCACCGGGGTTTCTGATCACAGTTTCTCTGTTTCCGGCATCAGTCCTTTTAGCAGCGCGTAGTTTATACTCATACGCCTTTCCATTTTTATCGCGCACAGGGTCGAGCGTATAGGCACCACCGGAGAGCAGTTTCATAACCATCGGAAAGGCAATTCGATTCCCCAGCGAATCTTTGACCACCGTATTTTCGTCTACCTGAACCATAAACTGGCTTTTGCTGGTAGTCGATTTCATTTGGCCATAAGAAAAACCTATCGAAATCAGGCAACAGAAAATCATCACCATTCTTCGGTATTCTAACGGTAAGCACATTTCCTTGTCTTTCATTTGGAGCTAGTTTACGCGTAAGTATTAAAACAGTTCCATTCTCTGAAAAAAAAATACTTTCGCCCGCGATTAAAAAATAATACACAAGAATATGAGCATTACACTTACCATGATTAAGCCCGATGCAGTAGCTGACGGACACAGCGGAAAAATCATTGACATGATTATCCAGGCAGGATTTAAAATTCAGGCCATGAAACTCAGCCGTTTATCTAAAGAGAAAGCCGAAGAGTTTTATGCTATTCACAAAGAGAAAGTATTCTTTGGCGAATTGATTGCCTTTATGACCGAAGGCCCCATTGTAGCCGCCATTCTGGAAAAAGATAACGCAGTGGCCGATTTCAGAAAACTGATAGGAGCTACCAACCCGGAGAAAGCAGATGAAGGAACCGTAAGAAAATTGTTTGCAAAGAATATTGAGCGCAATGCCATACACGGCAGCGACAGCGATGAAAATGCCGCTATTGAAGCAGCATTCCACTTCAGTGGATTGGAGCGTTTCTAAAGCTTTGCATTATACTGCAGTGTAAACAGCGCGAGCCGCAGGCTCGCGCTGTTTTTTTATGCTTATAGATTATTTAAAACAAAAGCGACCCGCTCCTCCACCGAGAGCACCGGCACTCGCACTACAGGAAAGGGCAAGGCCTCATACACAGCTATCAACTCTTCATGAATTTTAAGTTGTGCCTCCTCATTTTCTACACGGGCGTAGTCGTTCACCAAAGGAAGGCAATCAAGAATGAATACTTTTTTGTAAGAAACATTTTCTAATGCCTTTGCCAACTCCGGGTGCTCCGGTATATGCAAAAAGTGGTAGTAAGCATGCGCATCCGGTATAGCACGATCCAGAAAGACTACCTCCTCGGGAAGTAATTGCTGCTCCACTTCTACCTGCATCCGCAAAACCGCCAATTGAAATTCGTTCTGATGGCTGCGCACTTCTTCCACCGGGTGGCCATTCTCGCGCTGAATATCCATGTAGTGGCGAGCGATTTCCTCTGTCGTTTTATAGCCTAATTCCTTGAGCCGATTGATGAGTGTGGTTTTCCCCGAGCTGGGGCCTCCTGTAATTACATACCAATTATTCTTCTGTCTCAATGTTCAGATTTAGAAACGCAAGACTAATAATAAGTAATGGAGATGAAGCATCGTCATTCACATCAAAAAAAATCCTGCGGTGATGCACCGCAGGATTTTTTTGAGCAATAATCAGATAAAACATTTATTTAATTCTTTATGAGTTTAGTTCGCATCATTTGACCTGCCGAACGAGATTCCAGCACATACACCCCAGGCAGTAAGTCTGCCACATGAATCATATTGCCCGGTTGTTTTACTGCTAATGCAATACGTCCTTGCAACGTGTAAATAGTTACCAGTTCAATCGCCTCGTCAGATAATAAATGTAGTTTATCACTCACCGGATTGGGATAGACGCTCCAGTTATTTTCCTCATTGGTTTCGTTAATTCCGGTGGGGTTCATGATGGTCAACTGGCTCATTAAACCTGCCTCCGTTTTAAATACATAGAAAGACGAGTCACAATACGTATCGTAGCAGGTGGTGTTGGGAGAACCGATAGTGAGACAAACAATATAGCTGCCGGGCTGTGCATAGGTATGCACCGGGTAAGGATCGGTAGAGGTTGTTCCATCCCCAAAATTCCAAAGCACATTTTGGTTGGGGGACTGGCTGCTGTAATTAAAGCCGTAGTAAACACCACTTTGGCCATTTGCAGAATCCGGATAAATAACAAAATAAGCCTGGCAGGTATTTACGCCACCCGGTGCGTTAGATATGTATATACAATCGGAGCAGGTAGTGCCACTTGCATCTATCACTGTTACGCAAACTACATGCACCCCGGCTGTTAACACCGTGGTAAAACTGCTGCCGGTTGTAGATACAACCATGCTGTCAATGGTCCAGTTATACACGGCTGGTGTTCCGCCTATACTGGTTGTGAAAAAGGTATAGAGACTATCCTGGTTGGTGTATGTAGCATACGTGTTACATGGGTTGGGCTGATTCGCGTTTGAAATGTAGGCACAGTTGCTGGATACGCAGCCATTTGCATCTGTAATATGTACACACACATCTACAGTATTGGAATTATTCAAGGTGTCAATAACCAAGCTTAGCGCACCAAACGTGGAGATATTCTGTCCGTTCACCGTCCAACTATAAGTAAACGGGGCAGTGCCGGTGCATGTTGCCGTAAAGCTATAGAGTGAATCGGTGTTGGTATACACTACATCCGCATAGCAACTCTGAGCTGTGTCGGGGTAAACTAATGTAATACAGGTGGTATACAATCCGTTGTTGGTGGCCGAGTCTATTAGTGTGAGGCATACATTATAGGTAACCAACATGCCGCTCTGCTGAAAAATATGTGAGGTCTGCTGTCCGGTAGCCGTGCTGCCATCGCCAAAGTCCCAGGCATAGGTAAGTGAACTGCCGGGGCACACAATGCTATCGGCCCAAAATAACGTAGGACCGTTGGGTGTATTCTGATAATTAATAGATGCAGTGCATTGTGCATTTACCTGAACGGTTGCAATAAGTGCAATTAAAAATGGGTGTAGTTGTTTCAGTTTCATGTTATTTTTTTTGACAGCGCAAAGCAAAGAACATTTCAAGAAACGCGATACTGTGTTTTGAAAAAACTTACGCGTTCAAAAGGACCGCATACGGTTGGCTTAGTGCCTCGTCTATGCCACCAATCATCCATCGTTAGAATAAATAAATTTGAAAAAAGAATCTACTATGGATAAAAGGCTGGTAAAATCTAAAGACAGGAAAATTTTTGGCGTATGCGGGGGCTTGGGAAATTACTTCGACATAGACCCAACTCTTGTGCGCATTGCTTTCCTGATTGCATTTGTCACTGCCGGTGCGGGACTACTCATTTATCTGGCGTGCGCTATAGCCATGCCCTCGGAGTAAAAAACAAAACGCGCTCCGGTGTCGGAGCGCGTTTTACAAAATTAGTTGGAATGGCGATTACTTAGCGCCTCTTTCCACTCTGCTGAATGCAATCACAGTCAATCCGCTTTCAGCACCGCCCAGTACTTGCGCTACTGTTTTGCTACCGTCTTTTACGAATGGCTGAGTAAGCAATGTATTTTCTTTGATGTAAGAGTTCACTGCACTCTCTGCGATCTTTTCAAGGATGTTGGCCGGCTTACCGGATGCAGCTGCTTTTTCCAGTGCAATTGTTTTTTCTCTTTCCAAAATTTCAGGAGCTACGCCAGATGCATCTACAGCCAATGGATTCATGGCGGCAATTTGCATAGCCACATCTTTTCCTACAGTGGCTACGGCATCATTTAATCCCTTGTTCAAGGCAACCAACACACCTATTTTGTTACCCATGTGATTGTAGGCAATTACGCTTTCACCCTCAATAGATGCATAAGCAGATACGTTAATCAACTCACCGATAGCCGAAACTTTCTCCTGCACCACGTCTTTTACCGTAGCATTGCCCAAAGACAAAGCTAACACCTCATCGGCCGTCTTTGAACCGGCAGCCAAAGCCGCATCGGCAATGGAAACGGCCAACTTCACAAAGTCTTCGTTCTTTGCTACAAAATCTGTTTCGCAAGAAAGATATACGGCTACCCCTTTTTTGTTATCGGCTGATGTTTTTGCTACTACTACACCCTCTGCTGCTGCACGGCCTGCACGAAGCTCAGCCACTTTAGCGCCCTTTTTACGCAAAAAATCGATAGCGGCCTGCACATCCCCATTAGCTTCTGTGAGCGCCTTTTTACAATCCATAATACCTGCACCGGTCAGGTTTCTCAATTCGTTTACTTGTGCTGCTGTAACTGTCATTGTTTAAAATTTTAATTGTTGATTTTTAAATGAAGTTGCCAAGTCCTGATGAACCTGGCAACCTGAATTATTTACTTAAAAAGTAAGCTCTTAGAAAGCTTATTTTTTAGGTCCGCCAGCGCCTGTACCGGTGCGGGTTCTGCTTCTGCCCTGTCCGCCTGCACCTGTGGTTCTCTTTCTGCCGCGTCCTTTACCATCGCCCTTGTCCTCTTCTGCATTCACGTCTGCATCGAGGTTGCTATCATCGAAGTTATCTTCATCTTCTGAGAGGTCGTTGCCTTCTGCATTTGCGGTGCGCTCTGCCAATCCTTCAGCAATTGCATCGGCAATGTAGTTGGTGATGAGTGCGATAGAGGTAGCTGCATCATCATTTGCAGGAATGGCGAAGTCTACTTTTGTAGGGTCGCTGTTTGTATCCACCATACCAATGGTATTGATATTCAAACGCTGTGCTTCTTTCAATCCGATATGCTCGTGCATGATGTCTACCAGGAATAAAGCAGCCGGCACACGGTTCATACCTGCGATACCACCCAATACCTTCTCCATTTTCTCTTTCTCGCGAGTCAACACCAGTTTTTCTTTCTTGGTTACGCTTTCCAGGGTTCCATCGCCCAGCATTTTCTCAATGCTCTGCATTTTCTTAATGCTTTTGCGAATGGTGGTAAAGTTGGTCAACATACCGCCTAACCATCTTTCGGTAACATATGGCATACCTACGCGGGTAGCAGCTTGTTTCACTACTTCCTTTGCCTGCTTTTTAGTAGCTACAAACATGATTTTTCTTCCGCTCTTGGCGATAGAACGAGCCGCAGCAGCAGCTTCTTCCAATTTGTCGGCTGTGCGATTCAGGTCAATGATGTGAATGCCCTTCTTTTCACCGAAAATGTAAGGCAACATTTTGGGATTCCACTTTCTGCGAAGGTGACCGAAGTGTACTTGTGCATCCAGAAGTGATTTATGATCGAGTCTTTCCATTTTATAAGAATTATATTTTTTAAAAATAGATGAATGAGATTAACGCTTGCTGAACTGCTCTCTCTTACGCGCTTTACGCAATCCGGTCTTTTTACGCTCCACTTTGCGGGCATCTCTGCGCAGTAGTTTTGCCTTTTTCAACTCCGGTCTTTTCTCTGCATCATCGGCAATAATTGCACGGGCAATTGCCAAAGACACAGCTTCAGCCTGCCCTTTGATACCGCCACCAAACACATTGATGACCACATCAAACTTTCCTTCGATACCTGAAACTTTTAAAGGAGCTTCTACTTTGTTTTGCATGTATGCATTGGAGAAAAAGTCCTTATAGTCTTTTCCGTTTACGGTAATGCTTCCGTTGCCGGCTTTAATGCTGCCACGGGCTACCGCTGCTTTTCTTCTTCCTACAGTTAATTTATCCATGATGGTTTTTCTGATTTAGGATTTAAATAAGTTGTTTAGGTTTTTGTGCCAAATGAGGATGCTCTGCTCCTTCGTAAACAAAAAGTTTACGGAACATCTGGTTGCCCAGCGGGCTTTTTGGCAACATTCCTTTTACAGAATGCTCAATCAGCTTGTTCGCATTTTTCTCAATAATCTCCTTTGGCGTGGCGTGACGCTGTCCGCCAGGATATCCGGTATAACGAACCAAAAAGCGGTCAGTCATTTTTTTACCGGTCATTCTCACTTTAGCAGAATTGATAACGATTACAAAATCGCCACAGTCGGCATTGGGAGTAAAAGTGGGTTTGTGTTTGCCACGGAGAACCGAAGCAATTTTACTGGTCATTCGGCCCAGGGTTTTACCCTCGGCATCTACGATAAACCACTCGCGCTTAAGTTCGCTTTCTTTAACGGTGCGGGTGCTGTAGCTACGTGATTGCATATTGAATTTGTTTGTTTCTTTTTAAAAAGGAGCGCAAATGTAGAATCACAACCCACGTTTGCAAATGTTTAGGCTACTTATTTTACACGAACCCATATAAACCACTGATAATCAGCCTATTTTTTACACCAGTTTTGCAAGATGTTTAATTATTCGATTGAGGATGGCTTCATTTTGCTCCAATCGAACAGAGTGAGACATAAAATGAGTAGTTCAAAAGAAGCGATACCCATGACTATATAATTGGCAATAGAAAACAGAACAGCGGCATAAAGCAAAAGCTTATCGTATCGCTTGGTGAAAAAGCCGATAATGAAACTGAGTTGCAACAGGGTATTCGCCAACAAAAGCAGATGAGAGACGGCAGTGTTTACAATCAGATAAGAAAGAATTTCTGTTCTGATGCCGGTTGGGTGCTGCAACAAATAATCTAACTGCTGGCCCTTCAGTATCCAGGACATTTGCTCAGGATTAAATACACTGCCGCGCATTAACTTCCAGATGGCCGCAGAGGCAAAAATGTAGAGGAAATAATATCGCACTCCGTCCCACGCCAAGGTAAACTTAGTGCTGGAGGTAAACCAAAAAGGTATTGACAGCAGCAGCACACCAATTAACCCGTGGTAATGATGCATGGCTATTACATTGAACGAAAGGAAATAAACCAAGGTAAGGGCAGTGAAGCAAATGGCCAGCCAGCGGTTAAAATAAAGCACCAGCAGGATTGGCAGTGCAAATAGCGACAAATCGAAGAGGATGGATGCCCAAGTGTGAGAGACAATAAACGAAGCTATACCGGTGCTCAGAAACCAGGTATAAATCCATTCACTTTCGCTGCTTGCCAATACAGGCTGGCTCATCTGCGTAAACATCCCCTCACTCATAAAACGATATAGAAAAATGAGCATGGATATTCCATACACCCATTGCGCTTTTTGCTGTATATGTGTTTCAGCGGGTTCCATCGGCAAGGTATGTAAACAAAAGTTTTCGGTCTGTTACGGTAGGTAATCCGGCAGTGTTATAGATACAAGAAAGCCGATACACTTCCATCCTGTATTCCTCGGTCATCCGCATATCCGAAGCATATCTGAATAGCCATGCTTTATATTTCTCCGCATCGGTTGCAGACAAACTTTGACTCTCCAGCAGCGGCACCCAATGGCTGAGTGGCGATTGAATCAGTTCGCGCTGTGCGTCCCACAAAGAAGCATAAACAACTTCTTTGCCCTCCAGAACAATGGAATAGGCAACATAGTCAGATTTGGGCTTTTCGGGTAGCGAATACATACCATACAGTAGTAAGGGAAATTCCTCTCTGCTCTTCAGTGCCTGAAAAACGGTACCGGCAATGAGTATGATTACGAGTAAGAACAGCAATCGAAAGTCTGCATACAACTTCGCCAGATAAGAATGTAAAATCCACTGCCTCATAGCGACATAAGATTGCACCCTCTTACCTCGGCACCCGTTACACGACCCAATATCTCAAAGGAAAAGTCACTATTCACTTTGCCCAAATCTCCGGTAGCCAAAAAGGAACATGAATGTATGTTAGCCAAATCAATAATGTTGACAGCACCCGTTGCTCCAACCGGTAAGATTCTATTTGGCTCATATAAATCGCGTGTGAACACTTTTAACCAAGGCGGAGCTTGAAAAACACCATCCCCTTTAGAATATGCCTGCGAAAGCATTTCGGTCATTCCGTATTCGGAAAAAATTTTGTGAACGCCAAATGAAGTGCGCAGTTCCAGATGCACTTCTTCACGAGTCAATTCTTCGCGCCTGCCTTTCATGCCGCCCGTTTCCATCACTATCAGGCTGGGGAAATCAATCTTATGTTTGACTGCAAAATCCATCAGCGCAAAAGTAACTCCAAGCAAAATGGTTTTGCGCTGGCTGGTTCTTAAAACATCCAGCAAATCATATAAATAGCCATCTTCATCTTTCACAAAACTGCTGGCGTTCTGTTTGCTATGCTGTATCAATTTATCGGCCATGTATACCAGCGATGAGTTTCCCCGCTCCAAGTAAGAAGGCAACACCGCCAGAATAACATAGTCCGTAACCGCACCGAAAAAAAAGTGGAAACACTTGGTGAAACTCTGCTCATATAAATGGAGATCGGCCACATAATGCTTAGCAGGAACGTTGCCGGTAGTAGTACTACTTTCAAAAATGGCCTGCACCTGCTTTGTTTCATCCATCACCTGCCTGGTTTTAAACAACTCTATCGGAAGAAACGGAATATCGTAAACGGTCTTTACATTATCAGGCGAACGTTTTTGCAGCACACAATATTCGCGATATACCGGCACCTGCTGATACTGATAAGCAAACACTTCTAACGCTAGCGCATCGAAGGTATCGGCAGTTACATCAAAAATTTTATCGGTTAGAAACATTGGAAAAATGAAAGCGCGAAAATGCAATAAACAAATTCAAATTGAGTTTATTCGGTCTATGAAATTCAATTTATCTGTTGTTGCGCTGCTCCTTTTGAGCATTTCATCTTGTGTAAAACCACCCACTTACCCAGATGTGCCAGCTATTGAGTTTATCTCGGTTTCTAAGCAAAACATGATAGAAGGCGACTCGCTGATGATTACCATTAGCTTTACAGATGGCGATGGAGATATTGGTGCTCCGGATGGCACTCAAACAATAGATACCCTTCCATTTGCCTGCAAAGTGCCATCGGGCAACAGCAATTTTTACTACGACCCTTTTAAAACAATGTTTATTCTGGATGAGCGCGATTCGTGCTACATGAGTGTTTACAAAGCGGCCTACATTGAACCTAAAGGAAAATTTGATGATATCAGCGGTGAAATTGCCATCATTACACCACCTGTAGCGTGTAAAAAATTTCCTCCGCAAGCTACTGACAGCGTACGGTGGGAAATACGCATTCGCGATCGTTCGGGCAACTTCAGCAATCCTGTATTTACCCCTTACATAACAGTTAACTGCCAATAAGCAACCTCTTTAATCGCGGTAGCTACTTCTATTCTTTACCCAATTGCTTTTACCGGACTGGCTAGTGACAGCGCTTGTTACCTGCGGCTTCGCATCGGATTGTTCTATAAGGTAATGTGCCAGGAGTGCTGCAATTTCCATTTCATGCTCATCTTCCCGCTTTAATAATTCAGGCTGATAGTTTTTGCCGACAAAATTGGTATCAAACTTTCCGGACACAAAATCAGGATGCTGCAATACAAACCTCCCGAACTGGAGGGTATTTTTGACACCGACAATTTTGTAATCATGTATGGCACGAAGCAGTCGGTCAATCGCTTCGGTGCGGTCTTTTCCGTATCCTACAAGTTTGGCCAGCATCGGATCGTAGTATATGGGAATATCCATTCCTTCTTCGTATCCATCATCGACCCGCACTCCGGGGCCTTCCGGCTTTTTATACTGCTCTAAACGACCAATGTCGGGCAAAAAGTTATTGAGCGGATCTTCCGCATATACACGCAATTCCACTGCATGTCCCCGAATTTGCAGGTCTTGCTGCGTAAAACTTAATGGTTCACCGCGGGCAATTTTTATCTGCTCTTTTACCAGATCTACACCGGTTATCATTTCAGTAACCGGGTGCTCCACTTGTAGACGGGTATTCATTTCCAGGAAATAGAAATTCAACTGTTCATCGACCAAAAACTCCACAGTGCCTGCACCAATGTAAGCGCAACTTTTGCCCACTTTTACAGCGGCCTCACCAATCGCTTTTCGTTTCGCTTCATCCAAACAGCTACTCGGTGCCTCTTCCACTACCTTCTGATGTCTGCGCTGAACAGAACATTCCCGTTCAAACAAATACACAATATTGCCATAATTATCACCCAGTATTTGCACCTCGATATGCTTAGGTGAACCCACATATTTTTCGATAAACACACTGTCATCCCCAAACGAGCTTCTGGCTTCGCTCTGTGCCCGCAGCATTTGCTCTTCCAACTCATCAGCCGATTGCACCACACGCATCCCTTTGCCACCACCCCCTGCGCTCGCCTTTATCAAAATGGGATAGCCTGTTTTTTCACCAATGGCTTTTGCTTCCTCCACATTACTAATAGCGCCACCACTGCCGGGCACCATGGGGATGTCAAATTTTTTAGCAGCCTCCTTGGCGGCCAACTTGCTGCCCATTACTTCGATGGAATCGGGAGTTGGGCCAATAAACGTAATGCCGTTCTCTTCCACCAAGCGTGCAAAGGCCGCGTTTTCGCTCAAAAATCCATAGCCCGGGTGAATACCATCTACCTGCAGCTGTTTGGCAAACTCCACAATTTTATCGCCCCGCAAATAGCTATCCTTAGATGCTGCCGGTCCTATGCATACGGCTTCATCGGCATATCGAACGTGTGGTGCATTTCTATCTGCTTCCGAATACACCGCTACGGTTTTTATTCCCATTTCGCGCGCACTCTTCATTACGCGAAGAGCAATTTCGCCTCTGTTGGCTACCAATATTTTTTGCATCCTACTTTTTTGTCGGGTTAAATATGAAAAAAAGCAGCGGATACTTTTGAGGGTAAGCTCATCGCCTGTTCACATTTACGCCCCATCCGTCACCAGTTATACTGTTTCATTCGCTGGTAGTAAATAGCTATCATTGTGCCTATGAGCAGCTCGCCTCCGCAGGCAATCCATGACTTTCTGAATACGCTGGAAAAAAGTACCACCGAGCGCGAAATGGTGAAGATGACACTCAGCGACCCGCGCAAGAAACCCAGCGAATGGAAAAATGTATACATAAAACCTGTTCAGCTTAAATCCGGTTACCGGCTCAATTTTGTGTACCGCTATTCTGCCAAAGACATTACTAAAAACTACTCCGTAGAGGAATCGGTCAAGTTGGTTAATCAAATGCTACAGCATGATTTTTATAAGGCCGATTTATTTTTGTCGTCCGCCAGCCATCACTTGAGTGTTACCAAAAACGAAAAGGCCATTTTATCCGTCAAAAAATCATTGCCACGCGAAATGCCGAACCTGTTGCACAATAAAGAGAAAAAGCGATTTGTGATGGCGGACAACAATGTATATCTGCATTCGTTGGGTATTACATCGACCGATGGAAAAGTAAAAAGCGACAAACAGGATAAATTCAGACAAATCAATAAATACGTAGAGATTGTAGACAGCATTGTGAAAGAAGCGCAGCTGCCCAACCATTTCCGTATAGCCGATATGGGGTCAGGTAAAGGGTATCTTACCTTTGCCTTGTATGACTACCTCAAAAACGCACTTCATCTTTCGCCCGAAATGACCGGAGTGGAGCTCCGCCCCGAGTTGGTGGAGAAATGTAATACGCTGGCAACGGAAGCCGCTTTTGAGCATCTGCATTTTACGACAGGTTCCATTGACACTGCGGAACTCTCTTCGCCCGATATGCTCATTGCCTTACACGCTTGCGACATCGCTACCGATCAGGCCATTGCCCGGGGCATACAGGCGAATTCAAAAGTGATTATCTGTGCACCGTGCTGTCATAAGCAAATCCGGAAACAGCTCCATCCCTCCAATGATTTAAAGTCCATAACCAGGTTTGGCATACTGGAAGAAAGACAGGCGGAAATACTGACCGATACTATTCGTGCATTAATACTGGAAGCGTATGGTTACAAAACCAAAGTGTTTGAATTTATCAGCACCGAACACACTCCCAAGAACGTGTTAATCGTGGGCATACAAACTATGAAGCAAGAGAAACCGAATGCCGTAGTGCTGGAACGCATCCGGCAATTAAAGGCGCTTTTCAATATCGGCTATCACGAATTGGAGCGGATATTGGGGTTGCATAATGAAATATAAACACACAGTAATTTCACTAATATATGTAACACACCAACGCCTCCGGTACAAGAGGCGTTGGTGTGACCATTGTCTTGAGAACCGGGAGGAACGCTTACCTCGTCACCACCAGTTTCTTGCTGTAGACTTCGTTGTGGCTGGTCACTACGGCTGTATAGGTGCCCGCTGCCAGATGCTCCAGACTGAACGTCAGCTGGTTGCCTCCCGTGTGCAGCGCGTGTTTGCTGCTGCTCACTACCTGACCCAGAATGTCATAAAACTTCACTTCTATCTCCTGTGCTTCGCTGCTGCTCACCAACAGGCTCGTGTTGTTCATCGTAGGGTTCGGCACAAAGTCTTTCACCGCAAAGGTGCTCTGCGCGGTAATCATCTCACTCACGATTGTGGTGTATTCAAACTGCCCGTCATTGTCCAGCTGTTTCAACCGGTAGTAGTAGCGCACATTTGCCTCTACGTTGTAGTCGTTAAAGCTGTAGTCGTGCTGCACGGTGGCATTGTCGTGGCCCTCTACCCAGCCGATGTTGCTCCAGGTTTGCGCATCGGTGCTGCGCTCTACCATAAAGCCATCGTTGTTAATCTCTATGGCTGTAGCCCAGCTCAGTTTAATGTAGCTGTTGTTCACCGCCTCCGCCTGGAAGTAGATCATCTCTACCGGCAGCGGGGCACCATGGTAGCTGCCATGCAGCCAGAACTCGCTGAACTCGGTGACATTTAACTGCACGTAGTGGTAGCCCGGCCCTCCGCTGAAGACGGTGCTGAACTGGTTGGGCGCTTTGGTCAGCGGGCCATCCGGACTGCCCGGTATCCCGAAGTCGGTGCCAAACACCCGGTAGGTGCCGCTCGACAGGTTGTCGGTGTATACTCCGTTTTCGTTGGTGCCGCTATACTTGGTGACAAATAAATCGGTCAGGCCGGTGTTGTCGCTAAAGTCATCGTTCTGTGTGCAGGGCAGACCCGGGGCATTGCCGTTGTTGCCCAGCGTGGCGGTGCGCAGTTCATTGGCTTCTGCCTGGGTAAAGTAAAGCCTTAAGCCCACCGGCTCGCCCACCGTAGGCGGATTGGTGGTGGTAATCCCTAAAGTGGCGCTTCATGGCTTTGAAGTCCGTAAAGGTCTGGCAGTTGGGGCCGGTGGTGTAGGTCGTGGGTTCCACCGCGTCTTTGTAGACCGTCACATTCACCAAGCCCAGATTATTGTTTACCGCCCCTCCGTTGATGTTGTCATTGATGGAGAGGATGGCATTGTTGCTGTTGTCTCTAAAGGTGATCCAGCGGTCTAAGTCTACATCGTAGCAGTTGACACTCACCGAACTGGTCACGTTGGCGGTCAGCGGTATATCCAGCGGGTGGCCGCTCGGGGCGGTCACGCTCACTGTTTTAGTGCAATTGGTCGGTGCGGCCTGGTCGGTGATGGTCACGTTGACCGTGCTGCCGGCCGGTTCGTAGTAAACTTTCTGGTTGCCTACGCTGATCACCGGAGTGCCGCTGTAGCTCAGGGTGCCCGTGCCTCCGCTACCCGTCACCAAAAGGTAGTATTTATCCGTAGGACTCGTGCCCATGCACTCGTCTACCGCTATCGGAAGTAAAGCCGTTCGGACCCGACCAGTTGTAGGTGGCATCGGTCGGGGTGCCATTGCCAAAGGTGGCCGACAGGGTAATGCTCGAGCCTTCGCACACCGGATTCGGGTTCACCGTCACCGAAGAGACAAAGCCGAAGTCGTGGTGGATGTTCACCGAGGCGGTGCTGGCGGTCAGTCCTCCCGGACCCGGGTGACAGGCATTAATTGCTTTCACGGTGTAAACACCTTCGTGTGTGGCTTCGTTCAAAAAGCCTCTGCTGGTATTCTGCGTAGCGGCTGTAAAGCCAGCCGGACCGCTCCAGCTCCAGGTTATGTTCGTGCCGCCTGTGTTGCTCGCAGTTAAGCTCAGAGTGCTGTTGCTGCAAACCGGATTCGGGCTCGCACTGGCCGTGAGCGTGGTGATGGGTTGGTCTCTGGTAATCACTACATCGTCCTGTGAATCGGCACAGCTTCCATTCGGCAAGGTCCAGCGGAAGGTGTTGGCCCCTAAAGCCAATCCGCTCACACCCGATGTAGGTAAATTGGCATTTGCAAAGGTGCCGCTGCCGCCTATGACGGTCCAGGTGCCTACGCCTGTAGCCGGTGCATTACCCGCTAAGGTGGCTGTAGTGGCGCATACGTTTTGGTCAGGGCCTGCGGCTGCAGTGGTGAAATCGCTTCTGGTAATCACTACATCATCTTGTGAGTCTGCACAGCTTCCATTCGGTAAGGTCCAGCGGAAGGTGTTGGCCCCTAAAGCCAATCCGCTCACACCCGATGTAGGTAAGTTGGCATTTGCAAAGGTGCCGCTGCCGCCTATGACGGTCCAGGTGCCTACGCCTGTAGCCGGTGCATTACCCGCTAAGGTGGCAGTAGTGGCGCATACGTCCTGGTCAGGACCCGCTGCTGCAGTGGTGAAATCGCTTCTCGTAATCACTACATCGTCCTGTGAATCGGCACAGCTTCCATTCGGCAAGGTCCAGCGGAAGGTGTTGGCCCCTAAAGCCAATCCGCTCACACCCGATGTAGGTAAGTTGGCTTTGCAATGGTGCCCGCTCCGCTGATTAGTGTCCAGGTGCCTACGCCTGTTGCCGGTGCATTACGCGCTAAGGTGGCTGTAGTGGCGCGTACGTCCTGGTCAGGGCCCGCTGCTGCAGTGGTGAAATCGCTTCTCGTAATCACTACATCGTCCTGTGACTCTTAGCAGCTTCCATTCGGCAAGGTCCATGAAAGGTGCCTACACGCCGCCCCCCCCGGTCCAAAGGTGTTGGCCCCGAACCCAAGCCGCGAACCAGATGGAGAGTTGGGTCGTAATGGTGCCCGCTCCGCTGATGGGTCCAGGTGCCTACGCCCGTTGCCGGTGCATTACCCGCTAAAGTAGCCGTAGTGGCACATACGTCCTGGTCAGGGCCTGCAGCTGCAGTGGTCGCTACGCTTCTGGTGATGATTACATCATCCTGTGAATCGGCACAGCTGCCATTCGGTAAGGTCCATCTAAAGGTATTAGCGCCTGCACCCAGGGCGGTTAAGCCCGATGTCGGAGAGGTGGGGTCGTAATGGTGCCCGCTCCGCTGATTAGTGTCCAGGTGCCGACTCCTGTGGCCGGTGCATTGCCCGCTAAAGTAGCCGTAGTGGCACATACGTCCTGGTCAGGGCCTGCAGCTGCGGTGGTCGCCACACTTCTGGTAATTACCACATCGTCCTGTGAATCGGTGCAGCTGCCGTTCGGCAAGGTCCATCTAAAGGTATTAGCGCCTGCACCCAGGGCGGTTAAGCCAGAGGTGGGAGAGGTAGGGGTCGTAATGGTGCCCGCTCCGCTGATTAGTGTCCAGGTGCCTACGCCCGTTGCCGGTGCATTGCCCGCTAAAGTAGCCGTAGTGGCACATACGTCCTGGTCAGGGCCTGCAGCTGCGGTGGTCGCCACACTTCTGGTGATGATTACATCATCCTGTGAATCGGCACAGCTGCCATTCGGTAAGGTCCATCTAAAGGTATTAGCACCTGCACCCAGGGCGGTTAAGCCCGAAGTGGGAGAAGTAGGGGTCGTAATGGTGCCCGCTCCGCTGATTAGTGTCCAGGTGCCTACTCCCGTGGCCGGTGCATTGCCCGCTAAGGTGGCAGTAGTGGCGCATACGTCCTGGTCAGGGCCTGCAGCTGCGGTGGTCGCCACACTTCTGGTGATGATTACATCATCCTGTGAATCGGCACAGCTGCCATTCGGTAAGGTCCATCTAAAGGTATTAGCACCTGCACCCAGGGCGGTTAAGCCCGAGGTGGGAGAGGTAGGGGTCGTAATGGTGCCCGCTCCGCTGATTAGTGTCCAGGTGCCGACTCCCGTGGCCGGTGCATTGCCCGCTAAGGTAGCCGTAGTGGCACATACGTCTTGGTCAGGGCCTGCAGCTGCGGTGGTCGCCACACTTCTGGTGATGATTACATCATCCTGTGAATCGGCACAGCTGCCATTCGGTAAGGTCCATCTAAAGGTATTAGCGCCTGCACCCAGGGCGGTTAAGCCCGAAGTGGGAGAAGTAGGGGTCGTAATGGTGCCCGCTCCGCTGATTAGTGTCCAGGTGCCGACTCCTGTGGCCGGTGCATTGCCCGCTAAGGTGGCAGTAGTGGCGCATACGTCCTGGTCAGGGCCTGCAGCTGCGGTGGTCGCCACACTTCTGGTGATGATTACATCATCCTGTGAATCGGCACAGCTTCCGTTAAGAAGTGTCCATCTAAATGTGTTAGCGCCAACTCCAAGAGCGGTTAAGCCAGAGGTTGGAGAGGTAGGGGTCGTAATGGTGCCCGCTCCGCTGATTAGTGTCCAGGTGCCTACGCCTGTTGCCGGTGCATTACCTGCCAACGTTGCAGTGGTGGCGCATACGTCCTGGTCAGGGCCTGCGGCTGCGGTGGTGAATTGGTCTAAGGTTAACGTAACAGAAGTTGTCCATGCAAAGCAGTTACCGGATTGGGTACGTCTTTGAAAACAGTAAGTTCCTTGTCCGCCTCCTAAATCTGCGATACCCTGTTGCACACCTGCTACACTTAGGTTTTGCGTATTAGAAGATGCTGATATGGCAAGCCAGCCTGAGTTAGGTGAACTACCGGTTCCTGTTGTAGGACTTGCGCAAGCAGTTTTTGTCGCGTACCACTGATAAGAGTATGTATTTACACCGCCTGTTGAAACATTAGCATTAATTGCTGCAGGGCTCGAGCCTATACAAAGTGTCTGATTTCCGCTAGTTAAAGTTCCAGCAACCAAAGAACTATATGATGGATGTTGTATGTTATTGAAATAGGAACCTGCACTGCCCCCTAGTCCTGCTACATGTCCATTGTTCGCAGCCCCTCCTGAACCACCGTTTACTGACACGGTTGCTGTTACGGTATTGGTATGACAAGGGTTTACAATAATCTTTACACGGCCTCCTCCACCTCCACCACCAGAGCGGGCAAGATTGTTACAAGCACCTTCTGCGGTTCCCGGGTAGTTAGCCACACCTCCGTTACCTCCTACTGCGCTTATCGTACCACCAATACTAGACGCACCAAAAGACATAAGTAAAATCCCCCACCCGAGCCTCCCCCGCCACCACCTCCCGCACCACCATCAGAACCGAGCGTATAATATGTACAAGCTCCACAGAGTGAATTATCTCTACATTCAGTGGCTCCGCAGCAACTAACATTGCAGGAGTTACAATTTATTACTCCATTACGATTAGGGCCTCCTCCGCCACCATTACCGCCATTTGAACCGTTAGCTCTAATAATGCTTGAACTTCCCGTAGTAAGAGAGCCTGTTGCTTTGATCATAATGCCACCACCACCCGCACCTCCGCTACCTCCCGAAGAACCTGTATTCCATCCACCACCACCACCACCACCGCCCGCGCCACCTGATCCAAGTGCAATATTGCTGGCATCATTACCAACACCATAAACAGCTTTTACAGAACCAGCAGCACCACCGGCACCACCAAAAGGTCCACCCGACCAACTTTGGCCATTTGCACCATATCCTCCATTCCCTCCCTGGCCGCCATAAGTACCTCCACCACCACCTCCACCACCTCCACCTCCAGCAAAAAATCCATCATTTCCACCAATACATAATGTACCACAATTAATTCCAATTGTACCGCCACAAGTACCATTGCCCCCTGCATTACCACCTCCTGTACCATTGCCTGCTGCTCCACCACTTCCACCGCAAGCTGCCTGACTGGGGCCTGCAGTCCCATTTTGCCCGCCACCACCTCCACCGCCTCCAGTTGCGCCACGATTATTAGCATCTATTATTCCATTTATAACGACATTTCCGGTTGCAACTATTTCCAGAATGCAACCTGATGGCACACTAATCGTTACCCCAGCATTTAGAGTAAAATCTCCATTTATCTGATAGGTACCTTGCAAGGTAATGTTGGATGAAATCACTGCATTACCATTATAGACAGGCGGAAAGTTTGAACCACTAAAAACACTGTTCATGTCAAACACGGTACTGGCTTCACAAGAACCATAAAAGGCCCTGGCCCTGTAGTACCGGTAACCTGTAGAGTTGACTGTAATGGTAGTACCCGTACCAAGTGAACCGCTATAAGATACATTATCATTAGATCCCTCCCATTGTACGCTATTAAATGCACCACCGGAACGGGTAAGGGTGTGAGTACCGCAACTGTTACCGGAGTAGGTGATAGCTGGCGCGGTTGGATTATTTCTTCTATATCGTAGCGAAGAGGATGTTGCAGTCCAAGTTCCATTACAACCACTTTGTGTGAGAACAGCAACCACCGTACCGCTGTAGGTATTGTTACTTATTGAGAGCGGTAAAGAGCCATTGGTAATCACCGTACCATTGTATGTAGCCTGATGAAGTGTTACTTGATTTGCAGGCCCAGCCGTAGTTTCCACAGTATAATTTCCGCCATTTTCCCAACTACCCAATATCAAGTAACCGGTATTAGCTACATCAACTGTAGTTGTGGTAGATCCACAGGATGGCAAAGATAAACTGGGCGTAAACTGAACTCCTGATCCGTTACATTGTGAAAAAAGATCGGAGGATAGCAGTATAAGTAGTATCCCGGATATAAAAATCTTGATCGAGATAGAAAAACTATTTCTCATATGGCCTTTTGTAAGTGAATTAATTTGGCATTCCTATCTTACGTCTGAATTCAGCATTGTTTTGAATAAAGGCATCTATCCTTTCGAGGAATAAAACTTTATCTGTGTGATTATTTCCGGTACTTACAAACCTTGGAAACTCCGGAAACTCTGAATACAAATCAATACCGTAAGCACTTTTATAGATACCAAACATTACCTCATCCGAGTATGCCTTTATATCACACATCTTCTCTTTAGGCAGTGTATCTCCCCGGAATACGTTTTCGGAGCGGTCAGGTAAAGACTGTGCATTCAGGTTACCGGAAATGGAATAAAATACCAATCCACACAATAACGATAAAAACGGCTGCTTCATAATTAAATGTATATCGTAAATATATAGATAAAATATCGATGGAGGTAGCTAGTGCCGTTAACAATAAAATCGCTCAGCATATAACGAATGAGAAGCATTCGTTTCCATCCCAAGACCTTCAAAAAAATGGCCGGACAATTGTCCGGCCATTTTTGCACCAAAAGGAGCACTAATTACTGAATCATCAGTTTATAAACCGACTGTTTTTTATCGGCAGTGAGGGTCAGATTGTAAACTCCTTTAGCAATATTCTTAAGACCAATCTGCTGCAAGTAGTTGCCGTTTACGGCAATGTTCCTCTCCTCATAAATGGTCTGACCAAGAGTATTGGTGATGGCTATGTTCACTTTCTTGCTTCCGTTGGTAGAGAAAGAAAGATTAAACTGACCATTACTTGGGTTCGGCATTATTTTCACCAGACTTATTCCTTCTGTGGTGAGAATACCCGAAGCCAATGTAACGCTTACTTCCGCAGTAGAAGAGGCGCTGCATCCGTTGGCATCGGTATAGTCGTAAGTAATGGTATAAGGACCTCCCACACCGGCTACAGAAGGGTCAAACGAAGAACCACTTACGCCCGTGCCACTGAAGGTGCCGCCCGAAGGAGTTCCGGTCAACACCACCGGTGCATCTGTATTTTCATAAGTAGTACCCAAACCGGAGAAGGAAACTGAAGGGATTGTATTTACCACAACAGTTGTTGGATTAGAAATAGCCTGACAACTTCCGGATACAGTTACCGTAACTGTAAACACCCCATTGCTGTTCACCGTAATGCTTGGTGTAGTAGCGCCATTGCTCCACAAGTAAGCGGTACCTTTAGAGGCAGTCAATTCTACCGAACCTCCCGCGCAGAACGTGGTAGCTGCAGATGGAGTAATTCCCGCTACAGCATTGTTGCTTACGGTCACTTCGATAGGTGCCGAGGTAGCAGAACAACCATTTTCGCTCACTGTAACTGTGAAAGTTCCGTTAGCATTTACGGTAACACTTTGGTCTGTAGAACCATTGCTCCAGTTATAAGACCAGCCGGGTTCTGCCGATAACACTACGCTATCACCGGGACAAATGGTAGTAGGCTGGCTGGTGGTTACTACATTGGATGGCTGATCATAAATGCTGGCGGTTACCGGCACCCGAACACTGGCGCACACTTTTGGTTCCTCCTCAATCTGCCAGTTGTAATAGAAATACCAACGTGCCAAATCATTTGCTGAGTTTCCGGTTATAGAAACTAAGTTGGCCAATGTGTAAGGATAAGAAGCACCCGAACTGCTTCTCCATAAATTCAGATTGGAGTTTCCTACTATGCCCAATCGATAGTTGGTGCCGGGAGTTAGTGTAAAGTTAAGTGGAACAGTTACAGCTCCCTGAGCAATGTTTACAGTAGCTGATTGCAACACAGTGCCCGAACTGTTGCGCAACTCAATGGTTCTGTTACCGGCTGCACTAGAAAATACTTTTACCGATTTCAAAACCGATGGATTCAACACATCAAACTTCATGTATTGGTTAGTGTTGTAATTGCTTCCACCGCCTATAGAGGTATCTTCCGGTCCTACATAACCCGATAAACCAAAGAGGGTATCGCGCGACTCTACATAATAAGTCACTGAATTATTGCTCAACACCGGTGTGGCATACGAATCTCCTGTAGCTAAAGGAGCTACCGCATTTTGCGCATCATACCAGTAAGTGCTGCCGGTGCTGGTAGCAGTCAGGGTAAGTGCAATAGGGGTGCTGTTACAAACACTTACCGGATTCGCATTGATTACGTGAGAAGGTATTGGAGAAACCGTAATAGGTGTAGAAGTGAACGATGCACAAGCTCCCTGTATAGTAAGCGTATAGGTGCCCGCCTGGCTTATAGTCGTGCTTTGCGTAGTGGCACCATTGCTCCATAAATAGCTGGCGGCACTGCTTCCGGTAAGCACCACATTACCTCCTTCGCAGAAAGTCGTGTTGCCACTCGCTGTAACAGTGGGGTCTCATCGGGCTGGCTCATCACCTGCACCATTTTAGAGATGCTGCTACAGCCTGATCCCGCATCGGTTACCCTTACGGTATATTCGCCCATGGTAGAGGTCGTGATAGACTGTGTAGTAGCACCTGTGCTCCACAGGTAATTGTAACCCGCAGGGGCTGTCATCGTTACAGATTGACCTGCACACAATACTGATGGACCGTTGAACGAAATCAAGTTGTCCGGTGAAGAACACTGTCCTTCAATCACGGTGATAAACTGGTCAGCCGGGCGGTTATATAGTTTTGTCACCAAGCCTTTGGGCCAGCGAATAATGGCAGAGTCTACCACGGTAGCAGTTCCCAATCCAAAATGACAACTGAACGTGTTGGTGGTTCCATAACTTTCGCCTGCACGCACCTCGCGTATTTGCTTTCCCCAGGCACCATACACTTCCACCCGTGCACCTAATGCATCGCGGTTGCTGATGGTTCCCTGAAGATTAAACGTGATAAAGTGGTTGTCGTTATCGGTGCTGTTCATCCACAACACATCATTCACGCTGCTGCTGGGTGAATTGTATACTCCACCATAGCTGGAATACAAATCAATTTTACCATCGTGGTTCAGGTCACCGGTAGCAAACGACAGCATATCGTTGTTATCAAACAGACCATTCACCAAGGTAAAGGTGTTGTTGTGGTTGTTGCGGAATACGCGGGCATCGTCACCGGAAATGATGATATCTACAAAACCATCATTATCTAAATCTTCCATCTTAGACTGGTAAGGAGTAATATCTAACACAAAACCGCTGCCGGCTGTAATGTTGGTGAAGTAACCGTTACCATCATTGAGCAATAACTTGCTGGCCACATCTGTCTCTGTCAACACACAATCCAAATCGCCATCATTATCAATATCCTCAAAACTGGCTGTCCAGGTCATGTCGTAGTTTCTCAAACCCGCGCGCACCCGGCACCGGTGCATCGTCCAGCGTCCAGGTACCGTTACCGTTATTGATATGCAACATGTCTAATCTGCGACCATCGTTGGCAGCTGTGCTCTGGCGGCAATGCGGAACATATAAATCAATATCACCGTCATTATCAATGTCGGTAAATATACTTCCGTAATTACCACTGCCATCCGAACCGGTATTGGCGGTAGAGAAGAAATTGGTCATGGCGGGGTAGGAACCCGAACCGTTGTTGCCATACATCACACTCGGTGCAATGTCGTTGCACACATATAAATCAATAAAACCATCGTTGTCAATGTCCGAGAAATTCATGTTCTGTGGAAAATAACTACCGGGCTTCGGTAAGGCAGAGCTTAAAGTGAACGTGGTCAGCGCTGTATTTGCCTTCATCAAATAAGAATTACTGCCAAATCCAATGGCCACATCGCGCACACCATTATTATCTACATCGCCCACTACCATGGCCCAGGCACTGCCGGTGGAACCTGCATTACCTGCACTGATGTTATTAAAAGTCTGGTTAGTCCGCTGGATGGTGTAAAACAAGGCATTGCCCTGGCTTAAGCGGGCAATATCATCCATGCCATCACCATTCATATCCACCACACTCAAAGCATTACCGCTTCGGAAGGTGGCACTGGAAAATTTAGCGTTAGCGTTGGTGAAGGAGAAAGGGTTTTGTGCCGATACATTTGCACTCAGAAAAATCAAACAAATCAGGAGTGTGCGCGTACAGGAATTTGTCATAAAGCAGTTTTAGTTTTTAAAAAAGTTTATGAAAGTACTTTTTTCCTGAATATTCAAAACATAATCTTCGTCACCTGCCTGCGGCTGGGGAAACGGACTCGTATTTTTCTGATAAACAGGGGCTAATCAATCTCTGATTACCTTCTTCACCCAGGAATTTCGGCCACTTTCAATATTCATATAGTAGACTCCGGCTGCATCGGGTAATTGCAGCTGAACAGCCGTGCGTGAACCCTCCGGTGTTATATCCTTTACCTTGCGGCCGGCAGCATCCCAGATTTCGATGCGCGTAAGCGGGTGTCCATTCCCCTCTACCACCACCCGTCCATCGGTAGACGGCATCGGGAATACCTTTACCCCCGAAGGAGCCTTGGCCGGAGCAACACCGGAAACCGTATAGGTCGTATCCAATGCTGTATGCGCAATTAAAACAGGTTGCTTATTGGCCCCCTGATACATTTGTTTAAACGAATCAATAAACTGTCCGTTGTAGCTAAACATCTCCTGCAAAAAGCGAGGGGGCAATGTTTGATAATACACCGCAGCGGCAATCTCAAAATTGCCCGAAGCTCCATGCAATGGAATGTGGTAATGTAACTTGTCTTTGCCCGAACCCTGCGCACCATTTACTTTATTAAAATCGGCATCGCTAAGCGCATCGCCTACTATTTTCACCGTGTCGTACGCATAATGGCTGGTGCTGAACCCAACCGGAGGCAGACGGTTATCTTTCAGATTCACAAAGGCGCGCTCCAGCACCGTGGTAAAGTTGCCATTCACATCGCCCATAGCCATTTCATAAATCTGCACCTGGTCTTCGCTGTTTATTACGTTGTAGTGCGGCTCCACCCTGCCCCCTGACCGGCTACTTCAAAATCGGGGCGCAGCATACCGGATTGAAACACCGTGTCGCCTCCTTCCACCACAGCAAATTGAACAAATGCCCTGCGCGATGGATAACCACTCGGAAATTTGTGCCCCGCTTTATTGGTCAGCTCCACTGTAACATACAGGGTGTCGTTGCCAATAGAATCAATCTGCGCCTGCATATCCAGCGTAGCAGTTTGCAATAAGGCATTCGTAGAGGCCAGTGTGCTGTCAAAGCGCGCATCCAGCACATCTATCCCCAGGGCTGTTTTGTTCTGCTTCATCAAGTCCAGCATAAAGGTATTGGCCCCCTGAAACTTGTGCCGGTTAAACGGACTGCGGGGCGGCAGATTCAAAATGTTATTGGCAATCACAATAGGGTCCTGCACCTTGGGCATGTGACAGCTCTGGCAGGGCTGGTCGCTGTTAAAATCGCTGTTCAGCCATTCATGAAAAGTAGCCTGCTCTATAAATTGAGTACCGGTAGGCACACCGCTCAGGTTAACGGCATTCGTGAGCAAAGTATGACAAGGAGCACACACCTGGCTTCTGCTCATGTGCGGACTATAAGTAGGTATCAACCCCACATACAGTTCCATGGGCCCCACCAAAGGATTTTCAAACGGGCCATACTCCACCCGCGAAGTATCGTAGTGAACATTACCGGAATATTCCAGTTCGGGAATTCCAAGGCTGTCTTTTGCAATGGAGTGGCAGCCGCCACAAGCCACACCGTTCAGCCCCAGCGTATCGCTCAGCAAATCGGCAATCGTGTAAGTGGCGTGCCCTTTAAACATAGCTGTAAAATGCCCCATCGGGGCGTGGCACGAAGTGCACTTCGTTTGCAGCGCATCGCTGTGCCCGGGGTTCACCAGTATTTCATGGTTCACCTTGGCGCGCCAGAAAGGGTCTTTGGCCGATAGCGCCATCATGGTGCTTTCCCAGTCATCATACAGGTTAATGTCGTTGCCGTTCAAATCTACACTGGCAATGCCCAGTGTATCAAAACCATGGCAACCTTTACAATTGCTGCTCCCCAGAAAATATTCGCCCGAGTCCAGCACATTGGCCCGTCCGCTTTGCAGCGCATCTAACTCAGCAGCGCTGTGAAAGGGGATGCCCACCGGATGTTCCAGAGAAGTAAAAGCCAGAAAAACAATAAGGGTTACAAGTGCTGTGAAGAAGTAAAAACTACGCATGCGACAAATAAATAAATGATTCAATCAAATGTAGCCAAAGGAAAATGAGGAACAAACGGGGCCGGGTATAGTGTAGTGTAAAATACACTGCTTTGTGCTGAATAAAAGCAGCACTATAGCCGCCAAAAGTAAGGCAAGTGCTACAACCTCCGTCATTAGGGTTACTTTCGGTGGGGTAGGATGTAGTTTACATTCATATGCTTAACCAGGGTGAATAATAAAATCATTCCACCACCATTTTAACTCTTGCAAACATCCCCTGCTTTTCAGCAATCATTAAATACATTCCCCTGTTTAAATCAGAAACATCTATGGCTGTTTGTTCTTCGGTTACATTTTTCTCTATCATCAGTTTTCCGGTTACATCAAACACTTTCAATTCAGCATGGAGCATTTCATTTTCCAAACTCACTATTACATAATTACTCGCAGGATTCGGCCACACCTGTATAGCGGATTCCTCTTCGCGGGTTAGGGGGCTGCTTAGTATGCAATTTTCTATCACACACCCATTACTATCCGTTCTCAATATCCACCCTTGTTGTATAGGCGTAATGCCTACATTAAAAGTAAACCTTAACTCTCCGCACGCCAGCAAATCTCCGTTGGGTAGCACATCTATGTCATACAAAAAGCTATAAGTGCCAAATCGCTCGTAAGCTACATACTTTCGCTCCCATAGTATAGTGCCGTCTGTGTCTATCTTTAATATCCAACCAAAATGATGAGCCGAATCTGTGCCCCATTCAGGGGTAGTGCCACATACTATATATTTACCATCCTGCAATATCTCTACATCATAGAGTCCTGTATCAAACCCTGAATCTCCCTTTATCACCTCCCATTCTTTTGTAAAGTTCTTATCTAACTTAATTACTGAGGCATTATAAAGTTGCAGCCCAGCTACATCATACGCCAAGTGCTGTCTTACTATTATCCAGCCGCTATCGGCTGTTTGCTGCATGCCGTAAGGCCATTTGTTTTTGTTGTCATTATCTAACCATTGGTTTACATAGTTGCCCATGCTATCCACTTCAAGTAGCCACGTTTTAGCCCAAAAAGGTGTATTAGTATTTGACTTTCGTGTAACTGCGCCTATCATGTAGGTTCCGCTTATAGTCTTACGTATTATCCAAGGAAATTCTACTGTATTTAAGTCATGAATTTTTTTCTGCAATAGATTACCAACTGTATCAGTAGTAATTAGCAGTATAGCTGAATTGTTATTAGGGTAAGCAACATTTACGGCAATCATAAAGCCTATGCCCGGTATCTCAATCACATTTTGTGCGTGGTAAAGCAGCCATGTTGTGTCTGGGTAATCTTTAATAAACATTACATGCCCGTTCGTATCAATTTTTGCAATAAATATTTTCCCCATAGTATCTATCATCTCACCGCAAATCACAAAATTGCCATCAGAAGTTCTATTGAGTGTATTCCAAAAACACTGATAAGAATATGGTAGAGTATCTATCAGTCCATTTATATACTGACTGCTTCCATTTGACAATGTTTTACCAAACAATGCTTTAATGTATTGATTTGTATCTGTACCGGCTGTTACTCCGCTTACATAATAGTTATCATCCAAGCTCTCAACAGAACCGAACAATGCTAACGGTCTATTCGAGTAGTATAAACTGCTAAATTGCTGAGCATTTATCTGCGTGTAAA
>JADJZU010000016.1 GCA_016715625.1 Bacteroidota bacterium
GATATTGAGTATGTGTTAGTGAAAACTTACAATGCCTTCACACATCAACTCATTCATGTAATTCTTGCCAAAGATTTATTGGGCAAATATTTTACTGCTGAAAATGCTGAACTGCGTTTTGATGAATATCAAAAAGGGATACAAGAAAATTCCTTATGCCGTTCTTAAAACCTATAAAGGTTCCGAATTTGATGGCATTCGCTACGAACAACTTCTACCGTATGCACAACCGACCGATGGTGATGCGTTCCGCGTGGTGTTGGGAGATTTTGTAACCACTACCGATGGAACCGGTATTGTTCACATTGCACCATCATTTGGTGCCGATGACTTTAAAGTAGCCAAGCAAAATGGAATTGGCTCTCTTACACTGGTTGACCGTCAAGGTAAATTACGGATGATGTAAACGACCCTTTTTTCCCGCTCGATGGCCGGTATGTAAAAGAGGCCTACTTTACCGATGCCGACAAAGAACAGGAGTTTAAACTCCAACATGAAATTCTACGGGTCAACAACATTATTCAGGATTTGAAAAGTTTCATGAGTGCCGATGATTTGATTGTGCTCAAGCTGAAACTGGAGAACAAGCTTTTCAAAACTGAAAAGTACGAACACAACTACCCGCACTGCTGGAGAACGGACAAACCAATTGTCTATTATCCTTTGGATTCATGGTTTATAAAAACAACTGCAGTAAAAGACCGCTTGATTGAACTGAACAAAACCATCAACTGGAAACCTGCCCATACGGGTGAGGGTCGCTTTGGTCAGTGGCTGGAGAACCTGGTAGATTGGAATTTATCGCGCTCACGCTATTGGGGAACACCCCTGCCTATTTGGACAACAGAAGACGGAAGCGAAACAAAATGTATTGGCTCCATATCCGAATTAAAATCAGAAATTGAGAAAGCGGTTAAAGCAGGTCTTTCCAAACCAATTGAAGTTACCGACCTGCACAAACCTGTGGTAGATGAAATCGTTCTGGTTTCAGATTCAGGCAAACCCATGAATCGCGTTCCAGATTTAATTGATGTCTGGTTTGATAGCGGTGCAATGCCTTACGCACAATGGCATTGGCTACCCAGCCCCCTAACCCCCGAATGGGGAACCGCCACCCAAGATGCGGAGCAAGAGTTGATTATAAAATGGAAAACTGCAAACCCATTGACGTATGAAAAGCTGAAAGAATTTGCCAAGAGAATCGCAACCAGCCAACTTCGGCAGAAGAGATTTTGTGGACACAACTTTCCGGCAAAAAACTACACAACTACAAATTCCGAAGACAGCACATTATTGGAGATTCGATTGTGGATTTTGTATGTATTGAAAAGAAGTTGGTCATAGAAGTAGATGGCGCTTATCACAATTCACCCGAACAACAAGAAGCGGATAAGGTGAGAACACAATACCTTTCTTTCTTAAACTACAAAGTCGTCCGCTTTACTAACGAAGAGGTGATAGGAAATACCGATGCTGTATTGGATTCAATTTGGAAAGAACTTGCAGCAAGACCTACCTTAGAAAAGACACTAGCTGTTAAAGCCCCCTTCGGGGGTTTGGGGGCTGGATTTCCTGCCGATTTCATAGCCGAAGGCGTTGACCAAACGCGCGGCTGGTTCTTTACCCTGCATGTGTTGGGTGTTGCCTTGTTCGATTCGGTGGCCTACAAAAATGTTGTGTCCAATGGTTTGTTGCTGGATAAAGCAGGTAACAAAATGAGTAAACGCCTGGGCAACATTGTTGACCCGTTCGATACACTCGAAAAATATTCTGCCGATGCCACTCGCTGGTATATGATGCGCAACAGCGACCCCTGGGAGAACATGAAGTTCGACATGAATGGCTTGCAGGATGTAATTCGTTCGCACTTCGGCACGCTCTATAACACCTATGGCTTCTTTGCGCTCTATGCCAACATTGACGGCTGGAAAATGGATGCCGGCAAAAAAGTAAAGAATGAAAACAAACCGGAACTCGATCGCTGGATTGTTTCCAAACTTCAATCGCTGATAAAAGAAGTTACTGCTTACTACGAAGATTACGAACCAACCAAAGCAGCCCGCGCCATTGAAAAATTTGTGGATGAAGATTTGAGCAACTGGTATGTGCGCCTCAATCGCAGACGTTTCTGGAAAGGTGAAATGAGCGAGGATAAACAAGCCGCCTACGAAACATTGTTTGATTGCTTAAGTACGGTGGCGCAGTTAATGAGTCCCGTATCTCCGTTCTTCAGCGATTGGTTGTATAAAAATTTGAATGGCGATAATCAATCTGTGCATGTTTCCTATCTGGTTAAAACAGATGAAGCGTTGCTGGATAAAGATTTAGAAGAAAGAATGGAATTGGCCCAACGAGCCTGTTCTTTAATTCTTTCATTAAGAAAGAAAGAGAAAATAAAAGTTCGTCAGCCTTTATCTAAGGTTCTCATTCCGGTGCTGAACGAAAAAATGAAAACACAATTCAGCAAAGTAGAAAGCTACATACTAAGCGAAGTGAATGTAAAAGCCATTGAGTATGTAGATGATGCTTCGGGCATTGTCAAGAAAAAAATCAAACCAAACTTTAAAGAATTGGGCAAACGTGCCGGACAAAAAATAAAAGCGGTGCAAAACGCTGTTGCTGCATTTACTGCCGATGACATCACCAGAATAGAGAGAGAACAGAAATACAATCTTTCGCTGGATGGAGGTGAGATTTTTGAATTGTTGCTGGCCGATGTGGAGATTCAGACGGAGGATATACCGGGTTGGCTGGTAGCCAGCGAAGGCTCTTTAACTGTTGCTTTGGATGTAACCATTACAGAAGAATTGCGCAACGAAGGCAACGCCCGCGAGTTTGTAAACAAGGTCCAAAATCTCCGGAAGGACAAAGACTTTCAGGTGCTGGACCGTATCCGCGTTCAGGTCGTAAAAAATGCTACAGTAGAACAAACGCTGGCCCGTTTCAAAGACTACATCAGCAGTGAAATTCTGGCCAAAGAAATAGTGCTGGTAGATGCGCTTTACGGCTTTGATGAAATTGAATTTAATGACGAAACGCTCCGGGTAAATCTGGAAGTAGTGAGTTAAACAACAACCAAAGTACATGAAACTATACAAGGCTTATTTGATTATTCTCGTCATATTGATGATAGACCAGGGGTCAAAAATATGGGTAAAAACACACATGATGCTTTACCAAAGCGAGCCCATTACCTCTTGGTTCAATATCTACTTTGTAGAGAATGAAGGCATGGCGTTCGGTATGGTTTTACCCGGCATTATGGGCAAATTGTTTTTGAGTGTTTTCAGACTGGTAGCGGTGTTTGGCGGGGTCTGGTATTTGCGCAAACTGGTGAAAGAAAACCAACACTGGGGATTCATTACTTCAGTGGCTATGATATTGGCCGGTGCCATCGGCAATATGATAGACGGAACTTTTTATGGAATCATTTTTACGGATAGTCATTACCGCGTAGCCGAAATGTTCTCAGCTGCAGGGGGATATGGACAAGCACTCACCGGCAAGGTAGTAGACATGCTATACTTCCCGATTATCAATGGTGTTTTCCCTCGCTGGTTTCCGTTTTGGGGCGGAGAGCCATTTACATTCTTCAATGCCATTTTTAATGTAGCCGATTCTGCCATTACC
This sequence comes from Bacteroidota bacterium, assembly GCA_016715625.1. Lineage (GTDB taxonomy): Bacteria > Bacteroidota > Bacteroidia > Chitinophagales > LD1 > Bog-950. The sequence continues at coordinate 3,631 of JADJZU010000016.1, forward strand.
GTTGGGGTGTTTATCATCCTCATTTTTCAAAGCCGCTTTTTTGTCCAAAACGAATTGGAAACCGGAGCTTCGGCTGGTGTAGCAAAAACAGAAACCGCAGAACCCGTAGCCGACTAAAAACCGGCAAATGTTTGAATCAGGGTTTTGAGGTCACTGTTGTTTCGCTGCTTTTGCATTAGTAGAGCAAAATCTTTTAGCAGCGCATTTTTGGGCAGCTCAAAAAGCGTAGCGGGTAATTTCTCTTTAAAGTAGGTCGCCTTTACGCTACTCTCGCGCTTGGTGAGTTTGTGAAAGACTTCCGCTTGTAGCACAATTTTCTGTGATTGGCTCTCCGCTTCATTCCAGTTGCCCAGAAGCCTCAGCAGTGGTGTCAATTCGTTGAGCGGCACATATTCATCAATCAGCCAGGCTGTTACTTTACGAGTATTGTCTTCGCCTACTGCCTTCACCATGCGTACCGCGCCATCGTTCACCGCCTTGTCGGTTTCTTTCAGCGCCAGACCATAATTGCAACGAAACCCATCTTTCAGGTTGTTTTGTTCATAGTATTGCAGCAGCGAGTCGAGGTGATACTTAATGACAATCATGGTATCTCTCAAGGCCACTGTTTCGAAGGTGCGCTGCTCCAAATCCACTAAAAAGTAGTTGTACTTTTTAATCCGATTTTCCATTTGGCGAATCAGCACCTGAGGGCCTTTTATCTTGATATCGGCCGTACTGATGTTGCTGCCATTCTTATAAGAAACATTCAGCGTGCCTTCAAAACTGAGTTGGCAGCAAGCGGACAAAGCGAGAAAAATAAATAACAGCAGCGGCAATAATCTCATACCAACCAATCAAAAATTTTATTGCCGAAAATATAAACAGCCACCACAGTAGCAATGACAGCCGCCAGCAACACACCGCCTGCAGCGATATCTTTTACGCGACCAGCCTCCTGATTGTACTCGGGCGACACCATGTTTACTAACAGCTCGATGGCGGTGTTCATCATTTCGGCCGTTATTACCGAGCCAATAGTTAAAGCAATAATGGCCCACTCGGCAGCATTTAATTCAAGCAGAAAGCCAGCCACCGTAACCACCGCTACAGCCACAAAATGTATGCGCATGTTTTGTTGAGTGCGCAGCGCCACTACAATTCCTTTTATTGCGTAACCGAAACCGGCAATCAGTTTTTTAATCATAAATTTTGAATGGCGTTTTGAAGTGAATTATCCTCTGCAAAATAATTTTGAAACTCAACAAGTTGTTCTGTCGCTTCCCATGCGCGCGGAAAGTTAAACTCCTTTTGAGCAACACAATAGGCCAGCTTCTGTTGATAGAGTATATGGCCCAAATATTCTTGCTCGGTTTGCCCGGGTGTGGGCACCAAAACAGAGAGCTTGTTCAGTTTCATCAGGTCCATGATTGTGCTGTAACCCGAGCGCGAAATCACCACCAGGCTTTCCTGCATCAGGCGGCCCATGGCCTCGCTATTCAGATAATTGAACACGATTAGATTTCCATTGGTATAGGTTTGCTGCTGTGCCTCCACTTTGCTCTGAACCAAAATACACTTAAGCGAAGTTTGCTTCAATGCCTGCGTAACCAAGGATTCAAAAATACTTCGCTGCGGTTCGGGGCCGGTGCATATAGCCATCACATCGTATTGGTGCGGCAGTTCTTGCTTTTTAAAACGCGATAAAAAACCAATGTAAGTTACCGGAAAAGGAACCGACATCAACTCCGGAAACAAGTGTGCTGCGGGTGCAGGAATCCAACAGGCATCAAATTTTTTTATTTGTGCGTGGTTAAACCGGTTGAGTATCGGCTGCGCAAATTTCCAGGCAGCGGGCATCAATACATTTGCCTGATGCGTCATTAAAACAGATTTTGCCCGGGCGGAGTAGCAACCATAGCGATTATCGGATATGACTACTTCCACTCCGGCATCGTTCACTATTTTTTGCGTAACCTCATGTTCTGCTTTAATGGCCGCTATAAACTTAGGCAGCTGCAGAGCCATTTTAAAAACCATGTTATCGCCTTGCGGATACACCGGATTGTAGGCGGGCAGTTCGTATGTTTTCAGTAATGGAAATTCTGTTTTAAGCCAGCGCAAAGCCTGCCCCGAAGAGGCCAGCAACACTTCATGATTATCTTTTAATAGCGCTTCAATGACAGGCACACAACGCGATGCATGACCCAAGCCCCAGTCGAGAGGGGCCACTAATACCCTTTTGCTTCGCATCTAAAAAATTATTTTCGCCTGCAGACGTTTGATAAATTATGAATAAGCAAATAAAACATATCGTGCGGATCGCAGTTGTAGCGGTTATAGCAGCTACCTGCGTTTCTGTCTTATCGGGTTGCGCTGCACAAAAGTGCGATTGCCCCACTTTTGGCGGACATCGTCTTAAACATTAAAAACTAAAATCTGAATACATGATTATTACCAAAAAAGTGGAAAAGGCACTGAACGAACATTTGCAATTGGAGATAAATGCACAATACAGCTATCTATCGGTGGCGTCCTGGTGCGAGCGCGAGGGATACGAAGGGGCGGCCCAATTTTTTTATGGGCAGTCCTCTGAAGAGAACACGCACTTCATGAAATTCTTTTCCTATATCAATGAAATGGGTGGACACGCTTTGGTGCCTGAATTAAAAAAACCGAAGTATGAGTTCAAGTCTATTGTGGAGGCAGTAGAAATGGCCCTTTCGCACGAGCAAAAAGTAACGAAAGCAATTTATGAAATGGCCGCCCTCACCAAAAAGGAAAGCGACCACGCCACAGAGATATTTTTAAACTTCTTTATTGACGAACAGAAAGAAGAAGAGGTGCAGTTCAAGCGGATTCTCGATAAGATAAAACTGATAGGCGGAGGGCCACAAAGTCTGTATTACATTGATAAGGAGTTTGAAAAACTGGCGAATGCCGCTGCAGCCGGTGGTGGTAAAAAGAAAAAAGAAAAGACCGCGGAATAGTTTAACAAGCCCGACACTTGACAAAAGATGAATCATCCCTTAGATTGCCTGCACTTAAGCCTGGATGGAATGAAACCCCTCGACAAAATGCGCGCTGGTGAGCGCGCTTACATTATTGACATTGCAAACCATAAGCTCTGTGAAAAACTCTTTGAAATGGGAGTTTTTCCAGGGGATATGGTGGAGATGAGAGAAAATGCAGATGACCACAACTCCATTGTGGTACAGGTCAATAATCAAACACTCAACATTTTTCGCAAAGCTGCCGAGAAGATTATCACCAACACGGTTAGTTTTGAAGTGAGCCTGAACTAAGAAAGATTGTTCTATAAACAGCAGCGCCTCCGCAAATGCGGAGGCGCTGCTGTTTATGCGTTTATTGTTTATTCGGCTATAATTTCCCAGCTCACGGCTCTGTTTTCTTTTTGTAACTCTTCCGGACAATTCAGGCTCACACAGCCATTGCGGCTTTTGGAGGTGCCGTAATAAAACGACATTACCCGATCCAGTTTTATACCTTGGGCTATCATATACTTGAGTACAGAATCGCTGCGCTGCAAAGACAGCACTCTGGCATTGGTTTCTCCGGCAGATGCAAAAGCAAATATTCTTACTTGCTTGTCGCGCTGAATGTTCAAGGTGCTGATTAATACATTCAGGTTTTGTTTTGCCTCACGACTCAAGTCGGCTGAGTTCTTTTCGAACAGAATAAAAGGAAGATTACTGTTTACTGCAATATCTGCCGCAACTACCGGTGTCTGTTTCTGCGCCACAACGCTAGGATTATCTATAGCCGGAGCAGAAGAATTCGCTGGTGCAGGCACTTCTTTCACTACCTTCTCCACCGGCTTTTCGGCCTCTTTACGTTCGGCTTCCTGTTTGGCTATGGCCGCAGCATTCGCTTCGGCTATAGCCCGCTCTTTTGCTTGCTGTTCCTGTTGCTGCTTTTGTACGGCTGCCTCGGCTGCCGCCTTGCGCTCCGCTTCTTGCTGTTGGAGTGCTGCCCGCTCTTGCTCTGCTTTCTGCGCCTGCAAAGCCCGCTGTTCGGCCTCAATGGCTGCCTTTTCTTTTGCTTCTTCTTGGGTCTTTAGCTGAGCCGCATACCGTTCCATTTCTTTTTTCTGAGCAGCGAGAGCAGCCGCTTCTTCGGCTGCTTTATTCAGTGCCTCCGTTTCTGCTTTCAGCGCTTCTGCTTCGGCTATCTGCTTCATGCGCAGCATTTCCATTTGTTTGGCAATGGCTTCTTGTTCGGTTTTAATGCGCATCATACTGTCCTCGTAACTCTTTTTGGCAGCAGCCATTGTTTCTGCTTCACGTTTACGTTTTTCGTCCAGCATTCTGGCAATCTTTTCCTGCTCTGCAATGGCTCGCGCTATGGAGTCTTGTTTGGCTTTGCGCTCTGCCTCCAGTTGTGTTTCTTTTACTCTGCGTTCTATTTCCGCTTTAATGCGGGCCGCAGAATCCTGCAAGGCTTTTTGACGCGCTTCGGCCATGGCCTTTTTCATTTGCTCCAGTTCGGCTCTGGCCTTTTGAATAGAGTCGTTTAGCAATCGTTTTTGTGTTTCGGCAAACGCACGAGCCACAGAGTCTTCCTCGTATTTTTTGCGCGTGGCTGCCGCTATTTCTTCCAGTCTTTTTTTCTCTCTGGATTCTGCGTCCATGTTGGCTTGCTTTTCCAGTTCGCGTTCCAGTGAATCCTCGCTCCATTTTTTGCGAGCATCGGCCAACACTTTTTCTACAGAGTCTGCAACCGCTTTTCGCTCCATGGCTTCCTGCTCCATTTTTGCTTTTAATACCCGTTCTCGCTCTATAGAATCTTCGCGTGCTTTTTGCGCTGCCAGCTCCTGCAATTTGCGCATCTCCTCGCGCAACACCTTTTCTTTCTCCGCTTTCTCTTTTTGAGTAGCCTGTTCTATCTCTGCCTTCTTCTTCTCATACGCTTCACGCTCTTTCTGCTCAGCTGCTTCCCGTTTCTTTTGCGCGGCCTGCTCTTTAGCTTGTGCGATGGCCTCCTGCTTGGCTCTGTAGATAGAATCTTCCAATGCTTGTTTTCGTGCCACCTCTTCCTGTTCTTGCCTTTTCTTTTTATCAGCCAATTCCCTGGCTAAGCGCACTTGCTCCGCTTTCATTTTGGCAATAGAATCTTCAAACGTATTTTTGGCCAACAGTTGCCTTGCTTTCATTACAGAGTCCTCGTAATTTTTGCGAGCAATAGCTTCAGCTTTTTTGCGCTCCAGCGCGGCTTTGGCCAGGGCTATAGAGTCCTTCTTTGCCTTTTCGGCAGCAATACGTATGGCTTCTGCCTGTTCCGCTTCTTTCCTGGCTTTTGCTTCCTGTTGTTGTTTTTCCAAGAGCAACTTCTCGGCTTGCTGCGCTTTTTGAATCGCCTCTTCTTCTTTGGCTTTTTTGTCGGCTTCTTTTTTCGCCAGTTCAGCGGCCGCTTTTGCTTTTGAAACAGAATCTTCCACAAATTTCTTACGAGCCGCCAAAACGGTTTTTGCGATAGAATCTTGTTTCGCCTTTTGTTGTGCAGCTTCGCGGTCGGCACGGGCCTGTGCCAATATGGCGCTGGCGATAGAGTCTTGTCGGGCGCGTTCCTTAGCCGCCAAGGCTTCGGCAATCTGTTTTTGCTTAGCAATGGAATCCTGCTCGGCTTTTTGGCGCGCAGCCATTTCGCGAGCCAACTTTTCCTGCTCGGCCTGGGCTCGGGCCAACGAGTCGGCTCGTTTGCGTTTTGCTTCTTCTTCGCGCTGCGCTTGTAGCCTCAATATCTCTGCGTGAAACATAGAGTCTTTAATCTCTATTTCCCTTCTCAGCTTGGCGGTTACAGCTTCTTGTTTCCGCTTATTATCAGCTTCGCGCAGCTTAGCGATGGAGTCGTTTTTGAGTTTTGCCAAGGAGTCTAGCGACACACGTAGCTGTTGCGACTCTGCGGCTTTTCGTTGTGCTGTAGTCTTTGCAGTAGCGATGGAATCAGCTATCTGTTTTTTGCGAGCCAATTCAGCTTTTGCTTTGGCATCGGCCTCCTCTGCTTTTCTGGCGGCTTGCTCTTCGGCAGCACGCATCTGCATTGCTTTGGCGCGCTCCACTGAGTCAGCCTTCGCTTTTTGTTTGGCTGCCAGTTCTTGCTTCACTTTTTCCATTTGCGCTCTCACGCGATTCACCGAATCTTCGCGGTTCTTTTGTTGCAGCGCTGCATTCAGCATAGCCATATTGGCGTCTTCTTTTGCATGAGCTACCGAATCGTCATAGGCTTGTTGCAAGGCGGCTAAATCTTCCGCTTTGTATTGCTGTTCCTTTCTTTTTTGGGCTATTTGTTCTTCTATACTTTTAGCTTTCTGTTCGGCATCGGCCACCAGATTAGTATAGCTGTCTGTTTTCTTGCTGGGCTCGTCTTTAATCACCACAACTTCCAAATTCGGGTCTTCCGATTTTTTCCTTTTAGCCGTAGTGGGCACACTCACTGATGCTGTTGCTTTTTTCTGCTCGGCTTCTTTTTTCTTTAGCTCTTCTATTTGCTTTTGCGCCTTCGCCAACTCTTCTTGCAATTTGGCTACATTTTCGTTGGCCGATTTTACTTTTTCCGATTCCGCCACAAACGGCTGCTTGGCTTCGTTACTCACCACCGGTTTGCTGGGAGTGGTTTTGTTTACCACCGGCTGCTGCACCGGAGGCTGCAAGCCGGGCACCGGATTTTCAAGTGGGTCCAGGAGTATATCTAACTTATAATCATAAGGCAGGTTAAACCCAATGGTGGACACATAAAACGTAGTGTCTTTGTAGCGATTGAAAATGCCCAGCGAACGCTTATCGATGGTTACTTTGTAATTCGCCTCATATTCCATTTTAAAATTATAGGCCCCGTCTATTCCGGTGTAGAGTCGCTTTTCTTCGCGGGTCAGTATATTCTTTAGAATAATGCAGGCGTCTTTTATAGGAAAATCATCTTCGCGGTTTTTAATAAATCCCAAAAGACGCATCCCGTCTTTCTTGAGGCGGATGGTAATGTTCTGCTGAGAGGGAATCCCCTTTTTGTCTGTTTTGATAATGACGATGGTATCTTTGTAACCCGGGTATGATGCCTTGAGAGTATAGGTTTCGTTTTTATCAATAGCCAATTTAAAGGCGCCATCGAAATAGGTTTTCAATGTAGTAAGCGAATCAAAGCCCTTATACACCACCACCTTGGCCTGATATATAGGTGCGGCTGTTGTATCCAGCTTGCGGACCACACCATACAGGTCGGTTTGTGCCCATGAACTTCCGGCACAGAATAAAGCGATCACTAAAACTTGTAAATGCTTTTTCATCGTTTACGCATATGTATAAATCTCGGCAGCGAACGGAAGGAGCGCCCGCTTTCCTTAAAGGCGCAATTTACGCCCTGTGGAGATTACTCATACGTAGGTTTTACACCAAAAGTTATACGAGGGTATATTGGGAAGGACAATAGAACAAAAGGACCAACTAGGCGGGGCGAGGCTTATCGAAGCTTTTCTTTTAAATACTCGGCTGTGTAGGAGTTTTTCACTTTCAAAATTCCTTCAGGCTCGCCCTGAAAAACAAGCCGCCCGCCTTCGTCACCGCCATCGGGCCCCAAATCAATCAGCCAATCGGCACATTTTATTACATCCATATTGTGTTCTATCACCAACACCGTGTGCCCGGCCTCTATCAGCTGATTAAAAGAGGACACCAGTTTATGAATGTCGTGAAAATGAAGTCCGGTGGTGGGCTCATCAAAGATAAAGAGCACCGGATGGGTAGCTGCTCCTTTGGTGAGAAAGGAGGCCAGCTTTACGCGCTGCGCTTCGCCACCGCTTAGCGTAGAACTGGACTGCCCGAGTTTGACATACCCCAGCCCTACTTTCTGGAGCGGCAAAATTTGGTTGACAATGCCGGTCATTTGCTCAAAGAACAGGATGGCTTCATCTACGGTCAGTTCCAGAATATCGTAGATGTTCTTGCCTCTGTATTGCACTTCCAGGATTTCTTCTTTGAACTTTTTTCCATTGCATTCTTCGCAGCGCAAATGCACATCGGCCAAAAACTGCATTTCCACTACCACTTCGCCTTCGCCCTTGCAGGTTTCGCATCGTCCGCCTTCCACATTAAACGAAAAGTCTTTGGCCTGGTAGCCGCGGATTTTTGAAAGTTGCAAATGCGCATATAAATCGCGAATGCCGTCATAGGCTTTTACATATGTTACCGGATTGCTCCGAGAACTTCTCCCCAGTGGATTCTGATCAATCATCTCGATAGCGGAAATTTGACGCAAATCGCCAGTCAGTTCGCGATAGGAACCGGGTTTTTCACCAGAGCCATCAAACCTGCGGAGAATAGCCGGATACAAAATTTTCTTGATCAGTGTTGTTTTGCCCGAACCCGAAACTCCGCTTACTACCGTAAGCGCTTGCAACGGAATTTTTATATCCACCGATTTTAGGTTGTGCTGCGATGCGCCACGCAGTTCAATCCAATTAGCAGGTTGCCGCCTTTTTTTGCTGAAGGGTATTTCCAATTCACCGGTCAGATATTTTGAGGTAAGCGTATTTCCCTGATAAATATTTTTTGATGCGTCATTGAACATAACCTCGCCACCAAACACACCGGCCTCCGGCCCCATGTCAACCAAATGGTCGCTTTGTTTCATAATATCCTCATCGTGTTCCACTACAATCACTGTGTTGCCTAAGTCACGCAGGTTTTTAAGCACGCGAATCAGGCGGGCCGTATCGCGTTGGTGAAGGCCAATGCTTGGCTCATCGAGAATGTAAAGTGATGACGTAAGATTGCTTCCAATGCTTCTTGTGAGGTTAATCCGCTGCGTTTCGCCTCCGCTTAGTGTATTCGAAAGCCGGTTCAGCGACAAATAACCGAGGCCCACATCCATCATAGTTTGCAGGCGGCTCTTGACCTCCAACATAATTCGTTCAGCAATTTTTTGGTCGCTTGACGTTAACTGCAATGTGCTGAAAAACCCATGCAAATCTTTGATAGGCAACAACAACAACTCACCAATGTTTTTGCCATTGATTTTTACATGCTGTGCGTCTTTTCGAATGCGAGAGCCCTTGCAGTCGGGGCAGGTGGTTTTGCCTCTAAAGCGCGACAGCATTACCCTATACTGAATTTTATAGCTCTTCTCTTCCAAATACGAAAAGAAAGCATTCAGCCCCTCAAAATACCTGTTGCCGTCCCACAGCAATTGCTTTTCTTCATCACTCAGGTCTTTGTAGGCACGGTGAATGGGAAAATCAAAGAGCACTCCTTTTTTAATGAGCGGTTCGGCCCATTCGCTCATTTTTTCGCCTTTCCAAGGGGCAATACAACCTTCGTAGACCGACAGTTCTTTGTCGGGGAAAATCAAATCTTCATCAAGCCCCATTACGGTTCCAAAGCCTTCGCAGGTTTTGCAGGCACCATACGGGTTGTTGAAATTGAAGAAGTTGGGATTCGGCTCTTCGAACGAAATGCCATCAGCCTCAAATTTGTTATTGAACGTTTTCTCTTTGTTGCCGTAGGCAAGCACACATTCACCATGGCCCTCGTTAAAGGCGGTTTGCACCGAATCGCCCGCCCGCGATTGCAGGTCTTCATCGTGGTGTTTTACAATTAACCGGTCGATGAGCACCCGCACTACTTTCTGCTTGCTTTTTAGGACCTCTTTATTTTCGAGCAGGTCTTCTATCACCGCAATTTCTCCATCCAGTTGTATGCGTGTAAATCCCTTTTGCAGCAATAATTTTAACTCCTCTCCAAAACCCTTACTCAGTTTTTCCTCGCAGAAGATAAAGACCTTTTCGCCTTCCGGCAGTTTAAAAATAAAGTCTACCACATCGCGCACTTCGTGTTTGGCCACCTCTTCGCCACTTATCGGAGAATACGTTTTCCCGATGCGAGCGAACAAAAGCCGCAGATAGTCGTATAGTTCGGTTAAGGAGCCAACGGTGCTTCGGGTAGTTCGGGTAGATACTTTTTGTTCAATGGCAATAGCAGGGGCCAGACCTTTGATGTAATCGACATCCGGTTTGTCCATACGGGTAAGAAACTGACGGGCATAGCTCGACAAGGATTCTACATACCTGCGCTGCCCTTCGGCATACAAAGTGTCAATGGTGAGAGAAGATTTTCCGGAGCCGGATACTCCGGTAATCACAATGAATTTGTTCTTGGGCAACTCTACATCCACGTTCTTCAGGTTGTGAACACGAGCGCCTTTGATGAAAATCTTTTGCGGAGAAATATTTGGAACTTTAAAACTTATTTTTTTATCTTCGGACATATATTATTCAAAACGCCTATAGCAAGAGCCTCTACTTTTAGTATAATTTTTCTGAAACGAAAATAGTTTTATCAGGCTCATCTTTACGTAATTTTTTATCGAACCAATTAACCCAAACAGGTGGTTGATGCGTGTGATTGCATCCCCGACAGCAAGTAAGTTCGGAAGCGCATTTGCAACATCTTCACCCTTAACAGTCGCCTATCGCATAGCCTTTACGTTTTACCATTATTCACCGTTCCGGATTTTTTCGGGGCATAAAACAAAAGGTTATGCAGAAACCCATCATGAGCGACCAGGAGCTGGTAGACAGCTACCTGAAAGGCAACGAGCTTGCCTTAGAAAGTTTGATTCATCGCCATAAAGACAAGGTTTACACATCCATCTATCTGATGGTGAAAGACCAGTACTTGGCCGAGGATCTCTTTCAGGATACGTTCATCAAAGCAGTAGACACCCTGCGGAGCGGGCGTTACAATGAAGAGGGCAAGTTTGCCCCATGGGTGTTGCGTATTGCGCACAACCTTTGTATCGATTACTTCCGAAAACTGAAGCGCAGACCGGGCGTAGTCACCAGCGAGGGCGATGATGTGTTCAGATACCTGAAAGTGGACGAAACACCGGTGCACGAACATGTGCAGCTGGAAAAATTTGAAGGCCGTCTAAAAGAACTGGTTGAACTGCTGCCCGAAGAGCAAAAGGAGGTGATTATCCTGCGTCATTTCTTCAACTTTAGTTTCAAAGAAGTATCCGAATACACCAAAGCACCGCTCAATACCTGCCTCGGCAGAATGCGTTACGCGCTCATTAACCTTCGTAAACTAATGGAAGAAAGAAATGTAGTGCTGCGCACCGCGTCTTAAGTTTTTTGTTTTAAATGGTTATCGATGAGTCCGCTCCCGAATGGGGGCGGACTTTTTTATGGTGCATACGGGTTAATAACCGATTCGCTACGAAGCAAAGAGGGCAGAAAAATTACTTTCGTTTTAAATAATCAATTCATGAAAAAAGGTTTGGCGGTTTTCATTGGTATCTTTATGCTAGGCTTGATGCAGGCACAAGTGCCGCAGGGATTTAATTATCAGGCTGTGGCCCGGCATGCATCGGGTCAAGTGCTGACAAACACAAATATTGTCGTTCGAATGACGATACATGATGCATCAGCTTCCGGAACCATCGTTTATCAGGAACATCATGCAACCGTTACCAATCCATTTGGTTTGTTTTCGCTGGTTATTGGCACCGGTATAGTAGATCAAGGAGTGTTTAACGCTGTTAACTGGGGAACCAACAGTAAATATTTACAAGTAGAGTTTGATAGCGGCAGCGGATTTGCCGACATGGGTACCGCGCAGTTAATGAGCGTGCCTTATGCCATGTTTTCGGGCTCAGGCCCGGCAGGTCCCACCGGAGCGCAAGGCCCACAAGGAGTGCAGGGCGCACAAGGCCCTATTGGCGTGACCGGCCCACAGGGCAATGCGGGCCCGCAAGGTGTTCAAGGCGTTACAGGACCAACCGGTCCATCAGGCATTCAAGGCGTAAAGGGTAACACCGGAAACACCGGCCCTACGGGCTCCACCGGCCCTACCGGCAGCACAGGCATTGGTCAGCAAGGAATCACGGGCCCCACCGGAATCACGGGTCCCGGAGGCGGCCCTACCGGACCCACCGGACCTACGGGTGTAACCGGACCGGGAGGCGGGCCCACTGGCCCTACAGGTGCAACGGGTGCCACCGGGGCGCAGGGATTAACCGGAGCAACCGGGCCCACCGGAGCTGGCGGGGCCACGGGGGCAGTAGGAGCCACGGGTGCTACAGGCCCTCAGGGACTACAAGGCGCACAGGGATTACAGGGGATTCAGGGCCTGCAAGGAGTACAAGGCGTCCAGGGTCCCGCAGGAGTTGCCGGACCTACAGGAGCCACCGGTTTATTAACCAATGGTGCAGCAGCCGGAAACACCCCGTATTGGAACGGAACGCAATGGGTACTTAATTCATCCAATATCTATAACAATGGTGGCAATGTGGGCATTGGGCAAATACCTACTTCACAAAAGCTGGAGGTAAACGGAAATATTTCTGTTCCGGCATCCGGCAGCTATCAATATGCTTCGCCCAAAACAAAGTATCTGTCTATCTCTGCATCGGCATTTGCCCTACAGAATTCGTTTTTGCTTTCTAATTCCGGTATTGTTTTAGCTGGTTTTGGCACCGGGCAGGCGCGGTGGGTGCAAGGCGGTGCAGCCGGTACCGATGCGTTTATGTTTGCCAGCATTTCGCTGCCGGATGGCGCTAATGTCTCGGCTATAGATGTTTTTGCATACGATGCTTCCACCACCGAAGAAATGGGCGCGGAATTTTATGCGCTCTCCAACGGAACAACTACACCTCAGCTATTAACCAATACGACTACTTCTGGCACAGCATTTAACGGAGGTTTAATTACACTATCGGTGTCGGGAGTCAATCAGGTGATAGATAACGCGGCCAACTCCTACTACTTGCGTATCAAAACAAAAGAAGCCTCCAATTTATTGCGGCTTTACTCCGTAAAAATTACCTACACCGTTACCAGAGAGAACTAAATTTTTGGTGTACTGCTGAAAGATTTGAAAAGATTTTCGCACATGCACAATATTTTTTAAGCCTGCCGTTTTAGAATCAACAAAAACACAAACTGTATGCTTCAAACCTCTACACAAGACCTTCTTTTACTTTATGCCTATGGCGAAACAACGCCTGAGCAGCAAGCCCGTCTCGCTGCCGAAATGGCTAAAGACAGCAGCCTCCGTGAGCAACTGGATGAGATCATCGCAACGCAGAAACTATTGAACGCCAAAAGGCTGAGCCCGAGCAGCACTTCGCTGGACATTATTATGAAACACAGCCACGAAAGCGAGCAGTTGCAGGAGATATAGTATCACCTACACTTGACGGAGAACTTTTATTACATACTTTAGTTTTAAACAAACTAGAGATATGAAAAAATCCATCCCGTTTTTTGGCATAGCGTCTTTTCTTGTTCTTTTCTCGCTTACATTCAATACAGGCTGTAAGAAAGACGATTGCGACCATCATCCACCGGGCGATACCCTCACCAGCCAGCGATGCGACACCCTGCATCCCGTGATTTTCTGTCATGGTTTTTTAGCCTCGGGCGATACTTGGGCCAATCAGGTGATGCGGTTTAGCGCAAACGGTTACTGCGATAATCTGCTCTACGCTTTTGATTGGAATACGCTGGCGCAGGGGGCTGACAACAACGCCTTACTCGATGCTTTTATAGATACCGTTTTGGCGCGCACTGGAGCTTTACAAGTAGATTTGGTAGGTCACTCTGCCGGAGGCGGTTTAGGATACGGCTATTGCGAAAACCCGGCACGAGCCGCTAAAGTGGCACACTATGTTCACATCGGCAGTTCGTCACAAAGTTCGGTAGCCGGTAGTGCCGATGAGGTTCCTACTTTAAACATTTCATCGGCCGGAGACGAAGTAGCGGGTGCCACTACCATTACAGGCGCTACTAATGTGGAACTAGCCAACCAGGACCATTACCAAGTGGCCACCAGCGCGGAAGCTTTTGAGGCTATGTATAAATTCTTTAACGGAGGGCAAGCGCCAGCCACTACAGCCACCACCGCTCAAGGAGCCGAAATTAAAGTAAGCGGCAAAGCTTTGACACTTGGCGAAAATAGTCCGCATGCCAACGCTACTGTCAAAATATTTGAGGTAGACCCGGCTACCGGAGCTCGCCTTTCTGCTTCTCCCAATTGGACATTAACAACCAATGCCGAGGGGCTTTGGGGGCCACAAACGATAACCGCTAACACCAAATATGAGTTTGAAATTGTAAGTGGTGTGGCCAATGACCGGGTGATACATTATTACCGCGAAGGATTTATCCATAATAACCCATTGGTATATTTGCGTACTATCCCCGCATCGGGTTTGGCCGGCACGCTATTGAGTGGATTGCCGAAAGATGACGGACAGAGTGTGCTGGCATTATTTACCGCCAGCCAGGCCACGGTAGCCGGCAGGGATTCCTTGTATGTAAACAATGTAGAATTATCCACGGCCGCTATAACACCGGCCGCCAAAACGGTGATTGCTATGTTTCTGTATGACGACAATAACAACCAGCAAACAGATTTGTCGCAGCCGTTTTTGTTTAGCATCGTCAGTCAGTTTCTAACCGCCCGGGATATGTTTTTTTCCACATCACCGGCCAGCGCAATTCCATTGCGTTTCAATGGACGAACCTTGCACGTGCCTAATCTGAAATCAAATAGCGAAGGCGTTATAGTAGCGGTGTTTGATTAAGTGACCGGCAGACATTATTTTTTAAAAAGTATTAAACCAAACCAAACAATGAGTAAGAACAGCGAAGACAAAAAACAGGCAGACGACAAAAAAGAAAAGCTGAAAGCGCTACAGCTAACAGTGGAAAAACTGGACAAGGCTTATGGCAAGGGCAGTGTGATGAAACTGGGCGATTCTAAAATTATAGCCGTAGAGGCTATTTCAACGGGTAGTATCGGACTGGATATTGCCTTAGGAATAGGAGGCTTGCCGAAGGGAAGAGTAGTGGAAATCTATGGCCCGGAAAGTTCCGGTAAAACGACTCTGGCTATTCAGGCCATTGCCAGCTGCCAGCGCAACGGAGGCATTGCTGCATTTATTGATGCAGAGCATGCTTTTGATAAGATTTATGCCGAGAAACTAGGTGTGGATGTAAACAACCTGCTTATCTCGCAGCCTGATGATGGCGAGCAGGCGTTGGATATTGCAGAACACCTTATTCGTTCCGGAGCTATAGACATTATTGTGATCGACTCGGTGGCGGCTCTCGTACCTCGCGGAGAGTTGGAAGGCGAAATGGGAGAAAGCAAAATGGGCTTACAGGCGCGACTGATGAGTCAGGCGCTTCGCAAACTCACGGGCACCATCAACAAAACAGGTTGCTGCTGCATATTTATTAACCAGCTGCGCGAAAAAATCGGTGTCATGTTCGGCAACCCGGAAACCACCACCGGTGGAAATGCATTGAAATTTTATGCCAGCGTTCGCTTAGATATTCGCAGAATAGGGCAGATAAAAGATGGCGACAACATTGTTGGCAATCGCACACGCGTGAAGGTGGTTAAAAACAAACTGGCTCCTCCTTTTAAACTCACCGAGTTTGATATAATGTATGGCGAAGGAGTGTCTAAAAATGGTGAGATTGTAGACATGGGAACAGACCTGGGTATTTTGCAGAAGAGTGGTTCGTGGTACAGCTATGAAGGCACCAAAGTGGGACAAGGCCGCGATAGCGTAAAACAAATGCTGGCCGATAACCCGGGTATGGCGGCTGAAGTGGAAGCTAAAATAAGAGCCAAAGTACTGCAAGGTATCGAAGTAGTAAAAACAGAAGAAGGAGACGAAGACGAATAGTTTTAACGCTCGCTCCCTTTCCAAAGCCATCACAAGAATTGTGGTGGCTTTGTTGCTTGAGAGGGGCAGTATACTGCACTGTCATACCAACTTTTGTTTTCGGCTTCTCTGCCCAACGTCTTTCCAGGCTTTTTACATTTACAGGAAAAATTAAACCTATGAAGTGGAAAGGCAGACGCGAGAGCAGCAACGTAGAAGACAGAAGAAGTGGTGGAGGAGCTAAAAAAGGAGCCGCTCTTGGCGGAGTGGGCACCATCCTGGTTATCATTATCGCGCTCATCATGGGGAAAAACCCGCTGCAGCTTTTGCAAACAGTCGGCAACATGGCGGGCGGAGCTGCCACAGAGCAAACACAACCCGCAGGACCGCAGGCCGATGACGAGGCTGCCTCTTTTGTGAAAGTAGTTTTGGCCGATAACGAAGATGTATGGCACCGATTGTTTGAACAAGAAGGTATGCAATACAAAGAGCCGAAACTGGTTTTATTCCGCTCAGCCGTAGAAAGTGCCTGTGGCTCGGCTTCTGCGGCCATGGGCCCGTTTTACTGCTCGGGCGATGAGAAAGTGTACATAGACCTTTCTTTTTATGACGAATTGCAAAACCGCTTTAATGCTCCCGGAGATTTTGCCATGGCGTATGTAGTATCGCATGAGGTGGGCCATCACATTCAGCACATTTTGGGAATATCGGACAAGGTGCATGCCATGCGGGAAAAATTAAGCGAAGAGGAATACAACAAACTATCGGTTAAGTTGGAATTGCAGGCTGATTTTTTGGCGGGCGTATGGGCCCACCACGCACAAAAGATGAAGCAAGTATTGGAAACCGGTGATATTGAGGAAGCCCTGAATGCCGCCAATGCCATTGGAGACGATAAATTGCAGAAGCAAGCACAGGGCTATGTAGTGCCCGATGCTTTCACACATGGCACCAGCGAACAGCGCATGCGCTGGTTCAAAAAAGGATTTGAAACGGGGGATATCAACCAAGGCGACACCTTTGCAGCGGCCGCGCTCTAGTGCTTTTTAAAACGGAACCACCTTCAGGTTCTTCATTTTTTTTAGCATCGTTTTTATGATTTTGTGCACTTCAAAATCATCTTCATCGGCTTTGATGGCCTGGTGCAGATTTTCTACGGTAGGAGCATCTAATTCCGGAGTAAAATACCCATACCCTTTATAAATGTTATTCTCGATGCAAACCACCGCTTGCTGCTCGGGATGTATACCATCGCTGATGATAAAAAAGCTGGAATGGCGATACAGATATTTGCGCGCTGCCTTTTCTATCGCCTTATTGAAATTGACGAGCGCTTTAGTGTCTATCCCCGATTCTTTCATTCGGCCCCGCATAGCAAACCAACCGTGGAGGTTGTTGTCTCGGATAATTTTTGCAAGCACTTTATTGGCCGCCACCTTTGACCCAAAGCGGAGCATCATTTCCCCTTCTGGCCAGTCGAGCGGATGAATTTTTAGCTGGTAAAAACCTAAGTCGTCTGCTTCCAGAAAGATAGCGTGTGTATACGGTTGGTGCTTTGGTTTTTTATTGAACTCGGGTAAATGCAGTTTGGTTTCTTTATGTGCCAGCAACTTAGCCGTCAGTTCATTGCCGGTCAATTCATAATCAATGCTCCGCATGAGTTCATACATGCGTTTGGCCTCGGGCCCGTCTGCCGCATCCTGAAACCGGTTAATCACTTTTTTGCGAATGCTCTTGACGCCTTCCAGAAAAAGAATTTTGCCCACTTCATCTTTGTAGTAATAGACTCCGGCTTCCTCCGGCAGTTTTTCAATCTCCGCTTTGGAGATATAGGGCGGCAAAAGGTCTACATCTATGCCATGGTTTAGTTCAATTTCAACATACTTGGCGGCACTGGGCTTCGATAAAATAACGCGCAGCAACTCTACTGTGGCTTCGGTGTCGCCACCGGCCCGGTGCCGGTCTTTAATCTGTATTCCCAGGCTTTCACAAATATTTCCGAGGCTGTAGCTATCGTATCCCGGTATGGTTTTGCGCGCCAATGTTACCGTATCCAACTGCCTGCGGTTAAAATCTATCCCAATGCGCTTAAACTCTTGCCGCACCATGCCAAAATCAAACTTTACATTATGCGCCACAAAAAAATTCTCGTGAGTGAGTTCCAAAATGCGATGGTGCACTTCTTCAAACGTAGGACTGTTCTGCACCATTTCGGTGGTAATACCCGTCAACTTGGTAATGTAGGGGTCCACTGCTTTTCCGGGGTTCAGGAGGGTTTCAAAGCGCTCTGTAATTTTTTCACCATCAAATACATACACCGCTATTTCGATAATACGGTCCTGGGAAGGACTGCCACCGGTGGTTTCCACATCTACTACAGCATACATGGGGCGTGAAAGTAGGATTTGAACGGCTATTGAAAAACCAACTTTTCAACCTTACCTGTGTTTAGGCTTTGTTTTTTATGCGCCAAAACGGGTCCAAAAAATTTTTCGTCTTGAGAAAATAGACGTTATCATCGCGGGGTGAAACAACTTCTGCTCTTTCTGTCGGTTTTTTGGACTATGGCGGCTTTTGGTCAGTTGATAGAAGAAGACACCACCATCAACGAGCCTTTTTTCAAGGCCAAAGCGTTTCACAGCAGCGGCTATGTGCAGGCAGAAGTGCAACCGGCACAAATACTCAAAACTAGAGCGGCCGGACTAATGGGTTTTGGCCTGAACTGGGCCATCAACCACCGATATGTGATAGGCGCGCAGTATTTTACCCTGGTTTCGCAAAATGATATTACCAACCTGGTGGGGTCGGGCTACACCGCCAAAAAACAGCTCATTCACCATTTTGCAGGCCTGGGTTTCAGTTATATTTTTTTTCATGACAAGAAGTTTTCATTGCAGCCGGGTTTAACGGCCGGTTGGTGTTCGGCTAAATATGAAATTGGCGAAAAGAAATTCTTGAGGCGAGACTATGGTGCCTTAGTTCCAAGCCTGAGCGGAGTTTTCAATGCTTCTAAGCATTTTAGGGTGGGAGTGGGGCTCAACTACCGGGCGGTTATTGGTCCCCGATTTTTTGCCTTGCGGTCTACCGATTTATCGGGGGTGAGCGGAGTGGTGTTTTTCAGAGTAGGAACCTTTTAATATTGCCGAAGATTCATTATGTCTCATTCATCACCCAAAGAACAACGCTTATTGCTCATCGAAAAAGTGCTGCTGCTAAAGTCGCTCAGCATTTTTGAAGAGACACCAGAAACCGTGCTGGCCGAAGTGGCCGAAATTTTGGAGGAGGAGGAGTTTGAGGCCGGTCAGAGAATTTTTAATGCGGGAGAGGTAGCCAACTGCATGTATATCATCTTTAAAGGAGAAGTGAAAATTCATGCCGGTGACCACACACTGGCGGTATTAAAAGAGAACGATTTTTTCGGAGAGCTTTCTTTGCTGGATACCGAAACACGCTCCGCCAGCGCTACGGTGCTGGGCGAATCGCTTTTGCTGAAAATAAACCAGGAGCCATTTTACGAGCTGATGGAAAGCAGAATTGAAGTGGCCAAGGGAATTATTAAAACACTTTGCAGAAGATTGCGTGCACAAAACGTAAAAAGCGTGCAGCAAAGCAACAAGTAGCAGAGCCGCTTTCGCTCATCGCTCAATTTCTATTTTAGCGGCCATTAATTTTTTATATCAATGTTTACACAGTTAGAGAACCTGAAAGGGAAATTTTTTGAGGTCGGAAAATCGCTGAGCGACCCGGGCGCTACCAGCGATATGAAGCGCTTTGCACAACTCAATAAAGAATACCGTGAGCTGGAAAAAGTGGTGAAAGTATATGACGCCTATAAGCTGGTGCTGGGAAATATTGAAACCAACAAACAGATACTGAACACCGAAAGCGATGAGGAATTTCGCGACATGGCTAAAAGTGATTTAGTCGTGCAGGAAGCAGAAAAAGAAAAGCTGGAAGATGAATTGAAACAGTTGCTGGTGCCCAAAGAGCCCGAAGACGACCGCGATGTTCTGCTGGAGATAAGAGCCGGCACCGGTGGCGATGAGGCCAGCATTTTTGCCGGAGACCTTGCGCGTATGTATACCCGCTATTGCGAAACGCTCGGATGGTCGGTAGTGATTGCCGATGCCAGCGAGGGTTCAGTAGGTGGGTACAAAGAGGTAATACTCGAGATTAAAGGCGAGAACGTGTATGGCCGAATGAAGTTTGAAAGCGGTGTGCATCGCGTACAGCGAATACCTGAAACAGAGGCCAAGGGCCGCGTACACACATCGGCAGTAACCGTGGCCGTGCTGCCCGAAGCCGATGAAGTGGACGTGCAGATTAATGAAAGCGACATTCAAATGGATGTGTTTCGGGCATCGGGAGCCGGAGGGCAGCACGTGAACAGAACAGAGAGCGCGGTGCGTTTAACGCACATACCCACCGGCACGATTGTGGCTTGTCAGCAAGAGCGTTCGCAGCACAAAAACCGCGAGCACGCCATGAAGATGCTGAAAACAAAAATATATGAAGCGGCCGTGCGCAAACACGAAGATGAGATAGCAGCCCGCAGAAAAACACTCGTGAGCACAGGCGACCGGTCAGCTAAAATCAGAACGTATAACTACCCGCAAGGACGCATTACCGACCACCGTATCAATCTGAGCGTTTATAATCTGGACGCTTTTATGGGTGGCGAAATCGGTGATATGATAGACTCTTTGGCCGTGGCCGAGCAAACCGAAAAACTAAAAGAGGGAAACATTTCTTTTGCTTAAATGAGCACTCGCTGATTTATGAAACAACTTATTCTCTTTCTGCTGTTGCCGGCCTTTACCGCCAGTTTTGCTCAATCTAAAAAAACATACTTCGTTGCCGATCACAAATCCAGTTGCGTGGGTGCCGGACCCATGGAGTGCTACCTCGTAAAGGAAAAAACAAAAGATGAGTGGGGATACTTTTACAACTTCATTGAAGGGTTCGATTATCAGGAGGGTTTTGAATACAAGATAAAAGTATCGGTGACCCAATATGAGCAGGTAGCTGCCGATGCCTCCAGGTTTACTTACCGGTTATTAAAAGTAATGTCTAAGCGAAAAACAAATTACAACCCTACCGAAAAACTTCAGGGCAAATGGGTACTCGAATACATCCACCAGGATACTACGTTCATCCGCCTTATTGATAGCACTTCGGCATTTATGGAGCTAAACTCCAGCACCGGAAAAATGAGCGGCAAAAATATTTGCAATAGTTTTTTCGGGCCGTTTAAGGCAACGGGACAGCAGATTGAAATAGGCGACATGGGTTCCACACGCATGATGTGTGAGGGGATGCAACTGGAGAACATTATTTTTAAAATGCTTCGCGACATGAAAACCTGGAGCATTAAAGCCAACCGCCTCACGCTGTACTCTGCCAACCAACTCGACCGGCTGGAGTTTTATAAACCATAGACTTTTTATTTCCGGATACAATTCGGTGGGCGGCTGTCGTTTTCATTTGAATACGAATCCTATTTTCACGCCACATTTTCACACTCACAAAAAACAATTGACTCATGCCACTTAGTCCTGCCTACAAAGAAATTATTGACAAGGCCATTCAGGCTATTCATGCCCGCACATTTTATGCGCAATATCCAGAGCATCCCAAAGCCTATGGCGAAGAAGCTCCGGTAAAGGCACAAGCAGCCTTTCAGGCACAGCTTGGTCATCCTTTTCAGGAATTGCTGCAGCAAAATCCGGCTTCGTGGTTGGGTGAAGAAACCTCGCCTTACACCGGACAAAACCTGGGCATTACCTACCCGGCATTTGAAGTAGAAACCATCGTGGTGCGGGCCGGCCGCGCGTTTGGCGTTTGGAAAAACGTAAGCGTAGACGATCGTGCCGAAATTCTGGTAGATGCTTTGGAGCGTGTAAAAAACAGATTTTTTGAAATCGCTCATTCTACCCAACACACCACCGGGCAAAGTTTTATTATGAGCTTTCAGGCATCGGGCCCTCATGCGAGCGACCGTGCGCTGGAGGCTTTGGCCATGGGCTACGAAGAGCTGAACCGTTTCCCGGCCAGCATCGTTTGGGAAAAACCCATGGGCAAAGCCAGTGTGGTGCTGCAAAAACAGTTTAAGGCAGTGCCCAAAGGCATTTCGTTATGTATTGGCTGCAGCACTTTCCCTATCTGGAACTCTGTGCCGGGTATGTTTGCTTCTTTGATTACCGGCAATTCGGTTATTGTGAAGCCACACCCTAAGGCCGTGTATCCAATTGCTATTGTAGTAGCTGAAATTCAAAATGCTTTACAAGCCAAAGGAATAGACCCCAATGTGTGTCAGCTGGCCGTAGATAGTTCCACTCAACTAATTACCAAACAGCTTTCGGAAAATCCCTTGGTGAAGCTGATAGACTATACCGGAGGAAGTGCCTTTGGCGATTACGTAGAAAGCCTGCCGGGCAAAGTAACCTTTACCGAAAAAGCCGGAGTAAACTCCGTAATCATTGACTCGGTGGCCGACCTGAAAGCCGTGATTCAAAACTTGTCGTTTGCCGTTTCTTTATACAGCGGGCAAATGTGCACCGCACCGCAAAACTTTTTTATTCCGGCATCGGGAGTAAAGCAGGGCGACACGGTGATCCCATACGAAGAGGTGAAAAAAGCACTGGTAGACGCTATTGCCGGCATTGCCAATCATCCGCAAATGGGCCCGGGCACTCTGGGTGCCGTTCAAAACCCTGCCACCATTAAGCGCGTAAATTCTGTTCGAGATTTAGATGCTGCCATCCTGCTGGACTCTAAGCCCGTAGCCAATGCAGAATTCCCTGAGGCTAAAACCTGCTCACCTATCGTCATTGAAGTGGAAGCTAAAGACACCGGTATTTATGAGAATGAATTGTTCGGGCCTATTGTGCTTATCATTAAAACCAAAGACACCAATCAGAGCGTAGAGCTGGCCAAACACATGGCCGAAAAACACGGTGCCATCACCTGTGCAGCTTACAGCACCGATGAAGCCACGGCTCAATACATTATCAGCGAAATGGAAAGTGTGTTTGCTCCGGTATCGCTGAACCTCACCGGCATGATATGGGTAAACCAACACGCAGGCTTCAGCGACTTCCACGTAACGGGAGGCAACCCGGCCGGCAATGCTTCGTTTACCAATCCGGAGTATGTGAACAAGCGCTTTGTATGGGTGGGCCACCGAAGAGTTTCGTAACTGCACAACTATAGCCTATAAAAAAAGGGAAGCCATTCGGTCTTCCCTTTTTTTATGCTTTCTGACGAAGTATTATCTCAGCAAGGTGAATGAACCCTGTATGCTGGTGTCTACCTTCTGGTTCGGGTTAGTAGGTTTTTGCTCCACATAAGTAACGTAGTAGATATAGGTGCCGGCCGGTTGGTCTGCATTTTTAAATGTGCCGTTCCAAGGTGCTACGTTATCATGTACCAGCTCGCCCCAGCGGTTGTAAATTCGGAATGCTTTCACTTCTGCATCGCCCACCTGTGCGCGCGGGAAGAACACATCATTTTTGCCATCGCCATTCGGAGAAAACGCATTCGGCATCACTACCCGGCCACCCAACAGTATCACCACCGAATCGGTGCCGAGACACAGCGGATTGTTAGCTTCTGACACTACAACTACATAAGTGGTAGGAGCTTCTACTGTGGCGCTCGGGTTGCTGCAATCGCTGCAACTCAAGCCGGAGGAAGGTGTCCAGTTGTAGGTAGCACTGGTGAAGTTTTGTGTAGTAACAGTAATCGCATTGGCAGCTCCCACGGTGGTGAAGATGGTATCGGGCGAAGCGTTCACCACTACCGCATTGGGTTGGCCCACCTCTGCCGTAAGCGTATCTAAACAGTTGAAAGAATTCAGCGTTACAATGGTGTAAGTGCCGGCCGCGAGATTGGTGAACACGCTATCGGCCTGAAACGGACCACCGTTCAAGGAATACTGATACGGACGGTTGGTGGAGTTGGCAGTGATGGAAATAGTACCATCCGATGTGCCAAAGCATCTCACCGAATCGTTTTCTACCGAGAAGGTTTCGCCCGCAGCACCGGCCAATACAAAGAAGCTTCCGGTGGCGGTGCAGCCCAGCGAGTCGGTGAGGTCAAACGTATAATTGCCGGTGGGCACGTTCGGGAACACGGCTGTGGTATCTCCACCCACCATGCTGAGCGTATCGCTGCCGATGCCTGCCACATTGATGATAACAGAACCTACGGTGTTTCGTGGAGTGAGCAATTCGGTGCCAAAGCCCAGCGATGCGCAGTTGGGCTGGTTAATCTGCGAATTGTATGAAATCGCATTCGCCTGATTCAAAATCAAGGATGCCGTGGCCACGCACAAATCATTATCGGTTACAGTGACCAACACAATGCCTGCAGGCAGGTTGTTGATGGTTTGTGTTGTTTCCTGTGTGCTCCAGCTATACGTGTAGGGTCCACTGCCCCCGGAAGGGTTGGCTGTGGCCGAACCATTGTTTCCGCCATTGCACAGTAGCGGGGTAGCGGTAATAACCACTGACAGGCCATTAGGGTCTGCGATTATATTATAGGAGGCGGAGGCAGAACATCCGTTGGCATCGGTAGCCGTAACATTATAAGTGCCGGGGGTAAGACCAATGATAGTATCGTTATCGGGCAGGGTTGGGGACCAGGTGTAGCTTACCGGCTGGGTGGTGTTGTTGGTTGTAACCACAATGGCACCATCATTACCCGCACAGCCCACATCCTGTGTTTGCACAGCACCAAAACTTGCCTGCACAATCTGGTAACTGACCACTCCTGCATCCGAACCCGTGCAATTGGCTGCATCGGTAACGGTAACCGTGTAAGTGCCCGAGGTTAAGCCCGTGGCATATTGACCCGTTTGTGCATTGCTCCAGGAATAAGTAAACGGAGAAAGGCCGCCTACCGGGTTGGCACCCAGCACCCCATCGTTGCCCGGAGGCAAACAATCGAAGAAGCTGGAATCGCTGACCGTGACAGAGAAGGGTTGCCCCTCCAATATTTCTACCGTATCGGTGACCAGGCAGCTATCGGCATTGAACACAAAAAACACATAGGTGCCCGCAGTCACATTGGTAATGGAGGTGGTGTTTTGCGGACCGGGAATCCAGCCATAGGCCAACACGGCTGAGGAAGAATTATAAGAAGCAAATGCAGCACCGGTGTTGGTGGTGTTGCAGCTAACCGGGCGGAAGGAATCTATCTGGGCGGTGAGGCCTGCCGAGAAGCCCACAAACACATCATCGGTTACCGATACAGGTGTGCCGCCATTGCAAGGCAGATAAACTGCTTCAGCGGTATAAGTGGTGCCGGCAGTGGGGCACACGTTAATGCTGTTTCCGGAGCCCAGGAGCGTGGGACCATCATACCAGTTTACCTGCACAATGGAAGGTCCGTTTGGGGTAAAGCGCCACGCATCGTTTTGTGCGCTCCAGGTGCCGCTGTTTCTACCGGGTACGGTGAAGGCCACGGTGCCGGAGGCATCCTGAATACCTTCAATGGCTAAGCCATCGTTCCAGTTGGTGCATATCTCTTTGTTCTCGATGTATATCTCAATGGCATTGGTGGTTTCGTATAATACAATCTGGTGGGTTTGTGCTCCGTTGTTGGGGCAGTTGGCGAAATTGTAAAGCGGCACCGAAGAATAGCTGATAACAAAGATGCGGCAAGGGGCAGAACCTAATATCTGGTAGCGCAGATCGCCTCCGAGGGAAGGGTCAATATCATGATAAGGACCCATGATAGAGTTGGTGTATAATCCGGGGCTGGGCAAAGTGCCGGAGTTGGTGATATCCCACTCGCAGAAACTGCCGGCAGCAATCGTATTGTCAAAAGAGATGAGTCCGTTGGAACCTACTCTGAGTTCGGTATAAGGCTGACCGAAAAAACAGAAGGTAAATGGCAGATTAATGGCACTGCTCCAGGTGTCGTCAATATTTACCAGAATAGGTGTGCCTACGTTGTATGGAAAAGGAGTGTAAGGAATCTGCGATACATCGTAGTTGGTGGTGTTGCCGGCATTGAAAGGAGTGGCATACAAATTGGCACAGGTTTGTCCACAAGGCAGATTCACATCCTGCCCGGCATTGACGCTGGGGCAGCCGGGTTGCGCGAAGAGGGTGGTGGAAATGGAAAGAACAAAAACGAGCAGACAGAGGGGTATTCTCTTCTTCATGGATGATTTGTTATGGTTCATAAATTCAAGAAAAACAATTGCAGTAGCCGGTGATAACAAAAGCAGAATAAAGACTGATAACCAACTGCTTTTGTTGCACGTGAAAGTAAAAAGATTGGCATAAGGCCAAACGCAAAATTCCACCATGGCCCCAAAAGCGTTGGCTGTATAGGTCAGCAGCAGAAAGATTCTCCAAAAACTTATTTGGCAGCGAGCATCTCGGGCACTTTTTTGGCCTCGGCAGGCACCTCGCCTGTGAGCGCACCCAGAAAGTCTACTATGCCCTGCACCTGTGCTTCGGACAGGTCTTTATTGAGCTGCACCTTGCCCATAATTTTTACGGCCTCTTTAAGGTCGGCTACGCTGCCATCGTGAAAGTAGGGGTGGGTTTTGGCAATGTTGCGCAGGCCGGGCACTTTGAACACATCTTTATCGGCACTGAGCTTGGTTAAATCCAGTTTGCCCTGGTCGTTGGTTTTGCTGTGTGTCCAGTCGCGGTAGTCGGCAAATACGCCAAACTTCTGGAACATGGCGCCTCCGAGGTTAGAGCCCGAATGACACTGTATGCAGCCTACATCCATAAAGGTTTTCATGCCGATGCGCTGCTCCGAGGTAAGGGCTTTGTGGTCGCCACTCAGGTATTTATCAAAAGCAGAAGGCGTAATTAAGGTTCTTTCAAAGGCGGCAATGGCGTTTTGCACGTTGTCGTAGGTAACGGCATCGGATGCAGCGGGGAAGGCCGATTTAAACATATCGCGGTAGGCCGGAATGTCTTTGAGTTTGGCAATCAAAAAATCTTTGCTGGGGATAGCCATTTCTACGGGGTTCAGGATAGGGCCACCGGCCTGCTCTTCCACATCTTTGGCGCGGCCATCCCAAAACTGGAAGGTGTGCAGGGCTGCGTTGAGCACGGTGGGGGAGTTTCGGCCACCAAAGCCGCCATTGTCGCCTTTGGAAGTGGGTAGATTATCGACCCCGAAGGTGGCCAGGTTGTGGCAACTGTTGCAACTGTTGTTACCGGTTTTGCTGAGGCGGGTGTCGTAATACAGATGCTGGCCGAGCAGCACTTTGGCATCGGTTATCGGATTTTGTGCGTTGCTGGCGATGGCGGGCAGGGGCTGAAAGGTTTCCTGCGCGCGCTGCAGCAGTTCGCGGTCGGCATTGGTGATGCCCGGTGCGGGGTCGCCTTTGCCCGGTTCGTGCTTGTCGGAGTTATTGCAGGCGGCCAGAAAGGCCACGGCCAGTAGAATGAGTGTAGCTGTTTTTTTCATATATCGCGATTCAATATCAGGTTTAAATGAACGGGATAAAACAAGACAAACCCCATCAATGTTCAAACAACTATCGGGTATTTATTTTTGGCGCATGGCTTCGGGGTCTTTATCGGGAGGCGGGGCCGCGGCCGGCGGCGCCGGGGCCCGCCGCCCCGCCGGCCCGCCCGCCCCCGCGGCCCCCGGGCGGCCGGCCCCGCGGGGCCCGGGGGGGCCGCGGCAGCGGGCGGCTGCCCCCCAGGCTTTCCTACCGCTTCCAAAGGCCCCGCTGACGCCATCGCGAATGCTGAACAATGGTTGTGCGTGGGGGTTTCGCTGTTTGGGCGCATGCTAAACAATTGACTCCAGGTGCCTTGGGGTGGGAAGGGGCGGGGGGGGAACGGGCAAATTTTTTCACACCGGGGCCTCCTAACGCGGGAGGAGACCCCGAAGCGACTGAGACAATGGGCGGTTATTAAAAAGCACTTAAACTAAACCGAAAAGGCCAGCTTCCGCGGAGGGGGGGGGAACACAGACCACACCTACCGCATTCTATTGACTTTTATTCAAGGTTCTTAAAATGATAATGATTAGACCGAGCATTCAACGAGTCTTTCTAAATACTCAACTTGCTAATACAACAAATAAGTAAGGACAATACTTTCGGGTGGAGTTATTTTGTGTGGGCTGGAAGTTTGTTTTGTAGTGCAAGGGCGGGGGTGTTCAGTTTGTAAAAAGCTGGTTTAGACTTCGAATAACCATTGAAGGTCTTTATTGGATTTGATTGTAAAATATCCTGTGCCTTACAAAATCAAAAGAGCGTTGGATGAAATTACTTTTCGCAATGAAATCGTAACAAATGAAGAATATGCAATAAAGATTATTGGTGGTACTCTAACGGATGTTTCATTCGGGAATTTTTCTGACAATATTGTTCGTGGTTTTCTAGCCGGTTTGCTGTGGGTCTTTCGAATTGGGCACCTTTATACCACAAGCCCATTACCAACTAAATAATTGATAAAGCGCTACAGATCCTAGCGTTTTGGCGCTTTATGGCTTGGGTAGCGCATTTTTCAATTTAAACCCAATTACTTTTTCTGTTATTGCCCTACATACATTCAAGCACGCAGTTTTTAACGCCTTGACAATGAATATTAGCCCCCTTCGGTATTCTGAAATCGCCTTTAATTTCCAGTCTAACTTGTTTGTAGGGCAAAGGTCGGCGCTTCTCCACGTTTGCGAAGGAGGGGGGTCCCAGCGCTTAGACGAAATTTGTCTCTTTCACCCCCGCGTAGAGCCGAGTTTTGGCGTGCGAAGGCTCATTCTCTGTGGAAAAAGTGTGGGTTTTACTTGACCTTTTTATTGGGTCTTGTAAGTCTCTAGTCCACTTCCGTGGCTATAGGTTGAGATTTGAAGAGAATGGTTTTCCCTCCCTTTTCCTCAAAGGTTTTGATTTTTGTATTACAAGCATGGCATTTCATTTTCTTGGAAAGTTTTTAATGAGTTTTTGCGGATTCACTTGTTGGCAAGAGTCCTGCCTTCTAGTTTGTCTTTATCTTGGCCTGACTCTCTGATGGCTCCCCTTTTACCCATCCCCACCTTTACTTTTACCCAGTAAAAGTTACCATCCAAACGTTGTCTGCCCCTAAACTGCCTATTGAGGTCAGCCTAGTGTTTCTCACTAAGGGGGAGAAAATCTTAACGCAAGAGTAATTGCTTTTACTATCAAGCATTTTGCCACTTTTTGCAATTGAAATTCGAAGACGCTTCTATCTAATCGTTGTTCTTTCTACCCAAACACCCTCCCGCTCAACTCACTTAATTGCCTATCGGCATCTTTCATTTTGCGTACGTTTTCGAAGGTGAGCACTAAGAACTTTTCGGTTTCGCGCAGGTAAATGCCGTTGCGGTGCTGCTGCACATACTCGAGTATTTTGCCAAACACCGCGCTCTTGTAAAAGCTGCTTTCCTGATTGGCTACAAAGTAGCAGCGCATGATTTTTCCTTTCAAAATTATCTGCTCCATCCCCAGTTTGGTGGCCATCCATTTCAGGCGCATGGCTTCAAAGAGTTCATACACGGGCTCGGGCACGGGGCCAAAGCGGTCGTGCAGTTGTTCTTCAAATCTGGCCAATCCGGCTTCGTCTTTTATGTCGTTCAGCTCGCGGTACAGCAGCATGCGCTCGGTGGTGTTGCTTACATACTGGTTGGGTATCAGCATTTCCAGGTCGGTTTCAATGGCGCAGTCGCGCACGTAATCGTTGTTGCGTTCCAGCTCTTCTTTATAGAGGTCTTTAAAGTCGGTTTGTTTGAGTTCGCGCACGGCTTCGTCCAGTATTTTCTGATACACCTCTAAACCGATTTCGGCAATAAAGCCGCTTTGCTCGGCCCCGAGCATGTTGCCCGCTCCGCGGATGTCCATATCGCGCATGGCAATGTTGAAGCCGCTGCCGAGGTCGGAGAACTCTTCGATGGTTTTGAGGCGCTGTCTGGATTCATTGCTCAAGGTGCTGAGTGGCGGGGCTAACAGATAACAGAAGGCGTGTTTGTTGCTGCGGCCCACGCGCCCGCGCAGCTGGTGGGTATCGCTGAGGCCAAACTGATGCGCATTGTTGATGATGATGGTATTGGCATTGGGAATATCGATACCGCTCTCGATAATGTTGGTGCAGAGCAGCACATCGAATTCGCGGTTCACAAATTTGAGCAGCACTTCTTCCAGATGGTCGCCATCCATTTGTCCGTGCGCCACACCAATGTCGATGTTGGGCACTATCTTCAAGAGCATGTCTTTCACCTCGCCAATATCGCGCACGCGGTTATGCACGAAGAAGACCTGACCACCGCGGTAAATTTCGTACTCAATGGCTTCTTTAATTAAATCAGGGTCCACCGGGTGCACGCTGGTAGTGATGGGCTGACGGTTGGGTGGCGGTGTGTTGATGATAGATAAATCGCGGGCACCCATGAGCGAGAACGAAAGCGTGCGCGGAATAGGCGTAGCGGTGAGCGTGAGGGTATCTACATTCGCTTTAATGGTCTTCAAGGTTTCTTTGGTTCCCACTCCGAATTTTTGCTCTTCATCAATAATCATCAGGCCGAGGTCTTTGAACTTCACGCTCTTGCCCACCAGTGCATGCGTGCCGATAATGATGTTGATTTTGCCTTCGGCCAATCGTTCGAGGGTTTCCTTTTTTTCCTTGCCGGTTTTAAAGCGGTTGAGGAAATCTACCTCGATGGGAAAATCGGAAAGTCGCTCTTTAAATACCTTGTGATGCTGCATGGCCAGGATGGTGGTGGGCACCAGCACGGCCACCTGTTTGCCATCGCAGGCGGCTTTAAACGCGGCACGAATAGCAATCTCCGTTTTGCCGAAACCCACATCGCCACAAACCAATCTGTCCATAGGCGGAACGGCTTCCATATCGCGCTTTACATCTTCGGTGGCCTTTGCCTGGTCGGGGGTGTCTTCATACATAAACGAGGCTTCGAGTTCGTTCTGCAGATAGCCATCGGGCGAAAACTGAAAGCCCTTCGATGCTTTGCGCTTGGCATAGAGCTGAATCAAATCGAAAGCCAGCTCCTTGATGCGTTTCTTGGTTTTCTTTTTGAGGTTGGCCCAGGTATCGGTGCCCAGTTTGTTTACGCGCGGAGCCTCGCCATCCTTGCCTACATATTTCGAAATTTTGTGGAGCGATTGAATGCCCACATACATGATATCGTTGCCGGCATAAATCAGGCGAACGGTTTCCTGCATTTGTCCGCCTACTTCAATTTTCTCCAGTCCGCTGAATACCCCTACTCCGTGGTCGATGTGCGTTACAAAATCTCCGGGCTTTAACTCGCGCAGGGTTTTCATAGCAGCGCCTTATCGCGACTGAAACCCTGACGCAGATTGTATTTATGGTAGCGGTTAAAAATCTGGTGGTCGGTGTAGCAGCACAGTTTTAAATCGTCATCTATAAAACCCTGATGAATGCCGATGTGAACGGGGGAAAACAACAACCTCTCCCCGACCCTCTCCGATGGAGAGGGAGTAACAGCCGCCTTCGGCTGCAAGTCATGAAAGATGGAATAAAACCTTTCAATTTGCTTCGGATTTTCTGCGAAGATTAGATTGGTGTACCCTGCATCTGCATTTTGATGAAGATTAGAAATCAGCAAATCGAAATTCTTATTGAACGAAGGCTGAGGTTTGCTGTGAAAAGCAATCTTCTCCTCGGCCCGGAAAAAACTGCTGCGCCCAAACTCCACCACGCGGAAACGCGAAATGCCTTTCAGGAAATCGGCTGAAGAAAGAAACACTTCTTCGGCTTCACCTTCGAGCAGCGGATGGTTCGGGTGTTCAATGCGGCTCTTTTTTATGTCTGGCTGAATCTTCTTTGCCTTCTCTACACACGATGCAAATACATCCATCAGCATCTGCACATCTTTAAACCAGATAATGGTGTTAGGTGGAAACACCTCCAGCACCGAAGTTTTTTTATCGTTGGTAAAGTGTGTTTGAATGTTGGGTACAATGGTAACGCTGGCAATCTTCTTCTGGCTCAACTGCGTAAGCGGGTCGAAGGTGCGGATGCTTTCAATCTCTTCGCCAAACAACTCTACCCGATACGGGAACTCATTGCCGAAGGAGAACACGTCTACAATATCTCCACGCAAACTGAACTGCCCCGGCTCGTACACAAAGTCAACGCGCTCAAATTCAAAACCCACCAGCAGGTCAATCATAAAATCAATATCCAGCTTTTCGTTCACGCGCATGCGCAGCGTTTGTTCGTTCAGCACCTCCTGCTTCACCACTTTTTCTATCAACGCTTCGGGATATGTCACCGCCAACTCCGCTTTACTGTTCGAATTGCTCAGGCGGTTGACGGTTTCGGTGCGCAGCAATACGTTGTTGTTGTTCAGTTCGCCAAAATCGCCCGGCCTGCGAAACGAATCGGGGAAGAAAAACACATCCTTATTCTGCAGCAGATTTTTCAGGTTGTTTTGAAAGTAGGCTGCTTCCTCTTTGTCGCTCAATACAAACAGATGATTCAGGTCGGTTTGCTTAAACACCGAAGCCGTCACAAAAGCATCCTGCGAACCGATGAGGCCGGAGAGGAAATAATCTCTGCGGTCATCGCCAGCGGTGAGTTGTTCAATAAGATACTTTACCTGCGGAGAGTTGGAGTAGGCGTTGGTAATTTCTTGTAAGGTCATAAAAAGTGAATGCCCCGCAGAGCGAATCTACGGGGTGCAATTTTGTGGGGGCGAATATAAATCAGTAATGATACTTGCAGGAAATAATCACGATGTAGTTTTCAGTTACCTGATACACTAAGCGGTGCGTATATCACCAATACCGCTCCTCCAGTACTTTTCGGTGATGCTCGGCATGCCCGATAATCACAAAGCCCAGTGCACGCACGCTCATCGGGTTTTTACTGGCAACGCCTGAACGCATCCATGCGGATTCATCAAAACTGCGGAAGAGCGTGAGCGTGGCCTGTCGCACAGCAGCAAACTCTTCCTGCAGCGAGAGTAAACTACGTGCAGCAGCGTTGCTGTAAGGCACGTAATCGTTTTCCTCGAAGCCGGGCAGTTCGGTTTGGTCGTTGCGCCCAAAGCGTAGTGCCCGGTAAGCAAAAATGCGCTCGGCATCTATGATATGCAGCAACACTTCTTTCACGGTCCATTTGCCGGTTGCGTAAGCATAGTCGCCTTTGTGAGCCGGTATGCGGCAGATAAATTCTATAAACTCATCGGTGTGCTGATGGAGTGCTTCCAGCAGATTATCGTTCTGCACCCGGTCAATATAAGTGCCGTAGTAAGGGGCATACTCTCCGGCAGTGGGTTTAGTCATATTCATGGCTTGCTTTTAGGATACGGTAAATGAAACAAAAATCCCGATGCCGAAAATCATTTCGCTTCATGCTATATAATGCGTAGTGTTGCTTTATGCTGCGAGCGCTTTTTCTTTTATTGCTTTTTACTGCCAGCTCGTACCTGCCGGCACAAACAGCCCAACGAGCCCGTTGCGGATTTCGCTGCTATCCGGCTCATGTAGATAGTGCCGGAACCATTTTCCTGCACAACCAAAAAAGCGGCCTTGGACGAAAAATAGGGGTGGCACTGGGTTACACATTTGCTTATGAAGCGGCCATCTATGGATTGCTTTATGTGTTGCCCGAAAACGTTTCCAGATGGAACAGCGCTGCCAAACGAAATTTCGGCAGCAACTATCGCAATACATTTACCAAGCCCATCGCACTCGATAAAGATCAATGGTATGTAAACTATGTGGGGCATCCGTATCAGGGGGCCTTTTACTACAACAGCATGCGCGCACAAGGTGCCCCCATGTGGCAGTCTTCCTTGTTTGCCTTTGCCAACAGTTACGCATGGGAGTTTTTGCTGGAGGGCGCTATAGAGCAGCCCAGCATTCAAGACCTGATGGTAACGCCCGTTGCCGGCACCTTGCTGGGCGAATTGTTTCATTGGGCCACCCTGCGCATGAGCCGCAAGGGATTTACCTGGTACGAGAAAGCATTTGTTTGTGTGTTTAACCCGGCCTTTGCCATACACAATGGGTTTAAATGGGCCGGCAGAAAACAGTTTGTGCCTTAATCAAAGAATAAACTTTGCCTGTTGCCCCTTGTTTTATGATTATGTTCAGTTGCCGCGTGTTTGTTTTGTTGTTGGTTTGCATGGTAAATACATCCATCATGTCACAGACCCTTTTTCCTTCACTTACAGCAGAAACACTTTCCGGCAATAAAATCACTTTTCCTCAGGTGGTCAAAGGACAAAAAGCATTGCTGGTGGTGGCTTTCGAGCGGCAGGCACAGTCACAGGCCGATGCATGGTATGATGCTTACGTAAAAAACTTTCAGCCTCAGGGTTATGTGTTTTATGAATTACCCATGATATCGGGACTGTGGAAATGGATGAGTGGATTTATTGACTCCGGTATGCGCTCGGGAGTGCCCTCCTACAAACACGACAACGTAGCAACTTATTACGGCCCGCTGGATACTTACTACGAAGCATTCGGAGTAAACAACAAGTCTATTGTTTACGTTTTCTCGCTTAATGAACAAGGGCAAATAACGGCATCTGCCTCAGGACCCGCGACAGGTGTAAAGATAAACGCCCTCCTGCAGGGGAAGTAATCTTAAAAAGTATGGAAGAACTATTCCAGCACCAGCTTACGGTACTGTCGGTTGTTTTTTGATTGTATACAAAGTGTATACAGGCCTTTTTGCAAGTGTTGAAGCTCAAGCTTAGTCAATGGAAACACTACCGGATTTTCCCATACAAGTTTACCTGCGATATCGTACAGGCTGAGTATAGCCTCTTCGGGTTCGCTGCTGAAAGCTACAAATACCGTTCCGGTGGAGGGGTTGGGGAAAATATTTGGGGCCATCACGAAACCTGTTTCGGCCGGCACACCGGTGGGCAGATTGCGCACACTATCGCGATATAAAATTTCTGTTACAAACTCGAAGCCCGGGAATGGACCAACAGCAATCTGTGTAGTATTAATCTGCAACAAAGGGACCATCTGTCCTTTGCCTATCCACTTGTATTCGCGATTGATAGCGTTGTTTACTTTCAAGCCAAACTGTACTGTATCGATATACAGCGAATCGGCACCATGAATTTCCGAAACCTGCCGCAGCACTTCAAAAGCACCGAACGGAGTGATGAGCGTTCCCCAGCCATCTATCTGGTTATAGCGCACTTGCATGTGCGTATAGCTGCCCAACTGCGGCACATCTATATCATAGTCGGAGTGGGCGGTATCTTTATCACCAAACTGCATTGGAAACCGGTAAAGGGTGTCAGAGTGATTCATGCCCACCGGAGTAGGAAAACCACTCACGCGCATACCAATGCCACGCCACCGATACAGACTGTTGGTTTTATAATAAAAGTTATACGACTCGGTAAATACACTGTTGAGCACCGGAATATCCGTAAGCAGATTTCCCTCTGCTGTGGCCACATTGGAGCGGTTAGGCGTCAGGGGCGTATTGGCAAATACCAATGAATAGCCGGGACTGATAAACAAAGGGTTCAGAAATTCTTTGACCTGCTGTGTTTGCCAGTTGAGGTCCGAAAAATCCCAGACGGCATTCGTATCGGTGTAAGCATAATCCACATTAAAGTCAATCGCTGACACACTCAGGCGGGCGGTGTCTCCTGCATCAGCAAAATCGTTTTCGTCAATGATAATTTGCCCGATGCACGACCCGTGTAACAAAACAGCCAGCAAAATGGCGAAGGAGTTAAGCAACTTCATGCGCAAGTGTATTGTGTATCAATTATCGTATTTCCTACCCGATAATCTGCAATGAGAATAATCATGCCGATCCTTCGTTTTACTTGGCAACCCAGCCTTGCCACTTATATTTACCCCGCATGCAAAATCTTTGGCGCATCCTTTCTTATATCCGCAAGTACCGCGGCTTTGCTATTCTGAACGTGTTGTTCAATATGCTCACCGTGGCGTTCTCCCTGTTCTCGGTGATGATGATAGTGCCGTTTATGCAATTGCTTTTCGGCAAAATACCGATGGTGATGGAAGCTCCGCAGTTCAGCTGGACAGCCGATAGTCTGTTTGCCTATTTCAAATATTACCTGAGCATGGAAATTAGCCAGAGCGGGCAACTGGTGGCCTTGGTTAAATTTTGTCTGGTGATTGCGCTTCTGTTTTTTCTCAAAAATCTGTTTCGGTTTCTGGCTTTGTTTTTTCTGGCGCCCATCCGCAGTGGTGCCGTGCGCGAAATTCGCAGCGATGTATACTCCAAAATACTATCGCTCCCGCTTTCCTTTTATTCCAAAGAGCGCAAGGGCGACATTATTGCCCGCATCAGCGATGATGTGCGCGAAGTAGAAATCAGCATTATCAGCTTTTTGGAGGTGACCGTTCGCGAGCCGCTCACTATCTTTATTTACCTGGGGGCTCTGCTGATGTGGAGTGCCGAACTCACCGCCTTTGTGTTTGTGATGCTGCTGGTTACCGGATTCATTATCGGGCGCGTGGGAAAATCACTGAAACGCCAATCGGCCGAAGCACAAGACATCAGCGGGCGGTTAATATCTATTGTGGACGAAACACTCGGAGGCTTGCGCATTATTCATGCCTTTAATGCCGAAGAATACATGCGCGACCAATTCAGCAAAATCAACCGACAGCTCTTTGGCATCAGCGTGCGCATGAACTCGCGCAGAGAGTTGAGCTCGCCCCTCACCGAGTTTCTGGCTATGTGTGTAGTGTGCGCGGTACTCTATTACGGAGGCACCCTGGTGCTGGAGAAAAAAACCCTGCAGGCTGAAACCTTCATCGGATTTATGGTATTGTTTGCGCAGCTTATTCCACCGGCCAAGGGATTTTCGAATGCGTTTTATAACATTCGCAAAGGGCTGGCATCGGCACAGCGTATTTTTGAAATACTGGATGCCCCCGTAGTGATAGAAGAAAAGCAGGAGGCCCGCGCCATTCAGAATTTCACCCGCGAAATTGAATATCATCAGGTAGGTTTTTCTTACAACAACTTTGACGACAAAAAAATTCTGGAAGGCATCAACCTCACCATTTCCAAAGGCAAACTGGTAGCGCTGGTGGGGCAAAGCGGTGCCGGCAAAACGACCCTGGTAGACTTATTGCCGCGTTTCTACGATGTGAGCACCGGACATATAAAAATAGACGGTGTAGACGTGCGCGATTACAAATTGAGCGACTTGCGCAATCTGTTTGGTATGGTGAGCCAGGAGGCTATTTTATTTAACGATACGGTGTTCAACAACATTGCCTTTGGGTTGA
Source organism: Bacteroidota bacterium (assembly GCA_016715625.1). Lineage (GTDB taxonomy): Bacteria > Bacteroidota > Bacteroidia > Chitinophagales > LD1 > Bog-950. Next base: position 40,535 of record JADJZU010000016.1, read on the forward strand.
AGAACGTAACCATGGAGCAGGTGAAAGAAGCCGCCACCATTGCCAACGCCCACGATTTTATTTCAAAACTGAGCGATGGTTATCAAACGGTGATTGGCGACCGGGGCAATAAACTGAGTGGTGGCGAAAGGCAGCGACTGACGATTGCCCGTGCGGTGTTGGCCAATCCCCCCATTTTAATTTTGGATGAGGCGACTTCTTCGCTCGACTCCGGCTCCGAAAAACTGGTGCAGGATGCCCTCACAAAATTAATGCGCGGCCGAACCACTATCGTCATTGCGCATCGTTTGTCTACCATTCAATATGCCGATGAAATTATGGTGATGCAGGATGGCAAGATTGCCGAGCGTGGAAACCACATCAGCCTGATGGCCAAAAGCGGTATCTATAAACGCCTGGTAGAGCTACAAGCCTTTTAATTTTACTCCTCACCTTTGGGAAACCACGGCACAAAAGCGCTGGTGTTGCGCTTGTAGGCAGCATAGGCATCGTTGCCCTCATACTTTTTTTCGAGCAGCGTAACACCTGATACGCGTAGCAGCAGATAAGTAATGGTTACGGGCCCCCAGACAGCGATATACCAGTATCCGGAGGGAATAGACAACAGAAAAATTCCCCACCACATCACCGCTTCGCCAAAGTAGTTGGGGTGGCGGGTGTAGCGCCACAAGCCATGATTCATAATGGCTTTCTTTTGGTGATGCCCTTCGCGAAACATATACATCTGCCAGTCGCCCACGGCCTCAAACAAAAACCCAATACCCCACACCACACAGCCAATGGGGTAGAGCACTTTATAGCTATTCATAATGCTGCTGCCATTGTTGACCACCAGCACCGGCAGCAGGTTGATAAACATGATTAAGCCTTGCAGCATAAACACCTGCAGGAACGAACGCCACACCACGGTGGTGCCCCATTCTTTGCGCCAGTTGGCATATCGAAAATCTTCCGGCTTGCCCCAGCTGCGCAAGCCGATGTAAAGCGAAAGCCTCAGCCCCCAGATAAACACCAGATAGGTGACTATCTTTTGATGAAAGCGGTCGCTGCCGCAAACAAAAAAGGTTACCAGAGCCACCAGCACAAAGCCAATCCCCCAGCCGATGTCGGCCACGCTCATGTCTTTTTTAACCAGCGACACGACAAACAGCAAGACCATGAACACAACAATGCAAAAGGCTGCCAGCAGGTAAATGTTCATACGTTCAATTTTACTTTAAAGATAGTGTTCGCCCTTCAAGCACAAAACTTTTGCAACCATTAGGTGGTTGGCGGCTTCTGTTATATTCGTCTATCATACAATGACTGTCAGGCTATGAAAAAAATATTCCACACCCTTCTTTTTGTTTTCATTCTTGGTTTTGCTCAGCGTATCACTGCGCAGAACAACGTAGGTATTGGCATCGCCAACCCCGACCCCTATGCCCTGCTGCATCTGGAGAGCAACAGCAAAGGAGTGCTGGTGCCTAAGCTGGATGCTGCTGAGCGCAGCTCGCTGGGGGCTATGCTGAATGCCACCAACCAGGGCTTACTCGTATTTGGTCCCGACACCAATCAGTTTTGGTATTGGGACGGCACGCAGTGGATCCCTTTCCCTACGCCTCCAATCCCGGGCCCTACAGGCCCTACCGGTCCTCAAGGCATTCAGGGATTGCAAGGCCCCACAGGCGACACCGGCCCACAAGGCCCGCAAGGCATACAGGGCCTGCAAGGAGTAACCGGCCCGCAGGGCGACACCGGCCCGCAAGGCATTCAAGGGATACAGGGAATACAAGGCATACAGGGAATACAGGGCATTGCAGGGCCCACCGGCAGCACCGGTGCCACCGGCCCGGCTACACCTTGTGCACCCACCACGCTATCGTTTAATGCCAGCGGTTCGCTGACCTATGCCGACAACTGCGGCAACACCATTACCTCGCCCAACGGAGCCTGGCTCACGGGCGGCAACACCGCTCCGGCCAGCAATAACATAGGCCAAACCGGCAATGCTCCTTTGGTGTTTGTGACCAATAACCAAAACCGCATGAGCGTGGAAGCCAATGGCGATATTTTTGTGGCGGGCAGCAAGCCGATTTTTGTGCAGCGATTTTTTTGCAATGGCTGCGATAATCCCAATAGAAATACCGGAATATCTTCTGCTACGTATGTGGCTATACTGGCTGGATTTTACCCGACCGGAGATGATGGCGATGCGGAAAGCACCCGGGCGAGGGTATATGAAAGCGGAGGCACCTGGTGGTTTAAGGGTGATTTAGAATCGCCCAGCGATGAAGACTGGAACGTGGACATTATGTTTATCAAGCGCCAGCTGGTAGACGACCTGCGACCCGCTTCGCAAAACGGAGGCGGAACCGGATTTTAAGCTTGCATTTCAACGGCTGATTCTTTTTCCCCCTGCGCCTGCGTGCGTTAAATAAAAACAGGCGGGGGATGCCCGCCTGTAAAAAAAATGGATATGTGATTTCAACATACTCAAGCACCTCAGCGATGATGACTAAGCCCTGGCGCTGGGTGAGATACCCACCGGTAAGATAACAAAATGCTCCTGAGGTGCAGATTGGCGTACCAGCAAGGATGATAGCGGTATTCCATTATATGCCTTGCCAATCAGCGAGGCTGATAACAGCATTCTGCTATATGCCTCTTTGACCAGCCGGGCTGATAACAACATACTACTGTATGCCTTTGCAACTGGTGAGGCTGATAACGATATGCTATTATACGCCTTATCAAGCAGCGAAGCTGATAAGGACATGCCGTTATATATCCATCTATACGGGGAAGTGTCTCATGCAAGGCGTTTTTACACTTTACAAGTGACAAAAGGCTTATAAAGGGGGCGCTTTTAAAAGATTTAAAGCTTTCTGCGCTTATTTCGGGTGCGGGTTACGGGCTCCAGGGCTTTAATGCGCTCTGCCTCGGCATGGACCACTTGCTTTACATCTTGCGGGCGCACCCAAAAGTGGCCGGCTGCCCAATACACATCCAGCAGATGGAGCACTGCCCAGCCCATAATAGTAATCTCTGCCACACGCATTTTTTTGGCGGCACTTCTTAGTGAGGTTAGCCCTTCGGGCAGCGAGTTGCCGGGCGATAGGGGCAGCCCCTGCCATGTGCTTACTCCATGTACTTTAGCTACGGTATCGGGCGGGGCAAACGTAAGGCTGCTGCGCCTGCCGGTGGGATAGGTTTGTACAAATCCTTTTTTGCGGGCTTTGTGCAGGCTTTGAGACGATGAGTAGTCATAGGTATAACGCACAAAATCGCCTCCGGTGAGCACGTTGTTTTGTATGTAAATAGCCATGGTGGGGGGTGGGGTGGGGAAAAAAAAAAAAGGCCATGAATGATTGGAGGCATGGTAGTAATAACACGAGTCATCAAACCTCGCTTCTTTCATTCAGCTCCAGCCAGCGCAGTTCTTTTTCTTCCAGCTGCTTAGACACTTCGCCAAAGCGCTCTATCAGTTTGTTCATTTCGGCATACGGCAGATTGCCGCTGATAAGTTTTTCGTTGAGTTCGGCTTTTTCTTTTTCCAGTTCGGGCAGTTCCTGGCCGATTTTTTCGAGCTCTATTTTTTCTTTGAAGGTAAGTTTGCGTTTGTTGTCAGCCGGTTCGTTTTTGACCGCTACAGGTTCCGGTTTGGCTATGTCTTTAGGCGCTGCTTTGGGTTTTTGGGCTTCGGCTTTGTCGACTGCTGCCTGCCGCTGCTGCCGGATGGCTGCTCTTCGCCATTCGGTATAGTTGCCCGGAAAATCGGTAATAATGCCATCGCCCTCAAACACAAACAGGTGGTCTACCAGCTTGTCCATAAAGTAGCGGTCGTGGCTCACGATTATCACACAGCCCTGGTACTGCTGCAGAAAATCTTCGAGCACGGCCAGGGTTACCAGGTCGAGGTCGTTGGTGGGTTCATCCAGTATCAGAAAGTTCGGATTGCTGAAAAGAATGGAAAGCAGCTGCAGCCTTTTCTTTTCGCCTCCGCTCAGCTTTGAGATAAAGGTGTGCTGCTGGTCGCCACTGAACTGAAACAACTGCAAAAACTGCGATGCCGACACCTTGGTACCATCGGCCAGCGGAAAGTTTTCGGCAATGTCGCGCACAAACTCAATCACGCGCTTATCGTCTTTCAGCTTAAGCCCCTGCTGGTGGAAATAGCCAAACACCACGGTTTCGCCCGGGTTTATTTTTCCGGAATCGGCTTTTTCGTGACCCAGTATCACGTTGAGAAAGGTAGACTTGCCCACTCCGTTTTTGCCGATAATGCCAATGCGTTCGCCCTTTTTGAAGGTGTAGTCGAAGCCCTGCATTATTTTCTTTTCGCCAAAGCTTTTATACACTTTTTTGAGCTCCAGAATTTTGCCTCCCAGGCGGGTCATTTTTACATTCAGCTCCAGCTTGTCATCGTCTCTGCGGGCGGTGGCTTTTTCTTCCACATCATAAAAAGCATCCTGCCGGCTTTTGCTTTTTACGGTGCGGGCTTTGGGCTGCTTACGCATCCAGGCCAGTTCTTTGCGATACAGATTCTTGGCTTTATCGAGCGAGGCGCTTTCGCTCTCTTCGCGCTCGGCTTTTTTCATGAGGTAATTTTCAAAATTGCCGTTGTGCACATACAGGCGCTGGTCTTCCAGCTCCAGAATCTGATTGCACACCGCATCCAGAAAAAACCGGTCGTGGCTCACCAGCAGCAGCGTGGTTTTTTCGCTGCTTAAAAAATCGGCCAGCCACTCTATCATTTCAAAATCGAGGTGGTTGGTGGGTTCGTCCAGTATGAGGAAGTTATTGCGCTCGCCAAAACTGATGTCAATTAAAACTTTGGCTAATGCCAGTCGCTTGCGCTGTCCGCCACTCATCGATTTTACCATCTGGTCAAAATCGGTGATGTTCAGCGAGCCTAATATTTCCTTTACCTGACTTTCAAAATTCCATGCGCTCAACTCATCCATGCGCATCATCAGGTCGGGCAGCAGCTCATCGCGGTGATGGTGGATGGCATCTTCATATTCGCGCACGGCATTCACAATCGGGTTGTTGTGATTGAGGATGTTTTGAAGTGCATTCTGATTTTCGTTCAGCAGCGGGTTTTGGTCCAGAAAAGAAACATTCACTTCTTTATTGATCCACACCTTGCCGCTGTCGGCTGTGTCTTTGCCGGCCAGCACACGCAGCAGCGATGTTTTGCCGGCTCCGTTTTTGGCCACCAGCGCTATTTTATCGCCTTGCTGCACATTGAAGGTAATGTCGGTAAAGAGCGGTTTTTCAACAAAACTTTTGGTCAGATTTTCGATGGAGGCGTAATGCATGGGGGCGCAAATAAAACCTAAATGCAGAGAAGGGAAATTCTATTTTCACGGCTCAAATTTTTTGTATGCGAAAGCTTGTAACGATACTCTCTGTTTGCCTGATGGCGATAGAGCTGCCGGCCCAGGAAACTACTTTTAAAACCAATGGCCCGGACGATTTCCGCGAAGGCAAACATGCGTTTACCAACGCAACGGTGTTTGTGGCCTACGATAAAAAGATAACCGGAGCCACGCTGTGTATAGAAAATGGTAAAGTGGTGAGCGTAACCGTGCCGGCCACCGGCAAAGAAGGCACCAGCCTGGCCGGATACATCCGGCACGATATGAACGGGAAATTTATTTACCCTTCTTTTATTGACCTTTTTGCCGATTATGGAATGCCGGAGGTGACCAAGCCCAAGTGGAACGAAGACCCGCAAATGGAATCGAACATCAAAGGCGCTTTTGGCTGGAACCAGGCCATCCGTACCGATTTTCATGCCGATAGAAACTTTACCGTGAACGATAAAGCTGCCGAAGAATGGCGAAAGGCGGGTTTTGGTGCCGTGCTCACACATCGAAAAGACGGCATTGCCCGCGGAACAGGAGCGCTGGTGTCCCTCGCCTCGGCCAAAGAAAATTATGTGATACTAAAGCCCGATGCTTCGGCTCATTATTCTTTCAACAAAGGCAGCTCTACTCAGGATTATCCAAGTTCACTGATGGGAAGCATCGCTCTGCTGCGCCAAACTTACTACGATGCGCAGTGGTATAAAAATGCCGGCACCAAAGCAGAGTTTAACATCAGCCTCGAGGAGTGGAACAGGCAGCAGGCTATCCCGGCTCTATTTGATGCGGGTGGCGACTGGAAAAAAATACTGCGAGCCGACAAGGTTGGAGATGAATTTGGTGTGCAATACATCATCAAGGCTAAAGGAGATGAGTATCAGCGCATAGAAGAGCTAAAAAAGACCAACGCCAAACTGATTACATCGCTCAACTTTCCCAAAGCTTACGATGTGGAAGATCCCTACAAAGCCAATTGGATTGAACTGGAAGACATGAAGCACTGGGAGCTGGCACCCACCAACTGTGCCGCGCTGGCCAAAGCAGGTATTGATTTTGCCATTTCCGCTTCAGACATAGAAAAGAAAGATGATTTTTTAGCCGCGCTTCGCAAGGCGGTGAAGTACGGTTTAGATTCAGTGGTGGCCTTAAAAGCATTGACCTATCAACCGGCTACTTTCATTCAGGCGTACGACCAGGTAGGTTCGCTGGAAGCCGGCAAACTGGCCAACTTCTTTATAACCTCCAAACCTCTGTTTGACGATAAATGCGAAATCAACGAAACCTGGATTCAGGGAAAGCGCTATGAGTTGAAAGCCTTTGATGCAGCAGATATCCGGGGAACGTATGAACTGGTGATAAATGGCCCGGAAATCACCAAAGCTACTTTAAAAATAAGTGGCGATGCCACTGCACCCAAAGCGCAATTTACCAATGCTGATTCAAGCAAGACCGATGTTAAGTTGTCTTACAAGGATAAAGACATCACGCTTTCTTTCACCACTCTTTCGCTCAAGAAAGAAAACAGAACCGGAAAGGTGCGATTGACCGGCAACATCGATTATTCCAAGAACAGCTGGAGCGGTCAGGGGCAGTTAGCCAACGGAGAATGGGTGACATGGTATGCCAATCAAAAATCGGGGCCCGAAGCGGATACCACCAAAGCAAAAACAGACACCACCGATGTAACCAAAGACCTGGGCAAAGTGGTATTCCCGTTTTTGTCATACGGCAACGAACAGATACCGGTGCCCGAAAATTTTCTGATTAAAAACGGAACGGTGTGGACGAACGAAGCAGAAGGCACACTCGCCAACACAGATGTTATTATACGCAATGGAAAAATTGCAGCGGTTGGCAAAGGCCTGTCCTGCACCGACTGCAAAGTAGTGGAGGCTGCCGGCAAGCATGTTACCTCCGGTATTATTGACGAGCACAATCACATTGCCATATCCGAAGGCGTAAACGAAGGAACCGAATCCAGCAGTGCAGAAGTGAGAATTGGTGATGTGGTTAACTCGGAAGACATCAATATTTATCGCCAACTCTCCGGGGGTGTTATTGGCGCACAATTGTTGCATGGCTCGGCCAATGCTATTGGCGGGCAAAGTGCTTTGGTGAAGTTCCGTTGGGGATATACACCGGAGAAAATGAAAATTGAAGGCGCTGACGGGTTTATCAAATTTGCTTTGGGCGAAAACGTAAAACAAAGCAACTGGGGCGACCACAGCACTGTCCGCTATCCGCAAACGCGCATGGGCGTGGAGCAGACCTATTACAACTACTTTACAAAAGCAAAAGAATATCAAAAACAGTGGAACGATTTCAATGCTGCCAAAGTAAAAGGGGCGGCTCCGCGCAGAGATATAGAGTTAGATGCCCTGGCTGAGATTATCAACCGCAAACGGTTTATCACTTGCCACAGTTATGTGCAAAGCGAGATTAATATGTTGATGCATGTGGCCGATTCTTTTGGTTTTCGGGTAAACACCTTTACGCATATTCTCGAAGGATATAAAGTGGCCGACAAGATGAAAGCACACGGAGCCAATGCCTCCACCTTTGCCGACTGGTGGGCTTACAAATATGAAGTGATAGATGCTATACCTTACAACACCGCTATCCTTACCAAAATGGGCATTAACACAGCCGTAAATTCAGACGATGCGGAAATGGCGCGCAGACTAAACCAGGAGGCCGCCAAGTCAATGAAATATGGTGGCCTCTCTGAAACAGAAGCCTGGAAAACGGTCACGCTGAATCCCGCCAAGATGCTGCATCTCGACAAACAAACAGGAAGCATTAAAACCGGCAAAGATGCCGATGTAGTGTTATGGAGCGACAATCCTTTATCTGTTTATGCCAAAGCAGAAAAGACTTTTGTAGATGGCATTTTGTTTTTTGATAAAGATAAAGACCTGCAAAAGCGCGAAGAAATTCGCAAGGAGCGCGCCCGTCTGATTCAAAAAATGCTCAACGATAAAAAGGGCGGAGGCGCTACGCAAGAACCGGCTCCTAAAGGAAGTTCACTCTATTCTTGCGGAGCAGACCACGACCATCAACACTAATTTAAACTAAGCTTTATGCGTTTATCATCTCTCTTTTTTATCCTGGCGGGCATAGCCGCAGGTGCAAATGTGTCGGCCCAATCGGAGGTGCCGGCTCCTGCCGAAAAACAAAAGCAACCCATCTACCTCACCCATGCCACCGTGCATGCCGGAAACGGTAAAGTGTGGAACAATGCCACGGTTGGGTTTGAAAATGGAATCATCACCTTTCTGGAAGAAAATCCATCTTTTAAAACAGATGAAACCCTCGGCAAAGTAATCGACTGTACCGGCAAGCATATTTATCCGGGCATCATTGCCCCCAACACAAAAATCGGCCTGGACGAAATAGAAGCCGTGCGATCCACCAACGATTATGCCGAGGTAGGCAACTACAACCCCAATGTGCGCAGCATTATTTCTTACAACACCGATTCGCGTGTTACCCCCACCGTGCGCAGCAATGGAGTGTTATATGCGCAAACGGTGCCGCAAGGTGGAGTGGTGTCCGGCACTTCTTCGCTGGTGCAGCTGGATGCCTGGAACTGGGAGGATGCCTTGGTGAAAGAAGACGGCATCTGGCTCAACTGGCCTTCCATGCTCAGTGGCGGAGGCTGGTGGGCAGAGCCCAGTGCGCCTAAGCAAAACAAAGACTATGATAAAAATGTGGCCGCCATCCGCGACTATTTTCGCGAAGCCAAAAGCTATCAGGCGGTAGTACACCCGAAGGACAACCTGCGATTTTCGGCTATGCGCGATTTATTCAATGGCAAGAAGAAGCTATTTGTTCGCGTGTCGCGCGCACCCGAAATCCTGCATGCCATACAGCTGGCTGAAGAGTTTGCTGTGCCACTCGTAATAGCCGGTGGCAGTGAAAGCTGGATGATAGCCGGTGTGCTGGCACAAAAGAATATTCCCGTGATGCTGAGCGAAACACACGATTTGCCGCGCAGCGATGATGCCGATATTGATCAGCCGTTTAAAACACCGGCTCAATTGCAAAAAGCGGGTGTCTTGTTTTGCCTTAGCATTCCTAATGGTTTTTGGCAAGAGCGCAATTTGATGTTTCAGGCAGGTACTGCAGTGGCTTATGGCCTCAGCAAAGAAGAAGCCTTGGCATCCATTACGCTCAACACCGCCAAAATCCTTGGTGTAGAAAACAAACTTGGCTCTATTGAAAAAGGGAAAGAGGCCTCGCTGATTGTTTCATCGGGCGATGTATTGGATATGAAAACATCCAACATTGAATACGCATTCATTCAGGGAAGGATGATTGATCTCAACAACAAGCAGAAAGAGTTGAACGTTAAGTTCAGTAAGAAATACGGGTTGAATTAAGCCAGACTAACGAACCAGAAACTTTTTCCATTTTCTCTCCCTTTCGTTTTTTACCTCTATCGCATATACTCCGGGAGAGAAGTTGTGTAACCACAACTCTGCTTTGTAAACACCGGCCAATTCGTAACCACGCGAAACAACGCTCTCCGTTTGACCCAACAAATTAGTGATGCTGATTTCGGTATGCCCGGCATGAGCAAATGCGTAGCTCAAGACTAACCTATCGGTAGCGGGCACGGGAGAGATGGCGATTCCGGAATTGGAACCGGAAATATCCTCCAGGCCCGTGCTAACGCAAGGCCCCGGATACATACTGGTAACTCCAGCGAATAACGTAGCCACGCATGAATTATCGTAGGTTACACTATCGCATCCGCAAACTGGGTCATAAAGCGGGGCATCGCAACACAAACTGCCGGGCTCGCAAATCAAAGCGGTATCAATGCAGATGTGTGGCCCTGCGAGCGAATCGCAAATACTGGCGGTGCAGTTGTTCGCATCACTCACCGTTACACAATAGTTGCCTTGCAGCAAATATTGAATTGAATCTGCTCCCCATCCGTTTACACCATTACTCCAGCTAAAATAGAATGGAGCAGTAGCATTACTTATGGTGGCTTTCAGTTGGCCATTGGCGGCTACAAAGGAGGTGGGATTTTTCTTTTGCAACGATAAAGACAGATTGCACGGTGGCGAACCGGCAGTAGTATCTATACAGGTAATTTCCACCTCGCTGCCCTGCATACAAAACGAAACGCACGAAGAAGGAATAAACGAAAAGCGTATGGTGTCTCCGGCTACAAATCCAATTTGGTCCAGCGATACATTACATGGCATGAGCAATTGTATAGAGCCGGTGTCTATCAGTTTGCACTCGGCACCCTGGACTACTATACCTGTTTTTTCGCAGCTGCTTGCATAGTGGAGTTGCAGTTCATCTACTTTAAACTCGGTGGCGGCTGCTATGATTCCACAACCACCCCACACCCTGCCACCGGTAATGGTAATACGGCAAGAGTCAACCACCGTGCTGTTATGCGATAGCAAAACCGTTTCGGGTGTCCAGGAGGTAAAACCACTGCTCTGGGTAAATTCACGATAGCCGGCATCCACCACCACGTTGTTGTGCAGCAACTGCACCAACACCGAAACCGTGTCTTTCTCCGGGTACAAAGAATCGTTGACGCAAGGCGCAAACTGCGTTTTATAAAAAAAAGAAAGCGATGCGAGATGCTGCGACACAGCCATGGTGGTAGAGGCCTGCGCATGAAACATTCCATTGCCAATCAGGTTGGCCGAAAAATTTCCGGAATAGTGATCGGTGTCCTTTACCACGATGTATGGATTATAGGGCGGTAAGGTAAGCGGGTGGCTGTTGGTTTCCCAGCCCAGCAACACCGGTTGGGCATCCCAGAATTCAAATCCCGAATTAAAAACCTGTGCGCTGCCGATGCCGGTGAACAAACCTGTTATCAAAAGTGTGAGCATTAGATTCTTCATATCAATGATTGTGATGGTAAAACGAATAAAGTGCGAAAGGCGTTGCCTGCGGCAATAATTTCACAACGAATCAATCCTCTGCTATTATTGCGATATGGGCAAGGCAAAAATGTTTAAGCTACGCAGTATAGACTCGTTTTCTAATGTGTTTCAGAATGAGCACTTCACCCACCCGGTGATGCGAAATGCCAAAGGACAAGAACTGGACCTGCATGGCAAATGGAAATCAGTTGTTTTTAAAAACAATCAACCCTTAGTAGTGGAGCTCGCCTGCGGCAAAGGAGATTACTCCCTGGCATTAGCCGCCAGGAACCCCGACAAAAATTTTATTGGTGTAGACTCTAAAGGCGCGCGAATTTTTACGGGAGCCAAAACCGCCCTGGAAAGCGGGCTTCACAATATTGCCTTTGCCAGAATGAAAATTGAAAACATCACCAATTTTTTTGCCCCGGGCGAAATAGATGAAATATGGATTACGTTTCCGGATCCCTTTCCCAAAAAAGGCGATGCCAAACGAAGACTCACCGCACATAGTTTTTTAAAACGATACCAGGCCATTTGCCAACCCGGCACCCGGGTAAACTTTAAAACCGATGATTTGCCGCTCTTTCATTTCACCAAAGAAAGTGTGGAGTCTTTTGGCTTGCCGGTGCTGTATTACAAGGAAAACATTTATGCCTCTCCGCTCGATTTTGAAGAGCTCAACATTCAAACCTATTACGAGAAAAGCCATTTGGCCAATGGCCGCACCATCAACTTTCTGCAGTTTCGGTTATGAGCAAAAAGAAACCATCGGACCCTAAGCCGACCGGAACCAAGCCGGAACACACGTATTCTTTTTTCGAAAATGTGTGGGCGGTGGTTCGGCTGATACCACGCGGCAGGGTTACCAGCTACGGGGCCATAGCCCGCTACCTGGGCTCGGGAAAATCGGCCCGCACGGTAGGCTATGCCATGAATGCCGCCCATGGGCAAAGCCCACCGGTGCCGGCTCATCGGGTGCTCAACCGAAACGGTATGCTCACCGGCAAGCACCATTTTCCGGGAGCGGAGGTGATGCAATACTTACTGGAAAAAGAGAAGATAAAGGTAGCGAACGATACAGTGGTTGACTTTAAACGACTGTTTTGGGACCCGGCTACAGAGCTCTGATTTTCCGGACCCGGTAAAAAAGAAAATCCGATTTGTTGGTAATTTACCCACAAATAGTAGATTTGGCGTCCGAGAGGCTCGGAAATAAAGGAATGAACATGAAAAACAAATCTTTATCATACGCTCTGGCATTTGCTTTTATGGTGCTGGCCGTTTCTGTTTATGCACAAGGTGGTCCACCACCACCACCACCACCACCACCACCGGCTCCGCCTCAGGTGCCTATTGATGGCGGTATCTTTTTACTTTTTGCTTCGGGTTTAGCTTACGGAGCCAAGAAGTTGTATAGCCGATAGAATTTAATGCTCATAAAAAATAAGCCCTCGCTGTGTCAGCGAGGGCTTATTTTTTTGTGCCTGGGTCAAAGGGGGAGCCCCTTTACTTTTTAGGCAGGGCTCGCTTAAAGAAAAACTTAACCTGGCGTAATTCTTCTACCGAAACGTTTACTACGGATACCAACTCATACCCTTCGGCACCCAAATCGTTTACCTGTTCGTCCAGCGTATAGCTGCCGTTGTTTATTTTTTCGTAGCGATTCATCAGCCGGTCCTGTTCTTCTTTGGAAGCGGTGCTGTTCAGTTTTTTCTTGAGGCTTTTGATGGCCTCCTCTTTACTTTCCTGATTTTGCTGTTCGGGTAAGCTAAGCTGCCCGTCTTTTTCTATGTTGGCTGTAAGCGTAAGATACTCATACGTGGTGGCGGCTTTATCTTTATAGGAAGACTCTGCTGCCGCAGTGGACCGGGAGCCTGCCGAAGCATTAGCAGCCATGGCTTCTGTTCTTGTTTGTGCAAATGAGGTATTGCCCAGCAGGGTAGCCGCTATTAAAAAAAGATGTTTCATACGTTGATGTGATTTTGTGTTGTAAAGAAAGTAAAATGGAGATTGCCGCTAGCCAAGTCCTCCGTTCAGTATTTTGACCCGGGCAAATTTGAGCATGATTTTTTTTAATCCAAAAGAGCCAAACTGAACGGTGGCAATTTTATTGGCCCCTACTCCTTCGATAGAAATCACCTTTCCTTCTCCGAATTTTTCGTGGAGCACTTCGGTGCCGGCTGCCAGCCGGCTTACATCATCGGCTACAAATGGTTCGGAGGAAGCGGAGTGCTGGTTTTGTGCCGCAGGCTGACTGGGCTGTGCCGGGGTACTGCGCTGAAACTGCGACAAAAAGCTGCCCGGCTTGTGCTGCGCCTGCTGATGCACTTTAGGTTTTTTTAAATCGCCATGATGCGACACCACATCCTCGGGCACTTCGTTTAAAAAGCGACTGGCATCGCAGTAGTTCAGCTGGCCAAATTTATAGCGCGTGTTGGCATAGGTTAAAAACAGTTTTTTCTCGGCCCGGGTAATGGCCACATAAAACAAACGCCTTTCTTCTTCCAGGTCTTCGATAGAGTAAAGCGATTGGGTGCCGGGGAAAAGATTCTCCTCCATGCCCACCACATACACCACCGCAAACTCCAGCCCTTTGGCGGCATGGATGGTCATCATTTTTACACTATCCTGCAATTGCACATCTTTATCGTCACCGGTGAGCAGCGCTACGTTTTGCAGAAAGCCCCCCAGGTTTTTTTCAACGGCTTCGGTTTCGTTGCCAATGATTTCATCATCTTCCACAAACTCTTTGATAGAGTTCAGGAGCTCCTGAATGTTTTCGAAGCGGCTGACGCCTTCCACGGTTTTGTCGTTGTATAGCTCGGCAATGAGGCGGGTGGTTTTGCCGATATGTGCGGCCAGGTCGTAGGCGTTCATCTTCAGCTGCTGCGCGCTGAAGCTTTTCATCATGAGCACAAATTCTTCAATCGCATTTTTGGTGCGCTGCGGAATGTTGTATTGGTGCATATTGTCCAGCACATCCCAGGGGCGCAGGTTTTCGTTGGTGGCGGTGATAATAATTTTGTCGATAGTGGTTTGGCCGATGCCGCGGGCCGGATAGTTAATGACGCGCTTGAGGGCTTCTTCGTCATAAGGATTCACCGTCAGCTTGAGATAGGCCAGCAGGTCTTTTACCTCTTTGCGCTGATAAAAGCTCATGCCGCCATATATCTTGTAGGGAATATTGTGCCTGCGCAGCGCTTCTTCCAACGCGCGGCTTTGGGCATTGGTGCGATACAAAATGGCAAAATCATTGTTCTTAAAATGGTCGCGCATTTTAAGTTCCATAATGCTGTCGGCTACCCACCGGCCTTCTTCATTATCGCTGGGCGTGCGCACTATTTTAATGTCGTCTCCTTTGCCGTTTTGGGTCCATATTTCTTTGGGCAGCTGGTGGCGGTTGTTGTGAATGAGCTCGTTGGCGGCTTTCACAATGTTTTGGGTGGAGCGGTAGTTTTGCTCCAGCTTATAGACCTTGAGCTCCGGAAAGTCTTTTTCGAAATTGAGGATGTTATCAATGGTAGCTCCCCGAAAGGCATAAATACTTTGTGCATCATCGCCCACCACGGTGATGTTTTGATACACATCGGCTATGCGCTTAACGATGGAATACTGCAGATAGTTGGTATCCTGAAACTCGTCTATGAGCACATACTTAAACTTGTGCTGATACTTATAAAGCGCGTCCGGAAATTTTTCGAGTATGACATGAATGTTCAGGAGCAGGTCGTCAAAATCCATGGCTCCGCTTTTGAAACACCGCTCGCAATACAACTTATAGATATTAAAGGTGGCCGGCCTCCGCTGGTTTTTGTCTTCGGTAATCAGGTCGGCATCGGTGGCATACATGGCGGGGGTAATGAGGGCGTTTTTGGCCGAGGAAATGCGATGCTGAATCTGGTTGGGTTTATAAATTTTGTCGTCCAGGTTTTGCTCTTTAATAATGGCTTTAATCAGGCTGCGCGAATCATCGGTATCGTAGATGGTAAAGTTGGACGGGTAGCCCAGGCGCTGCGCTTCCACACGCAGAATGCGGGCAAACACCGAGTGAAACGTGCCCATGTATAAACTGCGGGCATTGGTGCCGGCTATTTTTTCGATGCGCTGGCGCATGCTGTCCGAGGCCTTGTTGGTAAAGGTGAGTGCCAGGATGCTGAAGGGGTCGGCACCGGACTGGAGCAGGTGGGCAATGCGATAGGTGAGCACACGGGTTTTGCCCGAGCCGGGCCCGGCCACAATCAGGGTGGGGCCCTCGCTGTTGACTACGGCTTCGCGCTGGGCTTCATTTAATTCTTCGAGATAATTCATGGGCGCAAATATGGCAATCTGCCCAGTGGGTGCGCAGAAATATTACACACATTAAAAAACAAAAAACCGAACAAGTGGCGGCTGTTGTATGCTCCATTGGAATTTTGCGGTCGGGGCGCTTTGCTCGGGTAAAGCTTTTCCCCCGCTGGCTAAAGCCAAATACCCAAGAACATATAAGCGAAATGTTTTCTGTTGATGGCGCGGCCTAAAGCTCGCCATCGCGAAAGAGGCGCTACTGTTTTCAGGAATGGAGGCTTTACTGAGTAAAGCACTTGTTTTTTCCGAAGCGCGCCTCGGCCACATCCTGCGAGTTCCCCCCGTGCGTGTAGACCAATTACCACACGCCGGCGCCATCGCTCCACTCGTTTTTTTCCCACATAGACATAGTAATAAGCGTTATCCAAAGGCGACGGCGCGCTGGGTGGTAAACCGGCGCCAGGACTACTTGCAGAATGGAGGCTTTCTGCCGCCACACCGCCCGTATACACCACTCCCAAGGATAAAAGCGCACCGGCGCGTTGCTGGTGGCGCGGATGCGCAGGCGCTTCTGCCGCTCCTGAATTTCGCCTGGCCAGTTCGAATATCCAACTGGGCCGAAGGTGAGGGGCATCCCTGCTATACCGCAGGCACCAGATAATCTTCCATAATGCTATACATGGTATAGGCATTCACCACAAAGGGCCACTATTAGTTACATAGGTTAATGGCAAAAACCAAACTCAAACAAGATGCGTTCATCGTCCGGAAAGGCCTTGCGCACATAAAACTCCAGTTCATTGGCCAGGCCGAGCACCACTTTGCGCTGCCGGTTTACAAAATCGGTTTTTTCACCCAGATAATCCATCATCACTTCGTCCGATTCAAAGGCTTCCAGCGTTTCTATGGCCACCAGCCAGCCGGAGGCAAAGGCGGCATCCAGCGAGGGGTCTTTGCTCTGGAACAAAGCCATGTCTTCTACAAACTTATGCTGCCAAACGCGGCTTCGTTCGCAATATTCGCTCACATTGAGGAATCCGCCCATCAGTTCGGGGCGGTTAACCTTGGGCTTTTTGCCCTTTTTATCCTTGTTTTCTTCTAATTCTTCCATATAAAATCAATTATTACTTAAATATAGTAATAAAACACAGACAAAAAACGACTTAACAGTGATAAAGAGGAACTTAACACGCGTTTTTTAAAAATAAATCTGTGTTAAGTCGCTAAATAGCTGTGTTAAGTTGTAAAATATGCGTGTTAAGTTGATTTAGATGCGTGTTAAGTTGTAAAATATCCGTGTTAAGTCAATAAATATCTGTGTTAAGTTATAAAAATGCGTGTTAAGTTGGTATAAATGCGTGTTAAGTCGCTAAATATCTGTGTTAAGTCGTTCTGCATCTGTGTTAAGATGGTAAATTTATGTGTTAATGTGCCTTTTTTGCATGAAACTGACACTTATAGGAGCCTAAATAGGCCCATTTGGCCCCCAAAAAAGCTTAGGGGAGTATGGCAATTTCTTCTTCCAGCTTGCCATCGCGAAAGAGGCGGAGGTAATGTTTTTGGTGGTTCATGTCTTCGCTGCTGAGTTCGTAATGGTAGGTGTAGGAGCCCTCGCGCTGGGTTTCGTTGTTGACATAAACGGTTTTCATGTGGTTGGCTTCGTCAAAGAGGGCCACCAGCACACGGGCGGTGCGCGATACACTATAGCTCAGGCTGCCGCTATACACCGTGCGGGTGCTGTAGGTGCGCTGCGGCTCAGCAGCCGGGGCGGCAGGCGAGCCATAGATGCTGGCCTCGGGCAGGCCCTTGGCGCGGGCCACGTATCTGCGGAGGTCATACATGAGGGTGGTGTCGTCATCTGCAATGGTGTGCAGGTCGCGGTTATCGGTGAGGCACCATACGGCATCCTGTGCGGTGCTGTTCTGATATTTTTTTCGTTCTATAAGTTCCGCCAGCCCCAGCAGATGACCACTGGCCCGCTTGCCCATTTTAAATTTCTTTTCGCTGCCCGGGGCGGCATCGCCCGCCTCGCTGCACATAGCATATACCCTGTAATTTTTCTTCTGCCTGGGCGCCAGCCGCACCATAAGCGATTGAGTGACCAGCATGGTTTGCACATTGGTGTCATCGGGCAGCAGCCGATAGCCATAGGCCAGCGATAGACTAAGCGCCTCGCTGCTTTGGTTGGTCACCTCCAGGCTCATGCAGGGGCCCCAATGCGAAGACTGCATCACATGGGCCGTATCGTCTTTGGCACCGCTGAAGGTGGCTTTTACCAGTTGTTTTTGCAGGGCTTCGGCCAGCGATAAATTGGTTTCGGCAAAAGCAGCGAACGAAAGAAACGAGAGCAGCAGGAGCGGCAGGTGGTGTTTTGAAAACATACGCTTGGGTTTTGTCTTTTATTCAAACGCATTTACCACTCCAAATATTATCCTTGCACAAAAATTATTCATGCTACTGATAGGGATTACAGGCGGCTCGGGCTCGGGCAAAACCACCGTGGTACGAAAAGTGATGGATTCTTTTTCGCGCGAGCAGGTGACCATTCTGTCGCAGGATAATTACTACAAAGACAACAGTAACATCAGCCTCGAGGAGAGAAGAAACATCAACTTCGACCACCCCGACAGCATTGAGTTTGACCTGCTGGTGCAGCATTTAGAAGACCTGCATGCCGGCAAAGCCATTGAAGAACCCACCTACGACTACATCACCAGCACCCGCCAGCAAAAGACCATTCGCGTGGAGCCCAAGCATGTGATTATTGTGGAAGGCATTCTGCTCTTTACCGATAAACGCGTGCGCGACCTCTGCGACATGAAGGTGTTTGTGGATGCCGAACCCGATGACCGCCTCATCCGCATCATTGAGCGCGATATGCGCGAGCGCGGCCGCACCGCCCACCAGGTATGAGCGCTATCACATAGTGAAAGACATGCACATACAATTTATTGAGCCCACCAAGCGTTATGCCGATATCATTATCCCGCAAGGGGGCGAAAACACCGTGGCCGTAGATATGCTGGTGGCTACCATTAAACTAAAACTATTGCAGGGCGAATAAACTTGTGCGCTGCCCGGCACTTCATAAATCCACTATACACAAACCATCGCTCCATGAAAAAAATAATCGCCATGGCCCTTTTAGCCTTCACCATTGCCGGATGCAGCGGTTGCAAAAAAGGCGGCTTCAATGTGTTTTCGGTAGAAGACGACAAAAATTTTGGCCCAAATGGAAGCCGAAATAGCCAGCGACCCGGCACAGTTTCTATCCTGAGCCAAAGCCAATATCCGCAGGCACCGCCTACCTGAACCGCATGCGCGATAGCATCCTGGCATCGGGACAATTGACCCACGCCAACGATTTTGTGTGGAAACTCTACATCATACAGGACGACAACACGCAAAACGCTTTCTGCACTCCCGGGGGCTACATCTATGTGTATACCGAGCTTATTAAATATCTCGACAATGCCTCCGTCACTGGCAGGCGTAATGGGCCACAAAAATGGCCCAAATGCCGACCGCAAGCACTCTACCCAGCAGCTTACTAAGCAATACGGCATTTGCTGCTGGTAGCTTAGTGGCGGGCACCAACAATGCCGACAACTGGCCGGGAAATAGCCGGCAACCTGACCTCGCTGGCCTTTAGCCGCGAACACACGAAACCGATGCCGATGAACATTCCGTGATTACCTGTGCCCCACCCAATACCGTGCCGATGGTGCGGCCGATTTTTTGAGAAAATAGAGGCACGGGTGGCAGCAATGTGCCCGCCTTTTTGAGCACCCACCAACCCCGACAATCGTATCAATAACATTCAAACAAAAGCCACTACCTCCTGCTGCGATGGCGCTCCATCAGCCAGCGTAGAACTCAACGAATACAACGCTTTTAAAGCCTTTGTTGCCATAAGCCCTTTTTGAAGAGAACACCGCCTGTCCTTGCTGAGGCAGAAGTTTACTTCAAACGTGCTTGTTTGTTTTCAAGGGAATCGTATTCGCAATGACACATCCGCTGTTCCTGCGCTTCCTGCGGCATCAAATCCTGAAACTCCACCTCTGCACTTTTGAACACCTTTTCGTAGTAAGCGCTCACAAAGCGGCAATATATTTTCGATGGCAAAGGTTTGGGCGTGTTAAGCAAGCGGTGCCTGTAACTGTAGCAAGTCGGGCCTCGTCCTCGAGCAGGGTAATGGTGTTTTGAGCCATATCTTTAAAATCGCCCACACAGCGCTCATAGCTGGTGGTGCCATGCACGTTTATCTCCGGTATGCCACCGGCATTGCTCGATATCACCGGCACCTCGCGGGCCATGGCTTTTGGGGCTGCGCCAGACCTGAGCTCTCCGTTTCGCTTGGCAGCACGAAGGCATCGCTGATGGCCAGCAAATCTTCTATGGCATCCTGCTTGCCCAAAAGCGCACCTGATCACAAAATGGCCAGTTCGCGACAAAGCATCTCCAGCCCCATGCGCTCGGGGCCATCGCCCACCAACGGCAGTTTAGATGGTATTTTTTCACCACCAGTTCAAACATGCGCACCATCTTTCACGCGCTTT
>JADJZU010000017.1 GCA_016715625.1 Bacteroidota bacterium
GCCCGAAAAATTGTTTCGCACAAAAGTGTCCAGCCGACAGTTGGCCATCACCTTCATGGCATATCCGTTATTCAGAAAATTGTTGCCCTCGAAGCGCATGTTGGTGCCACCTTCCATTGTAACGCCTACTGTGTTGTTTTGGAATGTATTGTGCTGTATCACTCCGTTTGTCATATCTTTAAGCAGCAACCCATACGCTGCATCGCCCCAGTTATTGATAAAATGATTGTGAAACATATGCACTCCCTTGCTATACATTACGGCTACGCCCGTTCCGTTATTGGTGAAGGTATTTTGCACATAGGTATCATCGTCCGAAAACATGAAGTGCAATCCATAGCGGTAATTTTTTTCGCAGTAATTGCGCTGCATATGACAGTTCTTGGCAAATTCCAGATAAATACCATCGCGGTGTCCATCGAGGCGGCAATGCTCAATGCGTACGCTATCGCACTTCCACAAATGAATGCCGTTACCCGTATCGCTTTTGCCATAGTTGGCCCCTTTGCTGCTGCAATGGCGCACCAAAATATTTTTAGAGTCGCTGAGATAAATGCCAAAAAATGTGTTCTGCAACATGCACTGTTCAATCGTGACATGTTGTGCTTTAAACACGCGAATACCGGCATGGTCTTTCATGCTTCCGCATTTACTGTTGCGCACCTGCAGTCCGCGGAGCGTTACGTGGTTGGCGGTTACGATTAAAACTTCATCGGTGAACTTGCCATCCAACACCGGATTGTCTTTTCCAATAATAGTGAGGGGAACGCGAATGGTTTCGTTTACGCATGTATAAACTCCGGCATTAATAAGCAGGGTATCGTATGCTGCCACCTTGCCCAGCGCATCATGTAAACTCCCGGGAGCAGACAGCACCACCATGCGCGCACCAACGGTAAGCGAAGCGCAGGCTACGCAAAAAAGCAAAAGCAGTTTTTTCATTAAAAGGCAATTTGCAAAACATCGGCCCATAATACCAAATCGCCCCTGAGCTGCTGCTGCAATTGCTCGGCTTCTTGCCTTGTTTCAAAGGCAGCCAACTGTCCGCCCATCGGGCTTCTTACTTCGCCCCCATGCAAGAAAAAACCATGGGTGGCATCTATCAGCGTAGCGGGACGGGTATAGTTAATCATCATAATTCGCTCCGCTTTAAACTCAGGGTCTGTTTTCAAATAATTGACCATACACTCCCCAGAGTCAAACTTTAGTTGCTTGCCCTTATCGTTTACCAACACAGCCCCAAACTTGGTATCCATGATGGTCATTTTACACAAATGACACATATCCTTGCCATAAGCAATGCCCGGTTCTTCCGGCTGGCAGGCGGCCAGCAAGAGGCAAAGCGGCAATAAATAAACCCAGAAGCGATATAATAGTTGTTTCATTTTTTTCGGAAGGTTTCAAACATTAATAAGGCTACCACCAAAAATGCCGGCACTATAATTAAATATCCGCCCACATCGGGAAAGGAACCAGCCAGGAAGTTCAATAATTCTTTCCACCCAAATAAGGGCGGCTGATAAGCCATGCCCGGAATTTTAATAGCGGCATGAGGATCCAGGTTGTGCCCATACTCATACTCCCAATGCCAGAAATCATACATGCCCCAGGCACCGCTAGCTACCAACACGGTCGTATAAATCCAAAGCATAAATTTTTTTCCGACCGCTGCCGTCAGCACACCCAACAATACAAAGCCCCAAATCATCCAGGGCATAATTTTAAACTCCGGAAAGTTTTCTTCCTTGATAAGCGACATGCCGATGTAGTGGTTTAGTCCGTTTATTTTATCAATATCTCCGGCAATTTTATGGCTCCAGATTTCCATTTTTAGCCCTTCGGGATATTGTGGAGCCTCCAGTTGAATTTGCCAAACCGATACATAATTGGCCGGTATCATAGCCAACCCGCACAACAAAATAAGGATGCGGGTAATTGTTTTTAATGGTTTCATCATAGCGCAGCAGAACCCTCATCGCCAGGAGCAACAAAGTGTAACCGTTCTGTATTTAAGTGAAAAAAATGAAGGGGGCATTCCCTGCCCCCTTCTGTCAACTATTAACCTATTCGCCAGTAGAAAACTTGAGAGCCGGGTTGGTTCCTGCCGGTGATACGCGAACGTAGCCCTGCATTTCCTGGTGTAGTGCCGAACAAAAATCGGTGCAATACATCGGGAACACACCCGGACGATCCGGAACCCATTTCAAAGTAGATGTCTCTCCGGGGAGTATCAGCAACTCGGAGTTGTTGGCACCCTTTACAGCAAATCCGTGAGGCACATCCCAGTCTTGTTCCAAATTGGTAACGTGGAAATAAACGTTGTCGCCCACTTTTACACCTTCTATATTATCGGGAGTAAAGTGCGAACGAATCGAAGTCATATACACGTGCACGTTGTTTCCTTCGCGCACCACTTTGGCTTCTTTTTCATTGGTAGCAGCATATTTATGCTTGTTATCGGCCAGCTTGTAGAATTTCACTTCATGCTTGGTTATAATTTCAGCCGGGCACGCCTGCGCGTAGTGTGGCTCTCCAATGGTAGGGAAGTCCAGGAGCAGTTTCATCTTCTCGCCAGTTATATCGTAGAGCTGAGCACTTTGAGTTAACTCGGGGCCGGTAGGCAGATAACGGTCTTTGGTAATCTTGTTCAGGGCTATTACATATTTTCCGAATGGCTTAATGTTATCGCCCATTGGCACACACAAGTGACCAATAGAATAATAAGTAGGCACGCGATCAAGCACTTGTTTTGTTTTTACATCCCACTTCACAATTTCGGAAGAAACAAAGAAGGATGTATAACCATGCCCTTCATTGTCAAATTCGGTATGCAAAGGTCCCAATCCGGGTTTTTCTACTTCGCCATCGAGTGCTGCTTCATACTTAATCACCGGCACACCGTCAAAATCGCCATCGAAGTTTTTGGCTTCAATTGCTTTCTGTATTTTGCTGAAAGAATACACCGGAATTACCGCTGCCAGTTTTCCTGAAGCACAGATGTATTCGCCTGTAGGGTCCACATCGCATCCGTGCGGAGATTTAGGACATGGAATAAAGTAGCAAACACCCGGCAGGTCCTTTACATCTAACACAGTTACCTCTTTCATCATCGTAGAAGTAGCGGTATGTGTAGCTTCATCATATACATTGTGGGCATAATTAGTAGGCCACTTCATACCCTTGCCCTGACTCAAATATTCTTCTGCTTTTTTCCAATTCACAGCCATAATGAAATCCTTATCGCGCTGTGATGCATTTACTTCCAATAAGGTGTGTGCTTTTTCGCTGTTATAGCAGCTAAAGAAAACCCAGCCGTGCGAAGCCGCTTTACCGGCACGCGATAAATCATAGTCAACACCCGGTACCAGCAACTGGAAGTTGATACCCATGCGACCGGTTTCTTTATCCACTTTTATAAAGGAGATAGTGCCCTTAAATTTGTCTTTGTAGCTGGCAATTTCCTGATCACCGTCTTTATCATACGGCACGGAAAAACGCGATGCGCCTACTACGTACTCGTTGTTTTGCGTAGTAAATGGGGAAGCGTGGTTGCCTCCGCAGTTGGGCAACTCTATGATTTCTCTGGTTTTAAACACGCCCAAATCGATGCGGGCAATACGCGGTGTGTTGTTGGCATTGATAAATAACCAACGGCCATCATCCTGACCTTCAGTGCGCGAAAGCTGCGGGTGGTGGCTATCGTCCCAAGGTGTAAATCCGTGAGAGGTCATCAGCATAGGTTTGGTTTCTTCGCTGAAACCATATCCTGTTTCGGCATCTTGACTAAACACCGGAACCTGCTTCAGCATTCTGCCGGATGGCAATCCGTAAACCCCAATTTGTCCGCTGAAACCACCGGAAGTGAATAAATAGATTTCATCTTTTTTACCGGGCGCCACATATACTTTAGAGGCTGCATCGGCCGATAGTCCTGAATCTTTCTTGGGCGGTTTGCAACTGCTCAACGCTCCAAAAAAGAACAGCGAAGTAACAACTCCTGTGAGTGTTAGGATGGATAATCGTTTCATTTTGTTTTGATTTTATTTTTATTAATAGTTGACTACTTCTTGGCTTCTTCTTTCTCCTCTCCGCCTTCCTGGTCATTGTAACGCAGATACTCCAACAGCTTCTTCGCGTCTTCATCACTTACATCCTGAAAGGTCATCTGAGTTAAATGTTCGGCCAGCAAATCTTTGGCTGCCGGATCTTTTTGAGTCATCTCCACCGGGTTGGTAATCATGTTTAATATCCATGCCGGTTTACGCTTGGCGGTAACTCCGGCCAATCCCGGTCCCACTACTTTTTGTGCCGTAGTTTTATGGCACGCAGAGCATTTTGCATCAAACACAACCTGACCTTCTTTAGCCAGTTTTTCGTCAATGGCAGCCAATGTCACATCTTTAAATTTACCGATTCCTTGTCCGTCATCCACGGGTTCATCGGCAATCATGCTTTGAGGTGCTTCGGAATTATCCGCTTCGGTTTTGTTATCGCTGCCACCGCATCCGGTTATAAAAAAAAGTGCCGCTACAACAAGGGATGAAAATTTTGTCTTATACATAATCTATTGGTTTTGTTTCAGGCACAAAGATGAACCCAAAGCACCTGAAGGTTAATGATGGTAATCAAGGCGCAATATGATAAAAATCAATAAAAAGACCCCATTATCTTTTATTTGATAGCACCCTTAACTGTTTACCAGAAAGGCGCGGCCGGCTTTAATTTCTGCGGCCAGTTGTTGTATGGTTTTAGATTCCAGCAACTTTTTAAGTCTTGCAGAGTAGCTTTTAAACTCGTTGTGAATGGGGCAAGGATGGTCTTCGCTGCACTCTTTGAGGCCCAAACCGCAGCGATTAAAGGCTTGATCACCATCTATTAATTCCACCAAATCCATCACTACGATGGGGGCGGCATTTTTTTCTATATAAAAACCACCACCAGGCCCTTTGGCAGAAGAGATAAACCCATGGCGAGCCAATGTTTGAAGAATTTTTGCGGTAAATGGCTCCGGTGATTCAATAGCCTCCGAAATATCGGCCACGCTCAACCGCTTACCATCGCGGGTTTCCATACAAAGATGAATGACCGCCTTGATAGCATATTCACAGCTTTTTGAAAACATCATAGTCCATCATTATTTATCTAGGCCAGGGATGCATTTTCCAATGCAATTGCCTTGGGGAACAATATATTGTTTTCTAAATGAATGTGCGTATGCAAATCATTTTGAAACTCTTCCAGTTTGGCATACAACACCCGATAGGTGTTGCAGGCGTGTGCCGGAGGCGTAAAATGATTACTGATAATTTCAATGTGTTTCATAAGGTTGCCAACCAAATCGTGCTCGTTTTCCATCATCCTGATGGGATTTTTGGCGCTACCAAAGACTGCTTGGGGATATTGCTCAGATTCTCCCATGGTGTATTGCTCCAGTTTTTTAATGTAAGGAAATAAGACTTCCTCTTCTTTTTTTAAGTGCTGATTAAGGTCAGACACAATACTGTCCCATAGCTTAGCAATGTCTTTGTTTTCAGGATTGTGTTCGCCATGAACCAGCGCCACCTTTTGGGCAAATTCAGTAATAAGTTGCATGTTGCGCTTAACATAGGTATGATGCACATTGACGATGTAGTCTATTAAAAAAGTTAGCGTCCACTCGTTGAATGCCTGTTCCTTCATTTCTGCATTATTTTGAATTGCCGCTATTTCATTTCGCAGAACTTCTATATCCACCGCTTTGTCTCGACATACTTTTTCAATCGTTTTTTTACCTCCGCAGCAAAAATCAATTCCGTGTTTTTTAAATACTTCCGCGGTGCGATAATCCTTTGCTACTAATTCAGCAACAGTCGTGTATTGTAATTCTTCCGTATTCATATTTGTTGTATTTTAATCTGCAAACATATTTCGGATATGTATATCCGAAATATGAGTTTACTCATCACCGCCACAACTATGTTTATAGAAAGTATGCGGCAACAAGTAGAAGTTCGTTAATGAACACTTATGCTAATTGTTAAAAAACCAACATAGTTTGTCTTTACAGCATCTGAAGAATAGAACTTCTCGATAGTTTTTCTACCATTTGCTCCCAATTTGCCTCAGTCTTCCGAGTCAATCAGTATGGAGAGTTTATCAACCCATTCGTCCTCATTATTTGCTAAGAATCCATTCTCCCCTTCGCAAATAATTTCCTTGTTAGCACCAATGCCCTGCATAACAACCGGAATGCCTAATGCCATACACTGCAAACCCTTCATGCCGCATTTTCCGCGTGTCCATTCATCATCGGGCAACGGCATAACGCCTATATCAAAAGATGAAATAACCGGCACCTCTGTATCGGGTGAAAAACGGATGCTCTCTATACCCAGTTCTTTATTTACATAGCCCGGCAAGCCATACACCTTAAAACCAATCGCGCTTCCGTATTTTCGTATAAGTTTCCTGTATACAGGAATTATCATTTCAAAATGCTTTATAGTAGTTACACTACCGCACCACCCAATTACTACCGGAGCATCTTCCTTTAGTGTTTTCTTATTAAAAGTGTAGATGTCTAAATCAAGCGTAGAGGGCACGACATGAACATTACTATTAAACTGGCGGGCATACCCGGCTAAATGGCTGCTACCTGCTAATACTAAATCGGCCAGAGCCATTATCTCATTTACCTTTTTCGGACGTTTCAACCATCCTAACGTTTTGTTACCTGCTGATACATCAAAATTCCAAATGGCATCATCAAAGTCGAAAACAATCTTCGCACCACTTTTTTTAAGCAGCCGCTCGAAGATAGTTGTGCCTGTCATGAGGGCCTCGCGGTAAATGAATATGATGTCAAATTGCCTGGCCCGCCTCACATCTTTCCATCTGCGTACAATTGCTTTTAGAAAAAGAAGGAACTTTTTAAAATAGTTTGCCGCAGCATAAAAATCCTTGTCCTCTTGCTCGTTCTTCAGTAACGGGGAGTAAACACATTCAAACCCTGCATTTTCCAGAAATGGTATATACTGTTCGCAACGAAAACGCTGCCCCCCTGAACGGTTAAAGCGATGTTGGACAATGTAGAGTATTCTCCCGGCAGGCTTCCGGTTCATAAAAAATTTACATGTTGAGGATGCCAGTTAATATTTGCAAGCAAGGTGTTTTGTCCGTGAAACCTGCATAGTGGCATACATTCCGAAAAGTTGCCAATGCTGTTGTATACCTTGTTTCTGGTTTCTGTGTCATTCCATATTTCCTGAAAGGTCCGCTCCTTAATATTTCCAATGGAGAATTTTTTATTCCCCCGCATGTGGCAGCAAATCCAAACATCGCCTGTAGCACCAATCACGCAGGAAAAGTAAACACCCGTGCAGTGCTTGTAGTTTCTCTTTGCGCTATCGGTATTCATGTTTCGATACTTGGCAGCAGAAATAAAAACACGGTAAGTTTCTGTTTCAAATTCTTTGGCTCTTTGGTAGTCAGCCTCATCCCATTCAATGACATGCTTTTGAATTCGAGTATCATCTGTTAAGAAAGTTACTGGCCGAAACTGAATATAATCTACGCCCAACCGACTGAATAACTCGGCAGTTTTTGCCAGATTACCAGAGCCGACTGTTTCTGTAAGTATTCCTATACCAATGGTGCAGTTGGAATTCAATTTTCTTTTTGATTCTACTGTCCTTTCAATGTTTCGGCAAACCTTAGTAAATCCATCTACCTGCTTTGAACGGATGTATGAATCTTTGTCGTAGGCATCCACCGAAAATCTAACCCAAGTGCAATTTTCTACTATAAATTCAGCAGAAAACTGCCGAAGCCCGTTAGTGATAAGCGCTACATCTAACGAAGATTTTTTTGCCAGTTGTAACATTTCGGCCAAATGTGGATGCATGGTTGGATCGCCTCCCCCTGTGAATGTTATAGATTTTGTACCCATGCTGGCGAGCTGTTTAATTGTATCTGCTGCAATGTCGTGTTCCAGCGATTGATTACAGGACAGTCTGTAATCTTCGTTAGTACAATAAGGGCAATTCAGGTTGCAATCATTTGTCAAATCAAACTCAATAGAGACAGGGGCAGGAATTTTCCCATCGCGCAATTCTTCCATGGCTTTAGCGTGCCATAGTATTTTATCGCCACTAAACGGCCCGGCAGCATTATCGTATGGTAGTTGCAAAGACATAGTAATTAATTGGCTCCCTCATAAACACAGCCCGAAGTTTCCGTTTCCTTCAAGTGTATCTTGGAAAGCTGTGGAAGGAGCGGTTTGATTCTGTTCCATAGCCAGATGGTAATATTTTCAGCAGTTGGGTTTTCCAACCCCAGTACGCTATTCAAAACCTGATGGTCCAGTTCGTCCACTGTTGGCGCTATTGCCAACTTGATATCGTGGAAGTCTACCACCCAACCGCTTTCGGGATTTACTTCTCCCTGCACATAAATGGTAAACTTGTACGAGTGCCCGTGCATATTGCGGCATTTATGATTTTCGGCAACATGTGGCAGGTAATGTGCTGCTTCGAAACGAAATGTTTTATATATCTCCATTCAATTCAAATAATTGCCAACCGAAAGTTTAATCCAATAAAAAGCATAAGAACAGCAATAGCAGTAACAGCTGCAATATGCCATGCCAATAGAGCAAGGTTATGCCGCGAAAGTTTAGGAATAATAAACAGACGGGCATGTACAGCTAACGCAAATGTTACGAATAAGAGTATCAGTTTTATACCAATATGCGTATGAACACGGTCTTGAAAAGTAAACCACTCCGACACGGGCATATAAATTACGGCAATCATGACTCCCGTAACAACCTGAAGCAATAATGCGGGAATACCCACCCGCTCATAATGACTTTCAAACTCGCGGACAATTTCCGGTTCCTTTTTCTTCAATGCTTTGGGAAGTACTGATAGCGCTAACACTAAATGTCCACCCACCCAAATACAGGCGCATAAAGTGTGAAGTAATATCAGATACTTTAGTGTCATTCTTATCTATCTGAATTTTCCGTTTTGCATGCCGAAGGTGGCAGAGATTGTATCCATTCTACTACAAGCCCTACCGCTTCGCTGTGAGCAGTGGTGCGGCCTAGCTCCGGCATCTTAGCTTCCAGATCGTTGGAGGCCATTCGGCATACCATAATGCTCTGTCCGGGATTTCCGGGTACAATGTCGTAAGTCAGATTACAGTTTCCTTTTCCGGAAGATGGTGGCGATTTACATACTCCATAAGCCTCCATGTTGTAATTATCGTAGGTTAGTATAAGCCCGCTGGATTTGGCAGGGCCGCCTTCGCTGTGGCAGTGCGCGCAGTTGATATGCAGATAACCACGCACCCGATTTTCTAAGGAGGCTGATTTATCTTGCCAGTTGGTGTGCGGTATTGTTTTTTCAGACCACACCGCATCGGCAAACAAGCTGTTAAGTGCAGTATTTTGCTGCAGGTGGCGCACATTAGTAAAACCAATGGGAACCGTTTCTGCTTGTTGGTTATGACAACTTCTGCATTGATTTTTGCTGGCTATCATAAAATCAACTTTATAAAGTCCACCATTTGCACGTTTAAACTCAACGTGTTTTTCTGAGCCAATCTGTTGGAGGCTTGCATCGCTTTGGTCTTCATTCCACACATAATTATATGCCCTCCATCCTTTCTTTGTGCGTATTAAAAGTTGTGTTTCTACCAACTGATTTCCTCGTGTGCTGTCGGTTTCGTCATTTGGATAGTATACACAGTTAATGAGGCAACTGCCTTCAGGCAACTTAATATTTCCCAGCGAATCAACGCCACATTTTAAGGAAGCCGGCACATATACAAAGCTGCGTTTGTGTGCATAGTCGTTAAACATCGTATTGATGAGTTTATACTCCTGCACACCAACATTTGGCAGCATTTGAGGCAAGGGATTTTTGAAAAAACCGTACTCTGATAATTTAGCCAGTGGTTCTGCCTCGGCATTCAATGTTACGCGCTCCGGCATTGTATTGCATGCTGCAGAAAACAATAGAGCCAGTAGCGTTATGTATTTCATAGTCGTTGAAATGTGGCGGTGAAGTGCCTCAGGAATGGCGGTTCATAGGTAATTTTGAAACCGGTTGACTGATGTTTGTTTTCAATAATGTCGTCAAAAACATCAATCACATAATCTATGTGGCTTTGCGTATACACTCTGCGGGGAATCGCCAACCGAACTAATTCGCTCTTAGGAGCTATGTGATTTCCTTGCGCATCATATTTGCCAAACATTACAGAACCTACCTCTACGCAGCGAATAGCGCCTTGTTCATACAAATCGCACACCAGTGCTTGTCCCGGGAATTCGTGTACGGGGATATGGTCGTAAAAGTTTTTTGCATCAATATAGATAGCATGACCACCAAATGGTTTTACCAGCGGCACTCCTTTTTCCTGCAAATGCTTACCTAAATATTCGGTGCTTTTAATTCGATAGTGCAAATAGTCCATATCAAAAACCTCTTGCAATCCAACGGTCATGGCTTCCATGTCTCGTCCGCTCAATCCCCCATAGGTGGCAAATCCTTCCGATATGATTAAGAGATTTGTGCATTTTTCAGCCAGTTTTTTATCACGCAATACCAGCAAGCCACCCATGTTAACCAATGCATCTTTTTTGGCGCTCATGATAAAAGCATCGGAAATCGACAGCATTTCCTGCGCTATCTCCCGGAATGATTTATCGCTATAATTTGCTTCGCGATGTTTTATGAAGTAAGCATTCTCCGCAATCCGACAACCATCCAAAACCAGCAAAATTCCAAACTCATCGCACAGTGCACGTACTTGCCTGGCATTAGCCATGCTCACCGGTTGGCCGCCCGCTGAATTATTGGTTACGGTTAAGACAATGGCCGCTACATTTTCGGGACCGTACTGCAAAATGTATTGGCGGGCCTGCGCTATATCCATATCGCCTTTAAAGGGCAGTTCCAAATCAATATCCAACGATTCATCACTCATGCAATCGAAGGCAGTTGCCCCAGTAAACTCAATGTTTGCGCGGGTGGTATCAAAGTGTGTGTTGCTTACAAAAACCTTTCCTTTGCCTCCCAGCTGTCCATATAAAATCCTCTCCGCTGCTCGGCCCTGATGAGTCGGCAGAACATAATGCATCCCTGTTAAATCTTTTACCTCTGTTTCCAGTTTTTCCCAGCTGCTTGCTCCGGCATAGCTTTCATCACCCAGCAGCATGGCGCTCCACTGCCGATCGCTCATAGCACTCGTGCCACTGTCGGTCAGCAAATCGATGTATACATCATCGCTGCGCAGCAAAAAAGGATTGTAGCCTGCATTGCGCAGAATTTGTTTTCGGTATTCCGGTGTAGTCATCCGAACAGGCTCCACCATCTTTATGCGGAACGGTTCGGCAAGTGTTCTTTGCCTGGTCATACACTACTGATTCATGTAGCTGAAGGAAGAGTCTATATCGGCCAGAATGGTATTAATATGCATCAAAGCTTCTTTTGACTTTACCATGTCTTCTCCCTGTAGTGTTTGTACCTCTGTTTTAATCTTGTCCAGTTTCTTGCAAAGAATGTTCTTGGAAGAAGCATCCAAACGACAATACTGATTGACACGGTCCACATGCATTTCCATCAAATTGCCAAACTCTTGATAGGCCTTTAGGTTCTCAAACTTCTTTTTGTTTAATAAAGTGAAATTCTCAATGGTATTGCGCATGCCCTTCAATTCCTGAGCGGTTTCAAAATCGGTATTGTACTTGCCATTGCTCATTTGGGCAACAAAGTCCTCTTGCTGAGTTTCCGGCTGCGAAGCGCTCGATCGTTCATTGCAAGAATTCAGAAGTAACAGGAGTAAAAAAATGGAGATAGATGATTTCATAGCTTTAATTTTAAATAAAGGACACAATTATCCTTTATTGAACACGACAGCATCATGACAAATAGCAGCACACCAACTGATATTGGTCATACGCTAAATAAAGAATAGAGGATACGTTTGTCCTTTATAAAACAAATAAACATGAAAAAGATTTTCTATTCGCTGATGTTTGCAGCAGCGTTATCTTCCTGCAACAACCCAACAGAAGAATCCACCGCCCCCACCGAAGGCACTTCAGAAGAGGTAGTAGGGCAAAGTGCGGTGCAGGACGACCAGAGCCAAAAAGACGTAGTAAAAGTAGCGGTGGGATCGCCCGACCATACCACATTGGTAGCAGCTGTAAAAGCAGCCGAGTACGTGGATGTACTTTCCAACGCAGGGCCTTTTACCGTATTTGCGCCAACGAATGCTGCGTTTGATAAGCTTCCGGCCGGCACCGTAGACGGGCTCCTAAAACCGGAAGCTAAAAATGACCTGCGCAACATTCTTGAATACCACGTAACTACATCTTCGTTTAAAGAAGAGTATCTGAAAGATGGCATGACTATCGGCATGGTGAACGGTGGAAGCGTAAAAGTGTCGAAGGGGGAAGACGGAAAAATTAAAATCAATGATGCTAATGTATTGGGAGCAGTGCCTGCATCGAACGGTATGGTATACGTGCTGGACGCGGTATTACTTCCTGCGGCAAAATAATTGTGTGTGCGTGCTTAATCCTGCAAAAGCCCCGAACGGGGCTTTTGCTATTTATGACGAAGTCTTTCCCTTATGTCATATCGAATCGGCCCGCTGCACATGAAGGACAATGCGCAAACATCTCTTAGATTTATGTTTCAAAATAAAACATGTCCACACTATCCAAAGTCCGTATCGTACAAATCATCCTGGTGGTTTGTTCGCTCGTTGAGTTTTATGCAGAGTTTATTCACCAGCGCGAACTGGTGTTTTTTACCAAGCCATTGCTGCTACCGCTTATCGCTGCCTACTTTTATTATTCGCGAACAAAAGCCTGGACCGCGCTTGATAGCACGATGATGGTGGCTTTTCTGTTTTCGTGGTTTGGCGATATATCGCTGATGCTTACCCCCGAAACACCCAGCGACACTTCCTTAATGGGCATTCCCAAAAACAAATATTTTTTTCTGGCAGGCCTGGGGTCTTTTTTTGTTACACAACTATTATTCATCCGCGCCTATTCCAAAGCCGAGTGGGCGACTACATCCGGCAAAGCCCCGCTACCCAAGATATATTTTGCCCCGTTTATATTTTACTGGATCGCTATATTATCGTATGTGCTTCCTCCTTTGCGGGCGAATGTCGAAAAACAGTCGGCCACTATACCGGTGATATTTTACGCGGCTGTTTTAATTAGTATGGCTGCGGTGGCGCTCACTCGTTTTGGAAAAACATCCAATAAAAGCTTCTGGCTCACTTTTATTGGGGCTTGCATCTTTGTGATTTCTGACACACTCATTGCCATTAACTTTCTGGCACTGCCCGAACCGGGCTATTATGCCGGCTTCTTCATTATTACTACTTACGTAGTAGCCGAATATCTGATTGCCGAAGGGATACTACAGCATCAAAACAATCAGGCGTAAACTAATAGCGGATTAAGCGCTCTATACTGGTTTGCAATCTGCTCTTTGCCAAAAAGTTTTTCTCCAGCGAAATGGCGAACGGCACAGGCGTGTCTAATGAAGCGCAGCGCATCACCGGTGCGTCTAAGTATTCAAACAAATGCTCGTTGATATAAGCTGAAATTTCAGCGCCAATGCCACCTATCAAAGTATCTTCGTGCAGAATTAAAACCTTGCCGGTTTTTTTCACCGTTTCGGCAATGGCTTCCTTATCAAAAGGCAGCAACGTTCTTAAATCAAGAATGTCAGCGGTTAAACTGCCATCTGTCGGCTGCCAACTGCCAACTGCTTCTTTCGCCCAATGAACCCCCGCACCATAGGTTATGATGGACACATCTTCGCCTTCGTTCACCAGTTTTGCTTTGCCTATTTCAAGCGTATAATAATCTTCGGGCACTTCGCCTTCCACGCTTCTATACAGTGCTTTGTGCTCAAAGAACATGACGGGATTCGGATCTTCAATAGCAGCGCAGAGCAAGCCTTTTGCATCGTAAGAAGAACTGGGGTAAACAATTTTTAATCCCGGTACATGAAAAAACCATGCTTCGTTACTTTGTGAATGGAAAGGCCCCGCGCCAACTCCAGCGCCTGTAGGCATTCTAACCACAACATCCGCATTTTGCCCCCAGCGCCAATATGATTTTGCAAGGTTGTTTACTATCGGATTAAAGCCCGTGGAAACAAAATCGGCAAATTGCATTTCCACTACTGCTTTCATCCCCTTTACGCTTAGTCCGAGAGCTGCACTCAATACCCCACTTTCGCAAATGGGTGTATTGCGCACGCGCTCCTTGCCAAATTTTTCTACAAACCCCTCAGTAATCTTAAACACACCCCCATACTCAGCCACATCCTGACCCATGATGACCAGCTCCGTGTACTTTTCCATGGATTGCGAAAGCCCTTGAGAAACGGCATCAACAAACCTAATTGTATTTCGGATTTCAGATTTAGGATTTAGGATTTGAACAGCCGAGGGGTAGTAAATTTCACGCTCTTCTTTTTGCGAATCAGGATTTATCTCCGGCTGCTTATCTGCTGCATCGAATGCGGCACGCACTTCTTTGTCGTATTCTTCTTTGAGCATTTCCGGATAGTCGGGTGAAATGATTCCTTCTTCTATCAGCCAGTTTTCATAATTCATTACCGGATCTTTCTTTTCCCATATTTCAAAGAGTTCTTTGGGCACATATTTTACCCCACTGGCTTCTTCGTGTCCGCGCATTCTGAACGTCATGCATTCCAGTAAAACAGGGTGCGGATTAGCAATCATTTCTTCGCGCAGTTGCTTCACGGTATTGTAAACTTCCAGGATGTTGTTGCCATCTATTGTTAATCCTTTCATGCCATAACCAATGGCGCGGTCGGCTAATTGTTTGCATCTGAACTGTTCATTAACCGGAGTGGAAAGACCATAGCCGTTATTTTCAATCAGAATGATAATGGGTAAGTCCCAAACAGCCGCAATGTTGCAGGCTTCATGAAAATCGCCTTCACTTGTTCCGCCATCACCCGTAAAAGCAACCGTAATTTTTTTCTCCTTCTTCAGTTTTGAAGCCAGAGCTATACCATCGCCCACACACAACTGCGGACCCAGGTGCGATATCATTCCAACGATATGATGCTTGTTTGTGCCGAAATGAAAGCTTCTTTCTCTTCCTTGTGAAAAACCATTTTGCTTCCCTTGAAACTGTTCGAAAAGTTGCTGCAAATCACAATTGCGCGTAGTAAAAACTCCCAGGTTTCGGTGCAGCGGACAAACGTATTCGTCCTCTTCTAGTGCTGCCGTTACGCCAACTGCAATGGCTTCCTGCCCTATGCCGCTAAACCACTTACTCACTCTGCCTTGTCTGAGCAACTTGAGCATTCGTTCTTCAATCACTCTGGGTTTCAGAATCTGCTGGTAGAGTAGTATAAGTTCTTCGCTGGTTAAATTTTTTCTTTCAAATTGCATGGTGCGAAGAAAGTTTAATTGCATAATCTGTAAAACCGTGCACCTATAGAATACCGCTATCAGCTATTGCACAATAAGTTGTTGCTTTATAGAACACGTCATATGTTTACATTCTAATTAAAATGAACGGCATGAAATACAAACAACTTGGAAAATCAGGATTAAAAGTTTCGGAACTCTGTTTAGGAACTATGGGCTTTGGCACCGAATGGAAATGGGGTGCCGACAAAGACAACAGCGTCAAGATAATGGAGTCATTTGCCAATGCCGGTGGCAATTTTATAGATACCGCCAATCGCTACACCGAAGGCAGCAGCGAGCGCATTATTGGTGAATACATAAAACCCAACCGCGACCACTTTGTGATAGCCACAAAATATTCTCTGCACGATAATAACCAACGTCAATGCATCAGGCAACAACCGCAAAAACATGATGCGCAGTGTAGAAGAAAGTCTGAAACGATTACAGACCGATTTTATTGATGTGCTCTATCTGCACATCTGGGACGATCTTACACCTATCGATGAAGTCATGCGCGGGCTCGATGATCTGGTGCGCATGGGAAAAGTGAACTACGTGGCCATCAGCGATACACCGGCCTGGATTATCAGCAAAGGACAAACCATGGCCGAACTGATGGGCGAGATAAATTTGTAGCTCTGCAAATTGAATACAGTTTGTTGCAACGCACCCGAACGCGAGCTAATTCCCATGGCCAAGCATTTTGGATTAACGGTGACACCCTGGGCACCATTGGCCGGAGGAGCTTTAACCGGAAAGTATCTTAAAGGCGACAAAGGTCGTCTTCCGGATAGCAGCAAACGACTGAACGATAACAGTACCCGTATTGTAAAAGAAGTGGTTTCCATAGCCGAAGAATTAGGTTGCAACCCTTCTCACGTGGCCTTAAAATGGACCATGCAACAGGGCTTTTCGTCTATTCCTATTGTAGGAGCTACTAAAGGAGCGCAGATAGAAGATAACCTCCGCGCAACAGCAATTGAGCTTTCGGCAGAACACCTTGAGCAACTGAACAAGGCCAGTGCCATCGAAATGGGCTTTCCGCACGATTTCTTTAAAGAAGAAGGTGTAAGGCTGGTGAACTATGGCGGCTTTTATGACCGCATTGAACATGCTTCCATCTGATTGAAAGGCCCTTAGCCCCCAAGCAACTCCATACTTCTGCTCATCCTGCAATCGGAAATGAAATACTGAAAGCTACCTGGTGTCATATAAAAATATGTATGCACCAATCAAGTAAAAACGTAACGCAATAAGAAAGTAAGATATGCAGACCGCAACAAGGCTTAAGGACTGATGGTTTGTCTGGCTCTTAACGTCTTCGCCCGCATATCCCTCCCATCGGGAAACCAGCCGGGCGGCATCAGCAATAACAGCAACTTGTTTTTAAAACTGCCGGTTTCCTTTACATCCTTCCACAAATCTCTCCAAGCATGAAACTGCACTTCCAATAAATTATCCGGGTTAATGGGTGTCAAAATTCCGTACTCAGGCTTTTCTTTGTACTCGGTGTAAGTGCCGAACATCCTATCCCACACGGATAGCACTTCAGAATAGTTCATGTCTAAATACTGATAGTTTCTACCATGATGCACGCGATGAACATCGGGAGTAATAAAAATTTTATTTAGCCACGGATGGTACCCCACAAAAGATTCGTGTACATGTTTCCAGTATACCCACACACGTGATATAGTGCGCACCGCAATAAACATCAACGGATGAAAACCAAGCACACATACCCAAACAAAATACCATGGCGTCATTACGAACTCAAACATATTGCCACGCACTGCTGAAGACAGGCGCATTTCCTGGGTGGTATGGTGCACGCTGTGAAAACACCATAACAACCGCACTTCATGTTGAAAGCGATGACTCCAGTAAAAAATAAAATCGAAGAGTAAAAAACACAGCACCCACACATACCACTTAAACCCCAGTTCGAAAATGCGGTGCTCATAAACCAATAAGACAGCGCGGTAAAAAGAGAAAATCAGCAATAGCCTCTAAACCAAAAACAAGGCCTCCGGAAATTAAACTGACGGCACCTCCTTTGTGACTGATATTTACTTTACGATACATCAGAACAAATGCCTCTAACAACACAATGCTTACCGTAAATACAAAATGCCGGGGCTATAACTTTTACCAATGCATCTATTTGCGCTACCTGGTCGGCTATGTTCATGTTTTAAATATAAAATTTTGGCGGTGGCGTAATTATGTAGCATATGAAAACCTTCTTTGTGTAGAAATTTGTTTCTCGCTCAAGTATCGGGAAGGGAACTGCCATACACCCACTAAAAAAAACCTGACAAAAATCAAGGTGCTGGCAGCCTGTAAACATTAATTTTTAAAAAAACTTTGCGATTGTTGTTGTTACAACTATTATTGCAACAAATAAAATAAAAACAAACATGAAAAAATTCTTATTTCTAATGATGGTAGGCAGCGCAGCGATGCTTACTTCATGCAACAACAAACCCGCTGCTGAAGAATCAGGAGCAGCAACGGTAGACAGTACAGCTGCAGAAAGCACCTATGTCTTAAATGCCGACAGCACTAGCTTTGTGCAGTGGAAGGAATTATGCTGGGTGTGAAAGAACATTTTGGAAAATTTCCTTCAAAGAAGGCAGCCTAACTACGAAAGGCGGACAGCTGGCCGGTGGTAATTTTGTAATAGATATGCCACTATTGTTCCTTTGGATGCCGCCTATGATGAAAAGAAAGGTGCCTCTAAAGAAAAGCTTGCTTGGTCACCTCTCTTCTCCTGATTTCTTTGACATTGCCAACAACCCTACGGCTTCCTTTGTGATTAGCAGCGTGGAGGGCAACACCGCCAAAGGCACATTGACTATCCGCGGAAAGGCCAACGAAGAAACATTGACCAACGTTACTTTGACTGAAGCCGATGGGCACTGAAAGCAACAGGTAGTTTAAAGTTTGACCGCAAAAAATACGATGTGGCTTTTGACATGCCGGTGAAAGACATGGTTATCTCCAACGACATTGAACTGAATGTGGAATTGACCGCTAAAAAATAAATGGTTTTTTAAATGTGAAGTAAAGGCTCTCCGAAAGGGGGGCCTTTTTTATGGGCAGCTAATCTTATTCACCCTGTTCTGGTGCCTACCTCCCTCAAATGCTGTATCAATAAATGCTGTTACACATTCCTTGGCTACTGCTAAGGAAATGAAGCGGGCCGGCAAGCAAAGAATATTAGCGTTGTTGTGCTGGCGGGTAAGTTTGGCTAATTCCGGTGCCCAGGCAATGCCTGCACGAATGCCCTGGTGTTTATTGGCCGTCATGGCTACACCATTAGCGCTTCAGCAAATTAATATACCGTAATCAAACTCCGCATTTTCGACACCCGCAGCCACCGGATGCACAAAGTCAGGATAGTCTACGCTTTCTGCAGTGTAGGGTCCGAAATCTTTGGTCTCTATTCCTTTTTCAGATAAAAAAGTAAGGAGTTCTTTGTATTCGTAGCCGGCATGGTCGCCTCCGAGTGCTATGCGCATATTGTTCTTGTTTTGTTGCTTACAAATGTAATCGTCCTATGGTATTGCAAACTGCAATAAAAAAGCCCCGAAGAACGGGGCTTAATATTTACTTATTCGTTTTGGATTTGGGGGCAGGCTTGGTATTTTTAGCTTTTGCCTCCGCTTCTTCCGCTGCGGTTATCTCATCGGCACTCAACTCGGTTACCACCTTAAACTCTGTTCTGCGGTTCTTATCGCGACCGGCAGGATTATCGACTCCGGCAGGGTCTTCGTTTAATGCCCGAGGCATGGACTCGCCATACGCCTTGCTGATCAAGCGGAACTTTCTGATTTTTTTGCTTAGCAAATATTTCAACACCGCATCGCTTCTGCGCTGCGACAGCGCCAGGTTGTATTCCTCGGTGCCCTTGCCATCGGTGTGAGAACCCACCTCCAACACATACTGCGGATTGTCGGTCATAAACTGTGTCACCTTGTTTAAAGTATCCGGTGCACCAGCCGACAACATATCTTTGTTGAACTCCCAATACACCTCACCAATGGTTTCGCCCACATGGCTCAAAGCCTGCGGGATTGATTTCATGGTGAAGTCTAACGTTACAGTATCGCTGCTGCGCTTGCCTACGGTAGACACTGACAATAACATATCCTCAAATCCTTTTTTGCGGGCTATGATTTTATATGCCTTTTCTTTTTCCAGATCGAAGAAATAGCTGCCATCTGCGACATACAGTGTTTTTATTTCTTTACCCTCTCGCTCATCATACAATTGCACCAAACCATTCTCTATCGTTTTGTAATTGTTATCCGCATTTTGCAAAAGACCCTTTACTGCAAAGTTGAGTTTTGTTTTAGTCACGCTATAAATATCATCGCAGCAAGTGGCGCTTTTTTGACCAAAACCTCCCGGACGATTGCTCACCACAAAGCCTTCGCCCTGTTTTTCGTCCCAGGAGAAATACATATCATCTACGCTGGAGTTAATGGGTAGGCCCATGTGTGTGGGTTCGCTCCACTCTCCATTGCTCAGATTTGATTTAAAGATATCGTAGCCGCCAATATTGATGTGGCCATTCGATGCAAAATAAAGGGTGTTGGTTTTAAAGTCGAAGGAAGGAGTGGCTTCATCGCCCCTGGTGTTAATGATGGTCAACGGCCGCGCGGCTTCCGTGGAGCCATTGGCATTTATTTTTGCTGCGTAAATATCCATACCTCTCACCGGATTTCTATCGGCTGAAAAATAAAGCACCAGATCGCCCGCTTCGTTTTTTCCGACAGCCGGTTGTGTAGTATGCGTGCCTTCTTTATTCACAGTGCCATCAAGTTTTTCGCCACTGCTCCAAGTGCCATTTGCCCAATTCGACTTATAAATATTGCACAACATTCTGCCGGTTTCATCCTGAGCGCATTGTGTGTAATACATCGTTTTTCCATCTGGTGTAAGGGCCGGATTGCCGGTGTGATAATTCACTGCATTCACATCACTGGCGATAGCAGTGCCCTGCCCCCAATCGCTCCCGGTTCTATTAGATTGATAAATTCTGGAGAACACGGCATACTTCTCTCTCTTTCCATCGAGCATTACACTATCGCTGATCCATGAACCATAATACAACTGATTATCACTGGCCAGTATAGGTGCGTAATCGGTAAACGGTTGATTGATTTTTTCGCTGAGATGCTCCACTTTAAAGGCGGGCATATCTGTATTGGCTTGCAGCTGCAGGCCCAGATCGCAGCCCTGTGCCTCGCGGCTGGCATTTTTGCGCCATTCGCTCCACTTGTCATCACCGGATACTACACGATTAAATTTTTCAAACACCGTTTTTGCCTCTGCATATCGCCCAAGGTATTTTTCGGTCAATGCATATTGATACAAGGCCAGCGGATTTTTGTGCTTCACAGAATCCAAATCCGAAAGGGTTTTGTAAAAAGTATTTGCTGCTGCATAGTTGTGAAGCAGAAAATGACCATCGGCTAGCTTTTGATTCAGGAATGTTTTCTTCGGCTTTTTGGCGAGTGCTTCTGCGTAGTAGTCGAGACTGTTGTAAATGCTGCCTTTAGCGGTCAGTTTATCCCCTAGCTTTTTATTCTTTCTCCAGCCAATGCTTTGCGGGCTTGGCAGTTCTTTCAAAGTAGTGCTGCCAGATTTTACCGCAGGTGTTGTTGTGGGAGCTTGTGTTTCTTGCTTTACCGGCTCGCTCTGCTTGGGCTCTGTTTTAGCGGGCTGCGGTTGTTCTTTTTCTTTTGCAATTTCCTCTTTGGGTGGTGCCACCGGCTCTGATTTTGCTGCCGGTGCTTTTTCCTGCTTTACCGGTTCGGTTTTAGCAGGCTCGGTTTTTTCCACTTTGGCGGGTTGTGTTTTCTCCGGTGTCGGCTCAGCTTTGGGGGCTGTTGGCTTCTCTTCCTTTGCGGTTTGCGCTGGTGCAGGTACTGCCGGTTCGGTCTTGGCGGGTTGTATGGGAGCCGGTTGTGCTTTTTCTTTTACGGTTTCTTTTTGTGGTTCTGCTGCGGGCGCTGCTGCTTTTTCTTCCTTTACAGGCTCCTGTTTAGCAGGGGCCTGTTTTTCTGTTTTAGCGGGTTCTTCCTTCTCCGCAGCGCTGGTAGCCTGTGGGGCTTTTGCCGGCTTCGCTTTTTTTGATTTTGCTTTTCCTTTGTCGGTTGCACTCGGAGAATTCAAGAGTTCGTTCAGCTCCTCTTTAGACTGCGCCTGCAGCGTGTGATTAGTAAGCAACAAAGCCATACACATCCATGCGGTCGCCAATAAAAATTTGTATCTCATATCGGGATATTGGGTTTAAACCGCAATTTGTATGCGGCATACGGCCCGAAAATAAATATTTGAAGTAGGCACTACATCTCCATTTTAGACAGTGCTGTTAAAAGTGAAGCAAAAAAGAGCCAATAGACTACAAGCTGGCAATGCGCTGTATTCATTGGATGGTGAGAACAACCGAACGGGGCGGTGCGAAATCGCAGTCACTTAACTTTATGTTATCGAAGTAAATTTTGTCTTTGGGCTCCAGCTTTACGCTGAGTTTTTTAAACGATTCGGCATTCGTTGCTGTATAT
Organism: Bacteroidota bacterium; assembly: GCA_016715625.1. Classification (GTDB taxonomy): domain Bacteria; phylum Bacteroidota; class Bacteroidia; order Chitinophagales; family LD1; genus Bog-950. The sequence continues at coordinate 22,053 of JADJZU010000017.1, forward strand.
GATTCTCCCTTTATAAGAAAGGTAGCCTTATAGGTTTGAAGCTTACATGTTTTTCCGGTGGAGGTTTGTTTCACTGCAAACGCCTCAGGAATCAGCGCCCACGACCCGGAATTATCTTTACTGTATTCCAACTTGCCGTTCATGAACACATAGCCCGAATCAATTTTCACTTGCGAGAAAATAACAGCGGGTGAAAATAAAAGCAGTAAGAATGCAAGGTGGTTCATGAACTTTGTTTTTAATAAAACGCTAACCCACCACCTTTATTCCCAATTCTTTCAACTGCTTTTCGTCCACGGCAGTGGGCGCGTCCATCATCAGGTCGCGGCCGCCCGATGTTTTGGGGTAAGCAATTACATCGCGGATGGTATCGCCACCACTCATCAACATAACCAGGCGGTCCATGCCAAAGGCGCAACCTCCGTGTGGTGGTGCGCCATACTTAAAGGCATTCAGCATAAAGCCAAATTTCTTTTCGCGATCTTCGGGCGTTAGGCCAAGGTTATTAAACACGCGCTCCTGAATATCTTTTTGGTGAATGCGTATGGAGCCCGAAAGAATTTCGTTTCCGTTCATCACCATATCGTAGGTCTGTGCGCGTACGCGGGTCGGGTCTGTGTCAAAATATTGCAGGTCTTCGGGATGTGGCGAGCAAAACGGATGGTGCGCAAAAGTGATTTCGCCACTTTCTTCACCTTTTTCAAACAAAGGAAAATCTACAATCCACAATACGCTCCAGGATTTTTCATCTATCCAGTTGTTTCTCTTGGCCAGGTCCAGTCGCAAATCTCCGAGCGACTTGCGCACTTTTGAAATCTTATCGGCTGCAATCAAGAGCAGGTCACCTTTCTGTGCATCGAATGCCTTTCCTATTTCGCGCAGTTGTTCCTCTGTAAAAAACTTATCGATAGAAGATTTCACGCTTCCGTCTTCATTAAATTTAATGTTGACCAATCCGCCCAAACCGCGGTGGCTAGCTTTTACAAACTCGGTCAACTCATCCAATTGCTTACGTGTGTAAGCAGCACAGCCTTTGGCATTGAGCCCCGCCACCAGTCCTCCGTTTTCTATCTGTGTATTAAACACACCAAATTCCGATTTTGGCAACAAGGCATTCAACTCCACAATTTTGCAATCAAATCGCAGGTCGGGCTTATCGCTGCCATATAAGCGAATGGCATCGTCATATTTCAGTCGCTGCAAAGCAGGCAGGTCGTGGTTCAATACCTTCTTGAATACATACTGAATCAATCCACCAAAGGTGTCGAAAATATCGTCCTGATGCACAAAGCTCATTTCACAATCTACCTGTGTAAACTCCGGCTGGCGGTCGCCTCTGAAATCTTCATCGCGGAAGCAACGCACAATTTGATAGTAGCGGTCCATGCCGGCCACCATCAAGAGCTGTTTTAAAATTTGTGGCGATTGCGGCAAAGCATAAAACGCTCCGTTTACCAGGCGCGAAGGCACCAGAAAGTCGCGTGCGCCTTCAGGTGTGCTTTTAATAAGGTTAGGCGTTTCTATTTCGATAAAATCTTTGTTATCGAGATATTCGCGTACCGCTTTGTTGATTTGTGCACGCATAATTAAGGTGTCGCGCAGCTTAGGTCTGCGAATATCTAGGTAGCGGTATTTTAAGCGAAGCTCTTCGCTGCCGTCTGTTTCATTTTCGATAATGAATGGAGGTGTTTCGCTTTCGCTAAGTACGGTAAACTCAGACACCAGAATTTCAATTTCACCGGTAGGTATATTTAAATTTTTGCTGCTGCGCTCGGCCACCTTGCCTTTTGCTTGTATCACAAACTCGCGGCCCAGCTTGTTGGCGCGCTCGCACAAGGCCGCATCGCTTTCCATGTTAAACACCAATTGGGTAATACCATAGCGGTCGCGCAAATCTACAAAGGTCATTCCGCCCAGCGCACGTGCTTTTTGCACCCAACCGCTCAGGGTTACTTCGGTGCCATTGTTGGTCAGGTTCAGTTCTCCGCAGGTATGACTTCTATACATAATTCAATTTTTTTGAGGCCGTGAAAATAGAAGAATAGCCGCGTGGTGCAATTGTGTGATTGTCTTCTCTGCTTCAACCACCCAGAAAGAACGGTGTGGTAGCCAGACTAACCGTTGACCGGTTTAAAAGTGTTCTGAGCAACGATATCTATGTATATCACTTATTCTCGAGTCGCTTGGTTAACTCATCGAGCGAGAGGGTAATAAATGTGTGGCGGCTGTTAGGTGCTGTGTAAGGATTTTCGCAGGCAAAGAGTTCGTCTATCAGCGTTTTCATTTCCTCCACGCTCAATTGCTTGCCGGCTTTTATAGCAGAGGAGGTGGCCAGCGATTTAGCCAGATTTTCGCGCTTGCCCAAGCGATTAACGGCCGCATTCATTTTGAATTGTTCAATCAGTTCCTCCACCATCTTTTTTTCGTTGCCCTGCAAAATATCGCTCGGGAAACCATGAATCACAAAACTGTTTTTGCCAAATTCCTGAATATCGAAACCCAGATTATTGATATCCGGCAATATTTCTTTTAAAATCTGCGCATCGGCCACATTCAAATCCAGATTTTGCGGAAACAGCTGTCGCTGCGAGTCGTGCTTTTTGCTAGATAGCATTTTGAGATAGCGCTCATACATTACCCGTTCATGAGCGGCCTGTTGGTCAATCAGGATAAACCCGCTTTTGATTTGCGAGACAATGTATTTGCGGTGCAGTTGATGGGGCGGCACCGCTTCGCGTGTTTCGGTATCAGTGGCTATTGTGTTGTCCGAAAATCCTTTTTGTATAGGCGTATTTACTTTCCCCACTACATCAAAAGCCGACTGCCAGTTTTTTTGGTTGTTTTCTTCGCGTTTGGTCAGCGGCTCAAAACCCGTAGGCGGGGCAAATTTTTTAGCCTCTTTATGCTGCACAGCATGTTGTGTTATTTCGAGCCAGGTGCGCGGCTGTTGACTGAACGTATCGTTGCTGTTCAGATGGTGTTCCTGATTAAAATCAAGAGTTGGTGACACACTGTAAGCGCCCATCGCATGTTTCACTCCCAGATTTACAAAAGTGTAAACCAGCTTCTCGTCTTCAAACTTGATTTCATACTTGGCCGGGTGCACATTGATATCAATCTTGGACGGGTCTATATCCAGAAACAATACATAAAACGGAAAATTTTCTTTCGGCATCATCTGGTCATAAGCCATGCTCACTGCATGGTTTAGGTAAGGCGATTTGATGTAGCGGTTGTTGACAAAAATGAATTGCTCGCCCCGGGTTTTTTTGCTGAATTCCGGCTTGCCGGCAAAGCCATACACATGCAGGGCATAGCTTTTTTCTTCCACGGGCACAATGCGCTGGTCGTAGTTATCGCCAAAGAGCGCACAAATGCGTTGCCGCAAATTGCCCGGTTTCAAGTGGTACATTTCATAATCGTTGCTAAACAACTGAAACCCTATTTTAGGATGTGCCAACGCCACACGGTGAAACTCTTCCAGAATATTTTTGAGCTCCACACTATCGCTCTTCAAAAAGTTTCTGCGGGCCGGCACATTAAAGAATAAATTTTTGATGGCAATGCTGGTGCCCTCGGGTGTTTGGCAAGGCTCCTGTTTAAGCACTTTCATCCCTTCAATGTCGATGCTGGTGCCCAGCTGTTCGGTGTGTTGTTTTGTTTTCAATTCCACCTGAGCAATAGCAGCTATAGAGGCCAGCGCTTCGCCCCTGAAGCCCATGGTGCGTATGTTAAACAAATCATCGGCTGACTGAATTTTGGAAGTGGCGTGTTTTTCAAAACACATGCGGGCATCTGTTTCGCTCATGCCGCAGCCATTGTCTATTACCTGCACAAGACTTTTGCCGGCTTGCTTCACCAGCAGTTTTATGTGCGTGGCTCCGGAGTCCACCGCATTCTCCAGCAACTCTTTTACAGCCGATGCCGGCCGCTGAATAACTTCTCCTGCGGCTATCTGGTTGGCAATGTTGTCGGGTAAAAGACGAATGATGTCCATGAGAGCGCGAACTTAATTATTGTGCCTTCACAATTCAACAAAAAGGAGCCTCTTTCTCAATCAACAACATTCCGTTTAAAACCCGTTTATAGAATGTTGGGTAATGCTGGCAGATGTTTTGTTATTCACGGCCTATGAAGGGATGCGCAACTGGTTACAGAAAGTGGAACAACAAGGCCCGGTGGGTGCTGGGGTATACTGCGCATTTGCTGATTTGCTTAAGCTTTGCGCTCAGCAGTTGCGCACAAACCCATTTTCTGCAATGGAAAGAAGACAAAGCGTGTGTGAAATGGGTGGACTCTGTATATAATCAACTGAGCACAGAAGAACGGATCGGGCAGTTTTTTATGGTGCCGGCTTTCACACAAGGCAATCAATACAATATGGACTCTGTTCTTGCCTGGACTAAAAGCGGCAAGGCGGGTGGCATTATTTTTTTTAAGGGATTACCCGAGGCCGAAGCCGAATGGACCAATCGTATTCAGGATTCTGCCAAAGTAGGGGTGATGGTTGGCATTGATGGTGAATGGGGCGTAGCCATGCGCCTGGATTCTGTGTTGCAGTTTCCGCGGCAAATGACTTTAGGTGCCATCAACGACAATCGCCTGATTTACGAAATGGGTCGCGAAATAGGTCGGCAGTGCAAGCGCATGGGCATTCATGTAAATTTTGCTCCCGATATAGACATCAATAACAACCCGCAGAATCCCGTGATCAACGAACGTAGTTTTGGCGAAGACAAATTTAAAGTAGCACTCAAAGGCATTGAGTATGCACACGGCCTGCAAGATGAAGGAGTGCTGGCCTGCGCCAAACATTTTCCGGGCCATGGCGATGTAAGCGTAGATTCGCATCACGATTTGCCCGGCATTCTCAAAAGTGCCGCTTCGCTCGATAGTTTTGAACTATATCCTTTCAAGGTGTTGTTTGGAAATGGTGTGGGAAGTGTGATGGTAGCACACCTCAACATTCCGGCTTATGATACTACGCCCAATATTTCCGCTTCCCTGTCGGGCAAAATAGCCACGGCACTTTTGCGTGATTCTTTGCACTATGAGGGGCTGGTGTTCAGCGATGCCATCAACATGAAAGGCGTCAGCAAATACTTCAAACCGGGCACCGTAGACTCCATTGCATTCATGGCCGGATGCGACATTCTGGTATATAGCGAAGACTGCACTAAAGGCATGGAGAAGATTAAAATGGCGCTAGATAGCGGAGCCCTTTCGCCAGAGCTATTGGAAGCAAGAGTCAAAAAAGTGCTGGCCTACAAATACAAAATGGGCTTGCATAAACAGCAGCATATTGCCTCCGAAAATCTGCGCAGCGATTTAAATAATACTCCAGCTCGGTTGCTTCGGCAGCAAATACACGAACGGGCCATTACCGTAGCGGCCAACCTCGAAGGTCTGTTGCCCCTGCGCGACTGGAATTATAAAAAAGTAGCCTCGCTATCTATTGGCAATAGCGGGGCTTCCAATTTTCAGCGGCACATCAATCTGTTTGCGGAAATGGATTTTTTTAATCAGGCATCGGAGCATAGCGAAAAAAGTTTTGCCTCGCTGTTTGATACGCTCACCAAATACGATCTGGTGATTGTAGATCTGCATGCGATGATTCGCTCGGCAGCCAAAAACTACAACGTAACCGAAGAAACGGTGCGGTTTATGGATTCACTGTCAGCACGCACCAAAGTAGTGCTCGTGGTATTTGGCAATGCCTATGCGCTCAAAAATTTTGAATATCTGCCTTGGGTTGTTTGCGCTTACGAAGAAAATGAAGCGACCCACCTAGCAGCAGCCAACGCATTATTTGGTGCCGAAAAAATATCCGGAAAATTACCTGTTACTTCTTGTAGCACCTTCGCAGCCGGTACGGGCTTCCCATCCGATTCCATTTATCGCTTGAAAATTTCTGCGCCCGAAGAAGTGGGCATTGCGTCCGAAAAACTACGCGCCTTGGACGATGTAGTGCAACGAGCCATGGCTGCTAAAGCTTTTCCGGGTTGTCAATTGCTGGTAGCCAAAGAAGGCAAAGTGATTTGGAACAAAAGCTATGGAAACAATGTGTATGAAATCAATAGCCCCGTAAAACCCGCTCAACTGTATGACCTGGCTTCCATTACCAAAGTGGCAGCCACCACACTCGCGGTTATGAAACTATACGAGGACAAGAAAATTGATCTGGATAAAACCATAGGGGATTATGTGCCGCTGCCTACTTCGGCTACCATCAAAAAACTGAAGCTGCGCGATGTGCTCACCCACCAGGCGGGACTCAAGCCCTTTTTTATGTTTTGGAAAGAAACAACCGGGGTTCATTACGAACGATACTACCGCAAAACGCCCGAAGGCGAGTTTCGTGTACAGGTGGCCGACTCTATGTTTATTCGCAGCGATTATGCCGATACCATGTGGTACAAAATGGCCACCAGCGAAGTGGAGACCAAACCCAAATATGTTTACAGCGATTTAGATTTTTACATTCTGCAAAAAGTGGTGGAACACGTCAGCGGTGAATCGCTATCTGCTTTTATAACGAAGCATTTTTATGCGCCCATGGGCTTAACGCACCTGACCTATAATCCGATTCAGAGATTTTCGCGCGATAGGCTACTTCCCACCGAAAACGATTCGTTGTTTCGCAGGCAGTTAGTGTGGGGATACGTGCACGATCAAGGTGCCGCTATGTATGGCGGTGTTGCCGGGCATGCCGGCCTGTTTGGAAACTCGTTTGACCTGGCGGCTTTGTTTCAAATGCTGCTGAACCACGGTCGCTACAATGGCCATCAGTTACTCCAAGCCTCCACGATTAAAACATTTACAGCCCGACAGTCCAGGATATCGCGAAGAGGCCTGGGCTTTGATAAACCGGAGCCGGATGTAAGCAAGGCATCGCCATGCTACGATGGCGTGCCGCTATCTGTTTTCGGGCACACAGGGTTTACGGGCACGTGTGTGTGGGCCGACCCTACCAACCAACTCATTTACATTTTTCTGAGTAACCGGGTGTATCCGAATTCCGATAATAACATGCTGGTGAAAATGAATATCCGAACAGAATTGCAGGAGGTGATTTATAAAGCTATTGGAAAGTAGACCTGGGCATTTATAACGGACACAACTGTTCACTCACACGCCACAATTCTTTTCCAAGATTTTTATCGAGTCCTTTCTCGGAAGCCTTGCGCTCTTTACAGCTATCAAAATATTTTCCGCTTACTTTACTTACTTCCGGTGAAGAAGCCAGATACACCGATGTGCGTGCGCCCTCCTCGATACTCACACCAAATAATTTTGCCGTCAGCGACCAAAACAATGCAGCATACCACTGTGTGCCTTTGTTTCCAATCTGTGTGTTGACCACGCCCGGGTGCAGCGAATTTACAGTTACGTGCGTCCCGCTTAATCGGCTAGCCAGTTCATTGGTGAATAGCACATTGGCTAATTTGCTTTGCTCATAAGCGGTCGTTATAAAATAGCCTTTGTCTTTGGTGAAAGACTCAAAATCAATTTTACCCCGGTAATGTGAATTAGAGGATACATTGACAATACGCGCATAATCCGATTTCTGAATCAGCTCCAGCAGAAGGTTGGTTAACAGAAAATAGGCAAAGTGGTTAGTGGCTATGCAGCTTTCAATGCCATCCTCGGTAAGTTTAAATTCCGGAAACACCCCTCCGGCATTATTGATGAGCACATCCACCACGCTGAGTTCGTTTCGGATGGTCGCTGCCAGCACACGCACCGATTTTTGTGCACTCAAATCTGCCAGAAAATATCGGATATGGCTGTTGCCCGATGCTTTGCTTATCTCTTGCACGGCTGCTTCTGCTTTCTCCCTGGAGCGACATACAATGTAGATGTTGGCCCCTTGCTTAGCCAGTGCAATGGAGGTGGCTAGTCCTATGCCGGCATTTCCTCCGGTCACAATAATATTTCTGTTTTTCATGCCGTTATTTTCCGTTTTTATTGGCCAGCTGCCCGCAAGCAGCGTCAATATCTTTCCCTCTGCTTCTGCGAACCGCTACATCAACCCCCTTATTGCGCAGATAGTTTACAAAAGCATCGCGTTGTTCGCTTTTGGCCTTTTTTAAATCTACACCTTCCACGTTGTTATACTCAATAATATTGATGAATGCAGGCACCTGCTGATAAAGCTTCAACAGATGTTCGGCATCTTCAGGGCTGTCGTTAAAGTTGTTGAACAGAATATATTCAAACGTAACCTTGTTGCCCGTTTTAGAATAAAAGTATTTGAGGGCAGCCATCACCTCTTCAATCTTATTGCTTTGATTGATATCCATAATGGTGTTGCGCTTTTCGTTGGTGGCTGCATGCAGCGACAGCGCCATATTAAACTTCATGCCTTCATCGGCCATGCGCGCTATGCCTCGCGCTATGCCGGAGGTGCTTACAGTAATCCTTTTCTGCGCCATGTTCAGCCCTTCAGGAGATGTAATGAGGCGTATGCTCTTTAATACGTTGTCGTAATTCAGCAGTGGCTCTCCCATGCCCATATACACAATGTTGGTGAGAGGCTTGCCATTGTGCTCCAGGGCATATTTATTGAGCAATACAACCTGATCGTATATTTCGCCTGCTTCCAGATTGCGTTCGCGTTTCAAAAACCCGGTGGCACAAAAACTACAACTCAGCGAGCAGCCCACTTGCGAACTCACGCAAGCCGTGCTGCGGTCTTCGTCCGGTATCATCACCCCTTCTATCAACCGGTTGTCGGGAAGCATCATGCCAAGCTTTACGGTACCATCTTTACTCTTCTGCACAATGTTTTCGGTCACGGGAAGGAGCGTAAAATGGTCGGCCAGTTTTGTTCTAAATTCTTTGGAGAGGTTCGTCATTTCCTCAAAGGAGCGGGCCGATTTTTTCCAAAGCCATTCGTGCATTTGCTTGGCGCGAAACTTCGGTTCGCCCAGTTTAATGATTTCCTCGGTGAGTTCTTCTGCTGAAAATGTACGGATGTCGGCCTTGCTGCTCATGCGGAACAAAGAAAGTGCTTAATCGTTATGCCGCACCTGTTTTTTTGCGCAGCCGGATGTTGAGCATTTCCACCCCCAGCGAAAAGAGCACCGCCACATACACAAAGCCTTTGCTCACGTGCAGCGCAAACCCTTCCAATATCAGCGTGAGGCCAATCATAATCAGGAAAGAAAGCGCCAACACTTGCAGTGTGGGGTGTTTGTTAATCATATGGCTGATGGGTCCGCTGAATTGCATCATCACCAGCATAGCTACTATAACCGCAAAAATCATGACCAGCACATGTTGAGTAAGACCAACAGCCGTTAAAATAGAGTCGAACGAAAAGATAATGTCTACCATCACGATTTGGGCAATCACAGCACCAAAAGCTGCTTTAGCAGCAATGTGTTTTTCATCGTGGCGGCCTTCCACCTTAGAGTGAATTTCGGTGGTTGATTTGGCCAGGAGGAAAAATCCGCCTATCAGCAAAATTAAATCGCGACCGCTGATGGCTACGGCATCTTCGGGATGTGCAAGTCCCATGTTGGCAAAAACACTCTCCAAAGGTAGCTTAAAGAGCGGTTGCGTTAAACCAATAATCCAGGTAATAGACAAGAGCAAACCGATGCGAAAGAACAAGGCCAACATCAAGCCCAAATTGCGGGCGCGTTTTTGTTGGTTACTCGGTAGTTTTCCGGCTACGATGGAAATAAAGATGATGTTGTCGACCCCTAAAACGATTTCCAGAAAAGTAAGGGTAAGTAAGCTGATCCAGGCATCAGCGGTGCTAAAAATGGAGAAATCAAACATGGTGCGAATATAGTTTTGTGCGGTGGGAGACGAAAAACGTCCGCGTCTATTTTACAAATACCACTTTCTCTTTTCTTTCGGTAAATCTGCCTATCTCAAACACCGGGCAAGACATGCTATGCGCCAAGTCCAGAAAGGCGTCTTTGTGATTTTCATCCACGGCCACCATCAGTCCACCATTGGTTTGCGGGTCGCAAAGTGTAAGCAAGGATTCGCTACCAATGCCGGCTGTTTTTGTTTCATAGCTTTTCCAATTACGCATGGTGTTGTCGGCATAGATAAACTTGGCACAAAGTTCTTTCATGCCCGGCAACAGCGGCACCGAAGCATAGTTTATTTCGGCCGATAGCTGTGCGCCTTCGCACATCTCTATCAAATGGCCCAGAAGCCCAAAGCCGGTTACATCGGTCATGGCATGTACTGCATCCAACCCGGCCAATTGTGCTCCTGCTTTATTGAGTTGACACATGCTGTGGATAGCCGGTGCGGCATCTTCAGCGGTTATCTGTTCGCGTTTAATGGCCGTGGCAATAGCTCCTGTGCCTATCGGTTTCGTGATAAAAAGCACATCGCCTGCGTGTGCGGTCGAATTTTTTCGCAGGTGCTGAATCGTAGCCATTCCATTCACCGACAATCCAAAAAAGGGTTCGGAGGCATCAATCGTATGCCCTCCCGCCAGTGGTATATGAGCTTCGTTGCATATTTCTTTAGCTCCGGCAATAATTTGTCGGGCCGTTTCCACAGGGAGTTTCTCTACCGGAAAACCCATGACGGCAATGGCCAGCGTTGGGGTGCCCCCCATGGCATATACATCACTAAGGGCATTGGCTGCTGCTATTTTGCCAAAGGTGAAAGCATCGTTGACAATCGGTGTAAAAAAATCTACTGTGCTGATAAGCATTGTGCCGTTGCCCAGGTCATACACAGCTGCATCATCCTGCGTGCTGTTGCCCACCAACAGTTTGGGGAAATTTATATCGGCAGCGTTACCACTTAAGATTTCTTCGAGCAGGTGTGGTGCTACTTTGCAACCACAGCCGCTCCCTTTGCTAAACTGAGTTAATGAAATGGTGGACACAGAATTATTGTTTTGTCTTTGGCTGGTCGTTCTCGTCTTGCATCATTTTCTCTTTAAATCTTCTTTGTCCGCGAAGATTAAACCAAATGAGCAAACAAAATCCCACACAGAAGAGTGGAAAATAAACGCGGTTGTCAAACACGCGCAGCGTGGCAAAATTGTATAGCGCTACCAGCAACGCGGCTATGGCCGCTCCTATCCAGGCTTTTTCAAAGTATTCGAAAATTTTCATGTTGCGATAAAATTGGTCGGGCAAGTTATTGTTTTCTTTCATCCACTTCTTTTATCCATTTAATAATTCCCGGATAATATTCGTCCTGCGCATCCCACATGCTCAAGTGCCCACCATTCGGGCAATAAAGATAGCTGCCGTTTTGGACCAGCTTACTCATCTGTTCCATTTCTTCCGGATTCATGGTGTCATACTTAGCGCCTATCATCAATACAGGCAAGGTCAGGTTTTTTAAGCGCGTCCAGCATTCCCAGCCCACGAGGCGGCCACCCGGCACAAACTCACTGGGGCCTTGCAGAATGTCATACACCGGAAAATTTAAATGCTTAAATGAACGCAACACCGGCTCTGGCCAGTCGGCTACTTTCTTGCGCAGAATATGTTTGCAGTAATATTCATCAAACACCAGTTGCTGATAAACAGGATTCAGAAAATCATTTTTCTTCTCAAATGCCTCTAAAGAATCTACCAGACTTTTGCGCATCTGCGCGCGCAACTTTTGATTATAGGCACCATACTTTGCATAGTCGGCAGTCATATTGGATACGACTAAGCCCTTTAGATGCTGCTGATATTTCAGCGCATATTCCATGCCCACAATGCCGCCCCAACTGTTTCCAGGATATAAAAATTGCTGCTGCCCAGTTGCAGCGCCGGCGCACCTGCTCCACCTCGTCCACAAACCGTTCGAGTGTCCAGAGCGAAGAGTCGGTGGGCTGGTCGCTGTAAAATGAGCCGAGTTGGTCATATTGATAAATCTCAAAACCCGCCTGACCAAAGAACGGCTCAAAACATTCCATATACTCGTGCGTGAGAGCCGGGCCACCGTGCAGCAGCAGAATTTTAATGCGCGGATTATTGCCTGTTTTCTTGGTCCACACGTTGAATTTTCCTTTGGGCGTTTGCACTTCCACCATTTTTATACCCGCGTTTTCAAGTTCGGGTTTTGAGTAATTGAAATAGGTGTTGTGTGCGGTTTGATGCTTGTCGGAATGGCAGCCAATTAAAAGTATGGATACAAGTGCAGTGAAGAAGTATTTCATCTTTTGTATTTAGTGTTTTTAGGTTGACCGCTTCGCTTCGAAGCCTCTTCGGTTTTCACCGAGTGCTTCAGTTGTTTTCGGAGGTCTTCCATTTCTGTAAAAGAAAGATTGCGCCATTTACCCACCGGTATATTGGCCAGTGTGATGCCCATGATGCGGGTGCGCAGCAGGGTAACCACTTTATAGCCCAGCGCCTCGCACATTCTTCGAATCTGACGATTGAGCCCCTGCGTAAGGATAATGCGAAAGCGCTTGGGGCCTTCTTGTTTTACGGTGCAGGGTTTGGTGCGCTCGCCCAAAATGTAAACACCGCTGCTCATCTTTTTTACAAAATCGGGTGTAATAGGTTTATCTACAGTAACGATGTATTCTTTTTCGTGTTCGTTGCCGGCTCGCAAAATTTTATTGACAATGTCACCATCGCTCGTAAGCAGAATAAGCCCGGAGGAATCTTTATCGAGCCGGCCAATCGGAAAAATTCGTTTGGGATGATTGATAAACGAAATGATATTGCTGCGGTCGGTGAGGTCGGTCGTGCTGGTGATGCCGACCGGTTTATGAAACGCGATATAAATCTGCTGTGCGTTTTGTTTGAGTTTAATGCGCTCTCCATCTACATACACCGCATCGCCCAGATACACTTTATCGGTGGCCAAAGCAATGTTGTCGTTAATTTCTACCCGCGCTTCCTCTATGTATTGGTCCGCTTCTCTGCGCGAACAAAAGCCGGAGTTGCTGATGTATTTATTGATAGAAATAGCTTCGCGTTCGTCTCTCATATCAGGTGGCCTATTTCAAAATCGGTAGTGGTGTTTTTCCGGATTGTTCTTACTCGGCATGCTCGCTCACATACATTCTAAACAAAAAGTAAGCGGCCAGCGCATCCAGCATGTGCCACATGGCATGGCCTTGAATTAACGAACCGGGATTACACAAGGGGCTGCCATCGAGCCACATATTCCAAATAATAAATGCGAGCGTGATGGAGGCCAGACTATAGTAACCGTATTTTTTGTCCATAGAGAGGTGACGCACATACCCGTTGAGTAGCTCAAAAATGGCGCTGACTATTAAAAACAATCCAAAAGCTGCGTTGCCAGCATAGTGTACCAAGGGTATGTGCATATGGAAGGTGCCCGCCCATTCGCAAAAAATAATGATAAGCAGAAACGATACAAAGAACTGCCAGTTTTGCCAGTTAAAAAAACGCTGCATAGCATAGGAAGCGGCAAAAGACGCCACCAGATACATGCTCAGCATATCCAGGCTGCCGCCTATCTGTGTTTCGGTAGCGTGCATGGCCATGCTACCCGGCCCCAGCAACACCACGAGCACTGAGAAAAAGATAGCGGTGAAATGGCTCTGCGTAAATTTGTTTTTGTTCTGCGCAAAACGGCCCGTTGACATTTGCCAGGCCATAGTCAGTCCAGCAAGGACAAAAGCCATATTGCTCCAGGTGTTGGCTGGTTGTTTAATCATACCCGGGCGCGCTGCTTCGCAGAATGCTCCGCCCACATCGGTGGCCGGACCAAACCAACCTTTAAACACTGCTAAAAAGAAAAAAGAAAGAGAGATAGTCGCTACGGAGGCGGTGATATAAAACACCGCGGGTTTTTTGTGTTGATTCATGAACTTATTCGCAAAATAATACTAAACCCAAAAAGATAAAGACAACGCCCAGCATGGTCATGCCATACAGCGCAAAAGTAAACGAACGATCATGATGCGACAGCAAATACGTTAAGGCAAAACTGCTTATCAGCAGTACCGCTCCAATGGTAGCACTCAAAAAAGCTTTTCTTGTTTTGGCAGATGCTTCCTGAGCCGATAGCGGATGCTTGTGAGCTTCCTTGGGCAATTGGGGTCCTTGTATGTCTTCGGTCATGGTGCGAAAATTTATCTAAATCTAAAACTTTAATCTACTTACTGTGCAAGGGTGCAACGCGTGCGCTCATTCTTTTATCTTTGGTGCACCAAACACCCCTATGAAAAAAACCTCGTTACTCTGTTTCTCGGTCTTGCTATTCTGCTTGTGCCACGCCCAAACCGACACGGTGTTTTGGTTTGCAGCGCCCGAGGTTTCTATACACACCGCTAATTTCGACAGGCCCATTGTGCTGCGGATGACCACCGCCACACAACCCGCCACCGTCACCATTTCGCAACCGGCCGGTGGAGGCCTACCTCCGCAAGTAGTCAACATTCCGGCCAACAACACACAGTCCGTTGACCTCACTGCCTGGATAGACCAAATAGAAAACAAACCGGCCAACGCAAACCTGAATTATGGGTTAAAAATTTCTTCCACGGCTTCCATCACCGCTTACTATGAAGTGGTCAGCGCACAATGTCAGTGCAACCCCGAAATTTTTGTACTCAAAGGACAAAGTGCCCTTGGTAACGATTTCTGGATTCCTTCCCAGAACTATCTCGACAATAACAGTGCTTATTCGCCCGTTCCGTTTTCCTCTTTTGATATTGTAGCCACACAAAACAATACCACGGTGACCATTACTCCATCCAATGCTATTGTGGGCCATGCGGCCGGTGTACCGTTTAATGTCTTGCTGCAGGAAGGACAAACTTACTCGGCAACTGCTGCCAGCGGATTGGCTGCGCAGCATTTGCAAGGCTCCAGAGTAACATCCAACAATCCCATTGCCATTACCGTGAAAGACGATTTGCTGAACGGGGCTCCTTTTGGTGGCTGCTCCGATTTGGGTGGCGACCAAATTGTACCTGTTAATTTACTGGGCACCGAATACATTGCTATGAGCGGTTTCCTAAATGCACCCGGTGACCAATTGTTTATTACCGCCACACAAAACGGAACCTCCATTACCAAAAACGGAGTGCTGGTAACGACCATCAATGCAGGACAAACGTATCAACTGCCCATAGCAGGAGCTTCTGCTTATGTGCAAACAAGCGCTCCGGCTTATGTGTGGCAAATGAGTGGCTTCGGTTGCGAAATAGGCATGGACCTCATTCCGCCCATTGTTTGCACAGGAGGATTTTCGGTTTCTATTACGCGCTCCACTACCGAAGACCTTTATGTGAACGTAATGGTACAGAATGGCGGACAGGGAAATTTTACGGTTAACGGAAATAATGCCGTCATCACCGCGGGCATGTTTACGCCCGTACCTGGCACGGGTGGGCAATGGCTGAGCTCGCAGGTGTCGCTGCCGGTAGCACAGTATCCGCAAAACACCTCTATTTCTATCAATAACTCCACTTCGTTGTTTCACTTAGGTGTTATTCATGGTTCGGGAAGTAGCGGAACCCGCTTTGGTTACTTCAGCAACTTTGCCAAGTTTGAAGTAAATGCCGTGGCAGCAGCGCCCAGTATATGTGCCGGCTCGGGCTTGCAACTTAATGCAGATTCAATTCCATTGGCCGTTTATTCCTGGACTGGGCCTTCCGGCTTTTCGTCTGCGCTGCAAAATCCGTATATCGCCAGTGCATCGCTTGGCAATTCGGGCGATTATATCCTTACAGCTAATGTGCTCGGCTGCGCCAGCAATGCTGACACTGTAAATGTGCAAGTGCTCAACTGCTTTCCCGATTCAGATAACGATGGCATCACCGATGAGTACGATATTGACGATGACAATGACGGCCTGCCCGATGTGGTGGAATGCGGCAACGGCACCTTGCAAAATCTGATTGTAAACGGAAGTTTTGAGCAACCGGTGATAGCCGGAACCAATGTGGGATACTACACACAATCCAATGTGCCGGGCTGGCTTACCAGCTCTACCGATACCACCATTGAACTCTGGGGTAATAACTTTAATGGGGTGCCGGCTTATGCTGGCAACCAACATGCCGAGATAAACTACACACAAATGAGCGCCCTCTATCAAGATCTAGCCACCACACCTGGCAGCATTTTGGTTTGGTATTTTGCGCATCGCGGAAGGTCGGGCGTAGATGTGATGCAATTGCGCATTGGCGCTCCAGGCAATACCCAGCAGCAAGGACAGTTTAGTACCGGAAGCACCGCCTGGAATGTTTTTAGCGGAAGCTACATCGTGCCGGCCGGACAAACGAGCACTCGCTTCGAATTTCAGGCCATTAGCACCGCCAGCGGTAGTCCCGCAGCCGGTAATTTTATTGATGACGTAGCTTTTTATGATGTGCTCTGCACCACAGATAATGACGGTGACGGAGTGCCCAACTCGCTCGACTTAGATTCGGACAACGATGGCATCTATGATTTGGTAGAAGCCGGACATACGACTGCCGATGCCAACAACGATGGCAGGATTGACGGAGTAAATGCCAGCTTCGGACAAAACGGTTTACATACTTCGCTGGAAACAAACGACAACATCAGCACGGGCATTACTTACACCGTAGACAATAGCGATGGAAACGGACCGTATGATTTCCTCTCGCTTAACAGCGATGGCGACACCTGCTACGATGTTATTGAAGCCGGCTATGTTCCATTGCTGGACGATGCGGATGGCTTATTGGGAACAGGCACACCCACCGTAAATGCCAATGGTATAGTGCAGGGAGCCGGTGGTTACACCACTCCGCTCAACAGCACCGGCACCGCTCCCGATTTTCAGAATGCCGCTTACAATGGATGCAAATGCTCGCTTGTTTTCAACACCACTGTGGATACGGCTGTGTGTCAGGGCACCCTATATACCCTGCCCAATGGAAGCACCACTGCTACCTCCGGCATATACATAGATACACTCCTCACCATCCCCCTGCATTGCGATAGTATTATCACAACCAATTTGACGGTGAATCCGAACTATGCTTACGCGATGAATCCGATTATTTGCCCAAACACTACCTACATCTTGCCGGGTGGAAACATCGTAAACACAAGTGGTGTGTATGTAGATAGCTTAAGCACTTCCACCGGGTGCGATAGCATAATTACCACCCACCTCACCGTAGGCTCGTTTGTGGTAGATGCCGGACCGAATGCCCTCATCTGCCTGGGCGACTCCGCGCAACTAAGTGCCACCGGAGGTTTAATTTATACCTGGACATCGGCAGCGGGTTTAAGCAACACCGGCATCGCCAACCCCAAAGCAAGCCCTACCACAACCACCACCTATACCGTTTCCACCCAGGTGGAAGTGGGCAATGCCATAGTGAACGGAGATTTCAATAGCGGCAATACCGGTTTTACCTCTTCCTACGCCTATACTCCTCCGCCCAATACCAGCGAAGGACAATACTGGGTAAGCACCAATGCACAAACCTGGAATGGTGGCATGGCGCCCTGTGGCGACCACACCTCGGGCAATGGCAATATGTTGCTGGTGAATGGCGCTACTACGGCCAATGTTTCCATCTGGTGCCAAACCGTGCCGGTGGAGCCCAATACCGACTACGCTTTCAGCACCTGGCTGGCTTCGCTTACTGCAGGCAATCCCGCGCAATTACAGTTTTCTATCAACGGCAATTTACTGGGGTCCGTATTCACTGCATCCAACACCACATGTGTGTGGCAGCAATTTTACACCACCTGGAATTCTGGAATAAATACCTCCGCCAATATTTGTATTGTGAACCAGAATACGATAGCGAGTGCCAATGATTTTGCCATTGATGATATTTCCTTTGCGTTGCTTTTGCACCGGCACCGATACTGTAACGGTTACCGTGCACAATCCCACTACCACCATAATTGATACCGCTGTTTGCAACGGTGTTACTTACACCTTTCCGCAAGGAAATACTTCTACCATTACCACCAACGATACGGCATTACTCACCGACCAGTTTGGTTGCGACAGCACAGTGATTACTCACCTGACCGTGAATCCTACTCCCATTACCAATGTATCCGATACCATCTGCGCCAACCAAACCTACACGCTGCCTTTAGGCAACGTGGTAAATGCCTCAGGGATTTATTACGATACACTTTCTACCTCCCTTGGATGCGATAGTGTGATTATTACAGCGTTGACGGTAAATCCTGTTTCTGCCACTTCAGTTTCAGATACTATTTGTGCGGGCGATGTCTATACGCTGCCCAACGGTAATGTTGTGTCTGCATCCGGAGTTTACCCGGTTACATTATCCAACCAATATGGCTGCGATAGCGTGGTCTCCACTACACTCACTGTTTTGCAGCTAAGCCTCAATCTTACACCAACGCATGTTACCTGCTGGGGAGATGGCGATGGAACCATTACCGCTACGGCCGGCAATGGCGTTTCGCCCTACCAATACGATTTGCAACAAGGGGGAAATTCCATTGACAACAACAGCACCGGAAACTTCCAAACTTTGGGTGGTGGTAATTATACCGTAATCATTACTGATGATTTTGGATGCACCGCCACTGCCAATACAAATATCAACGAGCCAGCGTTACTGCAAACAGCTTTCTCCTATCAAGATGTAAGCTGCTTTGGCGAACAGGATGGCACCATAAGCATTTCTGCCACCGGTGGCACCCCCGGATACACCTACGCACTCAGCTCCGGCAACAGCAATAACTCGGGCAGTTTTGGTGCTTTATCGGCCGGCAGTTATAGTTATACCGTTACCGATGGCAACGGATGCACCGACTCCGCTGCGCTGCAAATAACCGAGCCGGCACAGGTGCTGGTATCGGTAGTTCCCGACAGCCTCGCGATAAACCTGGGCGAAAGTGCACAACTAAACGCCAGCAGTAATTATGCTGCCGCTACTTATAATTGGAATCCTTCCTCCGGCTTAAGTTGTGCCGATTGCAGCAACCCTACCGTTACGCTTTATAATTCGCTTACCTACCGCTTAACGGTAACGGTAGACATCAGCGGGAATAGTTGCTATGCTTACGCACAAGTTCCGGTAACAGTGATAAAAAATTACGACCTGTTTATTCCCAACGTATTTACTCCCAACGGGGATGGCGCCAACGATGTGTTTCAGCTCTTGGGCAATTTACCTGCGCTGAAGTTTATAGAGATGCGGATATTCAATCGTATAGGCGAAAAAGTGTTTGAAAGCAATAACATCTACTTTACCTGGGATGGTAGCTACAAAGGCAAAATGCTGGAGCCGCAGGTTTTGGTATACACCCTAAACGCTGTGTTTATTGATAACCATAGCGAAGAACTTTTTAAGGGCAGCATTACGCTGTTGCGGTAAAACATGAATCTACTTAAAGCGCCAGCAAACACACCACCGGACAGTGGTCGCTGTGCTTTACCTGCTGCAGCATGGTAGCCGAAACCAATTTTTTCTCCAGGTTTTTGGTGGCTGCTATGTAATCGATACGCCAGCCTTTGTTATTGGCCCTTGAGTTGGCCCTAAAGCTCCACCAACTGTATTCGTGCGCCTGCTGTGGATGAAAAAAACGAAACGTATCTATAAACCCGGAGTTAAAATACTTTTCCATCCAGGCGCGCTCTTCGGGTTTAAAACCTGAAGCATCTTTATTGCTCACCGGATTGTGAATGTCTATTTCGCGATGGCAAATATTGTAATCGCCACACACCAGTATCTTGCTGCGTGTTTTTTGCAAGTCGTGTATATAGTCAAAGAAAAAATCGAGATAGTTCATCTTCACCTCTTGCCTTTCGTCTCCGGTGGTGCCACTCGGAAAATACGCACTCATAATACTTACCCCTATATCTATCCGCAGATTTCTTCCCTCCGCATCATAGGTTTTGTTGCCGGTGCCCTCCACCACACAGTCGGGTTTTATCTTGGAGAAAATAGCCACTCCGCTATAGCCCTTTTTTTCGGCCGGAAAAATAAACGTGTGATAGCCCAGTGCCTCAAAAGGAGCCGGATCAAAATCGGGGCGCGACACTTTAATTTCCTGCAAGCAAAGCACGTCCGGATTTTCCTGCTTCAGCCACTCGGCCAAGCCTTTGCTGAGCGCACTGCGAATACCGTTTACATTATAGCTGATGACTTTTAACTGGGCCATGGTTCTCTATTTTTTAAAAACTAAAAAGCCACCGCAGTGTGGGTGGCTTTTAGCTATAAGTGAATAATTTATTTGCCGTAATAAAACTCTTCGTTGCCCAAGCGGAGTTTCAGATTGTTTTTGTCTAAATCCAGAATACGGAAAATACGGGCATCGTTGGTGGTACCATCGCGCAGCTGCAAATCTTCATCGCTGTTAATCAACTGCCACTCGCCTGTGGTCAGGTGAGGAATAATGGTGGTGTCGATATAATTCAGCGTATCGGTATTAATCACATACACCATGTTCACGCTATCGTAGCCGAGGGTGTCGGTAAGTATGGCACTGCCGGGTGTAAGGATAAACTCGCTATAGCTTTCGCTGTAGAAATTGTTCTCGTCCAGCGACAGTTCAAATCCACGGAAGGTCGTATCAAAGTAAAGGGTGCGGTCCTGTCCATCGAAAAGATAGCGGTCCATTTTCCAGGTGCCTACCAGTTTTTTCAAAAAGGCATTCTTGTTGCACGATGCCAGAGTAAGCGTAAGGGCCAGAGCGATAAAGAAGTATTTTTTCACGAGTGGGTTTTTTATAGTTGGATAAAATTATTCGGGTGTTTTGCTCAGGTAGAGTTGCGAAGTATCGTTGCGCAACTGCACATGTGTTTTGGTCAGATTAAAAATGGTATATTCTCTTTTATAGGTTTTGGTCAGGCTGTCGGTTAAATCGAGGTACTGATTTTCGAGCACTATCTTTTCCAGATTATCTTCAAAGGAATAGGTGCCGCTGATGTTTACGCTGTCGGGGTTGGTATAAAACTCCGAAAAAGTGCTGGCATCGCTGAAGGTGATAGTGTAGTTCGGAAACCGGCTTTGAAAAACACTGGTTTTGTCGGTGTTGTATAACAGGTACTTATAAAGCGTCCATTCACCGTTCAGGTTGTCTTTGTATACTTTTTCTTTGTTGCAGCCCGCTGCCATCAGCACCACCACCAGCATCATTACTATTTTCTTCATACGTTGTAAACTTTAAGCCGAAAATAAAAAAGGTTTCCAATCAGAATGAGACTCTTCGCGGCTACATCTTTAAAATCTTCTCCACTGCAATTTTACTTTAACTGGGAGTGGGGCTAGTCTTTTTTAATTACCGATGTAATATCCTTAATTAAAACAGGCAACTCCAAATTTATTATAGACCACACTTCATGTTCATCTATGCCCATGTAGTCGTGTACAATTAAGTTTCTAAACCCTTTAATGTTTGCCCAATCAACTTGCTGTTGCGATGATTTTAAATTATCGGAAAGGCGCGAAACGGCTTCGCCAATCAACACAAAATTCATCATTACAGCATCATACGTTTTAAGGTCTGCCACCAATGCTTCTGCATTCGTAACCGGTTTTACAAAATCAAGAATTTTTTGCGCGCAAACCAATATCTCCTCCAAATTGGCATCGTCTTTTTCAAGCATAGACGGCAGTTTTCAAAATTCTGTCTTTAAAGTGTGGTTTCAGTGAATTGGGGTTGGCTAAGTCTACCTCTTTATTAAACGTCCGGCTCAGGTATTCGCGCAGGGCATTTTTGGTTTGCCGGTAGTTGGGTATATCCGGTTCAATAACAACCAAAAAATCAATGTCGCTTTGTTCTGTGTTTTCGTCCCGGGCAAACGAACCAAACAAACCAATCTGCGCCACATGAAATTTTTGCCGTAAAAAAGCTTTTTGACTACGCAGCGTATTAAGAATTTCGGTTTTGCTAAGCATGGTTACAAATCTAAGCGCAATATACAAAACCAAAAGCCTTTGTCTACTATGCGCATCCAACCGCGGTTTGTAGTAAAAAGTGTAGTAAAGCAACTTATGCTGTCCTAAATCTTCAAAATCTTCTCCGCTGCGCGCTTGATTGTTCCTTCTTTTTATTACCCGATTTGTCTGATAATACTTTTTCGCATAATCATAGCCTATCTCAGACATAGAATAAGTTATTTTCTACTTACATTAGCACACACATGTGTTTCAGATTTAAATACCGACTTTGGGGCTTTGTTGCAATACTATTGTTGCATTCTTCTGGTAATGCTCAGCCAAGTTTTGCCAAAGTCTGGGATCGTACTTATACTGGCGGTCAGCTGTACTCTGCAAAACCAACTTACGATGGCGGCTACATAATGTGCGGAGTTTCGTATGTGGGTATTGCTGGTGACAAAACAGAGCCATTGATTGGACACTCAGATATCTGGGTGGTGAAGGCAGATTCCTTGGGGAACAAAGAATGGGATAGAACAATTGGGGGAAATTTCGTTGATGGGTTTAGTAAGGTTTTCCCAGCTAGAGATTCCTCTGGTTTTTTGCTGTGCATTGCCTCCAGTTCTAACTTATCGGGAAACAAAACCGAAAATTCTATTGGATTACTTCAAAGTGTAGACTATTGGATAGTGAAATTAGACAATCATGGGGTTGTTGTCTGGGATAAAACGATTGGAGCTTATGACACTGATTACCCCGTGGGAATAGAGCAAACCCCTGATGGCGGATTAGTGATTTTGGGAGAATCAAACTCTGACAATACCGGCCACAAAACCGACACTGTGAGAGGTAAAGATTTTGATTTGTGGGTTGTAAAACTCGACTCTTCGAGGAACATTTTGTGGGATAAAACCATCGGTGGTATGGATGTGGAGTACGCCCGTTGCATCACTACAGACAAGCATGGTAACATAATTGCGGGTGGGGTTACGGCATCAGATTCAGGCATAGACGTAAGTCAGGCCCGCAAAGGTATTATTGATTACTTTTTGGTGAAAATCGATGCTAATGGTGAAACCATATGGAATAAAAGATATGGTGGTGAATTTTATAATGATTTGTCTGCCATCACTGCAACGCACGATGGGGGATTTGTCCTGCTTGGCTATTCCACTTCAGGTATTGGTGGTGATAAAACCACCCCGAAAATTGACACTGTTCTTTACTATGATGACTACTGGCTTGTAAAAGTTGACTCCAATGGAAACAAAGAATGGGATAGGTCGTATGGCGGAATTGGATTAGACCGAACCAATTTCGGTGCGATTTTCCAAACAACGGATCGTGGCTTTTTACTTAGTGGCTATTCGTATTCACAAGCAAGTGGTAATAAATCGGAAGACAACTTAGGGTATACCCAACTATGGATGGTTAAAACAGACTATCTGGGCAATTTAATCTGGGACAAAACCATTCAAACCAAAAGCCATACGAACGGAGGTGCGGTAATCCCATTAAGTGGTCAATGTTATGTAGCCACATCAAGTGTTGTAGATGGTAGTGGCGGTTATCAATCTCTTTCACCATTTGCATATCTTGGATATCCAGGATACTGGTTATTGAAGATATGTGATACCGCTGACTACAATTACGCCCAAACCCAAGCTACGCAAAGCGAACTCAATATTCTACCTAATCCCTCCAGTAACTTTATTCAGCTACAGTCAATTCACGGGGATGTTTCTGACGTGAAAATTTTTTCCAGCAATGGGCAACTTGTAAAGGAAAGTTCAGATGCGTTTCAAATAGATATTAGCAATCTTCTTCCGTCTGTTTACGTTATTAGGGCAAGCGCAGGTGGAAACACATATCATCGAAAACTTGTAAAAAGCAAGGATTGAGGTTGAATAGCAGATGCCTTTGTTATGATTCGCAGCACGATTTAATCCTCTTATGCATTAGTAACAATAGCGTACCAAACGGTTTAATGCGTGATACCAAACCATTTGTATACTACATCTTTAAAATCTTCTCGGCTGCGCATTTCAGTGTTTCATCTTCTTTGGCAAAACAAAACCGGATAACACTGTTGTCTATCTGGTGCCGGTAAAAAACCGACACCGGTATAGCTGCCACGCCATAGTCTTTGGTCATTCTGCGGGTAAAATCCGTATCGCGCTCTTCGGATATACGGGCATACGACACCAATTGAAAATACGTGCCATCGCACTTCAGCGCTTTAAATCTGGACGACTGTATAGCCCGTCTGAAAAAATCGCGCTTGGCCTCATAAAAAGCCGATAACTCCAGATACAAATCCTTTTGGGGCAGCAGCTCGGCAAAAGCCGCCTGCGCCACCGAGTGCACGCTAAACACATTAAACTGATGCACCTTCCTGAATTCTTTCATCAGATTTTCGGGCGCTATGCAATAGCCTATCTTCCAGCCGGTGGTGTGATACGTTTTGCCAAAAGAAGAAACCACAAAAGCGCGCTCGGCCAGCTTAGGGTAGCGCAACAGGCTGTGGTGCTGCTGGCCGTCAAAAACAATATGCTCATACACTTCATCGCTCAGCAAAATAATATCCGTTTCGCGGGTTAGTTTTTCCAGCTGCTGAAAATCGCTCTCCTGCAAAATAGTGCCCGTGGGGTTGTGGGGCGTATTGACGATCATCATTTTGGTGCGCTGGGTAACCAGGCGCTTTACCTTTTGCCAGTCCACCTTATAATCGGGCGCTTCCAGGTCATAGAAAATAGCCTTGCCTCCGGCCAGTTCTATCGCGGGGGCATAGGAGTCGTAAGCAGGGGCAAACAAAATGACCTCATCATTTTCGCGTATCACCGACATAATAGCCGTAAAAATAGCCTGCGTGGCTCCGGCTGTTACAGTCACCTCGGTGTCGGGGTTCACCTGTGCGTTGTAAAGTGCTTCCGTTTTTTCGGCTATGCGCTCGCGCAGCAGCAGGTTGCCGGCCATGGGTGCATATTGATTGTGGCCGCTGCGCATAGCCTTTGTAATGGCTTCCACCAGCTGCGGGTGCGGCTCAAAATCCGGAAAGCCCTGCGACAGGTTAATGGCCTTGTGTTCGCGGGCCAGTGCACTCATCACCGTAAAAATGGTGGTGCCGGTGTTCGGTAATTTAGAATGAAGCGCCAGTGGGTAGTTCATGGGTCGGGTCGGCCTTGCGGCTTACTTCAGGGGTTTACAAATAATCACAAATACTTATCCAGGTCCGCCACCTTCAAATCAAGGGTTATCTGCTTCAGCTCCTGTTCTTTTTCCTTTTCACATATCAGCAACACATCTCCGGTATCTACCACGCAGTAGCCATCCAGCCCTTGCAGCACCACCAGTTTATCGGCAGGCACCATCACCATGTTGTGAGCTGCGTCATAGATTTTTACGTTTTTGCCGGTTACCGCATTGCCCAGATAATCGTGCTCAAAAATTTCATACAAACCATCCCAGCTGCCAATATCACTCCAGCCAAACTGGGCCGGGATAGTAAACACGTTTTCGGCCTTTTCCATTACGCCATAATCAATAGAAATATTGGTGCATTGCGAATAAGCCCCCGATAAAAATTGGGCTTCGCTGGGTTTTCCATAATGGTGCTGCCCTTCGCGAAAGGCCTCTGCCACCTCCGGCAAATGCTTTACCACGGCCCGCAGCAGCGTCTTGGCTTTCCAGATAAACATGCCGCTGTTCCACAAAAAATCTCCGCTCTTCAAAAACGTGCGCGCTATCTCCAGATTCGGTTTTTCGGTAAACGTTTTCACCGGATAAAAGCCCTGATGCGCCCCCTCTTCTTCATATTGAATATAGCCGTAGCCCGTAGCCGGCTTGGTGGGTTTAATGCCGATGGTGACCAGATACGTATTGTTGCTCACAAACTCAATACCCTGTTTTATGACATCGAGGCATTTGGTTTCATCCATTATCAGGTGGTCGCTGGGCGACACAATCACCGTTGCGCTTTTGTCTTTGGCGTAAATTTTATCGCACACATAGGTAATGCAGGGGGCGGTGTTTCTGCGCTGCGGCTCTTTCAATATTTGCTCATCGCTCAGCTGCGGCAGCTGTTCTTTGGTGAGGGCCTCATATTCTTCATTGATGATAACGTAAATATTCTCAGCCGGCACAATCTTCAAATAACGCTCATAGGTCATTTGCAACAGCGTTTTGCCGGTATTCAGCAAATCCAGAAACTGCTTCGGTTTAGCGGTCCGGCTGATGGGCCAAAAACGACTTCCGATACCTCCCGCCATGATTGCAACATAGGTGTTGCTCATCGTCCAAATTAAGTTTTGTTAGAAAAAGGCTGCAAAAGTAAGAATCGCTAAAAGCTTTTGAAGTTGTTTATAGATTCGCCCTCCTTTTTTTAAAAACTATTTTTAAATTGTTTCGGATAAATCGGGGGCAGGGGGGCAGTTCACACGAATCAATAAATCAGGCATTATGGCAGTGGCAGAAAAAAAGCTCAACGAAGCACTTCAGGAATATTTCGGGTTCAGTAAATTTAAAGGCAATCAGGAAAAAATAATCCGCAGCCTGCTCGATGGCAAAGACACTTTTGTCATTATGCCCACCGGGGGAGGCAAGAGCCTCTGCTACCAGTTGCCGGCTATCATGAGCGAGGGGGTGGCCATCATCATTTCGCCCCTTATTGCCCTTATGAAAAACCAGGTAGACCTGGTGCGCAATTACTCCGAAAAGGACAGCATTGCCCACTTTTTAAACTCTTCGCTCAATAAAACCGAGCGCACGGCCGTTATCAAAGACATCAAAAGCGGCATTACCAAAATGCTGTATGTGGCCCCCGAAACCCTCACCAAGCAAGACACCGTAGACCTGTTTACCGAAGTAAAGGTGAGCTTTATTGCCATTGACGAAGCCCATTGCATTAGCGAATGGGGCCACGATTTCAGGCCCGAATACAGGCGCATCCGCGAAATCATCAATGCTATTAAGCAGGATTTCCCCCTCATTGCCCTCACCGCCACCGCCACCCCCAAGGTGCAGAGCGATATTGTAAAAACCCTGGAGCTCCGCAAGCCCAACACTTACATTTCGTCCTTCAACCGGCCCAACCTTTTTTACGAAATCCGGCCCAAGAAGACCCCGCAGCTCGCCATCAAAAACATGGTGCAGTTTATTAAACAGCACACCGGCAAAAGCGGTATTGTGTATGTGATTAACCGCAAAACAGCCGATGACCTGTCGCAGGTGCTGCGCGCCAATGGTATTAAGGCAGGCGCTTACCATGCCGGGCTAGATGGCAAGGTGCGCACCCAAACCCAGGATGCCTTTTTGATGGAAGACCTTGATGTAATAGTGGCCACCATTGCCTTTGGCATGGGCATAGACAAACCGGATATCCGCTTTGTGATACACTACGATGTGCCCAAGTCTATCGAAAACTACTATCAGGAAACCGGCCGGGCCGGGCGCGATGGCCTCGAGGGAGAATGCATTGTCTATTTCTCTTACAAAGACATTGGCAAGCTCGAAAAACTCCTCCGCGACAAAACCGTGGCCGAGCGCGAGCGCAATATTCAGCTCATCAACGAAAGCGTGGCCTACATCGAAAGTGCCGAGTGCCGCAGAAAATTCCTCCTCCACTATTTTGGCGAAGACTTTCACCAGAAAGACTGCAACAAAATGTGCGACAACTGCAAAAACCCAAAAGAAAAAGTAGACGTAACCTCCGACACCAAGCTGGTGATTGAATCGGTAAAGGCCCTTAAAGAAAACCACGACCTGCCTTATATGGTTAAATTCATTATGGGCAAAAAAGTGAAAGAGCTCACCGATTTTAAATACGACAAAAATCCCCTCTTTGGCAAAGGGGCCGACAAAGACGAAAGCCACTGGAACTCCGTTATCCGCTCGGCCATGATGCTCGGCCTGATTGACAAAGACATTGAAAAATACGGCCTACTCAAGCTCAACGCCAAGAGCACCGCCTTTTTGAAAAAACCCACTCCGGTCAAAATCTCCATCAACCACGATTTTCAGGACGATGGCAGCGATGTAGTGGTAGAAGACGGCTCGGCCAACCGGGGCGTGCTGGACCCCACCATGCTAAACATGCTCAAAGACCTGCAAAGAAAAATAGGCAAAGAGCTAAACCTGCCCCCTTATGTCATTTTCCAGGAAACATCGCTGGAGGAAATGGCCACCAAATACCCCATTACCGTAGACGAACTCCTCAATATTGGTGGTGTAAGCAAAGGAAAGGCCGACCGCTACGGCAAGCGCTTTGTCGACATGATTAAAAAGTATGTCGAAGAAAACGACATTGACCGTCCGACCGATTTTGTGGTGAAGGGAGTGGTAAACAAAAGCCTCGACAAGGTGCGCATCATTCAATCTATCGATAAGCGCATTTCTATCGAAGAAATTGCCAAACTCCTCGGCATGAAACGCCAACAGGTGATAGACGAAATGGAAGCCATCGTGCACTCCGGCACCAAGGTCAACATCGACTATTACCTCAACGAAATAATGGACGAAGACCTTATTCACGACATCTACGAATACTTCCGCGGTGCCGAAAGCGACTCGCTGGACGATGCCTACGAAGAGTTTAAAAACGATGATGTGGATGTAGAAAACCTACAACTCGTCCGCCTCAAGTTTATGAGCGAACTGGCCAACTAAAGCTAGTGCGCACACAATCTCATAGCACAAAGCCCTCCAATGTATTGGAGGGCTTTGTTGTTTTTGGGGGATGGCGCAGCAAGCTAAGTAGATGGAGCGCGGGTTCACCTATCCATAAAAGACGGGGACGGTTGCCTTCTTTCAGATAAAGCCGAAGACCAACAAATGGTGTTGCGGTAAACAGCACCAAACACGGCCCTCAGGGGTTGGTTCGCTATCGTTGTTAGGTGCGTTTACACGCAATAAATAGCAATTTTGGGGTCTTTTTTACCTTAATTCGAGTTCTTTTTATTCTTTTTAGGGCCTAATGATGTGTTTTATAGACCTAAAATAAAATTATACATGATATAATGATGGTGCTTCACATACTTATGATAAAACTTCATCTACACATTATAATACTTCATCTACATAAATTAATTTATGTAGATGAAGTATTATAATCAATTAGCGTAGTATTTAAATGTATAGGTGATGTATTGCAATAAATACATGAAGTTTTATAAATGGTTTATGAAGTTTTATCATAAGTATGTGAAGTATTATAATGTGACAATGAAGTTCTATTCTAACACCATGACGTTTTATCATAACACAATGTCTCAGCCTTTTTTGATTATAAATGGCGATATTTTGAGCCTAAATGAACGAAAATAGGGGGTAAATAAGGTGCGTTTAACCCGATTGCCTGTTTCGAAAGCCCTTCCAATGCTCCGGTGAGGTGCTGCAGGCTTCCTTCATTTTTAAATGCTTCGGACGTCCGGGCCTCCTTAGCAAGTGCTTTAGTCCACCACGTGGAACGGCCCACACCGGCACTCCACCTTTTAAGCCGCATTCCGGAAAGATGCTATCCACCACCTCCCCTCTCTGCCCAAATGCTTTTCCCAAAACATTTTCGCGCCCAAAAACACACTATAGTTTACATTCGCCTCCGCTAAAAAAACCAAGCCCGCACCCATGCAGGACACCTACGAAATAAAACTCCCCCAGTTTGAAGGCCCTTTCGACCTCTTGCTGTTTTTCATTGAAAGAGACGAACTAGATATCTACGACATTCCCATCTCCAAAATAGCGCAAGACTTCCTCGACTACCTCCACGGCATGGAAACCCTCAACATAGAGGTAGCCAGCGAGTTTATACTTGTAGCCGCCACCCTCATGCGCATTAAGGCCAAAATGCTGCTGCCCCGCAAAGAGGTGGACCCCGAAACCGGCAAAGAAATAGACCCGCGCGAAGAACTTGTCAACCGCCTGATAGAATACAAGAAATTTAAAGAAGCCACCGAAGCGCTCCGCCTGCTGGAGCAAGACCGCCAAAACATTACCAAGCGCGGCAATGCCCTCCACGAAAACGAACAAATAGCTGCCCTCTTCGAAACCGAGTTTGAGATGCAGAGCCTCACCATGTTTCGCCTGCTCAAAGCCTTTCAGCACGTGCTGGACCGCGTAGCCCGCGAAAAAACCAAAGTGGTGCACACCGTAGAGTCGCCCCCTTACACCATGCAGGGCGAAAAAATGCTCATCATGGAGAAGCTCCACATCGGCAGCAAAGCCACCTTTATCAGCATCTTCGAGGGCGTAGAAAACCGTGTGCATGCCGTGTTTGTATTCCTCTCTATCTTAGAGCTGGTACAAGAACAGCAAATACAAATTACCATTGGCGAAGGCTACAACAACTTCTGGCTCCAAAAAACCGAAGCCACCGAGGGCGCAGCACCGGCCGAAGAAGCATAGGCAGCTTCGGGCGGCCCGGCCTCTTTTTCGCATCTTATTCTATGCACTGCGCGGCCTTGTTGAAAAACAACCGGCCCGCAGCCCGGGCGATATGGGTATCTTAGCCGCATGAAAGCCGAATACAAAATTTCTGAGATAGCCAAGGCGATGGGGGGCAAGGTGCTGGGCAAATCCAGAAAAGACTATACCCTGTCGGAGCTACTGACCGATAGCCGCAAACTTCAACATGCCGACCGCAGTTTGTTCTTTGCCCTCAGCGGCCAAAAACTGGATGGACATCATTACATAGACGAATTGTATAAAAAAGGGGTGCGCTGCTTTGTCATTACACAAGACCTGCCGGTGGAGGCCTACCCCGAAGCCCTGTTTATCCGCGTGGCACAGGCCGTGCCGGCTCTGCAAAAACTGGCGGGCTATCACCGCAAATCATTTTCGTTTCCCATCATCGCCATTACCGGCAGCAATGGCAAAACGGTGGTCAAAGAATGGCTCTATCAATTGCTGCACGAAGACTACAACATTGTGCGCAGCCCCAAAAGCTTTAACTCGCAGATTGGCGTGCCCCTCTCCCTCTGGAACATGAACTCCGAAAACAATCTGGGCATTTTTGAAGCCGGCATTTCGGAAGCCGATGAAATGATTCGGCTCGAAAAGATAATTCAACCCAACATAGGCATTTTTACCAATATAGGCGAAGCGCACAGCGAAGGCTTTTTGAACGTAAAACACAAGGTGAAAGAAAAGCTGAAGCTCTTTGTCAACTGCGATGTGCTCATTTACTGTAAAGACTATGCCGACATCAACAACAGCATAGCCGAGGTAAACGCTCTGTCTAAAGGGGCCGATGAAACGGAGAACAAAATTAAAACCCTGTCGTGGAGCGTTGCGGGCGATGCCGATGTGCAGGTGCTTAGCATTCTCAATAAAAACAACCACTCGTTTATATCGCTGCGCTATAAACACCAGGACATCGATTTTGAGATTCCTTTTTCAGATAAAGCATCGGTCGAAAACGCCATTCACTGTGCGTGTGTAATGCTGTATCTGGGCTGCGATTTTTCGGTGCTGCGCGAGCGCATGAAACACCTTTCGCGCATTGCCATGCGTTTAGAAATGCGCGATGCCGTCAACAATTGTTCGCTGATTAACGACAGCTACAACTCGGATCTGGGCTCGCTTAAAATTGCCATTGATTTTTTAAAGCAGCAGAATCAGCATCCTAAAAAAACAGTCATCCTCTCCGATATTCTGCAAAGCGGCCGCAGCGAAATGGATTTGTATGAAGAGGTGGCCGCTATCGTGCAGCAAAACGAGATAGACCGCTTTATCGGTATTGGCACTTCCCTGATGCGGCAAAAAAAACTGTTCGAAAAAAATGCCGCCCTGCAGTTGGACTGCTACGAAAGCACCGAAGCGTTTATTCGCCATCTGGATTCGGCATCTTTTCAAAACGAAGTCATCTTACTCAAAGGGGCCCGAAAATTCCGGTTCGAAATCATTGGAAAATTTCTGGAGAAAAAAGCCCACGAAACCGTACTGGAGATAAACCTGAACGCCATTGCACACAACCTCAAAGTGTATCAAAGCCTACTGCAACCCAGCACCAAAATAATGGCCATGGTTAAAGCGTTCAGCTATGGCAGCGGTAGTTTTGAAATTGCCAATGTGTTGCAGTTTAACCACTGCGATTATCTGGCCGTGGCCTATGCCGATGAAGGTATTGAACTGCGCAAAGGCGGCATTACCCTGCCGGTGATGGTGATGAACCCCGAGCAGCGCAGCCTGGAGGCCATGATTCAAAATAATCTGGAGCCGGAAATTTATTCGCTATCGTTGTTCGATAGGTTTGCCGAAATTCTATCGCTGCTGCGCACCGAAAAAGACGAGCCTTATAAAATTCACCTGGAGCTGGAAACCGGCATGAACCGCCTGGGCTTCACGGACAGCGAGCTGGACGAGCTCATTGCCAAAATAAAAGCGAATCCGCAGGTGCGGGTGGCTTCGGTGTTTTCGCACCTGGCTGCCAGCGAAGACAAAGCCTACGATGCTTTTACCCAAGAGCAGTTGCGCAGATTTGAGCAAATGAGCCAAAAGATATGCAGCGCATTTTCATACAAAATATGGCGGCACATTTTAAACAGCAATGGCATTACACGGCACACCGCAGCACAATACGATATGGTGCGCCTGGGCATTGGTTTGTATGGTATTGATGCCTCCGAAAAAGTGGGCAGCAGGCTGATGAATGTATCCACTTTAAAAACAACCATCTCGCAAATTAAGCGCGTAAAAAAGGGAGAGAGCGTAGGCTATGGCCGCGTGGGCAAAGTGACTAAAGATAAAACCATTGCCACCGTAGGTATTGGCTATGCCGATGGCCTCAGCCGCAAACTGAGCAACAAAACCGGACGCATGTGGGTGAATGGACATCTGGTGCCGGTGATTGGTAATGTGTGCATGGACATGACCATGCTTGATATTACAGGTATAGATGCGCAGGAAGGCGATGAGGTGATTGTATTTGGCCCAAACCCTACGGTGGAAGAGGTGGCCGAAGCAGCCGAAACCATTCCGTACGAAATACTCACCGGCATTTCGGCCCGGGTAAAGCGCGTTTATTTTCAGGAGTAGGAAGCGACCCGGGTTATCAATTCAAATAGCGAGGTGATTTCAGAAATACCTTCTTTTGTTTTATGCCATCGAACTGGTAAATGAGCTGTGCTTCGTGCGAGCCGGTTTGATATTTCCGCAGTTGCCCAAAATCGAAATCAAATGCATAGCTGGCCAGGAGGTGTTTGGTGATGTGCACGCCAAGCATCAGCCCGGCATCATCTACCGAACGGTAAAGCACGCCCACCACCACGCGCTTATTGTAGGTGAGGCTGAGGTTTACTTCGGCCTGCGCTATAAAATCGATGCTGCGCACAAACACCGCGGGAGTCAGGTTAAATTTCTCGTTGATGTCCCAGCTGTATTTAGCATAGGCAAAGTAATGGCGCGGCACCCGAAACGGAGTGGCCGTTTTTAATCCCTGGTCAAGATTAGACACCGAAAATCCGATGGTGGTATTGTAGCCGCTAAACTCGAGCCCCGCAGCCAAAAAGGCCTTGAACCGGTTGGTGCGGTCAAAGATGGCGCTCTGATCCAGATTTTGCTGATAAATCAATTCGTCTCCCTTTACAAAACTATTGAGCATACCCACGCTCAAGCCAATGGAAAGTTTGGCGCGGTCGTTTAGCCGCTGCGAATAGGCATACGAAATACGGGCCGATGTAAACCGCTGCTTGCCCAGCATGTCGTTGGTAATGACCAGACCCACACCGCCTCTTATTTTTGGAATGTAGCCATAGGCATTCAGCAAGAAAGTGGACGGGGCTTCTTTAAAACCCACCCACTGCTGCCGATACAGGGCACCCAGATAAATATCGCGGGTGTTGCCACTCACTGCGGGGTTAAAAACATTGGTGTGATAGGCAAAGTGAGCAATTACCGGTTCGTTTTGCGCGCGCAATTGACTGCCAAAGGCCAGCACCGCCAGCAGGGCCGCACAACTATTTTTAATCAGGGTCAGGCGTTTCATATCGTTTGTATTTAGGGGGCGCTTTTTACTTTAATCGTTTTTAAGTACCTGGAAAGTGGTTCGTCTGTTCATTTGGTGTTCCTCTTCTGTTTTGGCATTTTTGACCACCGGCTGTGAGGATGAAAATCCTTTAGAAGATAAGCGGCCGGCACTAATGCCTTTAGATATCAGATATTCCACTACGCTCTTGGCCCGGTTGTCGGAGAGCGTCAGGTTGTATTCAAATTTTCCGCGCTCATCGGTGTGCGAATTAATTTGCACCAACGCGCCCGGTGTGTCTTCCAGCAGCTTTACCAGCTTGTCTAAGCTGGGTTTAGATTCTTCGCGCAGGTTATAGCTATCGTAATCGTAATAGATATTGTCAATCTTGATTTCTTCTTTGGGTATGCGCTTGATGGCAAAATCATAATTCTGACCATTGGCTTTAGAATACTCTTTCGATGCCTTTACCCCTTGTGTGCTCAGCTTTCTGGAATCACCAAAATAGCCGGGATTGAGCACATTAATTTTATAGTCTTTGTCTTTATCCAGCTGGAAGAGATATTCTCCATTGGAGTTGGTGGTGGTGGTGTCGCTGGTGCCATCGGCAGCACTCAGCACAACAATAGCTCCGGCAATGGGCAGATTAGTTTCCATGTCCGAAATTTTTCCTTTCACCAAAATGTTTACCGGGGTCAGAAAAAAGCTGTAGATATCATCGCTGCCCACACCTCCGCTTCGATTCGATGTAAAATAGCCGCTTTTGTTGTCGCTGTTGTAGGCGATGTAAAAATCATCGCCACTGCTGTTGAAGGGCGCTTTGAGGTTGATGGGTTTACTCCAACTGCCGTTAGCCAGCGTAGTGTAAAACAAATCCAGTCCTCCGTATCCCGTGTTTCCCTCCGAGGAAAAGTAAAGCACCGAATCGCGCAGCACCGGAAACATTTCATCAAACTCGGTATTAATGACAACTCCGGCATTTACCGGCTCACTCCACGAGTCTCCGTCTTTTCGCATATACCAGAGGTCGCTTCCGCCTTGTCCGCCATCCATGCGGCTGGCAAACCACAGCTTATCGCCACCAGGCGCAATGGCCGGCTGTTCCATATCACCTTTTTGCTGAAACGACAGGGGAATAGCCTGCGGGGTTCCGAAGGTGTTGGTGGCATCATCATACGATGCTTCAAAAATGCGACAGAAGTTGTTTTTGCTTTTTCCATCGTTGCAGCGGGTGAAATAAACGGTCTTTGTTTTTTCGCAATAACTCAGCACGCCATCATTGCCCGCTGCACTAATGGCCTCCAGTTTTTTGGCTTTGCTCCAGGTCTTGTCTTCTTTGTAGTAAGCTGCCTGATACAAATCCGAAAATCCTTGTCCGTCATAGCTA
The DNA here is from genome assembly GCA_016715625.1 of Bacteroidota bacterium. GTDB lineage: Bacteria > Bacteroidota > Bacteroidia > Chitinophagales > LD1 > Bog-950. The sequence goes on from JADJZU010000017.1 coordinate 57,168, forward strand.
TAGACCGCTTCGCCTTTTTCCGAAATCCGGGAAGAGGTAAACACCAGCAAATATTTGAGTGGTACAGCCGCATAATCGCTAAAGGTTGTGTTCAGTTCTGTTTCGTTCTTGAATGTATACAACGAGGAATCCTGCGGAGTCATGAGGGCATACTTACAGTTGTTCAGCAAACGGGTAGCGTCTTTATCGTTGGGCTGTGCGGCCAAAAAGTTTTCGAACTTTTGTTGCGCCATTTCATATCGGCCCTGCTTGAGATAAATATTTCCCTGATGAAACAGATAATTCGGATTCGCATAACCCTCTGCCTTAGCCTGATTGTACCAATCCACCGCTTCTTCGGGTTTTCCGCTGTAGCGGTAGCATTCCGCCACTTTAAATTTAATGTCAGCTAAATCCGTTTTCTTCTCCGGCTTTTTAAGCACCTTTTGCAGCAGGGGTAGTGCAGCGGCATATTCTTTGGCGGCAAACGCTTCGTTCGCCAGCTCTAAGTTGGTTTGTGCTCGGCTGATGCTCATAGCAGCAAACAGCGTAAAAATGGTCAGATATTTTTTCATGCTCCTGGCTTAGTCTTCAATCAGTAATACAGTTCCTTTAATAGCACTTTTGCGGTCGGTAATGTTGTCGAGGGTGACGACATAATAATAGGTGCCCGGAGAGACCTTGTCGCCTTGGTATTTTCCATCCCAACCATCGCGGCCCTGATAGAGTTCTTGCCCCCAGCGGTTGACAATAATCAAATCGTAGCCTTTCAAAAACACATCGTTTTTGCCGTCTTCATTAGGCGTAAAAGCATTTGGAAAATCAACTACACGCACCAGCCCTTCGGAGCGAACGCTCACACAACCTTCGTTGGTGGCAATCACCCAAATGGAATCCAAATCGTTCAGTTTGCTCGATGCCCAGGTATTCAGATTGCCGGATTGTACCGAAGTTTCGTTCCAGAAAAACTCATAGCTGTTCAGAGAATCCGGCAATGCCGTAAACGTAATCACCTCATTTGGGAAAATGGTGTTGTTGTCTTTGTCGCTGGTAAGAGTAACCACCGGCAAAGGCGTTACGGTCACTGTGGCGGCAATTCGACCTTGCAAATTTTGACAACCTCCGCTGGAGGTAGCCTGTGCATAATAAGTGGCTGACTGTGTAAGCGGGTCGGTATTCCAGGTGCTGCCCGAGGCAATTTGCGTTCCACCCACGGCATTGTCCCACCAGGTTACGGTAGTGCCTGGTGGCGATACGTTGGCGGTGAGCTCTGCCGATGCCCCGGCACAAATGGTATCGCTTTGAGCACTAATGCCAAGTATGGTAGGCGCTTGTATTACATACACGGTTACCGGTAAGCGGCCATTGCTGTTCGTGCATCCAAATTGATTAACCACTTCGAGATAATAAATCGTGTTGGTGGCCGGAGATACGGTAAGCGGACTCACACCCAGCAAGTTTCCGCCCGATGCTGCATCATAAAAATTATAAGACACATTGCCTCCGGTAGAGTTACTTGCCGTAATGACCGTGCTGCTGCCTTCGCAAATGGTATCGTTTTGCAAAGCAACGCTCGGTGCGGTTGGCGATGGATGCACCCGCACGGTTACGCTGGCAGTTGAAGAAGCCCCACAACTGTTTTGTGCTACCACACTTACCGTTTGCAATCCTGCACTTGTCCATTCCACATTGATGCCGGTGCTTCCCTGGCCATTGAGTATAGTGCCTCCGTTTACGGTCCAGGTGTAGGATGTTGCGTTTGCAATGTTGGGAATGCTATACGACTCTATGCCGGGGCAAATGGCGGTGTCGCCCAGTATAACTGCATTCATCACTGGCGCAGGCGCTTGCACCGTTACAGTGAGTGTGGTAGCAGCACTTCCGCCACAAGCATTCGAAGCAATCACCGAAACGGTATAGGTACCGCTGGTACTGCCCCAGGCCACCAGAATGGCTGTTGTTCCTTGTCCGCTCAGAATATTACCTCCGCTTATGCTCCAGGTGTAATCGGTAGCATTGGCAAGGGGTGTCACAGAATAGCTTACGGTATCATTGCCGCAGGTAGTGCCGGTGCCGGTGATGGTGCCGGGGGTCAGGGGTATTGTGTTAACTAAAATATGAACGGTATCGCTTACGCTGCCGCAAGCGTTGGTGGCTGTTACAAGATAGTTTCCGCTGTTGGCGGCTTGAGCGTTATTAATGGTCGTGTTTTGCTGCGGTGATGAAAACCCGGAGGGTCCGCTCCAACTCCATGAATTGACCGGTTGGCCGGTGGCCGATAAACTAATATTGCCACCTGCACACAGTGTATCATCTGGCGATGCGCTGGTGCTAAGATTTTGTATCGCGGTATCTACCTGTATGGTCACACTTGCCGTTTGGTTTCCGCAAGCATTAAAAGCGGTAACGGTATAGGTGCCGCCCGATGCAACCGTGGCATTGTTGATACTTGGGTTTTGCTGTGCCGATGCAAAACCATCCGGACCGCTCCAGCTATATCCGTTGATGTTGGTACCAGCAGCTGAAAGGCTAATGCCGCTGCCGGAGCATACGTTATTACCGCCTGTGGCGGTAGCCGTTAAATTCTGAATAGGATTATTGACCAACACCGAAACACTTGCCGTAGTGCTGCCACAGGCGTTGGTGGCCGTAACAGTATATACTCCACTATTAGCTGCGGTAGTATTGCTAATGGTGGTGTTCTGTAGTGGCGATGAATATCCGTTGGGTCCACTCCAGCTCCAAACGTTTGTTTGCGTGGCGGTGGCGCTTAGGCTAATGCTTGCCCCTGCGCATAGCGTATCATTAGGCGCAGCGTTCGATGTTAGATTTTGAATAGGCGCATCCACATCCACATTGACCGATGCTGTGGCTGTGCCACAAATATTGGTAGCCACCAGCGTATATAATCCGCTGTCGGCAAGCGATACATTCGGGCGCACCGGATTTTGCTGCGTGACGTTATAGCCATTGGGACCACTCCAGGAATAAGAAGTGGCACCTACAGCGCTGCCCGTTAAATTCAACGATGTATTAATACACAAATTTGTAAGCACTGCCCCGGCACTTACATTGGTGGGACCGGCCGACAAACTAACATTCACGGATGCCGATGCGCTACCACACGAGTTAGTGGCGGTTAAGGTATAGTTACCCACATTGGCTGCCTGAAAATTACTAATTGTGTTGTTCAGTTGTGAGGATGAATAGGTGTTGGGTCCACTCCACGAATAAGCGGATGCGCCCGATGCGCTACCACTTAAGTTGAGCGATGCTCCCGGACAAACAGCGGTAGGGGTAGCGGTAGCGATAACACTCAATGGAATATTGTTAACCGTTACATCTACCGTTGCGGTAGCACTACCACAGGTATTGGTAGCGGTAATTGTATAAGTGCCGCTTGCTGCAGCCTGTGCATTCACCACAGAAGCGTTTTGGGTAATAGCCGAAAAGGTATTGGGTCCGCTCCAGCTCCACGATGTAGCATTGGTGGCGCTTCCGTTGAGCAATACCGTGTTGCCGGCACAGGCAGGATTCGGGCTGGCGCTGGCCCCCACCGCTTGCGGCACATTATTGACGGTGACCACTACCGATGCACTGCCGCTGCCGCAAGTGCCGGTAGCATTGAGCGTGTAGGTGCCGGCATGTGCTGCTGTTATATTTGCCCGGGTCGTGTTCTGCGTGGCTGCCGAAAATGTGGCCGGTCCGGTCCAACTCCACCCGGTTACAGCATTACCTCCTCCGTTTAATGTAAGAGTCGCTCCGGCACAAATGGGGTTAGGGGTAGCGGTAGCAGTTACGCCCGACACGCTCGGGTTCACCGTTACGGCCAGGGTGTTTGACTTATTGCCACAACCATTGCCCGCGGTTACCGATACCGTATAAGGTCCACCGGCTGTTGTCCAGTTGACGGTTATAGATGTAGTGCCTTGTCCGGAAGTAATGGTGCCTCCCCCGCTCACACTCCAGGTATAAGAGGTAGCACCGCTAACAGCTCCTATCGAATAGTTCTGCGAGCCCACACAGGTGCTCGCTTGGCCGCTAATGGCACCCACATTGGCCGGAGGATTATTTACCGTCACCAATACACTGCCACGAGCTAAGCTGCTACAGCCCGGCTGCGAAGAACTTTCGGCTCCTACATAATACGTAGTGCTGGCTGCGGGCGACACCGTCAAAGGCGCATTGCCCAAAAAATTTCCTCCGGAAGCCGCATCATATACTTTATAAGTAACGCTGCCGGAGCCACTGCCGCTGATAGTGGTGGAACTACCGGCACAAATAGGATTGGGCGATGCTGCTGCAATAGGGGTTGGTGGATTATTACAAGGCACCTGAATGCACTCGATTACAGTAGTCGGGCTTAAATTGGCCACCACTACCGACACCGTGTTGGTGCTGGCCCCGGACAAGCTAACCGGTGTAACATTAGAAAGCGAAGGCGCAAAATTGGAGCGGGATGGTGATGTGATAATGGTCGTATCACAATTGGTGTTATTCATAAATCCATTCTTGTCGGTTTTTACCAGGTGGTAGTTAAACCCGGTAAATTGCTGAGCGGTCATGGCCATGATGTATCCGCTATCGGCCACCTGCCTTCCTTCGGGTAAGATAGAGCTGAGTCCGGAGCTATATCCTCTGGAAAAAAGCACGGCTCCGGTGGACGAGTTTACTTTCAAAACAAATGAAGCAAACGTAAAGGCAAGGGGCGATATGTAAGACCCCACCATGCCATACTGGCCATCGTTTGTCACAAAGCCATTATAAGGCACGCCTACCGATAGCAAACCGGGAAAGGTGTATTGGTTGCCCGCATTCACCGTTCCTGCAGAGCTAAGTTTGAGATAAAAGGCTTTGCTGTTGTCATCTCCGTTAACCATCACTTCGGTTCCGCTGAGGGCTACCAAAGAAGTTACTTCCTCACTATTGCTGCCACTGCCCCATTTTTTCATCCACTGCAAATTGCCGCTCACATCTGTTTTCAGCAATACCGCATCGCTGCCGTCATCGGTGGCTACTTCGCTGGCATATCCGCCAAAAATATAGCCATCGCTTACTTCGGCTACATCGTTCAAAACATGGTCGTTGATATAGGCCGTGGTATAAAAAAACACTTTAGCCCACTGCAAGGTACCGGCACTATTCACCTTCATACAAAAAAAATTGGCCGAGTCTTGTCGTGCCAATGCTCCTGCGCCATCTGGGTCGGCTCCGTAGATATACCCGGCTGCCACAAATCCTCCGTCACTCGTTTCAATAACCCGCGAGGCATATTCGTCTGTGCCAGATGCTACGCGGTAGCGGTTGCTCCAGGTCACATTTCCGTTGGCATCCAGCTTCATCAGCATGAGCCCGCTGCCGCTGGAGCCGGCTGTAATAAATCCGCCTGTTGAAACATTTTTTATATCCCAAATGTCGGTAGCAATGGAACCGCCCGAATATCCTTTGCTCCACAGCACATTACCGATGGTGTCTAATTTGGTAACGTTGCCATACAGAGGAATAAAGCTGGTGTTGGTTCCCGCTAATACATAATTGCGATCCGGAGCTTGAATAATGTTGCCGGGAATATCGAGCGCGGCAATGTCGTAACTGGTGCGAAAAGTAATTTGCTGCGCTTGCGTCAATAAAAAAAACGCAATCGCCCACAGGGATAGGGAGAGTTTTTTCATAGCTGCATTAAGTGTATGTAAACATACGATAATGTGCCATGCCCAAAAAGAAAACGCGAATAGCCTTAGGGCGATTATTTGAAGTCTATATCAGACCTCTTTGAGGATGGTTCTGAAAGCACTGAATTTTCCGGGAAACATTTCGGCTCCTTCTTTTTGGAGACGGGGCGCGTGCTGCGCTTTGTAATCAAAATAACGACCCATACTGTCTGTTTTATACTGAATGGCATAAGTGATGCCATCGGTGGTATTTTCTTCGAGAACCCGAAATATTTTGGCGTCATCAAAACAACCTGTTTCCAATACGCGTGCGATGTGTTCTTCTTTCATCCACCGAAGCCACAGGTCGTGTACATCGAGGTCAATTTTAATGGTGACGTTGTAAATAATCATAGTTGGACTGGTCTTTTTCTTAGCGGCCTCTTGGCTGTTCCTGGTCTTAATCGCTCACTTTGTCGCCCCGCAATGTTCTGAATCTTTTGCGGGCTTCTATAACCAGCAAAGAACTGTTGTAATCAGTAATAATGGTTTGATACAGCTCTTTTGCTTTTTCTTTATTTCCCAGATATTGTTCGTTGATTTCTGCGAGCAGAAATGTAGCATCGTCTCCTTTAAGGTCTGTTTTGTAGTTTTTAATAATGTCTTCCAGTAGCGGCATGGCTTTCTCTACTTCTTTCTTTTTTAAATATAGTTGTGCTTTGGCGTATTCTATATCATCATACAAAGCATGGCCCGGAAAGAGATACACAATAGTGTCTAATGTTCCACGTGCCTCATCCGGTTTGTTTTGATAAAGCAGCAATTCTGCTTTAGCATACATTTGCATTGGTGTTTCCACGGTGTCCATACCCAGATTATCAATAATAAAGACCGAGAGGTTGATAGCATCATTAGATATAAGTTCGGAGGTAGAGCTTTTTAAAGCATCTAATTGCGTTTGCGCCCATTCAAAATCTCCCTTGTAATAGGCCAGTTTTGCATTTCTGAATCTTGCCTCTTCGCCCAGTGGTGAGTCTTTTTCGTCTTTATCCACCTGGGCATACAGCAACGTGGATTCCCACACATCACCCTCTATGAGATAAAAATCGCCCAGCGATAATTTGGTTTGATTTTTTAAGGCCTGACTTACACCTCCCATGGCTATTAACTCATTGCACAAATCCATGGCGCTTTTTATATCGTACAGATAAAAACCCTCCAGATCGGCAAGCTCTTTCATGCTCTGTGCCATTCTGAAATTGCGTCCGTTTTCGTTGATAAAACTGAGATAGTCATTTTTTAATCCTTCTAAATCCTGTTGGGTGTAGTTTAGTTTTTTCTGTATTTTTTCTTTTCGACAGTTGAGTAGTTCGGTGCGTGCCTGAAAATAAAGACTGCCGCTGTTTCCTTTATTCACTACATATTCCAAACCGGCTATGGCTTCATCGTAAAACCCTTCCGTTAAAGCCATGCGCGCAATATTCATCACCCGCGAACCGTTTTCATTTTTCCTTTTATCCAATGCTTTCATCTGCACCAGCGCACCCTCAAAATCTTTATTTTGTATATACACCCAGGTAAGTAAATCGATGTATTCATCCGCAGCCGAAAATTTTTGAACTTTTACATACAGCTGCCCTTCCATTTCCTGAAGCAGTTTTTCCTGCTGAGCCGAACTTTGTATGATGTTTTTTACCAATTGCACATTCTGCGGATACTTTTCTATATAGTCCAAAAAGTATTTTACCGCTGTAGTGGCATCTCCTTTATTTAAAGCTGCACCAGCCATTTCGAAACTGAAATAAAAATTGTCTTTCACTATTTTACTTCCTCTGTCATACGATTGCAATACGTAATCATATAGCCGGTAGCTTTCAAATGCTGCAGCTGTAGCCCGGATAGAAATTTCGTTTTGCTTCATCTCCTTCAATACTTTTTCGTATTGCTCTTTTGACTTTTCAATATTTGGTATCTGTGCATACAGGTAACCCATATCTACCGAAAATTGCGGAGCCGGATCTTTCTTTATCATTCTTTTGACCACCTTCTCCAGGTCGTCATATTTTTTGAGTGCCAACAGACATTTATAAAGCGGCTGATAAAATTTTACTGCGTTATCATTCTTATCCCATAAACTTCTATAAAGTTCGGCTGCCTTGTCGTACTCCCCGTTTTGCAGATAGCTGGCCGCCAAAGCCTCATCGCGACCGGCCTGTGCAAAAACAGAGACCGAAAAAAGGGTAAGCAGAAAAAAGAGAAAATGATTTTTCATCACCGGCCAAAGAAAACGAATAATATAAAGAAGCAGTGTTACAGACAACAAATTTTAAAGGCTTCTATTGTCAAAAATCAGAAAACCAACATTGCTAACATCCTGTATTAAATACTTTTAAAAAATTCAAATACTAAACAGCCATTATTAGGGCTGTGAATTGTTGGATTAAAACAGATACCAAAAATTTTGAATTCACATTAACACACTTAAATCACCACCTATTACACATACCCTGTCAATTCAGAATATTGTACCACACTGCTTTTTGAGGGTTTATTCACAACGTGTGGAAACCGGTGTTGACAGCCCCAAAGGGATAAATTTTAGCTAACATCCTGTTAATATACGTGTGGATTTCTCTGGATTTATACACCACAAAAAACAAACAAATCCTCATGTTTTAGTTTTTGATTTAAAGAGTTTAGAAAACAACATTTTTTACCACGGTTATCCACTGTTATTCACACCTTTATCCGCATAGCAGAAACACCGGGTAAACTTACTTTCTGTATAGGCGGTTCTCGTTGACATAGTTCCATACTTTTTCCGGCAGAAAAAACTCCATGGAAACGCCATTTTTAATGTTTTGTCGGATAAATGTGGCTGATATGTCAATAAATGGAAAGTCTAAAATGGTTACGGTACGTTTTGTCTTTAGCGCATTAGCTTCAAAACCCCTGCGCTTATACACATATAAGTCGTGGTTATCCAGAATTTGTTGATAATGCTTCCACTTATGGAGCGATGCCAGATTGTCGCTGCCCATAATCAGCGAAAACTCGTGCTGCGGATATTTTTCTTTTAAATGTGTGAGGGTATCAATGGTATAACTTGGCTGCGGTAGCTTAAACTCAATGTCCGATGCTTTAAGGTTGATGTTGTTCTCAATTGCCAGTTGAATCAGATGTAACCGGTCATATTCGCTGAGCAGCGAATCTTTCTGTTTAAAAGGATTTTGCGGACTTACCACCAACCATACTTTTTTCAGATCGGTGGTTTCGCAGATGTAGTTGGCCAACATCAGGTGACCATTGTGCACCGGATTAAAAGAACCAAAGAAGAGACCGATTTTCATTTGTGACTATTTCTGACTTCTGAAATCTTTTACCGAAAACCACTTTCGCCTGATGGCAAAGGTGGATAGCAGCAGCGCAAAAACCAGCATGCCAACGACTACCTCCCAAAAACCCCAGGGGTCGTTGGCGCGGGGTATGTTCACGAAGTTCATGCCGTATAGGCTGGCAATAAAAGTAAGTGGCAGCAACACAAAACTTACACTGGTCAGTGTTTTCATCACGTTGTTCATTTTGTGTGTTTGCAGCGAGTAATATAAATCCATCAGTGAGTTGAGCTGGTCGCTCAGAAAATCAAGTTCTTCCACGTTGCGGGTCATGTGGTCCTGCAGGTCGCGCAGGTAATATTTGTTGTCTGCTTCAAAATATTCAATCTCGTTGCGAATAAGATTGGTAATCAGGTCGCGCACCGGTACAATGTTTTTGCGCATATACATCACATCGCTTTTCAGTCGCTGGAGGGTCACCAGTTGTCCATCGTGCGGATTCCTAAAAATTTCCTGCTCCAGCCGCTCCACTCGTTCTTCTACACTTTCAATCACAAAAAAATAGTTATCGATAATTACATCTAGCAGGTAATACAATAAGTAATCTTCTCCCTTTTTGCGTAGCGCACCGGTGTTGTTGAGTAGTTTATCGCCTATGTTCTTTTTAAATACCGAAAAGTCGGCTTCGCGAAAAGTCAGCAAAAAATTATCGCGCAATACCATGCTTACTTGTTGGTCCACTATTTCATCGTTAACCAATGCAAACATACGCAGCACCAAGTAGAGCGAGTCGTTATAGTCTTCAATTTTGGCGCGCTGGTTTGGGTTTTGAATATCCTCCATTACCAGCGGATGTATGTCGAATAAGCCAGCAGTTTGTTGTAGTAGTTCTTTATCTTCTATGCCCAGAATATTTATCCAGTTTACATGCGTGTGTGTGTTTTGTTTAGCGCATTCTTGCAGCGAGGCGTGCTCGTCATAAAAACACTCATCTTTGTTGTAGCGATAGAAATAGATTTTCGATTTGTTGGAAGTAGGCACAGAAACGTCAGATTTGCACGAAGTTGAAAAACTTATCCGAAAAACTGTAAAGTGGAAATCATTACCAGTACGGCTAATCCTAAAATCAAAAACATCAAGCGACTCGATAAAGCTTCGGAGCGCAAAGAACAAGGCCTGTTCGTGGCCGAAGGATTGCGCGAAGTGGTGCTTGCTGCACGTGCCGGTTATGAAATCGAAAGCCTTTTTATTTGTGAGGAATTGTTGCAACCATCTTCCGACTACCCATTGCAGGAATGCCACGTGGCACATTTTGAATACCTTATTTCAAAACCGGTTTATGAGTCGGTGGCCTATCGCGATAGCACCGAAGGAATCATCGCTACGATTAAAATAAAACAAAAATCACTCTCCGAATTGCAGTTACCCGCTCATGCCTTGATGCTGGTGATAGAAGGAGTAGAAAAACCCGGTAACCTGGGAGCTATGCTGCGAACGGCCGATGCTGCCGGGGCTGATGCGGTGGTGGTGTGCGACCCTCGCTGCGATATTTATAATCCGAATGTAATTCGTTCCAGCATTGGTACTGTGTTCACCAATACGGTTGTGGTGTGTGAATCAAAAGAAGCTATTACCTGGTTGAAACAACAAAAAATTAAAACGTTTGCAGCGGAGCTTTCAGCGGAGAAGTTTCACTATGAACAGAACTATCTTCAGGCTACTGCGTTTGTCATGGGCACCGAAAGCAAAGGGCTTAGCAGCGAATGGATGAATGCTGCGGACGAAAGAATTAAAATACCCATGCTGGGTGAGATAGATAGTATGAACGTAAGTGTGAGTGCCGGTATATTATTATACGAAGCTGTGCGACAGCGCAAAACAGATTTGCTTAAATGAGTACTCGTAAAAACGATGCTTATGCATCCTTGAAAGTAGCCGCCTTTCGTAACTTTCAGCTTTCTCGATTCTTGCTCACGTTTGCCATTCAGATGGCCGAAACCATCATTGCCTGGAAAGTTTACGAAGTCACCAATAGTAAACTGGCGCTGGGTATGTTGGGCCTCAGCGAGGCACTTCCATTTATTCTCACCTCTCTCTTTGGTGGTCATGCTGCCGATACCTTCAACCGCTATAAAATTGCAAGATGGACCATTCTGGGTATTACCATCTGTTTTGCGGTTATCGGGGTCTTGATGAGTAATGATGGACAGCTTATAGCACAATATGGGGCTACTCCAGTTTTTGTAATTATAGGAGTTACCGGAGTGGTACGTGGCTTTATGGCCCCTGCTTATCAGAGTATTTTTCCGCAATTGATACCGCGCGAACTCTATGCTAATGCCGCAACCTGGGGTAGCAATGCCTGGCAAACCGCAGCGGTGGCGGGTCCGGCATTCGGTGGTATCATTTATGGCTATGCCGGTGTCGAGCTATCATTTGGTTTAGCGGTGTTGTTGATGGTCGCCTCATTTTTTGTCTTTTTAAGAGTGCCTGTGCAAGCCACTCCACCCAAGGAAAAAAACGAATCCCTTTATCAATCGCTTACAGCTGGTTTGCGTTTCGTGTTTAACAAGCAGGAAATGCTGGGTGCCATTTCACTTGATTTGTTCGCGGTGCTCTTTGGTGGAGCCGTTGCTTTGCTTCCGGTGTTTGCCAAAGATATTCTGCACACCGGACCGCAGGGTTTGGGTTTTCTGCGAGCAGCGCCCTTTTTTGGTAGTGTGGTAATGGGTGTTTTTCTGGCCTATAATCCACCTACTTTGCAAGCCGGAAGAAACCTGATGTGGGCGGTGCTGGGTTTCGGTTTGGCTACCATTGGATTTGCCCTTTCCGAAAATTATTTTCTTTCCATGCTCATGTTGTTTCTCACCGGAGTGTTTGATAATGTAAGTGTGGTGATTCGACAAACCATCGTGCAAACCATGACTCCTGACCACATGCGCGGTCGCGTAAGCAGCGTGAATCAGATATTCATTTCTTCCAGCAATGAGATTGGCGCTTTCGAAAGTGGGGTGATGGCCAACCTGATGGGCACGGTGCCTTCGGTGGTTTTCGGAGGAGTTATGACCCTGTTGGTGGTTGTGGTGATCTATAGCAGCGCGCCCAAACTGAGACGTTTGAAATTGTAGTTATTGTGTTAGTGCTTTTTTTAATAGCCCACCATATAACTTCATCAAGCCCTTTTGCACTTCATTCATTTTTATTTCAAAATCTTTATTCGGCTTTTTTCCCTTTTTGATTTTGATAATATCGGCTATTACCTCAAAGGGTTTTCTGTATTCGGTAGTAATGCCATCCTGCGGTTTGGTATTCAGAAACCGTATGTTTTTTCGCAGCAACGATGCAGCTGCTTCTATATCGCCCGCCAGTAAATAATAAATGTTGTGTACTACACGTTGCAATACATCTCCCAGAAAATTGAACTTGGTTTTATCCCATTGCTGCCCGCGCTGTATAAAGTAACCGGCTCGCTTCATATCGCCCTTATACATATAGAGCACCGCATAGTTGCGCTCCACATCAAAATTGAATGGATCCTCCGGAGTCTTTTCAATTTTCGACAACAGGTGTTTGTTCATCATTCCTTCTGCCTCCTCATAGGCACCGTTGATAATGGCAATAACCGAAAACATGAGCGGGTGATACACGTTGCGTGATAGTTGTACCTGATATTTCTTAAAAGCATCGCGATAGATTTGAAGCGCATCCGAAAAATGACTACCATGGCAATAGGCGTTTGCCAGCTTGGTTTCCACATATATTTTGTAATTCTCTCCCACGCGCTCGGCTCCGTGCTTGTATTCGCAAAGGCAATTTTGTAAGCTGCCCAGAAGGTTCGGAAAGTCGGAAGTGTAAAACTCATAGTAGGAAGCGCGACATAGTTGAAAGAAGAAATGGCACACGGCATATTTTTTCCCCTCCAGTTTTTTCTCCCACTTGTTTATTTCCTGAATAGTCCATGGCCCATACTCGGCAGCTTTACCATTGCTGGAGTAGTAAAAGATGGTGGAGAAGAGGTATTGCAGCCAGATTTCATATTGCTGCTCCTGCGTGGGTTTTCCGAGTGCGGCCAGATGTTTTTTTCCATAGTGTTCCGCCATTACTATTTTTCCATTGAGCACCGGCAGGCGTATACAGATGCCAAATACCAATCGATAAAACGCGGCTAGTTTCTTTCGGCTTCCTTTCAGCAGTTTTTTTTCGCGCAGCTTTACTTCGTGCAGCATCAGGCTTTTCAAGCCCTTTTCCCACAACAAGTAAAGCACCTGATGGTCACTGCCATCCGTAAGGGCGTTATAGCATTTATCGAGTAACAGCGAGTTAGATTTGTCAAAGTGCGTTTTGCTAATCTTCAATTCGTGTTGTAGCTGTGTGTCGTTACAGGCATTTTGCACTACTTGTCGCAGGGTGCTCTGCAGTACTTCACTTTCGCGCTGGGTCGTTTTCATTTTCCGGATTACCGACAACTCTTCCTCGCGCAGTGTTCTCAAAAAATCGGACAGCATACTCATGTAGTGAAAATAAAAAAGCCCCGCGCATCCAACCTCGCAGGGCTTAACTACCAAAGCAATGAACACACCAAAATTTATGAGAGCTCGAAAGGAGATACTATTTGTCTTCGCATTATTTCTGTGCGTAGTTTTTTTAGCAAATCCGGCAATTGAATATTGTATTGAAAGGAGGTGCCGTAAATGGAGAACAGCTCTTCGTTGCTAAGTTGCTGCAGATAATCATTCACGGTCTTTTTAGGTGCTTGAATTCTGTTATAGGATAAGCTTTGCATGGTTTATCTTTTTGATGGTAAAATTTCCTGAACGAAAAGCACTTTCGTGGCGTATGTGTCGTGTGCCCCAAATGGAATCTGAAGTTGTATAGCACCGGCCCGGAGCGGAAGCGTGGTTCCAAATTTCTCCACCACGTTTAATTCATAGGGTGCGCGGTGCGGGTAGCTGAGCTCCTCGTGTAATTGTTGCAATATCTCACGACCCAGATCTCCGTTTTGTAAGAGTAATTGCCTGAACAACAGCGGAGATATCACAAATACAGCTTCTGTATAGCGCTCGTTCTGCGAAAGGAAGCCATACAGATGCACTTCATTGTTTTGCTTTAGAATTACTTCGTTAACCAGAATTTCCTGTTCGGTCAGCTTATGACCCTGACGGTAAGTGTTCATTTTGTTGTCGTTTATGGAGCAAATAAACGGCAGCACAACGCAATGGATTTGCGCAGCAAAAGAAAAGACAAATTTTTTTCTCGAGTATCTTGTTAAAGCTTGCGGGCTATGTTTAGGCCATCGCGCAGCGGTAGTATGTATTGGTGAACGCGCGCATCCTTGCTTACCTTTTCATTGTATTGATGAATGGCTTGTGTGTCTTTGTCTTTGACTTCGTTTACAACCTTACCGCTCCAAAGCACATTATCGGCAATTATGTACCCGCCCGCCTTACCTTGTCAAATACCAAATCGTAGTAGGTGCAGTAGCTGTGTTTATCAGCATCAATAAACACGATATCGAACTGCTCATCTATGGTTGGTATAATCCTTCGGGCATCGCCATATAGCCCGGTTATTTTAGATGATACACCGGCTAACTCAAAATATTTATCACACATGGGCTTCAGCTCTTCATTAATGTCAATCGTTATTAGTTTCCCGTCCGGTGTAAGACCTTGCGCAAGACAGATAGCCGAGTAGCCTGTAAAGGTGCCTATTTCAAGGATTCTTTTTGGTGCACACAGGTGCGAAATCATGGATAGAAATTGACCTTGTATGTTACCCGATAACATTTGCGGCATCTGTACTTTCAAATGTGTTTCCCTGGTCAGTTGCGCAAGCACCTCATCTTGCGGAGATGATTGAGCTTCTATATATCTTTCGATTTCTTCTGTCAGTAGATGCATATTACAGGTTCGGGTGTTTTTTGAATTCTTCCAGAATGATTTTAAACCAGAAGGAATAGTTCTCGGGATGCTCCGCTATTTCGCCTTGGAGCGTTTCGGTATCCATCCACCGCACGGCAGCCACTTCATTTTTGTTGTAATCAAAATCATCATCAAATACACCTACAAAAACATGGTCCAGCTCGTGTTCTGTTAAGCCGCTGGCTTCATCGTGCGCCTTGTAAATAAATTGGAATACTTCGCGCAGCGGAGTTTTGATTCCCAACTCTTCAAACAATCTTCGCTCTGCTGCTGCTTGATAGCTTTCGCCCTGTCTGGGGTGACTACAACAAGTATTACTCCAGATGCCCGCCCAATGATATTTGGTGTGAGCCCTTTGTTGCACGAGTTGCTCGCCTTGGCTATTAAATAGAATAACGCTTATAGCACGGTGTAACAATCCCTTTTCGTGGGCTTCTTGTTTACCCATATAGCCCAGCACGGTATCCTGTTCGTCTACCAGCACTACTTGCTCTTCTTTATCTTTTTCCTTCATGTATATTTCTTACAATACTTACTTAAACCATGATGCATACATCACATAGTTATTGCTGATGCGCTCTATCAAATCTTTAAACTTCTCTTTATCGGTTTCTTTCACTTTACGGGCGGGCACACCGGCATAAATACTTCCGGGTTCCACTACTGTATTTTCCAATACAATAGCACCTGCCGCTATTATTGAGTTTTCGCCTATAACCGCATGGTCCATCACAATAGCACCCATCCCAATCAATACATTATCGTGCACTGTGCAGCCATGCACAATGGCGCGGTGTCCTATGCTAACATTATTGCCAATGTTTAGTGGCGCCTTTTGATAAGTGCAATGAAGTATGGCCCCATCCTGGACATTCACTTTGTTGCCCATTTTTATGTAATGAACATCACCTCGCACTACACTTTGAAACCAGAAACTGCAATCATCGCCACACGTTACATCTCCAACTATCGTTGCGTTCTCTGCCACATAACAGTTGTTGCCCAATTTAGGATGAATGCCATTTACCGGTAGTATCAGCGACATAATGCAAGTTTATAGTTTCACTTCAATTTCTAAATCCCAACCACCCTTGAGTGTATGTGTGCCGGGCATATCAATTATTTTTTCCGGCTGTTTGCGTAATAGTAAATCGCCCGTGTTCCATGTGGCATCTGCATTCGTATCTTCTAATACACGGATGTGATAAACCCCCGCTAATATTTTTTCGATGTTGATTTTCTTTTCGGCCTCACCATACAAGGGAACCTCATTTACTAATTTGTTCTCGGCATTCAATACTTGCAGCAGGTAGTGTTTACTCAAATCCTGAACAACGGCTTTTATGATGATATTGCCGAAGGCATCCTCTTTTGCGGTGTTGAATGCATAGCTTACCTCTTTGTTCCAAACCCCGAAAATATCGCGAAGCATTGAATCCGGAAAAACGACCGTATACTGTTTGTCGGGCTTCATGCTGAAGTCAAGCAAAATCTCTTGCGCATTCTCTCTGTTTATTTTTGGATACACCCTGGTCGTTTCGGCACTAGAATCTACGCGTATTTCAGCCCCTTTAAAATCGTTTATTCCGATGATGGGCCGGTTCATTTTTATTTTAAGCGACTCATAAGGGCTCATAAGGGCAGCGGCTTTCACCTTTTCATTAGATATAAGTGATTGATTTGCAATTCTTAATGCGTTTTTTGTGGACGCCAAAAGAGAGTCTTTTTCAATCGTTTTTAATTCTATCCTCAGCGTATCAAAAAGAGTGTCGTTAGCTACGAGATAAATGCTGTCGTATTTACTATAGTAGTTTGAAAACCAAATAATTGCGGTGTCTTTTGTGGGATAGATAAAGCTGCTGAAGCCATCTGAGAAGAGCTTTGAATCTAGTTTCAGTGTTTGAACGGGTGCGTTGTAGCTAACAAATATTTTTCCGGGCTCCACGCTTTTTACACTTTGCAGTTTTATCCTTTTCGGACTTTCCTTAAACACCACCAGGTCTATGTTTTTTGGTATAGTATCATTTGCCAGAATACTCGTGTCGCTAAATCCGACTAATTCGTTAGGCAAATCATAAATGAAGTTTAAGTTCTGATCTTTGAGTGCAAACAATTGATAAGAGCCTGCCTTAATATTTTCGATGCTGAAATTTCCCAACTTATCCGTCTTCGAAAAATAGGTCGGCTTCATATTTTGAACAGGATTGTTCGTGCTGCTTTGGTATAGGTTGACATATAGATTTTCCAGCTCTTTGTCGTTTTCTACATTCTTCACACGGCCAATTACTTTGGCCGAATCAATATAGGATCCGGTTGAAAACACATACTTGAAATTTTTATATTCATTACCCTGGTTCAGGTCTTTCAGATTGCTGCCGAAGTTGATAGTGTAAGTGGTGTTGGGTTGCAGTTCTGCTTTCAGCTTTATGTTTAGCGTTCTGCCGTTTACACGAAAGATGGGTGCCGGGTCGGTGGCGGGAGAAATCAGGGTTTGGGCAAAACCATTATCCTGTATAAACTCGTTAAAGGTGATGTTTATCTCATCTGCCGAAAAGGAAGTGCTGTAATTCTCCGGCACCATTTTTTTTACCTTAGGCGGCTCTGAATCTTCCTTGCCTCCGGTGGGGGCCGTCTCATTGGCGCAGCGATATTGAACCAGCGCTACCAATAGCAATAACAGTAAGCGTATTGTATTTGTCAAGCGTATTCTTTCTTTAGCGACCCATGTGTACCAACAATATGGAAATATCCGAAGGCGATACCCCACTGATTCTGCCCGCCTGGCCCAGCGAAGTGGGCTTTATTTTCGATAACTTAATTCTGGCTTCCATCGAAAGCGATTTTAGTTGCGAATAGTCAAACGCGCTGTCCAATCGAATGTTTTCCAGCTTCGTCATTTTATCGGCCAACTCCACTTCTTTTTGAATATAACTTTCGTATTTCATTTCTATTTCGGCACTCTCCACCGCTTGCTGGTCGTGGGTGTTGAGAAATGCATTTAAATCGCTCAGCGAACCGCGCAGCTCTTTCATGCCCAGCTGTGGTCGGGCCAATACCTTACTCAGCTTTTGGCGCTGTGAAATAGTGCTGGTGCCCCAGGCTTCCAGACCGGCATTGATGGCCGCAGGCTCCACGCTGTATTGCTCAAAATAGTCTTTGATAGCAGCAATGCTTTCCTTCTTTTTCTTTACATTTTGCAGTCGCTCTTCATCGGCTAAGCCCAGGCGATAGCCCGTTTCTGTCAAGCGCAGGTCCGCATTATCCTGGCGCAGCAGAATGCGGTATTCGGCACGGCTGGTAAACATCCTATAAGGCTCTTCGGTGCCTTTGGTAATCAAATCGTCTATCAACACGCCTATATAGGCATCGGCCCGGCTGAGGGTAAATGGCCCCTCTTCTTTGGCTTGCAGGTGAGCGTTGATGCCAGCCATTAAACCCTGACAGGCGGCTTCTTCATAGCCAGTGGTACCGTTTATCTGCCCGGCAAAGTAAAGTCCTTTCACCAGTTTTGTTTCCAGGGTATGCTCCAGCTGTGTAGGCGGAAAATAATCGTATTCGATGGCATAGCCGGGACGGAACATCTTCATGTTCTCAAAGCCCGGCACCTCTTTGAGTGCCTTGTATTGCACATCTTCGGGCAGGGAGGTAGAAAAGCCGTTGACATAGATCTCCACCGTGTTCCAGCCTTCGGGCTCTACAAACAACTGGTGCCTTTCTTTGTCGGCAAAGCGGTCTATTTTATCTTCTACAGAAGGACAATAGCGCGGCCCCAGCCCCTTTATGCGGCCCGAGAACATGGGGCTTTTGTCAAAACCGGTCCGCAGTATGTCGTGCACCTTTTGGTTGGTGTAGGTAATGTGGCAGCTGAGTTGTTTTAATTTTGAATGTTGAATTTCGGATTTCGGATTTGATACAAAGGGGTTGTTGCCTTGCTTGAAGGAGAAACCCACCACTTCCTCATCCCCCAACTGTTCTTCCATTACAGAATAATTCAGGCTTCTGCCGTCTATGCGCGGAGGGGTTCCGGTCTTCATTCTGCCGGCCTCAAAGCCAAGTTCTATCAGTTGCTCCGTAATGCCGGTGGCCGCTTTTTCGCCTGCCCTGCCCCCGCCAAAATGCTTTTCGCCTATATGGATGAGCCCGTTGAGGAAGGTGCCGTTGGTCAAAACCACCGATTTGGCCGGAATCTCTATCCCCATAGAAGTGCGGATTCCGCACACTCTATTGCCCTTTATTAACAGCCCGCCAACCATATCTTGCCAGAAATCCACATTTTTGGTCTCCTCCAGCATGCTTCTCCACACACTTGCAAACATCATTCTGTCGTTCTGGGTCCTGGGGCTCCACATAGCCGGCCCCTTGCTTCTGTTGAGCATCCGGAACTGCACCATGCTCTTGTCGCTCACAATGCCGCTATAGCCCCCTAATGCGTCTATTTCGCGCACTATCTGCCCTTTGGCTATGCCGCCCATGGCGGGGTTGCAGCTCATTTGGGCAATGGTTTGCATGTTCATGGTTACCAGCAGCACACTGCTGCCCATATTGGCCGCTGCGGCTGCGGCTTCGCATCCTGCGTGGCCCGCACCCACTACTATTACGTCATATTCTTTGAACATAGGCGCAAATATAGGCTAAAGGGTTAAATGGCTAAATAGGTGGAGTGTGCCACGTGGAACCAGATATAAGAATTGGCAAAAAATTTAGTCTTTGTTTGTTCCACATGGAACATTGGGGCTTTTTAAGCCCCCTGTTTGCCAAGGAATGCGCTGTATAGCTTCAGCCATTTATCTTCAGCCGCCCGCATGGCTTTCTTTTGGGCGGGGGTTTTGTCGCCATAGCCCAGCAGGTGGAGCACTCCGTGGAAAATAACCCGGTGCAGTTCCTGATTAAAGGCCGATGCTTTGGTGGCTTTGGCAAACTGGAGACTGTTTTCCTTCACCCTGTCTATGCTGATGTAAATTTCTGCCTCCAAAAGCTGCGGGGTGGAGGTGAGGGGAAAGGTTATAATGTCGGTGTAGTAGTCGTGGTGGAGGAACTGTCGGTTGATGCCCAGCAGGTAATCGTCCGAACAAAAGATGATGCTGATTTGCCTTTGCCCTTTGTGGCCCTCGCGGGTGCAGCGGTTTTCTATGAACTGCTTCAGTGCGCGCTTGTGAGCAAGGGGGCAGGATTTGTCGGCATGGTGAAAGCGGATGGACATTGCAGGGCGAATTTCGTATTGTGGATAACAAAAACAAATAACACCCGCTATATATACTGATTATCAAAATATTAAAACAACAGAGAAGGGCCTTGTTGGATAACCTGGCGGGCTTATGCACCTGTATCCACAGCCATCTCACACTACACTAACACATAAAAAAACCACCACGACAAAGGCCGTGGTGGTTTGCTCTGAACAAAGGCGCTTAGCCCACTTTTATTTCTTTGGTGCTGCTTACCTGTGTGCTGCTTTTGGGCAGGTGAAGGTGCAGAATACCGTTGTCGTATTTGGCCGATATGGCATCGTCCTGCACATTGTCGGGCAGGCGAAACGAACGGGCAAAGCTGCTGTAGTTGTATTCTTTGCACGTATACTCCTTGTCTTTTTCGGTGCTTTCTGATTTTGATTCGGCACTGATGGTAAGCACATCCTTGTCTACCTTTACCTTAAAGTCTTCTTTGCGGTAGCCCGGCACGGCCAGTTCTATGGAGTAGTTTTTGTCCGACTCTGCAATGTTGGCTGCCGGCAATGTTTGCTTGCTTTGGGCGTTGAAAAAAGTGTCGTCAAACAGGTCGCGGAAAAAGGGGCTTGCGAAGCCACGGTCGTTGAATTTGCTTAGGTTGCTCATGGTTTTTTGTTTTTATTGAGTGCAAAAATGAAGGTGTCAAAAGGCTTCGGGCAATGATGGGCATCAACACCGGGGTTGATTGTTGTCAATGAAAAAACAGCCCAATCTTTTACATTTATGGAAACAAATGTTTCTAAAATTGGAAACCACCATTATCTTTGTTGCTTTTAAAAGAGGTGCTAAAGATTTTGGCGGATTTATGGAGGGCCCGGTTTATATCGAGCTTGTCCAAAACATTGAAATACTTACAACATTGACCTGGCTCAGCAAACGAATGACCCCAAACTTTTTAAAAAACTTCAGCATGATATCTGGGAACTAAGAACAAAATCGGGTGGACTTCAAATCAGTTACTTGCCTTTTGGGATAAATCGACGGCAACAACGCTGGTAATTGCCACCATGGCTTTACAACTTTGCCTGAGTGGCGTTGCGCAGGCGCAAACCTCAACTACTTATCTGCTGCTGCAGGGCGAGCGCCTGCCGCGCAACGAAATTACCGTGCAGCAGTTGAAAAACATTTGTTGCCCTGGAAGTGGGCAACGAGGGCTGGCGCGCTACCGTAAAGCCCGCCTCGGTCCAGGTGGTGATAAGCGGAAAGGGGAGCATTACCAAGGTGCTGTGCCGTGCCGGCATGGCCGATGCTGCCGGTGCCAAAGGGCTGGAAAAAGCAAAACCGGAGACCTCATTTTTATTATGCGACTAGGAGTGCCCGAAAGCGTGAAAGCCCAGGTGGGGCGGTTTGCGCTGTTGGTGGAAGTAGCTGCACCATGGCCGATGTGCATACCAGCGAGCAGCGCAGCTATAACATGAGCCGCATTAAAGGCAAAGACACAAAGCCCGAAATGATGGTGCGCTCTTTTCTGCATACAAACGGCTTTCGCTATAAGCTGCACGACAAAACACTACCCGGCAAACCCGACATCGTATTAACCAAATACAAAACCGTCATTTTTGTAAACGGCTGTTTCTGGCACGGCCACAACAACTGCAAATACGCCACCATACCCAAAACCCGCACCGACTGGTGGCTCCAAAAAATAAACGGAAACAAAGCCAACGACACCAAACACACACAGGCACTGCGCAAACTTCACTGGCGCGTAATCTCACTTTGGGAGTGTGAGCTTAAACCCGCTAAGCGCGACAGAACACTGGAGCGCCTGCTCAGTAAATTGAACTGAGTTAATAACTTCTTTCGGGCACGTGTCTTAAAAGCAAATTGCGTTTAAGACACGCCACATAGCTTGCACCTATGAATATTATAGGTCGCACGGCATCGCGCATACGCGAATTGCGGGAGCAAAAAAAGCTTACACAGGAAGAGCTTGCCTGGAAAGCAGAGGTAAACCGCACCTCTATGAACCATATTGAAAACGGCAGAAGAAATGTTTCGCTGGAAACATTGGAGAGGGTGGTTACTGCACTCGATGTAAGCTTCAGTGAATTTTTTGACTCATCACTTTTTCAAACAGCTAAAAAGAAGAAGAGATGAAAAAAGAAATAAAGCCTGAACTGCTCAGTTCAAAAATTCATGTGTTTGAGGGCGATAAAAAATTTCTCGTTTCTGTTTATGGCCCAGAAAATTACCGCGCTGCTGTAATCAGCCACTATGCTTATTCAAAAGATAAAGCGCTGAAAAAGGATGCGGTATTATTTACTAAAGAATTGCTTGCCGGTTATTTTGACGGAGAGATATCAAACCTTGTTGCAGAAGGTTACATCAATGACCTTTTCGGTTTTGAGCAGGTTCCTTTTCCTAAACCGATAAAGCCAAAATTTAAATTCATAGACCTCTTTGCGGGGTATTGGTGGTTTTCGTTTAGCCATGCAGAATTTGGGTGGTGAATGTGTCTTTTCCTCAGGTGGGATAAGGAAGCACAAAAAGTGAAAACTTTGGCGAACTGCCCTTTGGTGATATAACAAAAGAAGAGGTAAAGCAATATGTGCCCAGAAATTTGATGTCCTCTGTGCCGGCTTTCCTTGTCAGGCATTTTCTATTGCAGGCAAGCGTGGTGGTTTTGAAGATACACGTAAAACATTATTTTTTGATGTAGCAGAAATAATTAAGCGCAGAAAACCCGCAGCATTCTTTTTAGAAAATGTAAAAGGCCTGCGCAATCATGATGGTGGTAAAACACTGAATACAATTCTTAATGTCCTCAGAAACGATTTGAAATATTATGTGCCCGAGCCACAAATAATGAATACTCGCAATTTTGGTGTTCCGCAAAACAGAGAGAGAATATTTATTGTAGGATTCAGAGAAGACCTGAACATTAACGATTTCAAATACCCCACACCCTCTGAAAAGAAGGTAACTCTAAAAGATATTAAAGAGAAAAAAGTGGTTTCTACCCGCTATTATCTGTCTACTCAATATCTATCTACTCTGGTAAAACATAAGGCTCGCCACGAAAGCAAAGGAAACGGATTTGGCTATGAAATTATTCCCGATAACGGCACCTCTAACGCTATCGTGGTTGGCGGCATGGGGAAGGAAAGAAATCTGGTGATTGATAAAAGACTCAAAGATTTTACTCCCGAAACAAAAATTAAAGGAGAAGTGAATCAGGAAGGCATTCGCAAAATGACTCCACGGGAATGGGCGCGCTTACAGGGCTTTCCCGATGAATTCAGAATAGAAGTTGCTGATGCCTCTGCCTATAAGCAATTCGGCAACTCCGTTGCCGTACCGGCAATACAGGCAACCGCTGAAGTAATCATAGACAAACTTTGGAAACACTTAAATAAATAAACCATGGCAGGCATCTTAAATCAATTATCAATTACTGTAGGTGAGGATAAAAAAGCGGAAAAAGCTTTTGACAGTCTTTATCCTAATTTTTTAGAGGTACCGTATAGCACACCCAGCGAGTACGTAAAAAAGTATTGGACTCGATACGAGAAATTAAAAGGCAGTACTGCTGGTTTAAATGGAAAAGTTTTCGAATACATTTTGGCAACACTCTTTGTAAGAGAAAATCTATTGCCTCTCTATTTAAGTGCAAAAGTTGCGTTTGTGCCTAACGGCAATTTATGACCTCATAGTTATCACCAAAGAGCGCGGACCGTTTGTATAAGCGCAAAAAGAGTTTAAGTGAAGATATAAGCAAACCGGCCTTGAAGCCATAGCGTTAAAGTATGTTCACCGTAAAGCACTTAGTTTTTTGGTAACACTCCATGTAAAGGAAGCTGAGAGTGTAAAGCAAAAGATAAAGACGGGTGACGTAATTGGTTTAGATAAAGTAGTGGTTGCTACATCAAAAGATTTTGATGAGCTTATCAAAGAAATTAAACAATACAAAGCAACAGAACCGCCAACAGTAAAAGTTATAAGCTCTACCCAAATTGTCACGAAAGATAAAATTGAATCCATTATTTTTTAAAGCTCGTGCAATTACCTCACCCACTACCACCTCCCCGACCTGCATTTCGAGCAATGGGACTGCGAAACAGATCATCCTTACCACGAGCTTTCCCACGTGGCACACACCGCCCATCGCCCCACCTGCAGCAGAGATATACTCGACCTGCTGGCACTGCGCTGAGGGCTACTTGCCTGCCGTTTCTTTCTTTTTGCGTTCGGCTATGCGCTGCTGGCGGTTTGCTACTTCTTCCTCCAGCTTTTTTTGAGCATATTTTTCTACCTCGGCAATGCCCTTGCGCGATAGCTGCTTCACATAGTGCTGCACGTTGGGGGTTTCGGTGCCGCCTTTTATCTCCTGCAGCGGATGATTGCTCAGGCGCTGCTGCGCATGAGGGGCGGGTGTCCAGCTAAAGAGGTCGTTGGGCGTGCAATTCATATGCAGGCATATCAGTTCGATATGCGGCAGGTATACATGCTTGGCTTTTCCGCTTAACAATTTAATCGCTGATCGACTTGGTATACCAATTTTTACCAGCCAGGGCAGCATATTGGTTATGTTTTTTGCTGCCATTTCTTTTTTGATGTTTAATACAAGCATACTTCAAACATTTTAAAGAATACGTGTAATGTGAGCCATAAAATTAAAACCGCTATTTCAAATTTGGAAGTGTGCGCAGCCGTTTTTTGAGATAAACCGCGCACCAATTGGTGTAAATCGCGTATCAAAGACTGTAAACCGCGCACCAAAGAGTGTAAGAACAACACGCTATAGTGTAAACTGAACATCAGACAGTGTATACCATGCACCGATAGGTGTAAATCGAACACTGGTTAACATAAACCGCGCACCAGGTAGTGTAAACCGCAAACTCCACCCCTCCAAACGCCCTCTGTGCTCTTGCGTACAGGCAATGGCTGCCCGTAATTTGTGCTACACATTTTTTAACCATCAAAATCAAAAACCATGAACGACATTCAGGAAAACAAACTGGGCATGTTTGAAAAGGTAAACGACTACCTCACCGACAATGCCGCGGCCTTAGTGAGTGTAACGCAGATAGCCCCTCTGCAAAGCAGCCTCAACAATCTGATAGCCGACATTACAGAGGCTGCGGGTATATCGGGCAGCGATACCACGGGCTTCACCATCGAAAAAGCCACCGAGCGCACCGACCTGGAGGTGATTACCCTCAAGGTGAGCCGCGCGGCCGCTGCGTATTTTCTGAGCATTAATCAGCCCGGCAACATCAAGC
Source organism: Bacteroidota bacterium (assembly GCA_016715625.1). GTDB lineage: Bacteria > Bacteroidota > Bacteroidia > Chitinophagales > LD1 > Bog-950. The sequence continues at coordinate 82,507 of JADJZU010000017.1, forward strand.
TGGCCGACTACACCAAAAGCGAGCTCGACAGCGCGCGCGACAACGACCTGTATGTAAAAGCCAAGTATCTGCACAAAATAGCGCAGCCGGTAGAAGCCAACCTGTCGGGCTTCAACAGCGGCCCGGCCGATGTAACGGCCCTGCAGCTGGCGCTTCAGGATTTTTTTAATGTGATGCAGCTGCCGGCCGAAAAGAAAGGCGAAAAGGCGGTGTATACCAAAGGCGTGGAGGCGCTCTTTAAGGAGGGCGACAGCCTGCTCGATACGCTCGATATTTACATGCTTACCTTCGAGGCCGTGGACCCCATACAGTATGCCCTTTACAAAGCGGCCCGCGCTATTGACGACAACGGAGGCGGCAGTCAAAACATCAAGAAGGGCACCGCCCCTATGGAGAGCATGGTCAATGTGCCCTTTGCCCCCGGCAAACTGCAGGCCGACACCGTGCTGCAGCTCGAAAACCTGAACCTGACGGGCGAGCTGACTTATTACTTCAGCGATTCGCCCTCGGGCGGCACCGGCACCGCCACGGTGCTCACCGAGGTGGGCCCCGACAGCCAGGTGCAGAAGGTGGCGGTGGAGATGGGCTACAGCCCCACGCATGTGTATCTCAACGTGTTTAATCCATCGCTGACCCCGGCCGACTGGCAGGTGGAAATCTTATAGGCCGCTGTTCGGGGTTTTGCACCGCATTCAAAAAACCAAACAAGCTACAGCAGCCCCGAAGAAGGGGCTGCTGTTTTTTTTGTGGTAAAGCAAAAGGCAAAAGCAGCGCAAAAACATTTCTTTCGCCCCCATTCACAAATCATCTTATGCCCGCGCCCTGCTGCACCCATCGCATACAAATCAGCTACACCTGCACCGGCCCGCAGGGCGAGGTGAAGCAACACAGTGTGGTGCTCCATAACCACAGCTGCCTGCCGCTCGATTTTATACAACAGAAACTCTACGCAGCCCTGCTGCCCGGTGGGCAGTTCCACGCGGCACAGTGGCAGCTGCCACCGCTGCATGCTTCGCCCCTGCACACCCTGCAGCGCATTGCCGCCAGCAGCCATGCCGCCACCGAGGCACGCGATGTGCAGGAGCTGCTGCTGCTGGTGCAGTAATGTGCATCGGATATTTAACGCTCACCACACCACATAAAAAAAGGCTAACAACTGTTAGCCTTTTATGTTTTGGGATAAAAAAAATTGAACGTTTATTTCAGCGCGCTGCTGTAGGTGTAAGGGGCATCCTGCTGCAGCGGTGCATCAAACGACAGGCGGAACGAACCATTGGTTTGCTCGGTAATTTTGTAGCTGCCTACGCTGCCTTTAAAATTGATACTGATTTTAGAATCGGCTGTAATGCGGCCATCCATCACCACGTATGTTGACAGGCCTTTGTAAACCGTGCCGCCCGATATAAACTGAATGTCATCCAGTTTTTGTCCGCTCAATGCTTCCACCATTTTTTCCAGACGCTCCAGGCGGGCATCCTGTCCTTCGTTGCAGGTTTTGGTTTCGGCCCGCAACTGGCGGATGGCACCGGTATTCAGCGAGATGGCGCTGCACAGGTTGTAGATGTATTGGTCGCTGTTGCCCTTCGATTGTTTGGTGATAAACGAGGGCATGGTCTGCGGGTCGTTAATCATCACCACTTCTTTTGTTTTAGGATTCACAATCGCCTTGGGGCGAATTTTGTCAATCAGGTCGAGGTCGCTGTAGGTGTCCCAGTATAAGCTGTTGCTGCTGTTGGCCCAGTATTGCCAGGCCGATACATCGGCCCAGTTGTCGTAAGCGCCAATCCAGTCGAGCTGGAGGTAAGGATATTGATTGGCTCCTTCGTAGCTAATCCAGCTCATGGTGGGGCCATAGCCATCGGTAGAGGCAATTTCGCGAATGTCGTAGTCGCGGTTATAGCCATCGTTCACATGCCAGTCGATGTAAGGCGTGCCGTTTCCATAAGCGCCTAAGGCATCATTGCCACCCAGCTCAATGGCACCGCCCTGGTCATCGCGCAAAGTAGAATTAGACCAACGCAAATGCTGATTCGAATTCACATAAGGGCCTACGCGCACATAGCCCGAGCCGGAGCCTAACACCAGGTCGTTGGCGGCACCCGTAGAAGAGCCATCGGTGAATAGCCCCATAAAGCCCCAGGCAGTGCCGATGCGCATGCGGTCCGCGCCCGCCCTGGTTCAGTGTTTCGTTGCCCTGCACGTGGATGTTGTTTTCTACCCACATATCGGTGGCATATACATTGGTGCCGTTGCCACCTACCGATAATCTTACAGCCGGAGCGGTAGCGCCAATGCCTACATTGCCGCCTGCGGTTACGCGCATGCGCTCACTACCACTTGTTCGTACCACAAAATCCACCGCATCGCTGGTGCCTATATAATTGGTAGCGGCATTGGTGCCGCTGTTGCCCAGCAGCGTCCAGGCCTGTGTATTTAAGTTAGAAGAAGTGAGCACCCGGCTCCAGGCGGTGTTGGCGGCTCCGTTGGTTTTGCGCACCCACAATTCCTGATCAAAAAAACTACCCGATAACTGCATGGCGTAATTGTTGCCGGTGTTGCTGTGGCGCGAGTCAATTAAGTGCCACCAGCTGGTTGCGCCTGCAGGAAAGTTGGTGGGGGCAGATGTTTCAAAGAAACCGCTTTGTGCGCCTGCATTGCCTTGCAGGCCGGCATTGTCGCGGGTTTCGGTGCGTTGGTTGCCATTGCCAAAGCCAAAGGTACCATTGGCGAGGTCGAGCCGGTAAGCGGGAGCGGTAGTGCCTATGCCCACGTTGCCGTTGCTGCCCAGTATAATCATGCGTTGCGTGGCATTGGTAGAAAAGTTGAGGTTGCCGGTGCTTTTGCTCGACAGGCCTAAATCCTGTGTGGTATTGCTGCCCGCAGCGTAAATGGTATTGTAACCAAAGCCTATGCCCTGTGTGCCGTTATCGTGCCGGAACTCTACACCGGCATTGGCGGCACCCAGTGTGCCGGTGACATAAAGCGGGAGGCCGGTGCCGTGCGCGCCACTGCGGGCGGCTGCAGCTATATCCAGTTTATTCAGTGGTCCGTTGATTCCAATGCCTACATTACCGGCAGAGGTCACACGCGCCCGCTCCGTGTTATTGGTGCGTATAACAAAATCAGCCGCATCCGTAGTGCCAATAAAGTTCACGCCTGAATTGATAGAGGCATTTCCAACCGTTTTCCAGAAGGGTCCGGCATTGCCACCCGCGGTGTTTTGGGTTTCGCCCTGTGCCAGGGCCAGTCCGTTGTTGGAGAATAAAATAACAACCGCAGCAAAAAAAACTTTGTGAAACAGGGAAGAGTGGGTAAACATATTTGTGCTTTTAGACAGAGTAAATATGCCTAAAACTTTTCGATGTATACCCGAAAAATTATTTCTTCAGTTTATCGGCAAAATACTTTTCAAACTTTTCCAGCTTGGGTACTATCACATAAGAACAATAGGGGTTCTTATTCTTGTTGTCGTTGAAGTAGTTCTGGTGATAGTCTTCCGCCTTATAGAATTTGCCGAAGGGGGTAATTTCAGTCACAATAGGGTCGGTGAAGGCCCCGCTTTTATCTAAGCCCGTTTTTACCTCTTCCGCAACAATCCTTTGCGCTTCGTTGTGATAGAATATAGCCGAGCGATATTGTGTGCCTTCATCGCCCCCCTGCCGGTTGAGCGTGGTGGGGTCGTGGGTTTTAAAAAATACCTGCAGCAATTCCGCCAGCGAAATGACAGCAGGGTCATAGGTTACCTGAATCACTTCTGCATGGCCGGTAAGTCCGCTGCACACTTCTTTGTAGGTGGGGTTGGCCAGTTTGCCCCCCGAGTAGCCGGAGGCTACCGACAGCACCCCGTTTAATCGTTGAAAAACAGCTTCGGTGCACCAGAAGCATCCGTTGCCGAGGGTGATGGTGTCGATGGTCGTTGCGATGGACATGTTGTTTTCTTTTTTGGGTTTTGGCTTTTCTGCTTTTTGCGCGCAGGATGGCAAGGCCACCGTTGCAAAAAACGTGATAAGAATAAATGGAGCGATGCGCATGTTATTTATTTGGATACAAAACGCCTTGCAGGCCGCATTGTTTTCTCTAAACAGAAAAGCAGACGCTGTGGCCTGCTTTTCTTTGTGTTTTTTAGGAAAGATTATTGTGCAATCACCAGCGTTTGTCCGGCTTTCACCTCCGAGGTTTCCAGTCCGTTGGCTTCTTTCAGTTTATCTACGGTGGTGTTAAACTTTCCGGCAATGGTCTGCAAGGTATCAGTGTGCTGCACTTCGTATTGTCGCTTATCCAGGCGAATGGTGTTGGAGGCCCGTCCGTCCGGTGCGGCCTGCCCGTTGAGCGTTTTAAGATATTCGGCATAGCTCATGGTGCGCGGAGGCAGCTCTCTTTTTTCCTGCAGCGATACCTGTTCTCCGGCATATACCTGGTCGTTCATCTTCATTTGATTTTTGGCATACAGGTCGCGGAGCTTCATGCCGGTTTTCTGTGCAATGTCGCGCATGTTTTCTCCGGCTTTTACGGTGTAAACAGCCTCTGTGCCCCTTGATTTTTTAGCCTGCAGATAAATGTATTCTCCGTCTTTGAAACGGTCGCCTGTGTTCAGGTCATTGAAAGACATCACATAGCTGTAGTCGAGGTTGTATTCAAAGGCAATTTTAAGCGGGTCTTCGTTGCCAATGGCTTTGAGGGCACGCACTCCGTTGACTACATATTCGGGGCGGGCGGGCTTTTCCTCTTTCTTGTCCTTAATAACCACCTGTTCGGGCTCTGCCTTTTTCACCTCGCTGATGATAACCGTGTTGCCGGCCGAAGCCTGTGCCGGAGCTCCGCTGGCTTTTTCGCCCTGCTGCAGCATTTTGTCTTTTTGTTCTATCATGGCCACGCCCTGTTGATCCAGCTCGGCCAGGTTATATTCTTCAATCATTTTAATGAGCATGGACGCATATTGCGGATTGGTAGCATAGCCGGCACTTTTGAGCCCGTAGGCCCATGATTTGTAGTCGGTAATCTTAAACTGCCAAAGCGGGGCATACCAGGGGCGGGTCATCAGAAACTCGGAGTGGTCGGCATAGCTGCTGCGGGCGTTTTCATACACGCGGAAGCACTCGTTGGGCAGGTCGTCATTGTGATAATATTTTTTGCCTTTCCATTCTTCTTTGCACTTAATGCCGAAGTGGTTGTTGGCTTTTTGGGCCAGCGAAGAAGAGCCGGAGCCGGTTTCCACAATGCCCTGTGCCAGGGTAATGGAGGCCGGAATTTTGGTGCGCACCATTTCTTCCACGGCAATGTCTTTATACTGCTGAATGTATTTCAACACATCTTCTTTCTGTTGTGCCTGCACAGCAGAGAAAAGAAACAACGCTAAGAGAGAGGCCAGTAGCTTTTGCATAGACAGATTTTTATCCGCTACGAATTATCAACAGTTCGTCCACATTTTAACGTAGGGAATCTACAAAATGTTGTGCATTGTCCTTTTTAGACAGCACCGGTGTTTAGCTAACGGGGTTCAGTGTAATGCTGAAGATTTTGTATTGGCTCATATCGCGGCCATAGTAAAACTTATCGAGCGCCTCATACATGTTTTGTGCACGGAAGTAAGAAGTGTGCAGCTTATTGTCGCCCAGCTTAACCCACTGGATGGTCATGCTGCCCGCTAAAGGGTAATGCTGCTCAATGTATTCGAGCATTTTTTTTAATGCATCTATCTTATCGGTGCCTGTGATGGTGTGAAACAGAAAGCTCTGTTCGTGTTTGGGATTTACCGTTACAAGGTCAAGCCGAACGGTTTCGTTTTTCTGCTTGTAATTGAAAATGAGATTATCGGCATCGAGCCCCAGGCGGAGAGCGATTTCTTTTTGATAACGTGCTGTTTCTACATTCTGATCTTGACGGGTCATAACTTAAATCTTGTCGGCAATAGCATCTACAATTCCATACTCCAATGCCTGTTCGGCATTCATCCAGTTGTCGCGGTCAAAGTCTTTCATTACCTGTTCAAAGGTTTTGCCGCAGTTTTGTGCCAGCACTTCTGCACTCATGTTTTTTACCTTCAATATTTCGTTGGCGGTAATTTCAATATCGGTCGCCTGACCATACATGCCGCCCAGCGATGGCTGGTGAATCATCACGCGGCCGTGTTTCCAGATACTGCGCTTGCCTTTGGTGCCTCCGCTCAGCAGAATAGAACCCATAGAAGCAGCCAGGCCCATGCAAATGGTATGCACCGGTGAGGATATCATTTGCATTACATCATACACCACCATGCCGCTGGTTACTACACCACCCGGGCTATTGATGTAAAAGAAAATGTCTTTGCCGGGGTCGTTGGCTTCCAGAAACAAGAGGCGGTTGACCAGCTTTTCGGCACTTTCATCGTGCACACCACCCCATAAAAAGATCTTGCGCTGTTCGAGAAACTTGTTGTCGAACTTCATCATGCCACCGGCAAATTTTTCTATCAGTTCATCCTGCTTGTTGGGCTTTTCGGGCTCTTCCATTTTTGCGTTCATCATTGCTGCATTGTTTTTTTGCGGAGTGAAAATATAAAGTTTTGTATTTGAAGCGACTGGCGCTTATTTGCAAAAGACGAATGCTCGGTAGTTTTATTGGCCGCGATTAGCCCTTAAAATGTCGTTCCAGTATCTTGAATCGGTAATCAAATATGCCTTCCAGTTTTTGGCGCACAAATAGCGCATACGCTATCCAACCCAGTGGACCCAGCGGCAGCTGATAATGCACAATATCTTCCATCTCTACACCACCGGGCACTTCCCTGAACCGATGCAGGTGATGCCACAAAGCATAAGGGCCCACGCGCTGTTCGTCTACAAAGTATTCGCGGTCTTTTACGTGTGTAATTTCGGTGAGCCAAAAGAGCTTTATGCCTAATAGCGGAGATACATGGTAGGAAATGACTTGCCCGGCAAACATTTTTTCGCGAGCCGAATCGTTGAGTACCGTCATGGCCATGTCGGGTGGGGTTATCTCTTTGAGATTGTGCGGAGAGGAAAAAAATTGCCAGGCAGTGTCGAGGCTGATGGGTAAAAACTGTTTTCGGTGCAATTGATATACGCTCATTGTAAAATGTTTGAAGCGTAACAAGCGAGCAGGCCGAAGGTTTTGGCGCGCACTATCCAAACAGGAAGATGCAGTAGCGCTTGTGTAGGTCTGGCTTTGCTTTTTTCCAATCGCGCACCTTGCGGGTGCGAATGTATTGTGTGCTCAAGGTGAGGTCGCAGGCAATGCACAGGGCGGTATCGTCCTGACAGGTTTTTAGTATTTCGTCCAGCAGTTTTTGATTGCGGAAAGGCGTTTCCATAAAAATCTGTGTATGGCCGTTTTTGGCGGCACTTTCCAGCTGCTTTATTTTTCTGCTGCGCTCAGCACCCTGAATAGGCAAATAGCCGTTGAACGAAAATTGCTGTCCGCTGAACCCCGAGGAGATGAGCGCCAGCAAAATAGAGGAGGGGCCTACCAGGGGCACTACTTCTATTTCTCTTTTGTGTGCATAGGCCACAATTTCATTGCCCGGGTCAGCAATGCAGGGGTTGCCGGCTTCGGAAATAATGCCGCAGTTTTTTCCTTCCAGCACATTCTTCAGCAAGGCATCAAAACTCACAGCCTTAGCATGTTTATCCATTTCATGCAGGGTCACCTCGGTGTCGAAGTTTTTTTTGTAGCCAATGGCGCGCAGAAATCTGCGGGCGGTTTTGGCATTTTCTACAATAAACTCATCCAGCGCATGCACGGCCTCTGTCACCTGCTGCGGAATGATGGCCGGGCTGTCTTCGTTTAAAAAGGAGGGAATCAGAAATATTTTTCCGGGCATGGCGATGGTTAAGGGGTGATGCTTTCGTTCCTGGCGGAGGTATCCACCGCGCTGCAATCGAAGCGCACACTATAGGTGGAGTCTGCAGGAAAAGGGAAATCAGAATTGCTCAGCTTAATGGTTCGGTCGTTAAAGCTTTTTCTCAGAAAACCACCTACAATGGGCATGGCAGCGGTGGCACCCGCCCCTGAAGAGTTGGAGGCAAAATGAACGCTCGGTTGCTCAAAGCCTACCCAGGCACCCACCACAATATCAGGGTTGTAGCATATAAACCAGGCATCGGCATTGCCCTGCGTAGTGCCCGTTTTGCCGGCCAGGGGCATTTGCAATCCGTAGCGCGAGCGCAAACGGGCTGCGGTGCCTCGGTCAATGACTCCCTTCATCATTTCGGTGAGGGTATAGGCGGTGTTTTCGGCTATGGCTTCTTTATGCTGTTCGCCAAACTGCGCCAGCACATTTCCGTTTTTGTCTTCAATGCGCTTGATAAAATAGGGCTTACTGTAAGTGCCCAGGTTGGCAAAGCAGGAGTAGGCCCCCACCATCTCAAACAAGGAAATGTCGCAGGTGCCCAGGCAGAGCGAAGGCACCGCCTCCAGAGCACTTTCGATACCACATCTGCGTGCAAATTCCACGAGCAGATTGGGGTCGTTGATATCGCACATAATGCGTGCCGTCACCCGGTTGTCGGAGGCGGCCAGTCCGTCTTTCATGGGCACCAGTTCTCCCTCTTTCCACTTATCGGTACCATCGGGGTTCCAGCTGGCGTCTATGCCGTTGCACTCGGGTGCCAGATAAGGAATGAGCGAGCAAGGCTCATAATTTCGCTCTAAAGCCAGACCATACAAAAACGGCTTCATGGTAGAACCTACTTGTCGTTTGGTGCTTTTTTTGGTGTGATCCAGCTGAAAGTATCGGATGTTGGGTCCGCCTATCCAGGCTTTAATTTCTCCGGTGCGGGCATCCATAGCCAGAAACCCTACCTGCACTATTTGCAGATAGTAGCGCAGCGAATCGAGCGGACTCATTACCGTATCCAGACTGGAAGATTTGTCGCCATGCCAGCTGAAGATAGTCATCGGAATCTTGGTGTTAAACACCTGTTTGATTTCTGCATCGCTCTTGCCTTCCGCTTTCAGCTCGGCATAGCGCTCGCTTTGCTTCATCATTTTGTCGAGCAGTTCGGGCTTGGCGCGGGTGCCGGACTTCCAGGGGTCTTTTCCTTTCCATTCTTTGAAAAACGCATCTTGCAGATAGGTCAACTGCTCGGCCATGGCATCTTCGGCATATTTCTGCATGCGCGAATCAATGGTGGTAAACACCTTTAGGCCATCTTCGTAAATATTCCACAGGCTGCCATCGGGCTTCGGATTTTTTTCGCACCAGTTTTTCAATTCCTGCCGCAGGTTCTCGCGCATGTAGGTGGCCAGCCCGGTGCGGTAATCGGGGTTGTGAAAGTTGAGCTTGATTTCTTTTTTCTTGAGCGAATCGCATTGTGCTGCTGCCAGATAGCCGGCCTCTTTCATACGGTCGAGCACCAGGTTTCTGCGTACTATCGAACGTTCGGGATACTTCTTGGGGTTTAAACGCGAAGGAGCATTTACAATGGCCACCAGCAGCGCTGCTTCCTCAGGTTTTAACTCTCTGGGCGACTTGTAGAAATAAGTAAAGGAAGCGGTTTTGATGCCGTAGGAAAGCGAACCGAACTCCACGGTGTTCAAATACAGATTGATAATTTCTTCTTTGGTAAAGGTGCGCTCCAGCTTGGCGGCCAATACCCACTCCTTCAATTTTTGAAACATCCTTCGAATGCTGCCGGCATGTTCAAAGTCGTCATGAAAAAGATTTTTGGCCAGCTGCTGCGTAAGGGTGGAGCCGCCACCGGCATCTCTGCGCAGCAGACCCGTGAGCACCACTGCCCGAAACAGGCTTTTGAGGTCTATGCCCGAGTGGTCGTAAAATCGTTTGTCTTCGGTGGAAATGAGCGCCTGCACCAGATAGGGCGACAGTTCATCGTAAGATACCTCCACGCGGTTTTCGGTATAGTAGCTGCCCAGCACCTCATAGTCGGAGGAGTAGATGGTGGTAGAAAATTCGTTGTGCGGATTCTGGATGGCGTCCAGGTCGGGCATTTCGCCCAGCAGCCCATAGTTTACGCCAATAAAAAACAGTACCACAAAAAGCACAAAACTCCAAAGTGCAATCTGCACTCTGCGAAACACGCTCCAGAAATTTTTAGGGTTGTATTTTTTGGTGGCCATTTCTCCGTATGGTCAAATGTAGGCTTAGAATGAAACAGCCCGTGTTTTTTCACAAAATCATTATCACAGGCGGTGTAGATTTGAGCAGATAAACAGACAGCCGGATTTTCAGGGAAGCGGGGTTTGCTCCGCCTCGTATTTGTAAAGGGTGTGGGTAACCGTGGCACCTACTGCGTGCAGGGTGGCTTTGTCTATTACATCCATATCATCATCGTGTGTGTGCCAATAATCGCCAAAGGTGCCGGAAGAGGATGCGGGGTCGTATTGAATAATGTCGATGGTGGGAATTTTAATGAGGTTGTTGATATAGAGATGGTCATCGGTGATGGCGCCAATTCTTTCGTTGCTGAAAAAATTTCCGAAGCCCAGTTCGGCTGCGTTGCCCCACACTACATCCTGCACCCAGCCGGCATGGAAAGTAGAGTTACCCTCGCGGGCAAACACAGCGTTAGGCGCGCCTACCATATCGAGCAAAATACCGAAATCGGCTTTGTAACCGGGCACATGCGGGTTAGTGGCCCAGTGCTGTGCGCCCAGGCAATAAGAGTTTTCGTAGCCGGGCTTGCCGTAGTCTTCTGCATCAATCAAGAACACATCTACCCCAATATTTTTTAAGGGCGAGGCTTTGAGCAGACGGGCAATTTCGAGCAGCACGCCCACCCCGCTGGCGCCATCGTTGGCGGCTAAAATAGGAGCGGTGCTGGCCGAGTCGTCCTGGTCGGCCCAGGGGCGGCTGTCCCAGTGTGAGCACAGCAGTACCCGCGTGGTGGCCTGCGGGTTGAATGCCGCAACGATGTTGGTGCTTTTGAGCACGGTGCCATCGTATCCCCTGGCATTAAAGTGCTGAACATATACGGTGTCGGCAAAGCGTTCTGCTTCCTGAATTAAAAATGCAGCACATTTTTCGTGAGCCGTTGTATTCATAGCGCGCGGTCCAAAGTTGACCTGGGCTTGTATATAGCTATAGGCTGTATCGCTGCTGAAGGTAGGAGCATTTACCGTGATTTGTTTGGTGGGCTCGGCAGGGGTTGTGGTCTTGTTGTTGCAGGTGTCGCAAGAGGCAAGCAAAAGCAATACAGAAAGCGAGAGGAGTGTCTTTTTCATAGTTTAATTAGAGGTCCAGGTAACTCCGTCTTTGCCGTCTTTTACTTGTATGCCTACCTTGAGTAGCTCATCGCGGATTTTGTCGCTGGTGGCAAAATCTTTTTTGGCGCGCACATCTTTGCGCAGTTCCAGAATCAGATTCATTAAGCCGTCAACCTTGTCGGAGCCGGCACCGCTTTCTTCTTTTAAACCCAATACATCTTCTGTTATCTCTTTAAACAGCTTTTGCAGTAAGTCTTTATCGCTTGTCGTGATGGTGTCTTTGCCATCGTTGATGGAGTTGATGATACGCACCCCTTCAAACAAACCCGCTATAGCCACCGAGGTATTAAAATCGTCATTCAGGGCATTGTAAATATCTGCCTTCAGTTCGGCTATGCGGCAAGTGGAGGTGTCGGATGTTTTTAGCCCGCCCACCAGTTTGAGAGCATTCATCAGGCGCTGATATCCCTTTTCGGCCGCTTGCAGGGCGGTGTTCGAAAAATCGAGCGTGCTGCGGTAGTGTGCCTGCAGCATAAAAAAGCGCACCGTCATAGGCGAATAGCCGCGCTCCAGCAATTTGTGTGAGCCGGTGAACAGTTCGTGCGGTAAAAAGGAATTGCCCAGGCTCTTGCTCATCTTCTGACCGTTGACGGTGAGCATGTTGGTGTGCATCCACACGCGGGCCGGAGATTTGTGGTGGCAGGCCTGGTGCTGGGCTATTTCGTTGGTGTGGTGGGTGGGGATTAAATCCATGCCGCCACCGTGTATGTCAAATTCTTCGCCCAGATACTTGGTGCTCATGGCGCTGCACTCAATGTGCCAGCCGGGGAAACCTTCGCCCCAGGGGCTGGGCCAGCGCATGATATGTTCGGGCTTTGCTTTTTTCCATAACGCAAAGTCGAGGCGGCCGCGTTTTTCGCTTTGTCCTTCCAGGTTATCGCGGGTGCCATCGAGCATTTCATCGAGGTTTCGTCCGCTGAGTTCGGTGTAGGGATAGGTTTTGGCAAATTTTTCTACATCGAACCAAATGGTGCCATCCACTTCGTAGGCCAGCCCGTTTTCCATTATCTTTTTGGTCATCTCTATTTGCTCGATGATGTGTCCGCTGGCGGTGGGTTCTATGCTGGGGGGCAGCAGGTTAAAATCGTCCAGCACTTTGTGAAAGTCCACAGCATAGAGCTGCACAATTTCCATGGGCTCCAGTTTTTCGAGGCGGGCGCGCTTGGCTATTTTGTCTTCGCCTTCATCGGCATCGCTTTCGAGGTGGCCCACATCGGTAATGTTGCGCACATAGCGCACCTGATAGCCGAGGTGCTTCAGATAGCGAAACACAATATCGAACGAAAGAAAGGTGCGGCAGTTGCCCAGGTGCGCGTGGCTATACAGCGTGGGACCGCACACATACAGGCCCACGTGAGGGGCATTCAGCGGTTTAAAAATTTCTTTTTCGCGGGTGAGGGTGTTGTAAATTTTGAGCTCGGATGTCATGGCGTGAATATAGCTATTGTGACAATCTGATAAAGAGAAGAGGCGATGTGGTATCACAATCACTCCTTATTGGGGTGGGTGAGGAGGCTGCCTGCAAGCGCCCCAACCCCGGTATGCCTTCCTTCTTTGCTGCAGAAACCTAAGCAGGACAAGCAAAAAGGGCCTTCTGCCACACCAGCGATGGGTCAAAAGCTATGCATTTTAGGGTATCGCTGGTAAGCGGGGTGCTAAAATCGAAAGAAAATGGGGGCTCTCTTTGATGCTGGAGGGTGGCCCCGAAGGAGTTTTGTACAATGCGCGTCTGTAAAGAAATAGTTTTGGGCACATTAAAATCAGGTTAAGCCATCGTTTATATTCATTCAATCATCCGTATTTTTTAAAAACAAATACTTCATCTACACCCCCTCGCTTATGCGCAAACCCCTTTTTTTGTTGCTGCTGACAGGCCTGGCTACTCAGGCCACCGCACAGTCTTTGTATGATTTGAATACCATTCAGGAGATTAAAATCTACTTCGGATTTTCTAACTGGGATTACCGAATGGATACCGCCAAAGCCGGTGCCGAGTCCTATATACCCGCTGATTCGGTGGTCATCAATGGTACCGCGCTGCCAAACTGCGGAGTCAAGTTTAAAGGCAATAGTTCTTACAGTGCCAACAGAATCAAGAACCCATTACACATCAAGCTGGATGAATATCAGAATCAGGATTATCAAGGCTATGAAGACCTCAAACTGGGGAACGGATTTACGGACAACTCGATGATTCGTGAACCCCTGGCTTATGCTATCCTCCGGCAATATATGGATGCACCGCTTTCCAACTTTGCCAAAGTGTATATCAATGGTAATTACTACGGCATCATGACGAATGCCGAAGACATCAATGACGAGTTTCTGATTAAGCACTATTACAGCACTAAACACACCTTTGTCAAGTGCAACCCGCAGAATGTGGGCCCCGGAGGTGGCAGCAATGGCAGCAACTTAGAGTATAGTGGCACTACCTTATCCAACTACAGTAGTCGGTATGAGCTGAAAAGCGACACGGGCTGGTCGGAGCTGTTTCAGCTTTGCGATACGCTCAATAATTATTTTCAATCGTTTAACAGCATGGCTGACGTGGACAGATTTTTATGGATGCTGGCCTTCAATAACGTAACCGTCAATCTGGACAGCTATTCCGGTTCTTTCCGGCAGAACTATTACCTATACAGAAATCATGCCCGGCAATGGATACCCACCGTTTGGGATTTGAACATGTGTTTTGGGGGGTTCAGTATGGCAGGAGGCACCACCTCCAATTTGAATGCCACTACCATGCAAACCATGAATTATCTCCTGCATAAAAACGAAGCTGCCTGGCCCCTGATTTATAAGTTGCTGAATAATCCGTTTTATGAGAAAATGTATGTGGCACACATGCGTACCATTAACAACGAGAATTTTAAGAACGCCAGTTACAAAACACAAGCGGCAAGCATGCAGGCACTGATCAGCAACGCAGTGCAAACAGATGGCAATTTTCTGTCTACCTACACCAACTTTCAAAATGCACTCACCACGAATACCACCGGTGGTGGTGGCGGACAAAACACCAGCCCCGGCATCTACCCGCTGATGGATGCCAGAGCTACTTACCTTAACAATGCATTGAGTGCCACTCCACCCACTATCAGTAACGTAGTAAGTAACACGGCTACTCCGGCCTTTGCGGCTTCATTTACAATCCGGGCGACCGTTACAAACGATACGGCCGTATACTTAGGTTACCGGTTTAACAAGGCTGAGCGCTTTGTGCGGGTGCGTATGTATGACGATGGTGCGCATGATGATGGAAGTGCCAACGATGATGTATACGGTGCCGCAGTAACAATGGATGGAGCACTGATGCAGTATTACGTGTATGCTGAAAATGCAACAGCAGGTATGTTTTCGCCCGAAAGAGCGGAGCATGAATTTTATACGGTTCAGGCCGGCCTTTCGAATGCCTCCACTTCTGATTTAGTCATCAATGAACTTACAGCGAACAATAACACCGGCATACAAAACGAAAAAGGCAAATACAAAGACTGGATAGAACTCCTCAATACTACCACACAGACATTAAGCCTTTCGGGCTTGTATCTGAGCGACTCTATTGACAACTTAACCAAGTGGGCCTTTCCGGCAGAGGCCTTTATACTGCCCGGGCAGCACTTGGTGTTGTGGGCCGATGATGAAGACCAAACCTATGTTGACCTGCACACCAACTTTAATTTAAGCAACACTGGCGATGCCCTGATACTGAGCGATGGCACCACCATTTTCGATAGCCTCAGCTATGGCAATCAGGCCCCCGATGCGGCTATAGCCCGGTGTGCCGATGGCACCGGAAACTTTGTGGCAGTAACCGACCGAACGCCCAGTGCCGTCAATTCATGCAGTTCTTCCATTTACGAAGTGCAGGAAATGGCGGTGACATTGGTGCCGAATCCTACGGCAGCCAAGCTGTCTGTTCAATCGGAGGAGGAGATTCTTAATATTGATATACTGTCTCTGCATGGAGAACGCCTGCTCAGCACGAATGACAAAACGATAGGCCTTTCATCGCTGCCGGCCGGCTGCTACCTGGTGCTGGCTCATGCTCCAGAACACAAAACCTGGAGAGGGAAAGTGATAAAATACTAATGGCTAAAAACTAAAGGTGACACATACCGGATAGTGGTCGCTCAGTTCCTGGCGAATGGTGCGATAGGAGTTTATACGGATGCGTTCATCAAACAAAGTGTAATCGATTCGGAAGATAGAGAAGCGGTTGGCGTACGTGGCCCCAAAGCCGGAACTCTTTTCAATAAACGCATCTTTCAAATGGGCAGCGGTGGTTTTGTAAGTGTAAGAAACCGGCACATCATTAAAATCGCCACAGAGCACTTTTTCGCCATCAAAGGCATTCATGTGCTCGCTCACTGCCATGGCTTGCTGTGCGCGCTTGGTATAAGCCTGCTTCATTTTTCGCAAAATGCTCTTGAGCGATTTCCAGGTGGCCGTTTGGTTTTCTTTCAAAGAGTCTAAGGTGGCATAATCTTCATAGCCGAGGTGAATAGACTGAAAGTGTACGTTATACAGCCGGATGCTTTTGCCACCCAATTCAATATCGGTAAAAATGCACTCGTTGGTCAGCGAGTTTTCAAAATCGATGGTGCCGGTGTGGGTGATGGGAAATTTAGAAAAGGTGGCCACGCCCCACTGCTGATGCAGCTCGCCACTTTGCCACAGCGACTGTTGTACTTTGTTCTTGGGTGTTTTTTTGAGGTCCACGGCCGGTGAAAAATAAACGTAACGATACCCCATCGTGTCGCGGAGGTATTCCAGGTTTTTAAACAACTGATTATTGGTATAAAACTCTTGCAGGCAAAGCACATCGGGTTGTTGCCGGGCTATTAAGGCCATCATTTGTTCCCGCGTTTGTTCGTTTCGATTCCAGTTGTAGAGATCAAAGTTTTTTACGTTCCAGGTCATCAGTTTATATCCGGCATCGGTTTGTTTTTCGCGGAAGTGCAGCGCAAAAGTGCTCTCTACAAAATTCCAGGATAATAGCAGGGCAAACAGCGGCAACAAGCCAAACGCATCGCGCTTCAAAATCCAGAGCAGTAAAAACAAAAAGTTGATGACCAGCACCACCGGAAACGCAAAGCCCAGAAACGACAACTGCCAAGCCTGTTGAGGCGCTATGAACGTGGCCGCGCACGATAGCAGCAACACGGCCAAAGCCAATAGATTCAGAATTTTAAACAGGCTGCGCATGGGCTGCGAGGATAAACCAATTAATGAAGCGCGCTATAGCGGCTAATTCACTTTTTCAATCGAGTAAGTCAGAAAGTACCGGTCTTTCAGCGGATACTTGCTGAACGGGCAGGGGTCATCGTTTTTGCCTTCTTTGGGCGAATTCACATAACGATTCTCCTTCCCCAGGTTTTCGGCACTGTGCAACATGCTGATGTTGCCATACTCATCGTCCATGCAGCCTTTCATCAGCATTTTTGAAATAGAGAAAATATTGTTTTTAAAAAAGCGCTTGGTCTTTTTGTCGCAGGCCGAGTTGGGGTCCAGCAGTTTGCCGCTCAGCAGGTCTACGCCATCCACTTCCCATCCGCTCATGAATACCCTAAAGTGTTCGCCCCGTGGCAAATACACCATAAACTCGTTGCGGAGGTCCCAGTGCTTTTTGCGCGTTTTGCCCATGCCGGCCGACAATATTTTTTCGTTCTTGCCAAAAAAATCGTTCACAAATATCCAGTGGTTGCCTACGTTGGCAAAGAGACGCACTTCTGCTTTGGATAAGTAGTCGTTCAGCTTTCGGAAATAGACATGGCTCAGGCGAACGCGATAGGCATCAATCGGCAAATCGTAATGCACACCACGGCCTTCGTCCCAAAAAACAAAAAGGGTGCGCGCATACACCTCCAGGTCGTTGGCGTTTTTGCTTTTCCAGGGCAGGAGCACCGTCACGGTGCCGCTGTCGCTGTTGAGCACAATGGTTTCCGGTGCCGAAAAGTCGTCTCCTTTTCTTTTCTCCAGGCTATAGCGCAACTGCGCCTGAGGCGAAGGCCTGGGCAGGTTGATGCGGGTGGTAAATTCATAATCCTTGCCGCTCATGTTTACCTTTTGCACAAATTTAGGTGCGTTGTAGCGGTTATTGATGAGTGCTCCGCCATCGCCACTGGCAAACAGGTCAATTCGCGTAGCAAACTTCAGCGAGCTATCGCCAATCATAATCTGCTCGGGCAAATGTCTCTTTACGGCTAAAAACCGGGGCGGGTGAATTTCGGCTTCGGCAGGCGGATGGCCGCGGTCCCACACATAGTGACCTTCCACATGCACCCAGTCGCCAATGGTGGGAAAATTCCACAACACATCGCCCCGCTCGTGCCCGGCTGTAAAAAAACCGGCACTGTTTCCGGCTTCGTTTTCGGTGCGCAAAGGATTGATAGGGTTATTCATGCCAATGCCCGATTCCCATTCGCAGTGCACTTCCTGCGCCAGAATAGTATCGGGGCCCTTAGACGTATTATACACCAGCAAGGGCAGTAAGTTCGTGTAGCGATTGTCGGGTGTAGCATCGGGCACAATGTCAAAATCAAAATCGTGGGAGTAATGATAAAAAGGCAGGTCTTCGTTGCACATATACGGTCCGTGGGCTCCCGTGCTGCGGTTGTAAGTGACCTTCCCTTCTACGATAGCCACATAATGCTTGTCTACAATCGGCAACCAGGAGGGCAGAATCACCCCTATATCGTAAAACTCCTGCCGCTTGAATAAATGAAACGTGTCGCGGCAGGGCTCAAAACCCACCTCGCTCTGCGTAGAAATGGGGTGGGTGCTCAGCGGCTGCGCCTGCGCAGACAATCCAAGCCATACTGCGACAAAAAATAAAAGACGAGCGATATACATGGTGGTAAATGACAGTTGTAAATGTAGGGCGATTGAAAAGCGAAGCAAGAAAATTGAAACCTTTTTGTGCAACGGGCGTAAACGCACCCACCTTCAATCTCTACTTATGATATATTTTGACCCGAACGAACCACACTGGCCCATTCCCGAAAACGTGAAATAACACGTACCTGTAGCAGCGCAGCTTTAAGTGCGCGGCACATCGGGCATGCGCAGCAACTGTTTATAACTGCGCGCCAGCAACACACCACCCGTTGCACAGATGCCGGCCAATACCCACACCGCATATTTTATCTGCTCGCCCTGCAGAAAAAACGGAAGATTGAGTACGGCAATTAACCCTAAGCGAAACAAGACACTCACCACAAATAACACGCTATTGGTGCGTCCGATAATGTGATTGGGGATGTGGTGAAACAAAAACGTAATGCGCTGAATGCGCACCGCGGCATTGCACGAGCCTATTAAAAAATTGGCCAGGTAGAACAAGACAAAAACGCGGTTCACCGTCATAAACGCATATAAGCCCGCAGCCACCAGCGATAAAATGATAATACCCTTTACCGCATTTTTTTCGCCAAACACCCGCGTGGTTAAAAAACCCGCCAGCAGCGAACCCACCGAAAAGGCCATATCGCTGAGGGCATACACCGCCCCATCGCCCTGCAGATAGTTTTTGACAAACACCGTGGACACATACGTGCCAAACACCAGCACCGTGAGAAACACCAGCAGCGAAGCATTGCCGAATTGAAACAAGAGCGGATGTTTTTGCAGAAACACAAAACCCGATTTCAGCCTATCCGGAAGCGGAGCGGTGTCCATCTTTTTTTCCACCACCGGCATAGACTGTATGCGCCACACCAGCAGCAGGGTAATGGCATAGGTGAGCGTGTTCACCAAAAAAATTTGCTGAATGGACCAGGCCTTAATCTGAAACGGCAATTGGATAGCGTTCCCCCAGGCGCTGAGGTGCCCGTCAAAACCCTGCAGCAGCGCGGCTGCCAGGCCACCGGCCACGGTAAAGGTGATTTGTCCCTGAATTTCGAGCAGCGAGGTAATGCGCGCATAATCGTGGCGCGGGGTTATTTCCTGTGCAAAGGCATAGAGGTTGGGGAAGTGAACCGTATACACAAACACTGTGGTGGCAAACACACTGATGACCGCCAGCCAGTGCAGCTGCCCCGCCATGTAGCCATAGAGCGATACGCCTGCCAGCGCCAGCAAGCCTCCGGCATTGAGCCACAAAAAAATGCTTTTGCGACTGTGGCGGTCAATGAGCGCGCCCGAATACACGCCCCAAAACAGCGAAGCGGCTGTAATCACAAGATAGCACACCGCAAACAAATCGGCCCGCTGAAGAATGCCCGTAAAATACCAGGGCACTGCCAGCATAGAAATACCCTGCGCCACTCCGCTAATGGAGTTGGCGGCCAGCAACAGAAAGATGGCGCGCTGATTTTTAATAAGTTTGTTTTTAAAGCGCAGCGAAACTAAAAACAAGCCCCATGGACGAAAGTATTTACGAAAAGCTAACGCGCTATTGCTCGTATCAGGAGCGCTGCGAAGCCGATGTGGCGCAGAAATTTAAAGCACTGAAGGCAGCCGGCAGCCCGGCCATTTATGTGCAACGGCTGCGGCAGGAAAACTACCTGAACGAAGAGCGTTACGTAAAGGCCTTTGTGAATGGCCATGTGCGCAAAAAGTGGGGCAAAACAAAAATTAAAATGGCCCTGTT